>DASPIK010000086.1:0-130939 GCA_035629075.1 Terriglobales bacterium | reverse complement strand
TCGATGATTCTGGAAAACCGGCTCGCTGCCGTGATGGGCGGAAAGATGGCCGTGGGCGGACTGCGTGCCGGAGTCGAGCCTTTCATCGAGCAACTGGCTGCACCGACGGCCGCTCCCGGCGGAGGCAGCGCAGCCGCTGCGACAGGCGCAATGGCCGCGGCACTGGGTGCCATGGTGGCGGGCATGTCGCGCGGCAAGAAGAACTACCTTCAGTACGAAACGCAGCTGAGCGAAGTGCTGGCTGAGTTGGCGACGCTGCGCGAGGAACTCAAAGCCGCTGTTGACGCGGACGCCGAGTCATACAGGTCAGTGGTGGCCGCGTACAAAGCTGCGAAGACTTCGACCGATGGTGACGCGCTGATCTCCGCCGCGCTCAAACAGGCTATCGAGGTTCCACTGAGCGTGGTTGAGAAATCGAAACGAGTCGAGGCGATCGTCGAGCAGCTACGGCCGATCACTAACCCGAAGATGGCCTCCGACCTGACCAGTGCGACCGCGCTCGCGAATGCTGCCGTTTACAGCGCGCTAGCGAACGTGGCGATCAACCTCGAGGGAATGACGGATCAGCCGTTCGAGGATGGCGTTTGTGCAAGGCTGGCTAAGGCCGGGATCGACTTTCATCGCGCACCTTCTCCGGCCAGCTAGGGAGTATGCCCTGCAACCTTTGTAGCAAAGAAAAGACCCGAGGCGCAGCTCGGGTCTTTTCACATCACAAGGAGCATTGCTACTTCGCGGCCATCGCGCTCACGAGCGACTGGAAGATCTTGAACCCATCAGCGTTGCCGAGCAGTGCTTCGCTGTTGCGCTCGGGGTGCGGCATCATGCCGAGTACGTTGCGTCCCGGCGAGCAGATTCCAGCGATGTTATCGAGAGAGCCGTTCGGATTCGCCTCGGGTGTCGGTTCTCCTTGCTCGTTGACGTAGCGGAACACGATGCGGTTATCGCGCTTAAGTTCCTCGAGCGTTGCTGCGTCGCAGGTGTAGTTGCCTTCCATGTGGCCGATCGGGATCTGCAAAACTTCACCGGGGCGGCACGCATTGGTGAACGGCGTATCCGTATTCTCGACACGAACGTGCACGGTGCGGCAAATGTATTTAAGCCCAGCATTGCGCATCAATGCACCCGGTAACAGACCGGCTTCGCAGAGGATCTGAAAACCATTGCAGATGCCCATAACCAATCCGCCGCTTTCGGCAAATTGTCGCACTGAATCCATGACGGGCGAAAACTTGGCGATAGCTCCGGTCCGCAGGTAGTCTCCATATGAGAAGCCGCCCGGCACGATGATCAGGTCGCAGTTCTGCAGGTCGTGCGTATCATGCCAGAGGAACGTGGCAGGCTGGTGTGCCAGTTCCTTCACCGCCCAGAATGCGTCATAGTCGCAGTTTGAGCCAGGAAAGATGATGATGCCGGTCTTCATACGTTCATTAACCTCGGAGTCGAGCTACAACGAGTTTATCAGTTTCGACTGAGCCGGTGGCGTACGTGTTTGTGGGGTTCGAGTTCACGTTGTAATCTCTAGAGCCACTTCTCTAATCTAAGCAAACGTGGAATATAACGATCATCTCAGGACAACTGGCACGGCGCTTAAGAATTGGTTCATCGCGCAGTCCCAGGACGCGCTCGCGGTTGGAGTTCTCTGGCTTGTCGGGTTGCTGATCATCCGCGTTCCTTTTGCGCCGCTGTGGGCGTTCTTGGCCTTCTTGCTGCAGTTCATACCGCACTTCGGCCCGGTACTTACGTTGATCGGACCCGCTCTCACAGCCCTGTTCATCCTGGGCTGGGAGCACATGATCTACGTCTTAATTCTTTACGCCGTGGTGGTCGTGGTTGACGGATTTCTCTTTCAGCCCTACCTCATGAAGCGTACGGCCAAGGTGCCCATCTGGGCATCGATACTTGTGCCGCTGGTTATGGCCTTCTTCTTTCCGTTTTGGGGTCTTCTTCTGGCTCCACCATTACTAGCGGTTTTCTACGCATTCAAGAACAAGCGGAAGGAATCGCCGACAGCTCAGGTTGCGCGTCGTGACCTCGATGTTCGCTCAGACAACCGCTAGCAGAACACGAAAAAGGCGGGCCAGGTTCGGCCCGCCGTAGTGATTTTTCCGAGAGGCTAACGGATGAAGCAACTTTACTGAAGAACTACCTGATCGCCTTCCTTCAGACCTGCCAGGACTTCAGCTTTGGCGCCGTTTGAAATTCCAACCTGCACCGGGACCTTCTTCTTGCCGTCCTTGGCCTTGGGGTCGGGAACTTCAACCGAGGCTTTCTTGTCCTTGTCGTAGATCAGCGCGCCTTCCGGGATCTGCAATACGTTCTTGTGTTCTTCCAGAATGATTTCCGCGTTTGCGGTCATCGCCGCTTTCAACTCGCCGCCGGGGTTGATGATGGACACGCGCACTTCAAACGTTGTGACGTTGTCCTTCTCGGTGCCCATCGGCGAGATTCTCGTCACTTTGCCATTGAAGGTCTTGTCCTTGAAGGACTCGACTTTAATGCGAGCCGGTTGGTTCAGATAGACCTTACCGATGTCGCTTTCATCCACTTTACCCTTTACGTAGACTTCGCTCGTATCGCCGACGGTCATTACCAACGTGGCGGCCGATCCCATCACGAGGATCGAGCTGACGGCGTCGCCCACCTCAACGTCGCGCGAGAGGATGATGCCATCCATCGGAGCAACAATCGTTGTGTAGTTCAATTGTTCTTTAAGCTGAGCCAAGTTCGCGGTCTGGCGCTGCACATCGGCGCGGGCCTGAGCGACTTTCGCTTTGTTAACCACCAGTTGCGCGCGGGCGACATTCTGTTTGTTGAGCGCGAGCTCGTAGGCCTTCTGCGCCTCGTCGAGCGCAGAGTCGGAAACCACGCCCTCTTTACGCATGTTGACGGCGCGCTCGTACGCCCGTTTCAGCATGGGTATGTCCGGCCCTTGGGCGTCAACTTCGGCGCGCTTCAAGTCGGCTTCGGCTGCGCTCAGGTTGGCCTGCGATGACTGCAACTGGGCTTCCTGTGAACGGACACTGGCAAGAATCTCGTCGCGGTCGAGTTCGGCCAGAACATGGCCTTTCTTCACCCGGTCACCAGCTTCGATGTAGAGCTTCTTGACGATACCGCTGGCCTTCGACTTAATTTCGACCTTCGTGATTGGCTCGACTTTGCCGGTGGCGACGACGCTCTTGGCAAGATCGCCCTTTTCGACTTTGCCCAGCTTCGACGGATCAATCTTCGTGCCACCGCTGGTCATCGCCGCAACGATAACTACCAAAACCAGAATGCCGAGGATCGACCCGCCGATAACGAAAAGGCGATTTCTCCGTTTCTTTTTTCCGTTGCCATTGCCGTTAGCCACGTTCTGCCTCCTGAATTCAATGCCGCCACATCCATGCGCGACGGTCAGGCTCTCAGCGCCTGTGTTCTGTTACGAGCGGCAGCCTCAAATGGTTCCCGCAACTTCGCAATTTTTTATGGGTGGTTGAGCTGTTTCCCCGAATCCTTGCGTTTAGACCGAGAAGAGGGGAAAAGGAAAGCGACGGAATGGAAATCTGCGGGTGGGTAATCCGCTCGGAGAAGCTGGCTTCTCACAAAAAAGAGGGGAGGGCTGAGCCCTCCCCAAAGTGCAGCAAGAAAAGTTCTAGAAAATGGCCTTCAACTGCAGGCGCATCGTTCGGTTGCCGGGGCTCGTGTAATAGTCCGATTCCTGCCAAGGCATGAACCGACCTGCGGGCTGAGTGATGCGCAGACCGTAGCCATTCAGTCCGGTCGGAGCATAGTTGAAGTTCATGTTGTTGCCGATGTTGAAGATTTCCGCTCGAGCTTCGAGGTTGAACCCTTCCGTAACGCGGAATTTCTTCATGACGTTGACGTCGGCGTAAATGGCGCCCTCCGAGAACACGTTGTTCCTGCGAGCAGTTTTCTCGTTCGGCGCACCCTTGGCCTGAACCCAGTACACCTGGTCAGCCGTGGTGCAACCCTTAGCATCCGGGTTCCACAGGCCAGACGCGCAGTTCTGAGCTGTGGTCGAGATCAAAGCGCGCGTCCAGATAGGCATTCTGGTGTTGCCAATGTTTGGACGGTCTGCAACCGCCGATCCGTCGCCATCGCGATCGTAGTTGTTCGAGACGCTAAACGGCGTGCCGGACATCACGGGAATTGCAGCCGTAATGGACCAACCGCCGAAAGCCTGCCCCAAGAATCCGTGCTTCGGACCACGGATGTCCCAAATCAAGGACGTGACCCAGCGGTGACGTCGGTCGAGATCGGAGTTTCCGTAATCGATGTTGAGGTCCTGCAGAGCGAGCCAGCGAGACGACGCGTAAGCGCTCTGCTGACCCGAAGTGGCGAAAGTTTCGCTCTGCACGTCCAGGTTGTGCGACCAAGTGTAGGAGGAGGTGAAAGTCACACCGCCCAGGACGGTTTCTTTCGCCTTGCTGCGAACGTCGAGCTGAAGCGAGTTGTAGTTCGAGTTTGCAGCCGAGTCACGGACCGTGCGGCTACCCATAGTCGGGAACATGCGGGTTCCCGCGGTTCCGTCAGCTCTGGGCATAACCGGATTCAGTTCGCGGCTGATGAACAGCTTGCGCCCGACGGAGCCAACATAGGACAGATCGACCAGCATGCCCCAACGGGTTTCGCGCTGCACGCCAAACGACCAACGCATCGTGTACGGGTTGCGAATGTTCGGCGTGAATTGGCTCGCCGAATCCGCCAGAGGGTTGAACGCCGCAGCTGTTAACGTCGGGAATCTCACGTTGTAGATGCCGACCTGACCACGGGGCGTAGCCGAATTGGCCACACCGTTGTAAGCCACGTTGGTTGGGTTGTTAGGTGCGCCAGCGGCCATGTTCGACAGGAGGTTGTTATACCAGCCGTCATAACCAATCTGGAAGCCGCCGCGAATGACGGTTTTGCCGTCGCTAAAGAAGCCCCATTGGGGGTTGTAAGAGAAGCCGAAGTTCGGGCCGAAGTTGTTCTTGTCGACAGGAATCTCAGCCTTGTTCGGGAAGTTTGCCGGGTCCATCGAAACCGCTGGATACGGGAAATTCCCATTCGCTGGCTGACCGAAGAGGTCGTAGCGAAGGCCGAAGTTCAACGTCAGTTGCGGGGTAGCCTTCCACGAGTCCTGAATGAAGTAAGACTGACGGGTCGTGGTCGGATGATACACAGGCGTGCCGAACTGTCTTGAAACAGTGTTCAGACCCGTGCCAGAGAAGTCGTCGAGGAAGTTGGCAAATGCAAACGTCGTGCCGAGTGGCGAGGTGGCGTCCGCGTATGTGAGTGCGCCACGGGTCGTGACTGGAGCACTCTGACGGGCGATCTGTTTGTTCACGTCCAGGCCAAAACGGAAGGTGTGCTTGCCGTGAATCCAGGTCATGGTGTCCTGCAGTTCGTAGTTGTTGAACGTACGACCCTGCGGATAGCTGGCGCTGGTGCCCATGGTGGTGAAACCGGTTATTGCGATCGTGGGGTGGGTTGCGCCGAGGCTACCCGGAGCAGCCATTAAGGGCCAGTCCACAGCGACGCGCGCGTAGTTCAGGCGCAGCTCGTTGGTAACGTGCGAGGAGATCACGTACGTATCCGTGATCGCGCCAGTGTAGCTCTTGGACAAATATCCAGCGTCGAACTCGGGCTGGACACCCAGGGCGTAGATGCCCTTGTAGCTGCCTGGGGACTGCAAGAACCGGAAGCTGAGCTGATGCTTCTCGGACAGGATGTGGTCCACACGAGCCTGAATGGTATTGCCAGCGTAGAGGCGAGGTACGGCGCGGGTTGTGGACCCGTATTCGAAGTTCATTCCCGCTCTCGTCGGGTTGGCGGTTCCGGCCGTACACGTTGGCGTAACGCCATCTGCCACGAGTTTGTCGTAAACCGCTTGCGGAACCGAGATGTCTGTGGCGCCGTCGGCGATCGTTGCAACCTGTCCGCCCATCAGGTTGAGGTACAGTCGTGCGTTCGGGCAGGTCGCGGCCAGAGCTTGCAACGTCGCAACGCCATTTGCAGTTGGGGCAGTAACGATCCTCTGGTATGCGCCATTATTCAGGCGATCCCACTGACCCGCTACGAAGAAGAAGGTTTTGTCTTTGCCGTTGTAAACGCCGGGGATGTAAACCGGGCCTCCTACTGTGAAAGCAGGAATATGCTCGAGGAAAGACGGCTTTAGAGGATCGCCGTCGGCTTTGCCGCCGCCCTGGTAATAGGAGTAGCGCTGGTCGAAGCTGCTGGCGTTCAATCGCTGCGAACGATAAACCCATGCAGCCGTACCGTGCAGGTTGTTCGTGCCGGACTTGGTGATCTGGTTGATGACTGCGCCACCTGAGCGACCGAATTCAGCGCTGAAGTTCGAAGTCTGAACGGATACTTCCTGTAGAGCGTCGTTGTTGGTAAGGGTTATCGCCGGGCCGGCAACAGAGATGTCGTTGTTCTCTACGCCGTCGAGCATGAAGTTGTTGGCGCGCGGACGCGAGCCGTTCACCGATCCGATGCCGCTGTCGAGGCTGCCGCCACCGCTCATATTGGTGGGTACAATGCCCGGAACCAGCGTCATCAGGTTCAGCGAGTTCTGCCCGGTAATAGGAAGGTTCGCCAACGCTTGCGGTTCGATGTTGCGGCCGCGGAGTTGCTCATCTGTTTGTAGCGCAACGGATGAAGCGGTCGCTGCGACCTCAAGCGTCTCGCTGGTGTTGCCGACCTGCAACTGGAAATCCATGCTGGAGGTCTGGTTAGCGCGAACGACAAGCCCGTGAGTTTCGGCGTTCGCGAAGCCGGGTGCGGTTACCTTCACGACGTAGGTTCCAAGGTTCACCGCGTCAAAGCGGTACAACCCAGCACCATTCGTGACGGTGTCGCGAACGGCATTCGTTTCCACTTGCGTTAGGACCACTTTTGCGTTCGCTACAACCGCTCCAGTCTGGTCGGTAACGATACCGCTGACTGTGCCGCGGCTGGTCTGAGCTGGCAGCGCCCCCGCTGCCAGCAGGATGGCCAGAACCACTGCGAAGATCCGGCTGAGCCGGAACCTGTGAGACATTAAAGCCTCCTCTTTCTAGCTAATTCCTAAAGTTGAACTTTCCAGGGAAATCGGTGTGCCCGGGTACTTGCAAGTTGCTGGCCAGAGTAGATGTAGCTTTAAGTCACCTTGTTTTCAATCAACATGAGCTGGTACCTCGACCTACGCTACAAGTTTCAGGAGCGTGGGGTTGGTTGTCCTATGGAAAGTCATAGGACAGAAGTTATGGTGGCTGGTGAGCTCTAATTGGGTGGTCGATGAGTTTGCTAATCGGTAAATGGCGGCCGGAGGAAAGCAGTGCACCCGGGTGTTAGAATTTTTATTTCATGGCTACCTACGTCCTGCTGCGCCTGCTGGCCGTAATCCTTTTAGTGGCGGCAAACGCCTTCTTCGTCGCGGCGGAATTTGCCCTCGTCAGCGTGCGCGATACGCGAATCCAGCAGCTCATTGAAGCGCGCCGGATCGGCGCCAGAACAGTGCAGAAGCTCCAGCACCAGCTGGACAGCGTATTGAATGGCGTTCAGTTCGGCATAACGCTGGCGAGCCTCGCGCTCGGCTGGATCGGCGAGCCCGCCCTCGCGAACCTGCTGCACCCGCTGTTTGAGCACCTTCCGCATGCCGGCATATATGCGCACACGGGCGCGGTTGTAATCGCGTTTACCCTCATCACCTACCTCCACGTCATACTCGGCGAAGTGGTGCCGAAGACAGTCGCCTTGCAGCGCGCGGAACAAGTTGCGCTTGCCATCGCCGGTCCGATGGACGTCTTTATGAGGCTGGCAACGCCATTCCTATACGTCATGACAAACTCGGCACGCGGAGTTCTGAAGATCTTCGGGATGCGGGATGCTGGTCATGGCGGAATCCACTCGCCAGAGGAAATCAAGCTGATCGTCACAGCGACCCGGCGATATGGGTTACTGTCGCAATCGCAGGAGGAGATGATCATCCACTCGCTGGAACTGAGCAACATCACGGTTCGCGAGATCATGGTGGCCAGGCCAAACATTTTTTCGCTCCCAGCGGATTTAAGTCTGGAAGAAGCGCTGACCCGCGTGGTGGAAGAACAACATTCGCGCGTGCCGGTCTACGATCCGCAACGCGGGCCCGAGCACATTGTCGGTTTGCTCTATTCCAAGGACCTGACGCGATGGATGCGGCTGCGTCTCTTGATGAAATCTGACGCAACGGCTTCCGCGCGGCTTTCTAGAATGCAGGTTCGCCACATCATGCGAGATGTCCTGGTTATACCGGAAACCAAGGTCCTGACCGAACTGCTAACAGAGTTCAAGCAGCGCAAAAGACATCTAGCTGTCGTAGTCGACGAGTTTGGATCGACTGCCGGAGTCGTCACGGTAGAAGACGTGCTGGAGCAGATCGTTGGTGAGATTGAAGACGAGTTCGACATAACACCCCAACCGCTGGCTCCAGGTGCAACGACGATGGTGTTCGAAGGCTCGGTTCCGATTCGTGACCTCGAAACCCAGTACCAGCTTCGACTGCCGCGGGACGAGGGTTTTGAGACGCTCGCAGGGTTCGTACTGACGCAATTGCAGCGCATTCCACGTGGCGGTGAGTGCTTCGAGTACGATGGCCGTCGATATACGGTTGAGGAGATGGACGGTCACCGCATAGCGCGTGTGAAAATAGACCTGGCGCCGCGAACGGCAGATGCGGACTCAGCCGAAAAAGTCAGCCGCTAAGTCTTGAAGTCAAGCAGCCATATGCGTCATGCTGGCAGCAGGGGAGAACCTGCTTAGCGTCGGTGGGGAATCCTGATTTCTGAAATTGTATAAACCGCATTTTTGCTCCGATACCTAACAACTCGCCTCCTCTACACCATCCCTGTCGTTTGGCTGGTCGTTTCGGTGGTGTTCTTGCTGATCCACTTTGTGCCCGGCGACCCAATCCAGCAGATGCTCGGGGAGGGTGCCGCTAGCGCCGATATAGAAGCGGCACGTCATCAGTACGGACTCGATGTGCCGATTGGTGAGCAGTATGTGAATTACTGGAAAGGCGTCCTGCGGGGAGACCTTGGCCAATCCCTGCGGTTCAACCAGAAGGTATCAAGCATTATCTCCGAACGCTATCCCTTCACGATGAAGCTGACGTTCGCCGCACTTGGCGTGGCCATATTGCTGTCAGTGCCTGCCGGTGTCAGGTCGGCGAGGCGGCGCAATCGATGGGATGACCGAGCCATCAGTTTTGTAAGCCTGCTTGGGCTGTCGTTCCCGAACTTCGCTCTCGGTCCAATTCTGATCCTGTTTTTCGCCATTCATATGGGAGTCTTGCCAGTTTCAGGGTCGGGGACGATGGCGCACCTCGTTTTGCCGGCGATCACCCTCGGCGGCGCGCTGGCTGCCATTCTGACGCGCATGGTGCGTACAGCGATGCTCGAGGAACTAGGCCAGGACTACATTCGTACGGCACGAGCGAAGGGCTTGTCCGAGCGGAGTGTCGTTTATCGGCACGCACTGCGCAATGCGATGATTCCGGTGGTAACCGTCCTCGGCCTTCAGTTCGGCGCGATGCTGGCTGGCGCCATTGTCACAGAAACCATCTTTTCCTGGCCCGGTATTGGGCGCCTCACTGTGCAGGCTATTGCCAATCGCGATTACTACCTCGTGCAAGGCTGCATTCTCGTTATCGGACTCACTTACGTGGCCGTCAACTTTCTGACCGACTTGGTTTATTCAGTCGTTAACCCGAGGATCAGGCAATAGTCATGGCTACGCTCGCACAGGTGCGGCCCAGAATTATGCGCGAAGCCAAGCGCAATCCACTCGCAGCGGCGGGAGTCGTGCTTGTCCTCGTGTTTGTGTCCTTTGCCGTGTTCGCGCCATGGCTCGCACCTCAGGACCCGGCACGCATCGATCTTGCCAGCCGCCTCAGCCCGTCATCTGCAGCGCACTGGTTTGGAACGGACGAACTCGGGCGCGACATTTTTTCCCGGATCATCTTCGGCGCGCGCATATCGATGTTAGTGGGCGCGAGCGTGGTCGCTGCTTCGCTGCTGCTTGGCCTCATTGTCGGATCCATCGCGGGATACTACGGCGGCAAGGTGGACCGCTTCGTCAATGTAGTGGTGATGAACGCGTTCCTGTCTTTTCCGGGAATCCTGTTGGCGATAGCATTCGTCGCTTTTCTCGGGCCTGGCATCTTCAACCTGATCCTGGCACTTTCAATCGGTGGTTGGGTCGGTTATGCCCGGCTGGTTCGCGGTCAGGTGTTGGCTGCACGCGAGAGGGAATTCGTTGAGGCGGCGCGAGCGCTGGGCGCAAGTGATTGGCGCGTCATCACGCGGCATATCCTGCCAAACATCATTCAGCCGGTCATCGTTCAAGCCGCAATCGGTATGGCCGGTGCGGTTCTCGCTGAGGCAACGATGAGTTTCCTTGGTCTCGGCGTTCCTCCTCCAACCGCAAGTTGGGGTTCGATGCTCAACGATGGCAGATCGCATCTGTTCGACGCGCCGCACCTCGTACTCTTTCCCGCTATCGCGGTGATGTTTGCCGTGCTGTCGTTCAACTTCATTGGAGACGCCCTACGCGACTATCTCGACCCTCGGTCGCGCATAGAAGCGGGGTTGTAAGGCTTCAAGACGAGCCGGCCTCGCAGTGCCGCGACAATTCTGAAGTGCGCGGCTTCGCCTATGCCAGCGGTCCTGATCCCTTTGGACTGAACACGTGCGGCGAAACTTCCGCAACATTCCTTTAGGCGTCGGGTTCAGACGAGTGAATCGAAACGGGGCGCGCCGTCGAGATCAAATCACGACAGGTCACAGGAAGAGCAATGAAACTCACTAGAGTTGTACTCGCACTGGCGTCCTTCGCATTAACGATTCCGACCTTGGCGGCGCAAGCGATATCGCCGGGACAGCCGCCGGCAAGAAGGCACGCCACCATCAGCCAGCGGCGAGAAATGCAGCAGCAACGCATTGCGCAGGGCATCCGCAGCGGATCTCTGACCGCGGCCGAAGCAGCGAGACTCGAGCGCCGAGAGGCACGCCTGAATCGAAGAATCCGTGGGATGAAGGCGGATGGCAGATTCACGGCACGAGAGCGCGCAAGAGTTACCATCAGCAGAACCGGCTTTCTCGACAGATCTATCGCCAGAAGCACGATCGACAGTTCCGTCGTCGCTAGCATCGGACCGCTTCAACACCGAAAAAGATGACCCGAGCGAGGCTCGGGTCTTGCTTCGTGCAAAGAGACTCGGTCAATCGTTGCTGCTCGAAGCCGCTAGAGTCAAAGGCTCGTTCTCGGAACGGCTGGTGTCGTCGCTGTGGTCCCAGTCTGACGATTGGAGTCGACGCGCAGTCTTCTCGATCTGCGATACCTCCGGCAGTTCTTCTTTTGCCGCCGTTCCCAAATCTGCGAACTTACGGGCGGGAGCGAAGACGCGACTTTCCATCGTACCGACAGCTTTGTTGAAGTGTTCGACGGCGCGATCGAGATTCTTGCCCAGACCTTCCATATGATTGGCGAGTTTACACAGTCTGTCGTACAAATCACGGCCGAGGTTCGCGATTTTCTGCGCGTTCTGTGCGATGGTCTCCTGCTGCCAACCGTACGCCACCGCGCGGAGCAACGCGATTAACGTTGTCGGTGACGCCGGAATCACGCGTTGGTTCACGCCCTGTTCGATGAGTCCGGGATTCTGTTCCAGGGCGGCGCTGAAGAACGTCTCGCCGGGCAAGAACATCACCACAAATTCCGGCGCAGGCTGGAACTGATCCCAATATGCCTTGCAGCTTAGGTTCGCCATATGGCCGGCCACCTGGTCCGCATGCTTCTTCAGCAGGGCTGTGCGTACAGCTTCGTCTTGTGTCTCGCAGGCTTCCAGATAGGCAGAGAGAGGCGTCTTGGCATCGACGATGACGTGCTTGCCACCGGGCAGGTGCACGACAAGATCGGGCCGCAGGCGGCCATCGATGGTCGAGACGCTTGCTTGCTCCTCGAAGTCGCAGTAGTTGATCATTCCGGCGATCTCGACCACGCGGCGTAACTGGATCTCACCCCATCGCCCGCGCACGTTGGGCGTCCGCAATGCCTTGACCAGGTTGCCGGTTTCGGCCTGGAGCTTCTCCTGAGACGTGATCAGCGATCGAACTTGCTGTACGAGACCTCCATAAGCCTCGCTGCGCGCCTTCTCCATCTGCTGGATCTGCTGATCGACCTTGCCGAGCGACTCCTTCAAGGGCGCGACAAGGTTCTCGACCGCTTTCTGCCGTTGCTCGAGATCACCCTGCGCTTGTTGCTGAAAAGTTTTGAGGTTCTGCGTTGCAAGCGCTAAGAACGACTGGTTGTTACTTTTGAGAGCTTCGGCAGCGAGTGCCTGGAACGAGTTCTTCAACTCCTCACTGGCCCGAGTCACGAGCGCAAGCTTCTCCTCCGCCGCTTTGCGCTCGTGCTCCAACGTGGAGCGAAGCCCGGCAGTCTCGGCCTGCAGCTTGGAGTTAAGATCGAGCTGCCGTGCGGTCGCAGCTTCGGCTGCAGCAACGGCAGCGCGTGTTGCGGTAAGCTGTTGTTCTGCCTGCAATACGCGTTCTTGCAACGCCGCTGATCCGGAACGCGATACGAGCCAGGCTATTAGGCCGCCGATTATCAAGCCGAAAAGACCGGCCACTATGGCTACTATCATTGTGCTATTCTCCGTCGGCAGAAAAGTTTAGAGTCTCACGGCGGCAAACAAAAGTAGTGTTTTGTCTTACATCTGAATAAAGGTGAGGAAAATTCCGATACATCGCAATCTTTTTGCGCTTGCTTCACGGACTGCCGTGGCCCTGGTGATCTTCTGCGTCGCTGCTGCTTCCGTCGGTGTGGCTGCAAATCCAGCTGGTAAACCGGACGAGAGCGGCGCGCGGGACCTCTTCCGCCTGTTGAATCAGGAGCGTGCGAAACAGGGTCGCGCACCGCTGGAGTGGGACGCTCGACTGGCGCAGGCTGCATTGGGACACGCGCATTTGATGGCAGAGAAGAAGCAGCTCTCTCACCAATTCTCGGGAGAACCGTCCCTTCGGCAGCGGCTGGCAAAAACCTCGGTGAGGTTGGACCGCTCCGCTGAAAACGTCGCCTATGATGCGGAAATTGAAGGCGTGCATATCGGCTTGATGCACTCTCCTCCTCATCGGGCCAACATCCTCAGTCCTGATTACAATGCGGTGGGCATTGCCGCCGTCAAGCACGATGGCTACTACTACGTCGTCCAGAACTTCGCGCATCGTCTGCCGGAATCCAGTGCGTCAGAGGTCGAGGATGAAATCGCGCGGAACTTCGATAGATTGAGGCGGCAAGCTGGCCAGACGTCGCTCGTCCGCAGAGCAATTGCGTCTCTGCGTGATGAGGCTTGCTCGATGGCGCACAACGATGAACTCAACGCTTGCAGCGTGAAAGGCAATGCGCGTTACGTAGTGGCGTTCACTTTGACCGAACCGGAAAAGCTTCCCGACAATGTCACACGTTTTCGCACCAGTGACGAACTTGGAAGCTATGCGGTGGGGGTGTGTTTTGAACGGACACCGACGTATCCGAGCGGCGTGTACTGGGCAGTGATGACATTTTTCGCGAAGTCGTCAAAGGAAGGAATGTAGTCTTCGGAGTGCACCGTGAGTTTGGCAACTCAATCTTTCGATATGACCGACATCGCCGACCATGTGCTCATTGGTACGGCTGGTTGGTCCTACAAAGACTGGGAAGGTATCGTCTATCCGGCACAGTTGAAGAGGCAGCAGCACCCGGTTGAATATCTCGCGCAATACTTCGACCTTATCGAAATCAACACCTCGTTCTACGGGCATATTCGACCGGAGTGGGGAAAGTTATGGTGTCGAAAGGCTGCCACGGTCAACCCGCGTTTTGTTTTTACGGCGAAGCTCAACAAGGCTTTCACTCACTCGCCGATCGCTGTTCTGCAATCGACTTCGGCGGAAACAATCAGGGCGACCGCTGAGGATGAGTCACTTGCGAAAGCTGGGTTGGATTCTATAGCTGCCGAAGGGCGACTAGGTGCCTTGCTCGCGCAGTTCCCGGTGTCGTTCAAGAACACGAACGAAAACCGCGACTATCTCGAAACCATGCTACAGCGCTTCCGGGAATACCCGCTCGTGGTAGAAGTGCGTCACGATAGCTGGAGTAACGAAAACATCCTCAGCTACTTCGCGGAGAAGGGCGTCGCCTTCTGTAACATCGATCAACCGAAGCTCGGCAGATCGCTGCGGCCGACCGAGCACGTAACTTCGAAGATTGGATACATTCGGCTTCACGGACGCAATTACGACCAGTGGTTCGAGCACGAGAAGAGCGAAGATCGATATAACTACCTTTATACGACGAAAGAGTTAGCAGGATGGAAAAGCAAGGTCGAGAATGTCGCCAAGAAAGCAGACGTAACGTTCGTTGTGGCTAACAATCACTTTCAAGGTAAAGCCGCTGTGAACGCGCTTGAACTCAAGCATATGATCACCAACAAGCCGGTAAAAGCGCCGGAAACACTTGTTCAGAAGTATCCCGACCTACGCGAGATCGTTCAGTCCGAGACGTTTTCTCTCCGTCCGTAACAGCCGTCGTTATTTATCTGCAAAACATAATGGAACTTACTTGCCGCACCCTCCGTATCTGAAGCCCAGAACGTCCCCGCTAAGGAAAGCGGGCCGCGGAACAGCAAGGCAGAGGCGATAACGTTCCGGCGACAGGGACGTCAAACGTAGCAGAATGGGGCAGAAAGGCTGAGGTGGCAAGTTATGGATGCGAAGTACAACTGGATTATCGACAATCCGTACATTCGCGTTACGCTCAACTCCGCGGGATTCGCAATCTGGTTTTGGGCTGCTTTTGCGCTGTTGAGCATGTGAGCGGCGAGTAAGCGAACCGTGCGAGACTGGCGCCTTATCTGACAGCGGCGGCGAAAGTAGACGGGGTGCTGCCCCGTCTGCTTTGATCTTGAAATGGGCTACGAGATGGAGTTGACGGGCGCTTCCGCTTTCGCGTAGTGCGAGTCAACATAGTCATTCAGAATCGTGATGAACTCACTGACGATGTGGTCGCCCTTGAGCGTGGTCATCAGGCGTCCGTCGACAAACACTGGCGCTTTCGGTTCCTCGAAGGTGCCGGGAAGTGATATGCCGATGTTGGCATGCTTCGACTCTCCAGGGCCGTTCACAATGCAGCCCATCACCGCAACCTTCATTTCTTCCACGCCGGAGTATTTCTCGCGCCATACCGGCATATTCTCGTGAATGTAGGTCTGAATCTGTTCGGCCAATTCCTGAAAGAAGGTGCTGGTGGTGCGTCCGCAACCCGGGCAAGCGGTGACTTGCGGAATGAAACTGCGCATCCCCATCGACTGCAGGATTTGTTGCGCGACAAGAACCTCTTCGGTTCGATCGCCACCGGGAGCAGGCGTGAGCGACACGCGGATTGTGTCGCCAATACCTTCCTGTAGCAAAACGCTGAGGCCGGCTGTAGAAGCCACGATACCTTTTGCTCCCATCCCCGCCTCGGTTAACCCGAGGTGAAGCGCGTAGTCGCAACGAGATGCCAGCGCGCGATAGACATCGATAAGGTCCTGTACGCCGCTGACTTTGGCGCTGAGGATTATGTGATCGCGTCCCAACCCGTACTTCTCAGCCAACTCCGCCGAGCGCAGCGCGCTCTGGACCATGGCCTCCATCATCACGTCCCGCGCTTCCTTCGGATGGCTGAGACGGGCATTCTCGTCCATCATGCGGGCTAGCAATTGCTGGTCAAGAGAACCCCAATTCACGCCAATGCGAACTGGCTTATCATTCTCGATTGCCACCTCGATCATCGTTCGGAAGTTCTCATCGTCTTTTCGCCCGACACTTACGTTGCCCGGGTTGATGCGGTATTTGGCTAGAGCGCGGGCGCAGGCGGGGTACTTCTTAAGCAAAATGTGTCCGTTGTAGTGAAAGTCCCCGATGATTGGAACAGTGATACCCTGTACCGCGAGTTCATCCACGATCTGCGGAAGAGCTTCCGCCGCCGCGTCGTTGTTCACGGTCACTCGAACGAGTTCCGACCCCGCGCGCGCCAGTGCGGCAACCTGCTTCACCGTGGATGCCGCGTCAGCGGTATCCGTGTTTGTCATCGATTGGACAACAACGGGGGCGTTCCCGCCAATGACGACGTTACCGATGCGAACGGGAACCGAGTTTCTACGCTCAATCTCTGCCATGTGAAAGCCTGCCGCGTATCACCAGCAACGCGGAGAACAAAGTAGTCTAGCACGCGGCAAACATGCATTTGCCGCGGACACGTGCGAGGATAGCTGCACGTCCGCGGCAAATTTCGGAAGGGCAAGGCGCCCTCGTTGAACCTACGGTAGCCTCTGACTCAGGCCGGGGATGGTCTTGACCAAGTCGTTGTAGATAACCATCACGGCAAACAGCACCAGGAAGACAAATGCGGCCTGGTAAATGCGCTCCTTTATCGGCTGGCTGATGTCTCGCCCCATCACACTCTCGACGATCAGCAGCAAGATCACTCCGCCGTCAAGTATCGGAATCGGGAACAGGTTAAAGATGCCGAGGTTCAGACTAATCGCAGCCATGAGCAGCAACAGCGGCGTCCAACCCGGCTGCCGGGCGGCTTCTCCGGAGGCGCGAGCGATCCCGATTGGCCCTTCGACTTGCTTCATCGAAACCTGCCGGCGCACCATCTTCTGCACAAGTTCGAGTATCAGAAGCGAATTTCTCTTGTTCTGCTCGATGGACTTGGCAAACGCTCTGGTGAAAGGAAGCTTAACAACTTTTTGCGGATCGGACCGAATGCCGATTCGAAAACGCTTCTCACCATCCACTTCGCTCGGCATCGGTTTCACGGTAAACGTGAGCTGCTTTCCGTCGCGGAAGGCTGTTACCTCGACCGGCTTTTCTCCGTTCTCCTGAATGTACCGAGCGACCGCGGGCATGGACTTCATGGGAATGCCGTTGACGGCGGCTATCACGTCACCGTTCTTCAGGCCCGCCTGTTGCGCCGGCATGCCGGAATCCAGTTCAGTAATGGTGTTGGGCTGATCTGGCAGCCACCCCGGGCTGCCGAACTGCTCCCGGCCGACTGGAGTTGGAACGACGGTCTTATCCAGGATCTGGTTGCCGCGCTGCACGGCCATGTTGACCGGCTGATTAGGGCTGAGAACCACTTCCGGGAGGACGTCCTCCCACGTCGGGTTCTGGAACTTTCCAATTCGGACGATGCGGTCACCGGGTTGAATGCCGGCCTTGTCGGCAGGCGAACCCTCAAGAACCCAGCCGATTACGGCGGGTTGGTCGAGGTAAACAGGGTGCTCATAATGCACCATGAAGACACCCGTCAACAGGCCCACAGCTAGGGCAATGTTCATGAATGGGCCAGCCGCGACGATAATGAACCGATGCCAACGCGGGTGCGCCATGAACTCTGCCGGGTCGCCTGTCCGCTGGTCCATCGGATTCTCGCCGGCCATCTTCACGTAACCACCGAGCGGAATCGCCGAAAGGCGGTAGTCGGTTTCACCGCGTCGCCATCCGAACAGACGCTTGCCGAATCCGACGGAAAAGACGTCGACCCTGACACCCAGCAGCTTGGCAGCCGCAAAATGGCCGAACTCGTGGACCACGATCATGATCCCGAGCACAACCGCCATGGCGATAACACTGGTGAGGAAAGCTTGCATGAAAAACCTAATCTACTCCGGGCTAATGATCACCGGTGCGAGACAGCACTGCGTGACAGGTTTAGAACGGCTTCCGCTGCTCTCAATCGAGCTTCGGAATCCAGAGCCAATACCCTCTTTATAGATTCAGGTTTGATCGCCTCAGTTTCTTTAACTACCGAGCCAATCACTCGAGGTATGTCCTGAAATCCGATTTTCTGGTCGAGAAAGGCTGCGACTGCCACCTCGTCCGCCGCGTTGAGGGCGATGGTCTTGGCCCCGCCCGCCTCGGCCGACTCGTAAGCAAGCCGAAGACATGGAAACTTTTCCATATCTGGAGGGCAGAAGTCCAGATGTCGGAGGTTAGATATCGAGAACCTCAGGTCTGAAGGAATACGGTCGGGCCACGTCAGCGCATACAGAATGGGCAGTCTCATGTCTGTTACCGAGAGCTGTGCAAGTATGCTGCCGTCCACAAATTCGACCATAGAATGAATCGTCGACTGGGGATGCACCACGACTTCGACCCGGCTTGGGGGAACATCGAACAGACGACAAGCCTCGATTACCTCAAAGCCCTTGTTCATCATTGTCGCGGAATCGATCGTGATCCGTTTGCCCATCTTCCACGTTGGATGGTTTAAAGCCTGCTCCACCGTGATGTTCTCAAAGTCGGCAAGAGGGGTGTTACGAAACGGGCCTCCTGAGGCCGTCAACCACACACGGTCGACTTCTGCTGAAATGCCACCGCGCATGCATTGATGCACAGCATTGTGTTCGCTATCGATCGGCAACAGGGGTTTGCCGTGGCGGCGGGCTTCGGCGGTGATGAGTTCGCCGGCTGCCACAAGGCATTCCTTATTAGCCAAACCGATGCTCTTACCAGCCTTCACGGCTTCGTAGGTGGCTTCAAGTCCTGCGACGCCCACGATGGCACTAACAACGAAATCCACCTGCGGATGAGTAGCTACACGAACACTGCCTTCCGCTCCGCTCAGGACCTCAATGTCTCCCAGTCCGGCGTGCTCCAGCCTGGTTCGAAGCTCGTGGGAATTTTCTTCCTTGGCAACCGAAACTACGAGGGGCTTCCATTTAAAAGCCTGCTCGAAGACGGCATCAAGATTGTTCCCCGCTGCGAGCGATACGACCCGAAAGCGGTCCGGGAATGAATCGACAACACTCAGGGTGCTGCGGCCAATGGAGCCAGTGGAGCCGAGGATAGCAATGTTCTTCATGAGTCGGCTTCATTGTATCGCGCAGGTAATGCGAGTACCTCGCGAAAGTCAGTTACCTGCGTAAAGCACGTGCAGCACGGCGTATACCCACAATACCGGCGCGGCGAATAGCAAGGCATCGATGCGATCGTACATCCCGCCATGACCCGGGAGTAACGAACCGGAGTCTTTCACGCCCGCTCCCCGCTTAATCAGCGACTCGACTAGGTCGCCGAGTTGCGCTGCGATATTGATGAACGCGCTGAGCAGGATGATTGGCGCGAGATTTGTAGGTTCGAACACGTTTCGATACGCCTGGTCGGGATCGATAAGACTTATGCGCTCCAGCCCGGTGCTGATCGCGTAAGCCTTCGAGTACACGAATGTACCAACCGCAACGCTGCCAATCAGCGATGCCGCAGCGCCCTCCCATGTCTTGCCCGGAGAGATTCGCGGAGACATCTTGTGCCGGCCAAATGCCTTGCCCGCGTACATTGCAAATGTGTCGCCGGACCAGACGATTGCGAGCAGGTACAGTATCCAGATGGTGCCCGGCACTGCCGCCACCCACATTCCGCGCAATTGCACGAGGAACGCAAGCGGTAAGGCGACCGAGGTGAGGGCGAATACACTCACTGCACCAGCCGGGAACGCGGTTCGCAGATCCTGTCGCGGCATTGCAAAGGTGGCGAACACGAAGGGCGCAAACGCGCACAGTACGCCCGTCCCGAGCAGTATGGCTATCTCTTGGGTGGATGGCGTACCGCGTCCGACAGCAACCGCAGCGAACACCAGCACGACGAGTGCATAAGTTGGCCAGCGCAGTGGCTGCACGCCGTAACGCTCGCTCAACTGAAGCATTTCGCGGACAGTAAGCACTGCGACTGCCGCAACCACTGCAGCAAGCAGCGGTTGCGGTGCACGCAGGATCAGGACCAGAACTATAGGTATGAGTGCAACAGCCGTTGCGACACGTTTCATTTAGCGGTCAGGTGCGCGGCTTTCGTGGTCTCGGGCTTGCCAGCAATTTCAGCCCGGTCTGTCTCGCTCTCAGGGAGTCCGCCATAACGGCGTTCGCGTCTCTGAAACTCGCCGATGGCCTCCAGCAGGTGTACGCCACGGAAATCCGGCCAAAGCATGTTCGTGACAAAAATCTCAGCGTAAGCGACCTGCCAGAGCAGGAAGTTGCTAAGACGCATCTCGCCGCTGGTGCGGATGACGAAATCCAGTTCGGGCAAAGATCCGGTGTATAGGTTCCGGCTAACGATGTCCTCTGTTAGCTGGACATGCGTCATTCCGCCGTTGTTCATGGCAGCTTCTACGATGGACTGGAAGGCGTCCATGATCTCGGTGCGGGCGCTATAGTTCAGCGCCAGCGTCAATACCATGCCCGTATTTTTGGCCGTGGCTTCGCGGGCCCAGTTCATACGGTCCTGAACGTCCGGTGGAAGCTCGTGCTGGCGCCCGATGTAATTCAAACGAATGTTGTTACCATTGAGGGTGGGGACTTCTTGCTTCAGGTAGCGCTTCAGAAGCTCCATCAAGAATGCAACTTCAGTCCTCGGGCGTTTCTTCCAGTTCTCCTCGGAGAACGCATATAGCGTCAGAGCGGGAATTCCGATTCGCGCAGCCGTCTCGACAGTCGATCTGACTGCTTCGGCGCCAGCGCGGTGACCGGCCACACGTGGGAGGTGGCGACGTTTGGCCCACCGGCCGTTGCCGTCCATGATGATGGCAATGTGGTGCGGAAGGCGTGCCGGATCAAGCTTGGAATACACCTCAGCCGCTTTGCGATCCAAGCCTTCAGGTATGCTTACGCGCAATGCTAACCTCTTTGAATAGCTGAACCTAACACAGGGTGGGGTAACTTGCAATCGAGCGGTTCACGTTTGTGAGATGCCGCTTCTGAGCTTTCGCGTTTTGTAGTGTGATACAAAAGGTTTGTACGTGCGGACCTTAGTTGCGCATCCAATCTAGTGCAATGTGGAACGGTAAATGCAAACCCGGAGCAGCGAAGACGGTTTTCACCGTTTTGTGCATACTCCTGTTTGCTTTCGCCTCGGTCGCGGAGGTCGCTCACACCCACCCAGTCGCACTTGTCTCACCTGACGACGGTGTAAGCGAGTCAGCTCCTGGCCGCTCCGTTTCGCATTCCGCGTGTACTCTTTGCGTGGCGGCGCACTCGCCGGCATTTGCATCCGCAGCTACTACGGCTTTTGCCGCAACTTTCAACGACCGGCAACTTCCGCCGGAGCACATCAGATCCCACGCCCACCTGCTCACTTTTGCGCTTTCGGTACGCCCACCTCCACAGGCCTGACGAAACCCAAACCGCCGGAATCCGGCACGAATTTCGTCTTCGCATATGGAGAATCGCAATCATGAGTATCCATCGGGCTATTGGCCCTGTGCTGTTGTATTTAGTTGCTTCTAGTGTATTGACGTCGTTGTCAGCCGTTGCGGCGGCGCCCGCGCAATCGCTGGTTAGTTCCGGGACAATTCAGGGTGTGGTCACAGATCCGACTGGAGCCGTTGTTCCTAATGCCACTGTAGCCTTGTCAAACCCGGTAACGGGGTTCAGCAGTTCCGCCACGACTGACGCGAACGGTCGCTACCTCATTCGTCAGGTCCCCTTCAATCACTACCACGTTAGCGTGACCGCGCCGGGGTTCGCATCGGTGTCGAAAGACCTCGACGTGCGCTCTGCGGTACCGATTAGCCTGCCGATCACAATGGAAGTGGGAACAGCGAAGACCGCCATTACCGTCGAGGGCGGTTCTGAAGACCTGATCGAAAGCACGCCGGTCGCGCATACCGACGTGAGCCATGAACTCATCTCGAAGCTACCGGTTCAGCATTCCGGATCGCCTTTGAGTTCCATCGTCGCGCTGGCCACTCCCGGAGTCGTAGCTGACTCGAACGGTATGTTCCATCCCCTTGGTGAGCACGCCGACACAACTTTCACGCTCGACAATCAGTCGATTTCGGACCAGCAAAGCAGGGTGTTCTCGAACCAGCTCTCTCCGGACGCGATTGCCTCCATGGAGGTCATCAGCGGCGTGGCGCCAGCGGAATTTGGAGACAAAGCCAGCCTGATAGTCCGCACGTCGACCAAGTCGGGTGTTGGCCTGACGAGGCCGACCGGAAGCCTGACAACTGGCTATAGCTCGTTTGGAACTTCCAACGTCGACTTGAACTTCGGGATGGGTGGGACGAACTTCGGCAATTTTCTTTCTGTGAGCGGCGCCAACAGTGATCGCTTCCTGGACACGCCGGAATTCCGTCCGCTGCACGCGAAAGGGAACTCGCAGAGCATTCTGGACCACATTGACTACCAGCTAGGTGATACCGACATGTTGCACCTCAACCTGTCGGTCGCAAGGTCGTGGTTCCAGGTTCCGAACACGTACGACCAGCAGGCGGCGGGACAGGACCAGCGCCAGCAACTCAAGTCTTTCAACATTGCACCGAGTTGGACACACCAGTTCAACCCGAACACGTTACTCATTACGGGTGCCTACGTTCGGCAGGACAGGGTTTCGTACTACCCGAGCGCCGACGTGTTCTCAGATCAGCCTGTAACGCTTTCACAAGGCCGAAGGCTCACCAACGCGGGGTTCAAGGCGGACCTATCCTATGTGAAAGGCATTCACAACGCGAAGATCGGAGGGCAGTTTTCGCATACTTTCCTGTCAGAACGTTTTGGCATTGGCATAACGGATCCGACATTCAACTCGCCCTGCGCCGATGCAGCCGGCGTACCGGTGGCCCCTCCGGGCGTGGCCGATACAGCGCGTTGCGTAACAGCGGGTCTTGTTCCGAACGAGGCTTTCGAACCCGGACTGTTGCCAATCGATTTGACGCGCGGCGGTTCGACGTTTCGCTTCCGTGGAAGGACCGACATCAAGCAGGTGGCCTTCTACGCTCAAGACACGCTCAGACTTGGACCTTGGGACGTCATGCTCGGCCTGCGTGGCGACAACTACAACGGCCTGACTCAGGCGTCCGGCGTGCAGCCGCGTATTGGGCTTGCCTATACGATCGCCAGAACCGGCACCGTTCTCCGTGCTGCTTACGGGCGGGTCTTTCTTACTCCTTATAACGAGAACCTAATCGTTTCGAGTTCGACCGGGCTAGGTGGGCTGGCGTCCGGGGCCTTCGGCGAGAACCCCATCACCCCGGCGCGCCGTAATCATTTCAACGTCGGATTCCAGCAGGCGTTCGGATCAAGACTAGTCGTCACAGGCGACTACTTCTGGAAGTTCACAACTGGCGACTACGATTTCGACACGATCCTGAACACGCCATTAGCTTTCCCAATTCAGTGGCGCAAGTCGAAGATTGATGGCGTGTCGATGCGTGTCAACTTTCCGTCCTACCGCGGGCTGACCGCATACTCGGTTCTTGGTCACACCCGGTCGCGATTTTTTGGACCTGAAATCGGCGGCATTCTGTTCAACTCGCCCGTCGATGCCACCGTGTTCCGCATCGATCACGACCAGGCATTCCAGCAAACGACCCATTTGCAGTACCAGTTCAGCAGGAAGGCGCCGTGGATCGGTTTCACTTGGAGGTACGAAAGCGGACTGGTTGCTGGCGAGGTGCCCGATCTCGAAACCGCACTGACGTTTACGGGGAATCAGCAGGCGCAAATCGGCCTGTTCTGCGGGAACACATTCGCCACGCCGACTTCACCTATCCGGTCCTGCTCGTCGCCGGACTTCGGGGCGACCCGCGTCCGCATTCCAGCACCGGGCACGGCAGATGATGACAAAAACCCGCCCCGCATCGCGCCGCGGCACCTGTTCGATTTGGCCATGGGAATGGACAATCTGTTCCGTGGCGACCGCTATACGTGGGACCTGCAACTGAGCGCGCTTAACCTCACAAACAAGGTTGCGCTTTACAACTTCCTGTCAACCTTCAGCGGAACGCACTTTGTGGCGCCGAGGACCTTGCAGGCACAACTTACGTTCAGGTTCTAGAGAGATATACCCCTTGAGGTCTCTAAATAACAAACCCGGCGCGATTGACGCCGGGTTCGCTGTTTTGGACGCGAAACTCTAAGCTCTACGCGGTTCTCCTGATGTGCAGGCTCATGTCACGTACCTGCGAAAGAACGCTGGTCAACTGCATTCCGTTCAGTTGCGACAGGTAGGGCACGATCTCGGCAATGAAGTCGTCCTTGAGGAGGTCGCGAACCTCGGTGTCGCGGCCGCTGGCTCCGCTGAGCAGTTCCGGCACGCTTACATTCAGCGCCTGTGCAAGCCGTTCTATAGACGACAAGGTCGGCGTGGCCTTCTCATTTTCGATTTTGGACACATAGGTCCGGGGTACATTCATGCGCATAGCGAGTTGGCGCTGGCTCATACCGCTACGCTGCCTGAGACTGCGGATTGCGGCGGCTACCTGAAGCGCGGATGTCCCCGTGTTTTCAGAAACGGGTAGCGCTACAGGTTCTGGCGCCAGAATTTCCGGTTCATCCGGATCGAGGGACGCATGGCACCTGCGGCAAAGTCCGTTGTTAGTACGGAACTGAACTAGATGACAGTGGTCACATCTCACAACTTCCCGTGCATCCACGGGTGCGAGAGTAGTAGCCATGCGGTTTGGGAGATGCCAGAGCGGGGCATCTACACTTGCACTTGTCAAATGCAAGCTGTAGCGGATTTTAGGGTAAGAACATTAGAAGTCAAGTGTTTTTTCGTTGAAACCCTTAGAATTGTCGGGAACAATCCAGAAAAACCCAAAAAGACCGGAAGAAACCCGGAGAAAGAAAGAAATGGACCGTCGAGCCGCCTGGGATCTGCTGACTGAATTCACCCAATCCGAGAGCCTCCGCAAGCACGCTTTGGCCGTGGAAGCCTGCGTCCGCGCGTACGCCCGAAAGTACGGCGAAGATGAAGAGAAGTGGGGCGTGGTCGGCCTGATCCACGACTTCGACTACGAGAAGTATCCCTCCGCGGAAGATCATCCATTTAAGGGAAACGAGATCCTGAAAGAGCGTGGCTACCCCGAAGAAATTCGCAGGGCGATCATGTCGCACGCCGACTATTCCGGCGTTCGGCGCGAGTCGCTTCTTGAGAAAACCCTCTTCGCCTGCGACGAACTGGCCGGCTTCATCACCGCCGTCGCCCTGGTGAAGCCCTCCAAGTCACTCGCCGAGGTGGACGCAAAATCAGTTCGCAAGAAGATGAAAGACAAAGCCTTCGCCCGCAGCGTCAGCCGTGATGACATCATCAAGGGCGCCGCCGAACTCGGAGTCGAACTGGAAGAACACATCGCATTCTGCATCGAGGCTATGAAAGCAAAGGCAGGGGAGCTGGGCCTGGACGGGGCGCAGGCGCAGAACGGGTGAGGTATGCTCGCGGTGCGTACCTTCGAAACCGCCTTGAGCAGCCGCGTCATCCTGAGCCCAGCGAAGGATCTATGCATTAGGCTGTCGCCGCCAACCTCATTTCGGCACAGCAACGTTCAGGCGGTCTGCAACGATTTCTCCTGAGTGACTAGCCCGAACCTTACTGCGACATCGGCCGCATATCGAGGCAGATCTTTTCGCAGACGCAGGAGTGCCAAATCCTTCGATTTGCTCTCCAGCATTACGTCGAACTCAAGGCCGTTCATGGCGCGCATAAAGGTGGCGAACTCGAATGGGTTGGTGAAATCGGCGTGGCCGGTCCAGATCGGCTGCTGATAGCCGATCTCTTTCTTTCCGTCTGCGTTCTTTTTTTCAATTTCGCGCATGGCAGTGTTGGGAGACGAAAAGTGCACCTTCGGGCGAACGCCGCGAGGCCATGTGCGCAAGAATCGCTCCAAAGTGGGGCGCAGTTCCAGCCCTTCAGGGTTGTTACACCAAAAGTGCTGGTAATCGAAGATGAGCCGCACGCCTGTCTGTTCGTGGATCCAGAGGACGTCGGCTGCGCTGTAACGCAGGTCATCGTTCTCAAGCACCAGACGGGAACGCGCGTGTCGCGGTAGGACTTCGTAGCTTCGCACCCAGCGTTCGCAACCAGTGCGCCGGTCACCGTATGTGCCACCTACGTGAATGACGACAACAGCCTCGGGACCCAGTTCCATGCAGTCCAGCATTTCGGCCTGACTTTCCAGGTCCAACGCGCTCCTCTTTACGAGTCCCTCGTCAGGGCTGTTGATGACGACGTACTGAGAAGGGTGGAACGACAGCCGAAAGCCCAACTTGCGCGCACGAGTGCCGATATCTCTCAACTGCTGCGAGCACTCCCGTACCTGCTTATGGAACTGCGGCATGTCCGGATGAGTCGCGTAGGGCGCCAGGTCGGAGGACATCCGGTACATGCGTATGTCGGCCGCTTCAAGGTAAGCGAAAATCTCGCTCAAGTACGCTAGTGAGAACTTCAGATGAGGCTCATTTTGCCAGCGTCGAGAGTCGTTGCTTTTCAGCCCCGGCTTGCCCAGCACCTTAACCGGGAACCCAAGACGAAGGGGGAGGGCATCACGCGTACGAATCATCAGTGCAATTGGATGTCATGCTTTGCAATAGCGCTCCACGCCTACGCGCCTCAAGCCTTCAACTTCGTCGGACGAATCGCGAAGGCTTGTTCTCACACTGAAGCCGGTTCGCACCACCACCTGACGTGAGACACAACCCACTTCGCTGAGACCCGGCTGTTTCAAGGTGAGAATCAAACGTTCACTGAACGAGTGCCGAAACACCGTAAGTGGCACAAAATCAGCATCTTAGTCCTGACCTGCCACTTTGGTTCCCGGCTTGCACAGGATGTATCCGGTTCTTCGTGCCCTCGCAGCGTTCCGCCGACAGAAATGGGCGCGTAGACAAGTCAAGTTGGAGAGTTGCCGGTGTCTCAAGAGACCGCTGTTAATTCGCGGCGCGAAGGAGCGCCCGCGGGAGAGATGGTAATGTCCCACGGCGGGGACCTGCAGAGTGTTGCGTCTGGAATAGCGGCACAGTCGATTGTCGCCAGGCTGGCGGAGTTCTTTCCCGATGCCACGCCGGTGCGGATTCCAGTGCGGGTGACGGGTGGCGAGGTCGGCGGGGTTGGGCTCACCGAGACCACAGTTATCGAATACGGCACACCCAACGAGGTGCTGTTTGCTTCGTCGTTGCCATTAGAGTTTGCGGACCAACTGACGATTACGAACACAGACGGATCGCTGGAAACCGACGTGTTCGTGATCGGAGTGCAGTATCACAGCGGGCGAACAGCCGTTGCGGCCCGCTTCATGCGTCCGGTCAAGAACTGGATCGTGAAGACGTAAGAAAGCGGAGGCGAGCAGGCCAATCGTACGCATTGCAGCTCGCCGTCATACCTGAGAACTGACACTGAGAACGTGATGAAGCAGCCGACAGTACTGATCATTTCCGATGAAGTGGAATTTTCACGGACGATCGTGAACCGGTGGATGACGGAGCGGAGCGTCCCCGCGTTCACCGTAGTGAGCAGTGCGGTGGTAGATGGTTCTGTAAGCGCGCCCTATGACGTAGCTATCGTTGGCGGAGTACGGACTGAGGTGATGCTCACCGCCCTGACGAAACTCGAAGACGCCAAGCCGGTCATTGCGGTGATCAGGGATGCCGCACTGGTGAAGACTGTCCGGGACGAACATCCGCGGGTACTCGTGTTGCGTGACTACCTGGGATGGGTGGAAGCACTGCTTCTAGTCAGCGGAGAGGCGCTGCGCAGGGTGGATGCAACCGAGAGGGCGAGAAAGGCTGAAGCGCAAGCCGCTGCGAATGAGGGAGCGGCGACATTGGGGCGCTACATGCTCGAGATGCGGCACACGCTGAATAACGCGCTGACCTCGGTGCTTGGCAATGCCGAACTGCTTCTGTTGGAACCTGGTGCGTTTACAGTCGAGGTGCGTGACCAGATCGACACAATTCACACGATGGCGCTGCGAATTCACGAGGTTGTGCAGCGCATGTCTTCACTTGAGACAGAATTGAACATCGCTGAGAAACGGTCTCAGTCTGAGACAAGGAAGCGCTCGCATCCGGCTACGCCTCCGTCGTATGCGGGCTGACGCGGACGTAAGGTGCTGAAAAGCGAAGCTTACGCGAGTTGGTCGCGAGGTCGTTGAGGCCAGGATCTCTGGTCTGGGAATTGCTGTGCGTGTAGTTGGAGTAGTTCGGGGAGAGCCCTGTGTCGCTGAAGAAAATACTAATCGTTGACGATTCGATGGCGGAGATAAGGCTAATGCAAGCCGTCCTGGAGCAGGCAGGCTATTGGCCAGTAGCGATCAGCGATCCAACGATGCTGGAACAGACGATCGAAATGGAACGGCCGAGTCTGATTCTGATGGACGTTGTCATGCCACAACGGAATGGATTCCAGGCGTGCCGTGAGATCAAGAACAACCCCGAGTACAACATGATCCCGGTAGTGCTGGTCACTTCAAAAGACGGCGACAGCGACAAGTTCTGGGGCAAGTTGCAGGGTGCCGACGGATACGTCGTTAAGCCATTTACGCCGGCGCAGTTGCTCGGCGAAGTGCAGAGATTTCTGCCGGCGTAAAGGAAAGTACGCAGAAGGACCGGAAGTTCACGCAGAGGGCGCAGAGGAATGCAGGAAGAATGGAAATCCGGACGGCAGACGGTGAGTGCCTCCGATGCTGCCGGAGACTTGCTCGAAAGTGATGCGCTCATTGCCGATACGAATGAACTGACGCAGCCCGAGCAACTTGAGCCGGAGCGGCAGTACTGCATTTTTCGCGCTGGGCGCGAGCGATTTTGCCTGGCGGTGCTCGACGTTGAAGAAGTTGTAGATTGGCCGGCAATGACGCGACTACCGCTCGGACCGCCGTTTCTGATGGGCGTGTTCAATCTGCGCGGATCCATAGTGCCTGTCATTGACATCGCCGTAAGCGAAGGCCGAAGGCCGGACCTGCCGCCAAAAAGGGTAGTGGTGGCAAAAATCCCGGCGCAGGGCGAGCGGGGAGACTTGAGGGTCGGCATTGCTGCCGATGACGTTATCGGGACCTATACGACACGGGAGCCGCTTCTGGTGCATGAGGCGCCCAAAGATGTCCCCCATTGTTGCGGCATGTTGCGCCAGGATGACCGCTTGGCGCTAGCGATTGACTTGAAGAAACTAGTCGAAGCGTTTCGCGTGCCGGTGATTTAGCAGTTCTTATTCCGAGTTTATTGGTGAGCGCGGCGTGCGCTGCGCGGAGGTCGGTATGAAAGGTCGGTTGAATTCGACCATCTGGCTGCTGGTTGCGGTGAACTTGGTGGCACTGTTGGCGGTGCTGGCACTGGCGTTTTCCGCCGGATCTAAGAGCGGGGGCCTGTCTGTGCTCGACTTTGGCGCGCTGCCGCAGGCCGCGGGGCTTCAGTTCCTCGGCGCAGCGTTTGTTGCCGTGTTGGTCACGGCGGTGCTCGGCATGCTGCTGAGTGGGCGTGTCGTGAAGCCAGTCAATGAGTTGGCGGATTTTGCCGAACGGCTGGCCGCAAGCGACTACAAGGCTGCGGCGAAGATTGAGTCTGAGGATGACTTTGGCTTTATCGCCCAGAACCTCAATCGCACGGCGGAACGGTTCGTGAAGTCAGCTTCGAACCAGCAGGCGCAGGAGGAACTTCAGCGTTCGGTGACGGAGTTTCTTACGATCGTCAGCCAGATTGCCCGGGGCGACCTCACGCTGCGGGGCAAGGTGACGCAGGACGCATTGGGCAACGTGGTGGATTCCGTCAACTACATGCTCGATAACTTCGCCAAGGTGCTCGAACGCGTGCGCAAGGCTGCCATCGACGTTTCGAGCAGTGCGAACGAAATTCTAGTCGCTTCGGAAGAAATGGCGAATGGCGCCACGCAACAGGACCAGGAAATCACGAACACGTCAAGCGCCGTGGAGGAACTGACGGTCTCGATGAAGCAGGTGTCAAACAACGCTGAAGCCAGCGCGGAAGCGGCACGTCGCGCACTGGATGCGGCTGAGAGCGGCAACCGCGCCGTTCGCGACACGCTGGAAGGAATGCAACGCATTCGGGCTTCGGTGCAGGCCACTGCGAAGAAGATCAAATCGCTCGGCGACCGGTCACTGGAAATCAGCGAAATCATTAACGTAATCAATGACATCACGGAGCAGACGAACCTGCTGGCGCTGAATGCAGCCATCGAGGCTGCTCGCGCAGGCGAGGCCGGCCGTGGCTTCGCAGTCGTTGCTGACGAAGTCCGCAAACTCGCCGAACACTCGCGTAACGCCACCAAAGACATTGCGGCGTTGATCAAGGCGATTCAGGCGGAAACGAACGAAGCCGTGGTCGTGATGGAAGAAGGCACGAAGGAAGTGGAAGTCGGAGCGCGATTGGCTGACCAGGCCGGCAAAGCGCTGGAAGCCATCTCAAGCGTCGTACGGCAGTCGGCTGAGCTTGTGCAGGAAATCTCGTTGGCTTCGAAGCAGCAGGTGCGTGGCACGGAAGGTGTTGCTAATGCCATGCAGATCATCTCGAACATCACCAGGCAGACGTCTCAGGGTGCACGGCAAACGGCACAGACGGTCGAGCAGATGGTGAAACTCAGCGAGCAGTTGAACGAAGCCCTGTCGCAATTCAAGGTAGCGAACGGCACGCAGGCCAAAGCTGTGGCCAGCGTGAGGTAGATGCGTCAAGGCGAAGGCTCGAAGCACGCAGCAGGCGAAAACAGGTTCTTCGGTACGAATGGGTGACACGATAAACAATCCGGGCGGGTTGGTGGCCGCAGGGCAGGGGAGCGGAACAGCGCAAACGTGGGGTTCCGGGCAGGGGAGCGACCCCGTTGTGACGGACCATGAGTTGGCTGAAGTGCGTCTGCTGGTCGAGAGCCGATCGGGTATCCTCTTCGACGGATCACGAGAGCGTTTCTTCGCCAGCCGTGTACGAGAACATGTCGCTGCCAAGCGGCTTGCACACGGCAGCGACTTGCTCAGGGTGATCAAAACTTCGAACGTGGAGTACGAGGCTTTTCTTCAGCGGTTGCTAACGCAAGAAACTTCGTTCTTCCGTTACCCGGATATCTTCGACGCACTCCAGAAAAAGGTCCTGCCGGAACTGCACATGAGAAAGTTCTGGGAGAATCCGCGCAAACTGCGTATCTGGAGTGCAGGTTGCGCTACGGGTGAAGAGCCCTACTCGATCGCTATGGTGTTGGCAGACACGCTGGAGTTCATGGACGCGTGGAACGTCCAGATACTAGCGACGGACATTAGCCGTCATGCGCTGCAACACGCTGAACGGGGTGTGTATGCCCCGAGCGATATCAAAAACCTCACTCCCAAGCAGGTCGAAACACATTTCGCTCGAGCGGGCGAACAGTTCATGGTGAAGCCGCGCATACGAAGTCTAGTCAGCTTTGCTCCGCTGAACCTTGCGCAGCCCATGTATGTGGGTAGGTTCGACTGCATCTTTTGCATGAACGTGCTGATCTACTTCTCCGAAGCACGACGTTCAGCATTGGTGCAGCGCTTCCATGAATATCTCGAGCCGGGCGGATTCTTGTTCTTGGGGCACGCTGAAACGGTGGCGAACGCGCCGGTGCGCTTCAACACAATCCTTCACGGTGATGGCAGGATCTACCAAAAGCCGAGCGACATTACCAGTGTGCGTCCCGCACCGGCAGGCGAGGTGGCGCAGTGAGTTCGCCAGGACAGGAATTCGTCGAGGTCTTCCTGCAGGAAGCCAGCGAACATCTGCAGTTCCTGCGCGAATACGGCGGAATCCTGTTGGATCCCTATCCGGCGCCAGATGATCTGGAGCGTCTGTATGTAGCGGCACATACGCTCAAGGGATCCTCGGGGATGTATGGCTTTCCGTTGCTTTCTGAAGTTGCGGCGAAACTGGCGCACATTTTTCAGTACGCAACAAACGTTGGAATTAGTGCTGACGCAGCCGGCCCGTTAGTGGAATTCATTTCCGAAGCGGTAGCGGTCCTCGAGTCCGACTTGTGGATGATCAACACGACTTCCGCAGAAGCCGTGGAGGAAGTTGCAGCATTCAAGGCGAAGTATCCATTTGCGTTTCAGCAGCCAGGAGAAGATCAGCAGGAAACGCCCGCTGAGCCGGAACCGCAGGCTGCAACTAATGCAAGCGAGTCTTCGAAGCACGTTGAGGACGGCTATGCGTCCACCCTGGTTCATGATCAGTACGTGATAGCTGCTGGAGAACCGGGCGAAGCTCTGCCGAGCGAAATCGAACAAGCCACTCCGGCAGAAAGTGCGCATCAGTCTTCGGCGATTGACCACAGCCCAGCCGCCACAGAGGACGTCTCAGTTCTTGCGCCCTTTGAGGAGCCGGTAGTGGATACTCCATCCGTGCCTTTGCCGGCTGAACCAGTGCCGGTACCGATTGCTCCTACAGTTGGTGCCCCGGTTTCACCAGATCCTGAACCGGTGCCCCCGCCGTTTGACGAACGGCAACCCGTTGCTCGCGAAATCGAACTCCCGCCCGATGGCGACGTGCCCGAAGAAATCCTGGAGTTCTTCGTCCCCGAAGTCGAAGAGCATCTGCAGACGGTGACGGAGTGTCTGCTAGCCCTGGAAACCAATCCAAAAGACGAAGACATACACCGGTTGTTCCGGGCGATGCATACGGTTAAGGGATCGGCGGCGCAAGTTGGCTTGCCGCGAATCGCACTCGTAGCACACCGGGCGGAAGACTTGATTGGCCGGCTGCGTGATGGCGAACTGAGGCCGAGTGCTGAAATCGTTGACCTGTGCCTCGAGTCGGTCGATACGCTCAAGAAGTTCCTCTACCGGCAGTGGCCGAGCGAAGCTACGGCACAGCGAACGACGAAAACACTGCTGGAACGCATCGGACGTCTGGCGCCGGACGAATGCGAAACCGAGGATGCCCCCGCCACTGCTGAGGCACATACAGTCACAGAGCAGGTGGTTGCCTCGCGTCTGGTGGACGTGGAAGCGAATCCGCTTGTTCTGACGGACCTCGTCCAACCGGTCCGGATAGAGGAGCCAACGGATTCGGCACCGACTGCCGCCGGCGAGCAAGACCTGCTTCTCGATTCGCTAGCGCGAACCGTGCCAGCGGCGATGCCGGACTTCCCCAGTGAGCCAAGCGTGCTCCCCGCATGTGAACAGCAGGCTCCTCGCGACGCGATCCATGGCGCAACCCTCGGAAATACCCAACAGCAACCAGCCTGTGTTGAGGATGAGAGCACTTCCAGGCTTGTTGAACCGCAGGTCCTCCGCTCCGCTCAGGGTGATGCAGTTCTGGCTGCTGCCGGTGGTCCCATACTCCGATCGGCCAAAAGCGAGGCGGCTTTAAGTGCACCAATTGCGGAGAAGACGGTATCGCTTGGAGAAGTGGATCCGCTCCTTGGGCTGAAGAAAGAGCCCAGTGCTATCCCGCAATCTCGTTCCGTTCGAATCGCACTGGAGCGACTCGACCGCATGATGAACGCGGTCGGCGAACTGGTAATTAACCGTACGCGAATGCTTGGCCGAGTGGCGGAACTGGAGAGACTGGCAGACGTGCTGAACTTTTCGAAAGCACGCATGTCGGACAAGATCACCGAGTTCCAGGAGAAATACGAATTCAGCAGGATCACGGGGGTTCACCCGGCCGAGTCGCTCCGAGTGGAAGATGGGCAAGCGTACGGGCCGGGAGCACCGGACGGTTTCCGGTCAAACGCGTTTGCGGCGGCTGTGAACGGGTTGGGTCCGGGTGAAGCATTTCCGTTCCGTGGCGGCTACTCCAGCTACTCGCAAAAGTTCGATTCGTCGCTGGCTGAATTCAGCGAACTCGAAATGGATCGCTACGACGAGTTCAGCATCCTGTCGAGATCGCTGACGGAAATCTCCGCTGACATCACAGAGATTCTCACGCAACTCGACGGCTTTGTTCGTCGCGTCGATTCCGACATTGACGAGTTCACCAAACTGGCGCATCGGCTGCAGGATGAAATCACCGCCGCTCGCATGGTTCCAATCGGGAACCTTTACACGCGAATCTCGCGAACAGTACGTGACTCCGCCAAAGCCGCCGGCAAGCAAGTGGAATTACAACTCTCGGGCGCTGAGACGGAACTGGACAACAACATCATCCAGCAGATTGCGGACCCGTTGTTGCACCTGGTGCGTAACGCAGTTGCGCATGGAATCGAGCGCGCTGAGAGGCGGTACGAACAAGGTAAACCGGACAACGGCAATGTGTTTGTGCGCGCTTATCACCGCGGCAATCACATCTACATCGAGGTCGAGGACGATGGTCGCGGGTTGGATTACGAGAAAATTCGGGCGACCGCGGTAGAAATCGGACTCGTTGCGCCCGAAGATGCTGAGCGACTGAGCGAGCGCGACCTCCAGGATTTGCTATTCCAGCCGGGTTTTTCAACGGCACCGAATAAGACCGAACTCGCTGGCCGAGGTGTCGGGCTGGACGTTGTGAAGGCGAACCTCACCGCGCTCAACGGAGAGATCGAAATTGAGTCGCAAAAAGGTATTGGGACTCGATTCACGCTAAAGGTGCCGCTGACGCTCATCATCTCGCAGGCGCTGTTCGTAAGGTGCGGCAAGAACGTGTTCGCATTTCCACTTGCATTTGTGGAAGAGATCAGGCGCATCAAGGAAAGCGACGTCGAAGAAGTCGGAAGCAAGTTGTTGACCAAGGTGCGAGACCAGGTGACCGAAATCGTGCGGCTGGACCGGCAGCTTGGACTGGAAGAAATTGAGCCGCTGAACGGGTATTACCGGCTGGTGCTGGTAAATGTCGCAGGACGACAGGTTGGCATCGTGGTAGAAGAAGTCCTGCGAAAAGATGAAATCGTAATCAAAAATCTTGGCGAGTACCTGCGGAACGTGAAGTTGTTCCCCGGAGTGACTATTGCGCCGGACGGCAGCCTGATTCTGATGATTGATGTGAATCGTCTGATAGCAGGCGAAGCCGTTGAGCGGCGGCCTCTCGTCACAGCAGCGAACGCGGCAAGACTATTCTTCCCGGGCGCGAGTGCATTGGCATCGGGTGAAGTGCCGAAAGCGGCGATCGAGGTGGTTCCGGAAGAGAAGGTGGTGGTACTCGCGGACGACTCCATCAGCGTGCGCAAGTTCGTCGGACGGATGCTTGAGAAAGCTGGGTACCGAGTGCGACTTGCGTGTGATGGACTGGAGGCACTCGAGATCGTCAGCCAGAGTCGCTGCGATCTGGTGGTGACCGATCTCGAGATGCCTCGGACTAATGGATACGAGTTGATGGCTCACCTCCGCCAGAATCCCGCGACCGCAGATATTCCGGTCATGGTAGTGACGTCGAGGGCTGGAGCCAAGCACCGCGACAAAGCAATCAAGCAGGGTGCAATCGAGTTTCTGGTGAAACCAGTGCAGGAAGAACAGTTCGTAGCAGTGGTGTCCAGGTTGATAGGCGCGGCGAAATTGGATTTCGCCGCAGAGTCGGAACGGATGGTTGCGGGCGAGAACGGAGCGCAGCCGCATGCTGTTGAAGCGGCCGCGGAAGCGCAGGAACGGGGATGAGCGAGTCGGGGAAAATTCGCGTGCTCATTGTAGACGACTCGGCATTCATGTGCCGGGTACTGCAAAGCATCATCAATGCGGACCCGCAACTTGAGGTGATCGGTACTGCACGGGACGGGCGCGAGGCCGTATCTGCGGCAGAGACGCTGAAGCCGGATGTCATAACAATGGACATCAACATGCCACACGTGGATGGACTTCAGGCAACGGAAGTGATCATGTCCACGAACCCGCGGCCAATCGTGATCGTAAGTTCGGAGTCGCGTGACGGAGCGGAGCCGACTTTGAAGTCACTGGAACTGGGTGCGATTGATTTCGTAACCAAACCCTCAGCAGCCATCGATTTGGACATGAACACCGTTCGAGCAGAGTTATGCCGCAAGTTGAAGGTGGCGTCGAAGGTTCGCGTAGTTAGGAATGCATCGCGCGTTGCGATGCGGCCGACAACAACGGATGTTTCGACAGCGGACGCCGGAACGACTGCCACCCTTGGGCTGGCGAAGATAGGTCCCGGCGGCAACGGAGACGGAAATTCGGCGAAGGGGCCGGCACCCGGGGCAGCTCCGGTGTTTTCTTCGACTCCAGCAAGGGCGACAGAGCGGTTCCCAGTGGTAGTCGTCGCTGCTTCGACAGGCGGACCGCAGACCCTGATGCGATTAGTGCCGCAGTTTTCAGGTAACTTTCCAGGTGCAGTGTTGCTGATTCAGCACATGCCAGGAGCGTTCACGTCGAAGTTCAGCCAACAGCTTGCGGAGATCTCGCCGCTGAATGTGAAGGAAGCAGAACAGGGCGAGTTGATGAAGCCGGGCAGTCTGTACGTGTGTCCGGGCTCGCATCACCTGCGCGTCTCGCCAACAGGACGAATCACGCTGGACGATGGTCCCAGGGTCGCCGGATACAGACCATGCGCCGATTTGGCCATGGAGACGGTGGCAACGTTCGCAGGACCTATGGCAACAGCCGTGGTACTGACCGGCATGGGCGCCGATGGTTCGCGAGGTGTGCGCGCGGTGAAAAACAGCGGCGGATTTGTCCTGGCGCAAGACGAGGCGACATCAGTCATCTTCGGGATGCCGTCCGAGGCCATCAAGACGGGCGCTGTGGATGCCGTACTCGGGATTGACGCGATCTATCCAGCAATCGAAAAGCGCGTGCTTTACGTCTACGGCGCGCAAAAGGTTGGAGCTTTGTGAGATCGCCGCGCGAGCAACGGAGGGCTACTCAGCGCGGGGAACCAGTCATTCTTTTCCGCGTCGGAGAGAGCACGTTTGCGATCGCGGCGACGGCTGTGGACGAGATCCGAAATGCACAGGGTCTGAAACCACTGCGAACTGCACCGGACCTGACGAACAGTAAGGTGCGGTATTCGCTATTGCGTGATGGAAAGTTCTACTTCGTCGTGGATGCGACTGTGCATTTCAAGATGTTGCCGGCGCGCGCAACACGTGTGCTGGTGTTACGGAACACGAAAACCGCGGTGCTGGTTGGCGATATCGATCGCATGACAGAAGTCTGCGGAGTTCACCCACTGCCAAATGCGTTCCGAGGCGCTGAGAGGAATTGGTACCGCGGCCTGGCTTTGCTGGGCGCACAGCCAAAACATGAGGTAGTCCCGATAGTCAATCCGGGTGCATTCCTGACCAAAGTGGAAATGCAAGCACTGGGCGACGCAATTTCTACGACGGAACTCAATTCATGAGCATGGCGGGCGCAAACTCGTACGTGCTGTTTCCGGTAGGCGGAAAGCGGTTCGCACTGCCTGCGGATGCGGTGGCCGAACTCGCCCAGCCTGACCGTCTGCACACGTTTCCGCATACGACGCCGCTGGTGACGGGGGTGCTTGTGCGACGTGGCCGTATCGTCCCGGTCTTCGACGTAGCGGAAGTGCTCGTTGGGCCCGGAGCGCCGATACGTAAGTTCTATCTGATTGCACGACGGAATGCTTCTGAGGGAGAGTGGGTAGCCATTCCGGTGACTGGGGAATGTGAGTTGGTTACCGCGAAGCTAAAGCCCGTACCGGAGGGAGCGGATGAGTACGTGACGGGCACGCTGAAGATCGGAGAGCAGACCGTGGAGGTAGTGAATCTGGCCAGAATCTTCTCTGCGTACACCGAAGCTCATCGAGCAGCGAACAATTGGGCGGAGGTGCGTCAGTGAGCACGTCCATCACGAAACCCGGAAAAGTTCTGATTATCGACAGCAACGTATTCTTTGCGCGGCGCCTTGCTGATGCTCTGAAACACGAAGGGTTCGAGGTGTTGCACAGCGCGCAGCCCTCTTATGCACTCACCATGCTCGAGTGGAATATGCCCGACGCGATTTTATGTTCGACGAACTTGCGCGAGATGGGCGCTTTCGATGTCTCCAGGATCCTGCGTGCAGATGCAAAGACCGCAAACGTCGCCATGGTAGCAATGGGGGAAGGCGGTGAGCACGCGCTCATGGAGGCCTTCCGGGCGGGATGCGACGACTACATCGATCGCCGAATCGGGGCGGAAGCCATCGCGGCGCAGGTTCGAACGTTTTTCCGGAGCCGGAACGAAGGCTTTCAGCCCACGCAGATGCTGGATACGGAACAGACAGCGCTGGAAGGCAGCCTCTCGCATCTTGACCTGCCGGGGATCATACAAATGCTCGGGCATTCGCGTCAGACGGGAGCGCTGCACATCAACGCTGTGAGCATGGATGGCGTGATTTTCTTCGATGCCGGCGAAGTCTCGCACGCGGAAGCAGGCGATCTGATCGGCGACGACGCAGTGCTGCATATCATTAAGAGTTGTGAAGGGCTGGAGAAGGGCGTTTACAAGTTCGTGCCAGGGTACACAGCGGCAACCAGGACGGTTCTCCGATCGGTAACCGAACTGATGCTGGATGCCTTGCGGGAACTTGATGAGGAGCGCGGCACGGCAGAGGGAGAATTCCAATGAGCCAGACACCGACGGTCTATTTCATAGACGACAGCGCCACCATGCGCGAGGTGATCAAAATCGCGTTCCGCCGCGAGAACATCAACGTTGTCGCGTGTCACAACGCTATGACAGCGCTCAGCCAAATGGAACAGGTTGCACCCGACGTAGTCATCAGCGACCTCATCATGCCTGAAAAGGACGGCTATGAAGTCTGCCAGTTCATCAAGCAGCATCCGCGTCTGAACAGGACGCCGGTGGTGTTGATGTCGGGCGTGGTGAACCGTGCAGTTGCGGAGAAGGCGTTCGCTGTAAAAGCGGACGAACTGATCCGTAAGCCGTTTCAGCCGCAAGACCTGATTGGCAGGGTAAGGCGATTGCTAAACCCGAGGGCGGCAGCAAAACAGGCGCCACCGGTTGCAGCGACAGCAGCATCTGCTGCGCTGAGCAGCATATTTGCTGCGCCCGCTACCGGAATGCCGTTCCAGGCGCGCACGGCAGGGCGATCCGCAGGGCCGCTCGGCGCCACGCCGCCTATCACTAACCCGATTCCGCCTCTGCCGGCGAGCACGCCGGGTTTGCGCACGGGGGCCGGAGTGAATGACACGAATGCGAGGACCTCGTCATCAATCGGTGTTCCAGATCCGAGCGTGCAGGCTCCCCCACCCGGTGCGCGACAGCTCATGCCGGTGAGGACGGTTGCTCCGACCAGCACTCCATCAACGCTCGACGTTCAGAAGTGGAAAATCGAGATCATGAGACTGGAAGGCTTGGTGAAGAAGTTGCAATCGGAGCTTCAGGCAGAGCGCGAGTATTCGCGCGCACTAGAAGAACATGTGAAGACGTTGCGCGAAGCGGAGTGAGTCGAGATGATGCGCGATAAAGGGCGGGCCGAGAGCCCGCCCTTTTTCATCTGCGACACTTACCCCCAAGTCGAACCTCTTACGCGGAGTTCGTCCGATAGATTTCCTGGACCTATCTGGCACCAAAAGGTGGTGCACCAGCACTGTCATTTGACTCGCCTGAATTGCTAGGCGAACATGAACTCCTTCGTTCGCAGTTCCCGGATCGTGTCGCGCAGCTTCGCGGCTTTCTCGAACTCAAACTTCTTGGCCGCTTCGCGCATATCGTTTTCGAGCCGGGCAATGTAAGTATCGAGTTCGTCCTGGGACTTGAACTCGGGTATGCCGTCGGCCTGTTCGGGCGCAAATTCGACGTAATCGGCACCCACGATCGCGGCGAGCGACATGTCGGCCCGGCGGGTAATCGATTGAGGTGTTATGTCGTGCTCTTCGTTGTAAGCTTGCTGGATTGCGCGGCGGCGATCTGTCTCGTTGATGGCGTTGTTCATCGAGTCTGTCATGCGATCCGCATAGAGGATCGCGCGGCCCTCGACATGCCTCGCGCATCGGCCGATCGTTTGGATCAGCGAACCCGACGAGCGCAGGAACCCTTCCTTGTCAGCGTCGAGAATCGCAACGAGTGACACCTCGGGCAGGTCCAGGCCTTCGCGCAAGAGATTGATGCCGATCAGCACGTCGAATTCGCCCTTTCGAAGGTCGCGCAAAATCTTGATTCGCTCGAGTGTTTCGATTTCCGAGTGCATGTATCGGCAACGGACGCCAACTTCGCTGTAGTACTCGGCAAGATCTTCGGCCATACGCTTTGTGAGAGTCGTGACCAGCACGCGCTCCCCTTTAGCCACACGCGCTCGGATCTCGTGCAGCAGATCGTCAATCTGACCTTTGACGGGGCGAACCTCGACCTGAGGATCGAGCAGGCCAGTGGGCCGGATGATCTGCTCAACAACAACACCCGCTGCCTTAGTCAGCTCGTAAGGTCCGGGAGTAGCAGAAACATACACCACCTGGTTAACGCGATTTTCGAATTCCTCAAACGTGAGGGGACGATTGTCGAGTGCCGACGGCAAACGGAAACCGTACTCAATCAGAGTTGATTTTCGCGAACGGTCGCCGTGCCACATGCCGTGAATTTGCGGAACCGTCTGATGCGACTCGTCGATGAACAGCAGGTAGTCACGTGGAACGTAGTCGAGCAATGTCGGAGGCGGTTCGCCCGGCAGTCGCCCGGTAAAGTGGCGCGAGTAGTTCTCGATACCGTGGCAGTAGCCCATCTCTTTGATCATCTCGAGATCGAAGCGCGTGCGCTGGTGAACGCGTTGCGATTCGACCAACCGCCCCTGCTTTTCGAGTTCAACTTCCCACCACGCCAACTCCTTCAGGATCGATTCAACCGCGCTGCTCTTCTGCTCGGGCTTCATCACGTAGTGCGACTTCGGGTAGATGGGCAGCCGCACGTACTTCTGCTTTACGGTTCCGAACAGCGGGTCGATCTGGGAAAGAGATTCGACTTCGTCCCCGAAGAGTTCGATACGATAGGCGCTGTCGTCGTAAGTGGGGAAGACCTCGATGACATCACCGCGCACCCGGAACGTGCCGCGCCGAAAGTCGTCGTTCGTGCGTTCATACAGAATCTCGACCAGCTTGCGAGTGATGTCTTCCCGCTTGATCTTCTGGCCTCTTTCGAGGAAGAGCAACATGCCGTAGTAGGCTTCCGGTGAACCTAGGCCGTATATGCAGCTTACTGATGCGACGATGATGCAGTCCCGACGCTCGAACAATGACTTCGTCGCGGAAAGACGCAGCTTGTCGAGTTCATCGTTTATGGTTGCTTCTTTCTCGATATAGACGTCGCCGGACGGAATGTAGGCTTCAGGCTGATAGTAGTCGTAATACGATACGAAATACTCGACTGCATTGTGCGGGAAGAAGCTCTTGAACTCGTGGTAGAGCTGCGCTGCCAGTGTCTTGTTGTGGGCCAGTATGAGTGCCGGACGGTTCACCTGCTCGATGATCTTGGCCATCGTGAAGGTCTTGCCCGAACCCGTGACTCCCAGCAGAACCTGATGCTTTTCACCGTCATATACACCGCGAGCGAGAGACTCGATCGCGGCACCCTGGTCGCCGCGGGGCTTATATTCGCTGGTGAGCTTGAAATCCATCGTCCTCGACTATTCGCGAACTGGTGGAGCCCCCACGCCGGAGATCGGTGTGCGCCGCGTCCGATGCGGCACTAAACAGAATCGGAGCGGGTGGGCATCTCTCTATTATAGGTCATCGCAACGGTCGTTCATGGCGGCGTGGCCGGAACAGAATTGTGGCCAAAACCCAAATTGCGAGACCTATCCCTACGAGCCAGTTCGCGACATTAACGTAAGGAGGTGAGAGGCGTAACCCAAATGCTAACGCCATGAGCAAAGCGGCAAAGACCTTGGTCCACAGATAATTACGAGCTGATGGGACGTTGCGCAGCCTCAGGAACAGAAAGATAACAGAGGCAGCGAGCACGACCCATACCGCTATGGTTCCAGCAAGAATGGCCATATCACACGCTCCCTGATGAACTCGGGCTTGAATGCCTGGTTGAACTGCCACATCGTTCGCGGTTTAACGAGCGAGCAAACGACTACTTCACCACATGGCCCGGTTTCGAACAGTTCTAGCCAGTAAAACCCTCGCCCCGCGGGACTTCGGCGGATGCGTCCGCATGGGCAGTGACATTAAAGCCGAAGACTGCGGCCAGTTCATCGGGTCTGTCGATGAGAATGTCAGGCGGATAAATCTCCAGCGTCTGCGGGGCGAGCCCGTATGTCAGCCCGATTGACCACATACCAGCGTTCTTGGCGGTGAGGACATCATTGTGGGAATCACCGATCATGATGGTTTCGTCGGGCCTGACGCCCCCAGCCTCTTCCAGCAGCTTGAAAGCTCCTGTCGGGTCTGGCTTCCTGCTCGGGAAGCTATTGCCACCATATGTCTGGAAGAAGAACTCGCCCAGGCCGAGCGCTTCAACAATAGCGCGCGAAGGGTTAACGGGCTTATTGCTAAGCACGGCCATTGTCAGCGTGCCATTGCGCGCGGCCCGAAGCGCCCGCAACGTCTCGACTGTCCCGGAGTACACGTAAGTGTTGTCAAGCTTGTGCTCGCGATACCACGTCATGAAATACTCAAGCGCTTCCATTACCAGAGCATCGTCTTCAGGGTCGCCTAGAGCCCGGCGGACGAGCATAGGTGCGCCGTCTCCGATATAGGTCGCGATCACGTCACAAGGCAGTTCAGGCCGACCAAGCCAACGCAGCATCGCGTTTACCGAATTGGCGAGATCCTGTCGCGAGTCAACCAGGGTCCCATCCAGGTCAAATATCAGCAGCTTGATTCGGTCTGTCGGGATTGGCCGATTCATTTTGAGCATCGTCAAGCGTTTCCGTTACATCTTTCGTTAGTTGCGGGTAACCGCGCATCCAATCATTGAGCCGTGCGCCAAGCCCGGCAACGCCCCAGTATATCCGCTCTTCGCGTCCATATACGACTGCGGCTGAACGGATGCTGGAGCACACTAAGTCGGATCTTCGATCCAGTGGCCCAGAGTCCAACCGACATGGGACCCGAAAGCATTACAGCAGAAATGAAATCCGCATTGGCGACGACATAAGCCAAACGCGCCAGTTACGAGATCTCTCGGAAGCTAAAATCAAGGAGAGTGGATGGCCACCACTACCGAACCGAAGATTACCGCCCAGGGCAAACACGAAGGACTAACGCGAGAACAGTTGATCCAGATATATCGGCTCATGTATCTGTCCCGGCGCTTGGACGATCGCGAGATCCTTCTCAAAAGACAGCAGAAAATATTCTTCCAGATTTCGGGCGCAGGTCATGAAGCGCTGCTCGTGGCGGCGGGGCTGTGTCTGAAAGGCGGTTACGACTGGTTCTACCCCTACTACCGTGACCGTGCGTTATGCCTGACACTGGGCATGACGCCCTACGAGCAACTGTTAGAGGCAGTCGGCGCAGCGGACGATCCAAATTCCGGCGGACGCCAGATGCCTTCCCATTGGGGGCACAAGGCACTCAACATTGTCACGCAGTCGTCGCCAACCGGAACACAGTTTCTGCAGGCGGTTGGGTGCGCAGAGGCCGGGCGGTACTTCGTCGAGCACCCGGAAGCAGCGGAAAAGCGCGAGGGCGACTACCGCCAGTTCAAGGACGTCAGCTTCCATGGCGATGAGGTTGTCTATGTATCCTGCGGCGATGGAACAACGAGCGAAGGTGAATTCTGGGAGTCCCTGAACACGGCGTCAAACAATAAGCTGCCCGTGTTGTACCTCGTGGAAGACAATGAGTACGCGATTTCGGTGCCGGTCGAAATTGGCACGGCGGGCGGGAACATCTCCAAGCTGGTCACCGGATTTCCCAATTTTCACTTCGAGGAAGTCGATGGCACCGACCCGATCGCCAGCTACGCAGCCGTAAAGCGCGCAGTTGACTACATTCGCGCCGGCAATGGTCCGGCTTTCGTTCACGGCCATGTGATCCGGCCCTACTCGCACTCACTCTCGGATGACGAGCGGCTTTACCGTCCGCAAGAGGAACGCGAGCGCGACGCGCAGCGCGACCCGATCACCAGGTTTCAAGTGTTCCTTCTTCGTGAAGGTATCCTGGATGAGAAGGGTATAGACCAACTCGAGAAAGAAGTTGAGAACGAAGTGCAGGAAGCGGCGAACCGCGCCCTCGAAGCTGCACTGCCTAAGCCGGGATCCGAGACGTTGTACGTCTATTCTCCGGATCTCGATCCGACGTCGAAGCTGTTCGAGACGCAGCCGCATTTCGCATCAGCCAGTGTAACGACGGCAGCGGAATCGGAGAAACCGTCACAAACGTCCGGCGAGAAAACAATGGCTGACCTCATCAACGCCTGTCTGAGGGACGAGATGAGGCGCGACCAGCGCATCGTCATGTTCGGCGAGGATGTTGCGGATTGCAGCCGGCAACAGTACCTCAACCAGCAACTTGTGAAGGGCAAGGGCGGAGTGTTCAAGCTGACCGCCGGTCTACAGTGTGAATTTGGTCCCGATCGTGTGTTCAACTCGCCTTTGGCAGAAGCAAACATCGTGGGGCGAGCTGTCGGCATGGCCACACGCGGGCTGAAGCCTGTAGTAGAAATACAGTTTTTCGATTACATCTGGCCAGCGATGCAGCAGCTTAGGAACGAACTGCCGCTAATCCGGTGGAGGTCAAACAACAACTTCTCTTGTCCAGCGGTGGTTCGAGTCGCGATCGGCGGTTACCTGACGGGCGGGTCGATCTATCACTCGCAGTCTGGTGAGAGTCTTTTCACGCATACACCGGGCATGCGGGTCGTCTTTCCATCGAACGCGCTGGATGCGAATGGATTGCTGCGTACTGCCATACGTTGCGATGACCCTGTGATGTTCCTGGAACACAAGAGGCTCTATCGCGAGACGTTCGGGCGCGCACCCTACCCGGGACCGGATTACATGATCCCATTTGGGAAGGCTCGAGTTGTTCAGCCGGGAACTGACATGACGATCGTGACCTACGGCGCTGTTGTGCCGAGAGCGTTGCAGGCAGCGCAACGAGCTGGGCGCGAGAATGGTGTCTCTGTTGAAGTCGTAGACCTTCGAACGCTCAATCCATATGATTTCGAAGCTATTGCCGAGTCAGTCCGAAAGACCAACCGCGTCATTGTTGCGCATGAAGACATGCTGAGCTGGGGCTACGGTGCCGAGTTAGCCGCGCGGATAGCGGACGAGTTGTTCGACGATCTCGATGCTCCAGTGAAGCGGGTAGCGGCGCAGGACACCTTCGTTGCTTATCAGCCGATACTCGAAGACGAAATTCTTCCTCAGGCGAAGGATGTCTATCGAGCCATAGTCGAGCTGGGAGATTACTGAAGCGAATGCGTGTGAACTGGATAAAGAGAAACGGCAGCGGATCGGCGCTGCCGTTTTCGTTGTTCAGTCGTATGTCAAAACGGCTTCAGCGCTTTCCTCTATGTCCGCCGAACAGCCAGTCCAGCGAGATGGGGCCGGCGCCGAACCAGATCAGCAGGAAAGCCATCGAAGCGAGACTGAGCGGGAACTCATAACCTTCACTGCCCATCAGGCCACCTTTAAGGTGCACCTTGAAGATGATGACGAGCATTTGAATGAGTGCCGCTACGCTGGCGAAACGGGTTAGAAGCCCAACAACCAGAAGAATGCCGCCGAAGAATTCGGTCCCAGCCGACAGGATGCCGAGCCAGGAAGGCATCCCAAGGCTTCCGACGAACTCCATGTGCCTTCCGAGTCCGCCGAACACCTTCCCTTTTCCGTGCGCAATGAGAATGACACCGAGCACTACGCGAAGCACTAAAAGCCCCAAGGGCTGCAAACGATCGAGAAAACGCACTTACGCCTCCGCTCTCAACACCCTGCTCTCAGCCGCTTCTGAATCTGGTACTTCACTGTATTCGATGTTGATGCCTCGCTTCGCCATTTCCTGGATGAACAGGTCCGCAGGTACATTCAGTTCTTGCAGGATGGCTCCGCGTCTTTCGATGAGGCCACTGGCCATCATCTGCACAACAATCGCCGCCGGCCACGCAGTAGTGCGCATCATGGAGGTCATCTTTGTCTTCGGATCATAGCGATCGACAACGGTGAAACTCGCTGTTTTGTCTTTCAAATGACCCTCGACTCGAAGAATCGTCACATCTGGTTCGTCACCGGCGAACTTCTCCTCGAAGATCTTGGTCATCAACTGGCGCGGGATGATCTGTTGCTTGCCGACTTTCATGGGCTGGCTCGAGAACAGGCCCAGATCATAGAGCGCGCGGATTATCGCGAAATGGCCTTGATACCGCAGTGTCTTTTCGAAGCACTCGCCTACCTTCCCCTGGAAGGTCTCGGGCATGGTGGAGGTCCCACCCGACGTGTGAAAAGCGTCCAGGGGCGGGAATCCGTTCATGATGAAGACCTCTGGCTCGGAGAGCGGTTCGATGGTCACCAGCTTTCCTTTGCGGAGAATGCGGGCAGGCTCGACGTACTCGTTAATCAGCCCTTCGACGCTGAAAACGAGTTGGTAGTTGAACGGTCGTTTGGGCTCAATCGGCAATCCACCGACATAGACTTCAATGGCATCGGCCTTGCCGCCGAGGCGCTTCACCAGTTCGCCTCCCAGAATGGAGGCCATGCCAGGCGAGAGTCCACAGTCGGGGGCTATGGAGACATTTTTCTTTCGCGCAGCTTTCTCCAGCTTCAGTTCCTGGCGAACGACCGTGTTGTTCCCACCGAGATCTGCGAAATGACAGCCGGCCTCAATCGCCGCCTTGCAAAGCCCGAGATTGAAGAAATAGGGAACGGCTGATAAAGCGGCCACATGACCGCGCATGAGCTTGCGAACCGCCGATTCTTTGCTCGCGTCCACCTGCACGGGACGGACCTTTTTCGACTTTGTCAGCTTGTTGACCCGAGCAGCGGCTTCCTTCGCGCGCTTTGCATCGGTGTCCGCCAGGGTGACAGAGTCAACGTCGGGTGAGCGCGCCATATCGTAGGCGGCCGCCGAACCCATCATGCCCGCTCCGATCACAAGAAGCTTCATGAGTTCGCTCCTGATTGAAATGTTTGTTCGAAATCCCGTGCAACCGGCAGGTCAGAGGAGCCGGAAGCGAAAGCTGTTCAGCTTATCCCAAAATGAGCAGTGAGGCCAATCCATCAGGTTGAGTATCGAGGTCTCAAACTGCTACCCACCTGTTCAATGCGAGAACTCTAGCTCGCCCTATCCGATGTGCTCGGACCAGAATAATGGTTCAGAACCAGCCACCAGAAGTCCGATTTACCACTCTTTGAAGATGATGAAGACAGCCAGCACGATCAGCGCGAATCCGACGGCGTACTTCCAGTGAAAGCTTTCACCAAGGTATGTGATCGAGAAAACCGAGAACACCGTCAGCGTGATCACTTCCTGCAGCGTCTTTAGTTGGGCGGCGTTGAAGCGGCCATAACCCCAGCGGTTCGCCGGCACTTGGAAACAGTATTCGAAAAGAGCGATTCCCCAGCTGATGAGAATGACTTTCAGCAGCGGCACATTTCTGTGCTTTAGGTGACCGTACCAGGCGAAAGTCATGAAGACGTTCGATATGACAAGCAGGCCGATGGTGACAAACGGGGTGTAAAGGCGACTCATAGGCGATCTGAAATTATTATCAAGCCATATCTGGACTGTGTGGTGAAGTGATTGTAAGCCGATCGGGCGAAAGCTGAAATAGCAGCAGTCCTTTATAACGAGACGAATGCGTCTGCTCTCGCGTAGCCCTTACCGTCAAACTGCAGGGCGGGAATTTTGCCGGTGATCTCCTGGATGAATTCCTGCTGCCGCTCGGGCGAGATCATCAGGGGCATGAGTTTCCGATTCTTTCGATAAGCGATTAGCAGGCGATCACGGGACCACGCCGGGGAACTGCGTGAATTGCGGGTGGGGATAACCGCGAGAATGTCCTCGAACGGAATCTGCCACCGCAGCATGCCGCTGCGCACGTGAAGCATGGACCCTGTTAGCTCATACACCAGAGGGAAGCTGACGCTCACGATGCAGAGATCGAACATCAGCAGCACGAGTCCGCTAGCCCAGTGGGTTCGCGACGCAAACTGAACGATAGCCGCTACAAATGGAACCAGAAGGGCGATGCACAGCACAGCGATGCTGCGCGTGTCTTTTTTTGAGCGGTAGACCATACGTTCCGTCCCGTAGAAGCTTACCGCATCGAGATGGGATTAGCGGCACAGAAAAAAAGTTCTGCCTGCTTCGCCAATCATTCCCAGATCACGTTCAGCATCGAAAGCCTGCACAGTCGCGAACCCTCCGCAATGCAGGCCTGCGCGCAGATCGGACTCCGAATGGCACTTCTGCGTGATCGTGAACTCTGATCGGGAATATGAATGGGAGTGCGGCGACTGAGTTTCGAAAATTGTTATGCGATTTGTGGCGATGCGCTGCTGATGATCGTAGCTGGGTTGAACTACGCAGGCCCGGTCATCAGCAACCAGGCCGAACGATCCGTGCCACCTCGAAAAGTAAGCCTCCTCCATATTGATGTCGAAAAGGAACGGAGCACCCGAATGGAGACAATCGCGAACATTGCGAAAGACAAGCGATAAGTCCGCCGTGGTCGGCAGATGTGCGAAGCTGTTGAAGGTGGATATCACGGCGTCGAACGACCGGGTTTGTCCCAATAAGGCGAGATCGAATGCGCGAGCATCCGCCCGCACGAAGGTCGCTGCCGGAGCATTTTGCCGAGAGAAAGTGAGCATTTCGTCGGAGGCATCGATACCCGTCACCTGAAAACCAGAGTTGAGAAGAAGCCGAGCCATGTGCCCGGTTCCGCAACAAAGGTCCAGAATCTTAGCGCCCGGGTTGAGCGTTTGTAGCACGAGGCTCTCGATCACCAGCCACGCGCGCATGCAGAAATCCTCTGCCATCCAACTGTTGTAGATGGAGGCAAAGCGATCATAGTCAGCGGGGCAAGGAGCGCCCGATGTGCAGGTCTGAACTTCGCTGGGCATTGGTTGTAGAAGATGAGGCGTGCGGGCGCGGGGTTTGCGCTTTGTCTCTCGAACACCGCGTCTCTTCTTCGAGTTACGGCTGAGTGCTTTCCGGGAGGGCGACTGGCCTGGCCTGTGAACGGCGACGCCAATACAGATAGCCGGGCACACCGATCAGGCAAATGGCTATTCCAGCGACCGCCTCGGTCGGGCGTTCGACTGCGGCGTTGAGGGCCCATGCCCCGCCGATAAGGATGTATAGAGCCGGAACCCAAGGGTATCCGCTGCATCGGTAGGGGCGGGGAGCATCGGGACGCTTGTACCGCAGAACGAACAAACCGGCGACAGTGGCCACGTAGGACAGCACCATCATGAACATGGTGTAGGTGAACAGTTGCTCGTACGTTCCGCTGAGCGCCAGCACGACCGTCCAGATTCCCTGCACGACAAGGCTGAACGACGGCGTGCGGTAGCGCGGATGGACGTATGCCATACTGCGGAAGAAAGTTCCGTCCATTGCCATCGCGTAATACACGCGCGCGTAGCACAGAATCCCGCTGGACATTGCGCCGAAGCACGACACCGCGATCATAGCCGCGAGCCAACCGGCAGCATCAGGTGAGAAGAGGCTGACAGCGGCTGTCTGCGCAATCGTTGTCTCGCCGGCGATCCGAGCCACGGGAAGGGCGTACAGATAGACCGCGTTTAGTGCGATGTAGAGCACTCCGACCACGATCACCCCGATAACGAGGGCGCGTGGGACATTCCGCCGCGGGTCCTTTACCTCGCCAGCAACCCAGGTGATGTAAACCCAGCCATCGTAAGCCCAGAAGACGGCGATCAGTGCAACGCCAAACGCTGCGAATGGCGATACGCCAACATTCGGTTCGGCGGGTGCGGTGAAGTTCGACCAGGAACCCTTCCCAATCAGAAATCCCAGCGCCACAAAGATGGCTATGGCTGCAAATTTCAGGAACGTGGCGACATTTTGAAACAGCGCTGCGCGACGCAACCCAAGCACGTTAATCGCGGTAAGGACGACGATTGATGCGATTGCTACGGCGTGGCCCCGAGTGAAGGCCCAACCGCCGATATGTGCTACAGGAATTCGCGCGCTGAAGACCGGAATGAGCACGCCGAAGTATTCGGCGAATCCAACGGCCAGAGCGGCGATCGTACCGGCGCCACTGACGGCAAAGTTCATCCAGCCATAAAGGAAAGCCCAGAACTCGCCGTATGCTTCGCGAAGGTAGACGTACTGGCCACCTGCGCTGGGGAACATTGAACCCAGTTCGGCGAATGCGAAACAGGCAAGCAGACTGATCATGCCTCCCGCTACCCACACGAGCAGGAAGAGGCCAGGCGTGCGCACCTGCTCTGCGATCTGCCCGGCCGTCAAAAAGATTCCGGAGCCAATGATGCCGCCGCACAGCAGGAGCACAGAGTCGAGCAGGGAGAGACCGCGAACGAGGCCAGGCCGGGAACCTTCCACTACGCCTAGTGACGGCGTTGGTTGGGAAGAGGCGGCACGTGGCATGCTCATGTGTTATCCAAAGGCGAGGTCGTCAGGCGACTCGAGCGGCGTTCCGCACACTCGGCAAATCACAGCGGAGCAGTCTCCGCATGTTAGGGGATCGTCGACCTCGCGGGCGCAGCGAGGGCAGTACAGACCGCCTGTTGCGTCCTTGCGCTCTGCAGGCGAAGGATCAGGCCCGGTGTGCGACTGAGGCGGAGATTGAGCCATAGCGGACGGCAACTGTAGCATAGAAGTTTTAAATCGCGTGGAGGTTGCAAGATGCCGGATCCGAAGTCCCCGAACGAGCGTCTACAGCAGGAGTTCAACCGCTGGGCCGAAGAGGGCCGTGGCGAAGAAATGGAGCGACACCACATCAGCATTGCCGAGCAGACAATCCAGTTGATGGGCCTGAAACCCGGCCATCGCGTACTGGACCTCGGTTGCGGGTCGGGGTGGGCCACTCGGATCATGGCTCGAATGGTGGGCGAGGGCAGCGGAGATGCCGGACAGGTCGTCGGGCTCGACGTGTCCGACGAGATGGTGCGTCGCGCCCGGGCACAGTCTCGCGAATTCGAGAACGTGATGTACGTTTGGGGTTCGGCCGAGCAGATTCCTTGGCAGGACAACTTCTTTGATCGCGTGCTCTCCATCGAGTCGTTCTACTACTACGCAGATCAGGACAAGGCACTGGATGAGTTATTGCGCGTCCTCGCGCCGGGTGGGGAATTGTTCATCCTCATCAACCTGTACAAGGACAATCCATACTCCCTAAGGTGGGTGAGCGAACTTAAGGTGCCGGTACAGGTACGGTCCGAGCAGGAGTACCTCGACCTGCTCAGGAAGCACAGCTTTGCTTCCGTTCAGGCCAAGCGCATACCCGATCTGACACCTACTCCGGATGAGTACACGGGTAAGTGGTTCGCGAGCGCAGAAGAGCTGCGGGACTTCAAGAGAATCGGTGCGCTGCTAATGATCGGAAGGAAGTAAGGCGACCCGTCGCGTCGGGCCGAGACATTGTACCCCTGATCAGACATTTTCCCGTCGCGACCGCTTGATACAGCCCTGGGGCGAGGACCGTATCTTGCGGCCGCGTCGGAGGCCATGGCCCGACTTTCGGCCGTAGCCGAAGTTGATAGTGCCTATTCAGTCCCTACAATTTCGATTCTTCCGTGGTGTCCGGGGATCCCAAACTGGTGGCCTTGCTCAAGGGCTTGCCGTCGGAAGCGTGACGCACCGTGATACTTCCGTTCACATTCTTCAGCGAGACGAGCGTGCCGCCGTTCCCGAGTTTGCCTCGTAGGTCGTGACCTACAAAACGCCGGTGACTGATCTTCAGGCCATATTCATTGCTGATACTGCCGTTGAGGGTTGAAGCATGGATTTCGGCTTGCACATCAGAAGGCAACACTACTTCTAGTGGACCATTGACGGAATGCAGTCGAACATTGTTCGCACCCAGACGGACGAAACTGGCCGACACCTTACCGTTAACCGTCGAGAGATCGAGGCGCCCGGTCAGTCCACGGGCATTCACCTTTCCGTTGATCGAGTTCGCGCGAATGTCGTTGGTAATGCCATCGATCGTAAGATCGCCATTGATCAGGTCTATTTTGTGCAGCTTCGCATTACGCGGCACTGTCAACATGTAATCCACACTCGCAGGATTGCTGTAATTCCGGCGATCGCGAGGGTACTCGGTCTTTATGGCGATGGAATCCGTCTTGGTGTCAACGACGATCTTCGCTTCCTGCAACTTCTCGGCGGTGGAGGCGTGCTTGACTGCGTCCACCTTCACTTCATTGCGGTCCCATGCCGTGACCTGCACGTTGCCGTTGATATTAGCGAGTGAAACTTGCCCGTTGGCCGCAAGTGGATACGTCTGGTGGAACTCTTCACGGAGATCCTCGGCATGCGCGCCCAGCGAAAAGGTGAGCGCGAAAATTGTACCGATTACCGCTCCCATCCATGTTGATCTACGCTTATGCATCACTGCCTCCTTGCAGAGAGATAGACGGGTACCTACGGATTTGGTGAGCTTTGCTCGTCCTGCCGGGTAAGTCCCGGCCCTGTGCCTGTTTGGCCGTATGCGCCGGCTCCGAAGTGAGAAACATCCAGATGCAGGTGCTCGCATCGTCCTTTATGATGAAAGCTGGAATCACAATGGGAACGAACGAAAAAAGCAACGGCAGGCAGACCCTGCTGATCGATGCCGACGATACGCTGTGGGCCAACAACATCTATTTCGAGCGCGCCATCGCCGAATTCATCTCGTTCTTGAATCACCAGGAATACACGCGCGAGGAAGTTCGAGCTGTGCTCAATGACGTTGAGCGCGAATGCATCATCAGCCACGGCTACGGATTACATAGTTTCGCGCATGCCCTTATGCGGACATTCGAGCGGCTTTCAGTCGAGCCGATTACGCCCGCGCTGCACGAAACCATTCACAGTTTCGCCCACATGATCGCCGAGCATCCGATTGAGATGTTCGAAGGAGTGCCTGAAACGCTGCAGTATCTCTCTGGGCGGCACCACCTGATCATGATGACCAAAGGCAACATCACCGAGCAGTCCGCCAAAGTCGAGCGCTCCGGCGTGAAGGACTACTTCTCGGCTGTGGAGATAGTAGCTGAGAAGGATCCGCCCACGTACAGATCTATTGTCGAGAAGTACGGTCTGGCCGCGGACAATACATGGATGGTCGGCAATAGCCCCAAGTCAGACATCAATCCTGCACTTGCTGTTGGACTGAATGCCGTGTTCATTCCCCACGACATGACTTGGGTTCTGGAACAAGGCAAGGTGCTAACCGACAACGTGGAAGGCAGGCTGCTGATCGTTGATCGTTTTTCGGACCTTCAAGCGCACTTCTGATCTGAAAAGAACCCGAGCCTTACTCCCAACGAGCAAATTACCTTATAAGGTGAATAAGGGCGCGCACCTATATTCCTCAGCAGCTATACTGCCCTAATCTTTATGCAGTCGGGTGCGATGTATGCACGGGCCACGTTCAATCCTTTCGCTGGGACACAATCCAAGGTTGCTGACAAACCGTCATGTCCTCCTTACAAAGGCCGGCTACTCTGTAACGAGTGCTGCACAGCCGGTCAAGGCAATCAATTTGCTGTCAACTCGTAGTTTCGACCTTTTACTGGTGGGAGTCTCCGCACATGCAGAGCGAATTCTAATCGAGCGCGCCAGGGCGGACATCCACGTGCCCGTCATCTTCATATGCTGCGACAAGTTCGATCCCTCGACAGGGATTTGCACCTGCGACGATGCGCAGATCACATCGGAAGCGTTGCTACAGAAGATTGCAGCCGTCCTGTCGGGCAGTCAAACATATTAGAACTTGTGGCTAGAAGTTGTGGCTCAGAAGGGAAGCGGCAGCTCACGCGAGCTGCCGCTTTCGTGTTGCGGATTTTGTACGGGCGCTTCGCTAGACGAGCACCTCGACCGTTTCCATGCGTAAAGCTTCCTCTCGCAGTTGCGAAAAGAGCACGCTCGTGAGATAACGCTCGCCGAAATCAGGAAGTACGACGACGATTAGTTTTCCGGCGTTTTCGGGACGTTGTGCTACCTGTACCGCTGCTACCGCTGCTGCTCCACACGAAATTCCAACAAGCAGGCCCTCTTCTTTGGCCAGGCGGCGTGCCATTTCAACCGACTGTTCGGCATCGACCCTGATGATCTCGTCGATAAACTCGGTCCGCAGGTTCTTGGGAATGAATCCGGCCCCGATCCCCTGAATCTTGTGTGGTCCGGGCTGCCCTCCGGAGATGACCGGGCTCTCCTCAGGCTCCACCGCCACGATCTTAAAGTCCGGCTTCTTGGGCCTGATGTACTCGCCAACACCGGTCAGGGTTCCACCCGTCCCAACCCCGGAGACCAGGATATCGACTTTGCCGTCAGTGTCTTCCCAAATCTCAGGTCCAGTCGTCTCGCGGTGAATTTGCGGGTTCGCCGAATTGTCGAACTGCTGCAGCATGTAGGCGTTTGGGGTTTCGCCCAAGATTTCCTGTGCTTTTGCGATCGCGCCCTTCATGCCCTTCGGGCCAGGCGTAAGGACCACTTCCGCGCCCATCGCACGTAGCAGAACCCGGCGTTCGAGGCTCATTGTTTCAGGCATGGTCAGAATGAGTCGATACCCTCGCGCTGCCGCCACGAACGCCAGCGCAATCCCAGTATTGCCGCTTGTTGGCTCGACAAGAACTGTCTTACCCGGCTGGATGGTACCCGCGCGCTCCGCTTCGCGAACCATGCTTACGCCGATTCGGTCCTTGACGCTGTTGCACGGATTGAAGCTTTCCAGTTTCGCCGCAACCCGGGCGTGGCATCCTTCGGTGATCTTGTTCAAGTACACCAGGGGTGTACGTCCGATCAATTCCGTGACGTCGTTCGCGATCTTCATTTCACCTGCCCGCTCGAGAAATCAAGTAAGTACAGATGCCGTGAGCAGCCGGAACGGAGCAAAACAATCTGGAGCCCATGGGTTGGCGGCGCACCAAACTCACTAATAGCAGGCGTGTGCCACGCTCTTCCGGGTTACGAAAGTCGTGATACCCTCAACTTGCTCTGGCGTCTCCCGCCTCGATCGAGTGCCGGTGACGCGACAAAACTTTCGGCGGCTCCTCCTCACGTTTGGAGCGCTCTCAGATCTCGGTAGCGAAATCACGGCTGACCGTGATTTTTCTGAGACCGCGAGCGTGATGCTGGCGCGTCTGCGCGAGGCTCTCGGTGCGCGTGAAGGTGTCCTGTTCACCTTCAGCGACAAGCCCGCAATGCTCACGTCGCTTGCGGCGCAGGGCTTCGTGCCTTTCCCAGATGTCGCAATGATTCCGCTGCTGCCGAAGCATGTGCACGCACTGGCTATTCTGCGCTCCCCCGTTGGTCTGGAACGAGACAGCTACGCCAATTTTTTCACCAAGAATGGCAACGTCGCGCCTGAACTGTTCCGCTGTCTCGCGCCTTTGCGCGTCGGAGGCAAGCTTGTGGGTGCGATTGCGTTGGGCCGCCGGGAAGACAACTCGACTTACGACGCGGATGAGTTAGGGGCTTTGGCGCTTTTGTCGAACTATGTCGCTGTCGCGGTTCAGAACCATGCACTGAAGCAGTCGCTCGAGTATCGCGTTACGGAAAACCTTCGTCTGCTCGGTTCTATACACAAGTTCTACGACAACGCGTTGGAAGCTTTCGCGGCAGCTATCGATATCAAGCACGTCAGCGTGCACGGGCACTCGTTGCGCGTGGGCCGCTACGCGGCTGCGATTGCAGAAGCGATCGGACTGGGGCCGACGGACATCTCCGGGATAAAGGCTGCTGGTTACCTGCACGACATTGGCAAGGTCGCAGTCGACAATCACATCTTCAGCAAGCCCGCTGCGCTGGACGCAGAAGAGTTCCGCGAGATGGCCGACCATACCGTCGTTGGACATCGGATCGTTTCGGGAGTGGACTTCCCATGGCCCAAGATTCCTGACGTTGTTCGATGGCATCATGAGCGGGCCGACGGGTCGGGCTACCCGGATCACGTGCGTGGCGAGGAACTGCCAATCGCGGTTCGCCTGATCAGTGTGGCGGATACTTTCGACGCCATGACGAGCGAGCGTCCGTACAGGCACCCGCTGGCGGTGGGCGAAACTCTTACGGAAATCGTTCGCCTCACCCCCGCCAAGTTCGACCCAGTTGCTGTTCAGGGCCTCCTGGTTCAGGTTCGACGCGACGCCGTGGGCAGTAACAAGTCGGCATTTTTGGATCATCGCCTCGTCTGCAACATAGGTCCAACCGATGTGGACCAGATCGCTTCCATGCTGCAACATAGACTCACGAATGGCCGAGTCTATTCCTGCTGATCCTGTTCAAGCACGAGTTTCAATCAGATCAACGGCGTTGTGTAGACCAGTACGTCGTCGCCTTCGATTCGCAAGTCGTAAATCGCGACACGGTGCTGTGGATTGTGCGCCGCCGCTCCGGTCAGTGGGTCAAATTCCCACCCATGCCACGGGCAGATGACCTTCCGCCTCTCCACAGACCCTTGGCCCAAGGGGCCGCCTCGGTGTACGCACACGTTGTCCATTGCGGAGTAGTCACCATCCACGTTCGCGACGCAGATCAGGCGCCCGTTTACCTCGAATTCTTTTGCCTCCCCCGGTTCAGGCATCTCTGCCGTGCTTCCGATTCTGACGAACTCCCCCATGCTTGTCCTCAGCTTTTTCCCCAAAGCAAAAGCCGGGCACACTGGCCCGGCTCTGTGAACCTCTGAGAGAAATTAGGCGTTCATGCCTGGACTCTGGATGCTAGTCAAAGCCTGTTCCTGCTGCTGCGCCTGCGCGATGCGCACGTTGTTCTTAAACTGGTCCACCATGCTCTCTTCAAGGCGAACTTCGGTCGGGCGCTTGGCGATGGACATCGTGTCGATTTTGTCCTGCAGTTTGAGCAGGGCATAGAACAGGTTCTCCGGACGAGGCGGACACCCAATCACGTAAACGTCTACCGGCACAATGCGATCGACACCCTGCAAAACCGCGTAGGTGTTGAACGGGCCGCCAACAGACGAACATGCGCCCATGGAGATTACCCACTTCGGGTCTGGCATCTGGTCGTAGATGCGCTTGACCACTGGCGCCATCTTCAGCGTCACGGTCCCCGACACAATCATCAGGTCGCTCTGACGCGGGCTGGGACGGAAGACCTCCGATCCGAATCGCGCAATATCAAAGCGCGCTGTCGACGACGCGATCATTTCAATCGCGCAGCAGGCGAGGCCGAAAGTCATCGGCCAAAGTGCAGACTTCCGCGCCCAGTTGAAGACGTAGTCGACGGAGGTAACAAGAAAGTTCTTTTCGAATCTATTATCCAGCCAGCCCATGAAGGCCCCTCATCTGAGGACTGATTTCTTTGTTCCGATTGTCCGCTTACCCCAACCAAGCGCACAGTGACGACGGTCACATCGCGGCTGAAGGATGTTCGCAACCGCTGCGTAGAATTTTCAGACCTTGGGAGTCAATGCCAGTCTAGGCTTATGTCCTAGCGCTGTCAATAGCTTACGGGCGCTTTCGCGAAGTCGTTGCCCTCCGGTGACCTCACTTTCAGGCGCTCAGGATGATAAGCTATCTACTTGCTTCCCGACGAAAACAGGTTCCGACACCCTATGCAAAGTCGCACGCTTGCAGAACACGACTCTGGGCAGCCAGGTTCCTTGCACCCCCGAGCCGATCGTAGCCCCGTCGCGTCGCAACTGGCGGGCATCAGCAACTCGATCGCTGCGATGGTTTTCTGGGGATTCGCCCTGCGCGTGGTGGGAATACTGCTGTTAGGCACCTATCGAGTGCGTGCCTTTGACAAGCTCAACGGCTTTCAGAACTTCTCATTCGGCTTCGAGACCGGCCGGATAGCAGCGTCAATCGCCAACGGCTTTGGCTTTGCGAACCCCTTTGACGGCATCACTGGCCCGACCAGTTGGGTTGCACCGGTCTACCCTTATCTCACCGCGCTAGCATTCAAGCTGTTCGGCACGTACTCGCAGTCTTCAGCGTTTTTCCTGCTGACCTTGAACAGCCTGTTTTCGGCGCTCACAGCGATTCCCGTCTATTTGATAGCACGCCGCGTGTATGGAGACCGAGTCGCGCGATGGGCGGGCTGGACCTGGACGTTGTTTCCTTATTGCATGTACTGGGCAATCAAATGGATATGGGAGACGAGTCTGTCCGCGTTCCTCCTGGCCGTCGTCGTCTGGCTCACGCTGAAGCTGGAGGAGGACGCGCGCCTGCGTACGTGGCTGTGGTGGGGGTTCACTTGGGGAGTGCTCGCGCTCACTAATCCCGCCTGCATCGCCTTTCTCCCTTTCGCGGCAGCGTGGGTCGTGTGGAGACGGTGGCGTCAACAACTGCGTTGGTTCGTGCCGGCGCTTGCTTCCGCGCTCGTCTTCGTAGCTGTCCTGTTGCCTTGGGAAGTTCGCAACTACCAGGTCTTCGATAAGTTTATCTTCGTGCGCGGCAATCTGGGAGTTGAGTTGCGCCTCGGCAACGCGCCGAATGCCAACGGTATGTGGATGTGGTGGCTCCACCCAACACAAAACAGATTCGAACTCGCGAAGTACAAGAGCATGGGCGAGGTCGCCTACGTCGAGCAGCGTAAGCAGCAGTTCCTTGACTTCGTCGAACGTGACCCTGGGAAGTTCGCGTACCTGGTGGCAGCCAAGGCCGTTTACTACTGGGCCGGCGTTCCGAAAACGGGCAAGTTCCCTGGCCATTCGGAGTTAAGGAATGCGCTATTTCTGACTTCCTCCCTGCTTGCCTTCTTTGGATTGTTGCTGACGATCCGCAAGCGGAAAAAGGGCGCATTTTTGTTCGCATCACTGATTTTGGTGTACCCGCTTGTTTACTATCTCAGCTTCCCTCATGCTCGTTACCGCCACCCGATTGAGCCGATCTTGCTCATTCTCGCGGTATATTTAATTTCAGAGACTCGCGAGGCACAAATGGCTGAATCGAGGACATTATCGCTTCCACAATCTAGTACGACGGTTGGTATCGAAAAACAGCAGGCAACGACGCTGTCGCTGATCATCCCCTGCTACAACGAGAAGAAAACTATCCGTCGTGTTGTTGATACCGTGGTCCATGCCACCACGGTTGCTCCGGAATCCGATCTCGTGCCGCTCGACAAGGAAATTGTCATTGTGGACGATTACTCAAGCGACGGCACACGCGAGATTCTCGCTGAGCTGGAGCGCGATGTTCCTGCTCTTTATTCTCACGCCACGCTGAAGGTGCTCTACCACGAGGTCAACAAGGGGAAGGGTGCGGCTGTGCGCACCGGCATCAAGAACGCAACCGGCGACATCGTCCTCGTGCAGGATGCCGATCTCGAATACGACCCGAAGGACTTTCCTGTTTTGCTGGAGCCGATTCTCACTAATCGGGCCGATGCCGTTTTCGGCAATCGATTCCACGGCGGCGCGCACCGCGTGCTTTATTTCTGGCACTACCAGGCGAACCGCATGTTGACACTGTTTTGCAACATGCTAAGTGACCTGAACCTGTCTGACATGGAGGTTGGCTACAAGGCTTTCAGGCGCGAGATATTCGACCACATCACGTTGAAGTCAAACCGCTTCGGATTCGAACCGGAAGTCACGATCAAGACCGCCAAGCTGCGCTGCCGAATCTATGAGGTGCCTTGCTCGTATCACGGGCGTACCTACGATGAAGGAAAGAAGATCGGTTGGAAGGATGGCGTTGCGGCGATCTGGCACATGATCAAGTACCGATTTTTTGATTGATTGGACAGCCGGCCGTGGAATTCACTTCTATGACGAAATACCTCTGTCCGCTCTTGCTCCTGGCGTTTGTGTTGCCAATGTCCGCTCAGAAAGCCGCAACCAGAGTCAATCCGAAGACCCAGAAAGGACCAATCGGCGAGGGGCGAGCCGCTTCGGGGCCGATTTCGTCGAAGATGGTCGTGGTCTCTGATCTGGATGCTCGCCTGGCGAAGTTCAAGACTGTTCGTATGCCTTTCAACCCGAAAGGCCTGACCGCGCGCGAACGGCAACTGGTCGACAAATTGGTGCAGGCGTCGCAGTACATGGAGGCGATCTACTGGCGACAGAGCGATCCGGCGGGACTGGCGCTGTACAAGCAGCTTGCAGGGAGCAAGTTCCCCCGGGACGAGAAAGTCCGGAAATACCTCTTCATCAACGGCAGCCGCTTCGACCTGCTTGAGGAGAACAAGCCGTTCGTGGGAACGGAGTCGATGGCGCCGGGACGTGCATTGTATCCGGCGGAGGTTACGCGGGAACAGATCGAGCAGTACGTGAAAGAGAACCCGGACAAGAAGGCCGAAATCTACAGTGGCTACACGGTCGTGCATAGACTCAACGGCGGTTTTGAAGGTGTGCCTTATCACGTCGCCTTCCGACAGTTTGTTCAACCTGCAGCGAAGCTCTTGCGCGAAGCAGCCGAATTGAGCGATGACAAGGATTTCGCAGAATTCCTGCGTTTGCGTGCTGATGCTCTACTCACAGACGATTACTATCAGAGCGACCTGAAGTGGCTTGATCTGAAGAATCCCAAAATCGATGTTGTATTCGCCCCGTACGAAACCTACCTCGACGAACTTCTCGGCGTGAAAACCTCCTATGGCGCTGCAGTCATGATCCGCAATGAGGAGGAGAGCAAAAAACTGGCGCTGTTCGAAAAGTACGTTCCCGATATCCAGGATGCTCTGCCGCTAGCACCCGAGGACCGGCCTTCGAAGAAGGGGCTGCAAACGCCGATGGAGGTGATGGACGCCCCTTTCCGGACTGGCGACTTCACCCATGGGTACCAGGCGGTGGCGACAAATCTGCCGAACGATCCGCGCGTTCATGAGAAGAAGGGAACTAAGAAGATGTTCTTCAAGAACTTCATGGATGCGCGTGTGAACTACGTGATTCTGCCGCTGGCCAAGACGATGCTGCGTGAGGACCAGGGCAAACTGGTGTCCGGTGAGGGCTATTTAGCCCACACCATGATGCATGAGATCGCGCACGGACTCGGCCCTGCTTATGCCCGAGTGGACGGTAAACAGGTGGACATCCGGGAGGCCATCGGACCACTCTTCAGCGCGCTGGAGGAAGCCAAAGCCGATGTGCTCGGGATGTTCGGTTTGATCTGGCTGATGGATCGCGGTTATCTGCCCAAGGAGCGCATGCCGGAGTTCTCCAGTTCTTACGTTGGCGACTTCTTTAGGACAGTGCGGTTCAGCGTAGCCGAGGCGCATGGTCAGGCTGCGATGATGGAATTCAACTATCTGGCGGAGCAAGGAGTCATCACTCGCAATGCCCAGAGCGGACGATATATTCTAGATGTCAAGAAGATGACGCCGGCTGTTAATGCTCTGCTTAAAGAGTTGCTCGAGATCGAAGCGACCGGCGACCGCGCCCGTGCAGAGAAGTTGTTCGAAAAGTATGGCAAGATGCCCGCCGATTTGCAGCATTCGCTCAAGGCGGCCAACGGCATCCCCGTGGACATCGCTCCGGTATTCTCTTGGCCGGTCAAGGTGCAGTAAGCGAAGTGTGGCTTCGTGAACAAAGCTGAAAAGGCCTCCACGAGGGTGGAGGCCTTTGGTCTTTTCGGCGCGTCTGGTCAGTCGGAAACGGCAGTTCGGGCGGTTGGCCTGCGCACAGGGCGGTCGTCGATGAATTCGACTTTTGCCGGGTGCGGGATGACGCCCGCTTTGTAACCCATGTCGAGCAGACGATGTACGGCTTCGCGGCCATCCGAGCCGTAGTCCAAAGTGCGTTCGTTCACATACATTCCAACGAACTTATCTGCCAACTGTGTGTCGAGATCTCGAGCAAACTGCATCGCGTATTCAAGTGCCTCTTCACGGTGATCCAGTGAATACTGAATGCTTTCCTTTATGGTTGCCGCGACCAGAGTCATCAACTCGGGCCCCAGAGCACGGCGGATTGCGTTCCCGCCAAGGGGAAGCGGCAGGTTCTCGGTATCACGAAACCACTTGCCCAGATCGACTACTCGAAACAGTCCTGACTTGGAGTAGGTCAGTTGTCCTTCATGAATGATGAGGCCTGCCTGGTACTTGCCCTCGAGAACTTGGGGAATAATCTGGTCGAAAGGCACCACTTCCGTTTTGATCTCAGGGGCGAACAACTTCAAGGCCAGGTACGCCGTGGTCAAAGTGCCGGGGACGGCGACGGTCATCTCCTTGATCTCGTCCAGCGTGTAAGCCTTGTGGGCCACGATCATGGGGCCGTATCCGTCGCCAACGCTGCCACCGCTGGGCAGAAGCGCGTATTTGTCCTGCAGATACGGATAGGCGTGGAACGAGATCGCCGTGACGTCGTAAAGGCCCTCGCCCTCCATCGCCTGGCGATTGAGGGTTTCGATATCGCAGAGGGTATGGGTGAACTTGTAGCCGCGTACGCGGATCTTGTTGGTCGCCAGACCGTAAAACATGAATGCGTCGTCTGAATCAGGACTGTGCGCGATCGTTATTTCTCGAGTCGTCATAGATGCGATGTCCAGTAATGCGCGTGTTATCTAGTGCCGTTAAGTAACCTGAAGGACTTGCGGGCGGGTAGTGGCCGTTTGGCGCTAACGCTGTACGCAAGAGCCGCAGGCTTACTGACGGCCGTAAACATGTGCTGTTGTCATCCGTGCAGGAACTCCTCTGCACTAGTGCAGACGGACGCTGGCCACGGTTGCTCGCGGATGCCTTGAGGCCTATTGCCGATTCAGGACGCCATCGCCTTGAACACCGGTTATGGCGGTCACAGGGACTCCTGTGGCAGGGATTTCCGAATGGGCCGACTGCAGGTGCCGCCGGACAAGACGCCAGCAAGCGAACGCCACGCCGACGACAGCCACCGTACACAGCACAAGGATGACGTACAAGATCAACACTGCCTAAGGATAACACCAGATCTCACTTTTTGGTTTCTGGTTTCGAGGTCGGAGACTAAGTCTGATGACCCGAAGTAAAGCAATCGCACCCCTCCCCCCGAAATCTCGCAAAATCAGGCTTTAAAAGGACTTAGATCCAAAAATCCAACATGAGATACGGGGCGACGTTCTTCCGCTACGTCCATTGTGACAGATTGGGAGAGGTAAAACCGACAGGGTCGACGGGTGAATATCTTCTTGGTCTTCGACAACTTAGCTCATGGGACGGAGGCGCCTAGGTTGACAGACACATATTGCGCCGGGTTTTCGCCCGGCGCACCGTCACCCGCTACTGTTGAGGACGTTGCTGCATTGGCACCATGATTGGCGCCTGGGGATAGTACGCCGGCATGGCTGCCTGCTTAAGGATCTTTTGCTGATCGAGAGCGATGGCGTGGTTCAGCACGACATCGACAACCGTCCCGGTTTCAAAGCGAACATCGCTGCCGCGGGCAAGAAGTCCGATCATGCTGCCTGCGGCGATTCCGGCCAAACCACCTACGCCGAAACCGCGTGCGCTGGGGCTGACTGCAACACCTGCAACGCCGCCGATCGCAGCTCCCTGCGATGCTCCTCTTCCGATCTTTTCCAGGTCCTTACCTTTCTCCGAATCATGCTTTACCGTGCCCGGCTCCTTCATCTGGGCGGTTTCAGAGCCGGGTACCTGGTCGATCGCGGCCGCCATATTCAGGACGTAACCGTTCGGGTAAATCAACCTGGTGAGGTGGAAACGAAGCTCAGCCGTGCCCTTGATGCGTCCAGCGCGCTTCACTGAATCGACTACGCCCTGAACGAAAGTGCCGCCCGGGATCATGATCTGGTCGTCGACGAATACCGGAAAGGTGGTCTGGCCATAGATCGGGTCGCCCGGTTGGGCGTTCTTGGTGGAAATCGCCTGACGAAGCTGGACCGGAATCTTTGTACCGGCGGGGACGATCCACAGTTGTTTTTCAGGCGCCTGCGCATCGGCCGTGGTTTCACGATCGGTGGCCGTCACGTCTGTGCGTGTTTTCAATTGGGGAACGTCGTTCGTAGTTTCGGGAACTTGCTGCGCGACTGCGCAGGCACAGAACACCAGAAGGATGATGGTCAGCTTTCGCATGGGCGCGTCTCCAACTCTCGTATTTGAACACGCAGATCGTACGTTAGTTGTGCTTGAGTAGCGTGGGAACAACAGTGTGTCGCCCCTACGGGGCTTCGGAACGATTCAACGCGCGAGCCCAGCCCTTCCGGGCTGGGCTAAATGAATGCCGCCCCTGCGGGGCTGTTTCGCAGGTCGCGTCAGTCTGGGACGGGGCAGCCCCGTCCCCACATCATCACAGGCATCGGGCGCTACACGCCTAGAAGCCCACTGCTGGGTACGGCTTCGCTGTTTGCGGTTCGCCGTGCCAGGCGAGGCGTTCGAAGCGGCCTTGCAGCAATGAGAGTGCTCCCGTGTACCAGTAGCCAATCACGAACAGGATCAGGAATGGCAGCGTGAAGTAGTTCTCCGTGCTGAACGCGTAGTAGACCGTCCACGCGAAATAACAGCCGATCAGTAACTCAATCCAAGGGATGATGCCCAGCCGTTTGCGGTACTTGGAGGCGATCGGCTTGTCAGTTTTGCTGACGACGCGGTATTTCGGCGTTCGAGCGAAGGCTGTCTGCTTGCCCATCAAGGCTTCTATGACGGCCTTTGTGTTTGTGACGGTCAGACCGATGCCGAGGGCCATGAGGAACGGCAGGTACGCGAACGTGCGATACCACTTCTTCGGGAAGAGTTCCTTCTGAGAGACCAAGTAGAAGCTGGAAATCGAGAAGGTCGAGGCCATGAAGAGCGGGAAGTCGATGAACAGCATCTGGAACCAGCCCTGGTAGGAGCGGATGATCATGGCGGGCATGAGCAGCACGCTCAGCACGATCATCAGCGGATAACTGATATTCGCGGTCAGGTGGTACCAGGCTTCGACTTTCACGTGCTTCGGCACGTCGGGGTTCTTTAGTACACGCGGCAGTATCTTGAGGCCGACTTGGATGAGTCCCTTGGCCCAGCGTGCCTGCTGGGTTTTGAACGCGGTCATTTCGACCGGCAGTTCAGCGGGGCACTCGACGTCTTGCAAATATGCAAACTTCCAGCCCTTCATCTGCGCCCGGTAGCTGAGGTCCGTGTCTTCGGTGAGGGTGTCGTGCTCCCATCCACCAGCTTCGTCGATGGCTTTGCGGCGCCACATACCCGCAGTTCCGTTGAAATTGAAAAAGACGTCGGCACGGGAGCGGGCGCCGTGCTCGAGTACGAAGTGGCCGTCGAGCAGGATGCCCTCAACTTCACTCAGGAAAGAATAGTTGCGGTTGATGTGGGTCCAACGAGTCTGCACCATTCCGATCTTGGGATCGGTGAAATGGTGAATAACCTTGCGCAGCCAATCTGAGGGCGGCACGAAATCGGCGTCGAAGATGGCGATGAACTCGCCGCGGGATTTCTCCATCCCGGCCTGAAGCGCGCCGGCCTTGAAGCCATGACGATTCGTGCGGTGATGGTAACTGACCGGATAGCCCTGTTCGGCATAATGGCGCACGACGGCGCTGGCGACCTCGACCGTTTCGTCTGTGGAGTCGTCGAGGACCTGTATGTCTAGCTTGTCCTTGGGGTAGTCGATTCGGCAGACGGCGTCCACGAGGCGGTCGATGACGAACTGTTCGTTGAAGATCGGCAACTGGATGGTCACTACCGGAAGCTGCTCTTCAGAAAAGTATCCGGCCGGCTCGGTACGTTTGTGCTGCTTGTGCTTGTAGTACTTGTAAACCAGGATGTAGCGATGAATTCCGTACCCGGCCAGAACGACCATGACCACGAAGTACGGGATCAGAAGACAGAGGTCGAACGCGTTCAGTTCGTAGAGGCCCTTGAAAGTCTTGTCGAAGACGTGCGACTGGAGCCACTGGTTGACGCCGCCACGGCGCTGGATGAACTCGAACCAAAAAATGGCAAATGTGGTGATCAGGGCCAGACCCTCGAACACAAGAATGCCGACAGACTGCCGGTCAGGGAAAAAAAGATTGTACCGCGAAGAGGGCTGCTTAGGTTGCGGAAGTTGCGCGTAAGCTTGAACCAACCAGCAGCTTCGTCTCGTCGCTACCGTGCGCAGGTAAGTTGATTGTTCCGGCTGCCTGTGCCAACATCGACCTATGATGATGGGGAGACGATTAGTCCTGGTCGTTGCCTTCGCAGCCATGTTTGTTCTGTTCGCTGCGATGGTGACGCCGTTCGTCGCGACGCCGCTCTCCCTGACGCATGGTAAGCGCGTTGCCGACGCCGCACACCTGATGGTTGTTCCAGCATGTGCGCTACTGGCGCGAACGGCTACGCTTGTGTTTCGTCCGGAAACCGCTCCCGCCATTTCGCTGAGCGGCGTAAACGTCATTCGTTTCACCTGCGCCCGGATTTGTTAGCCACCACGTTCCCTTCTGCTTTCTTTAGCAGGCGCATGTCTGCCCCTGAGGCCTGCGCACCCTTACCACTCTGTAACCTCGTGGAGGGAATCGTTAGTGAGTACAAAAGTAATTGGCGCCTACTCGGATAAGTGGGAGTGCTTGAGTTCGCTGGAGTACCTGGTCAGTCCATTGCAGTCACCATCAGTCCGCAGCACGCCAGACAGCTCGAACCGCAACGAGGACCGCTTGAGAAGCGACCTCAACAACTCACTGCAGAAGCTGACGAATCTTGTATACCTGCTCTCGCGGGAGGCGATGGACGAGGAGGAAAAACGGACGATGTTGACGCTGATCCAGTCGGAGGTGGCGCATTTGTCTGTTCTGTCGCGACGGATCGGAAAGCCGACGACAGTGCGAGATCAGGCGGAGGTTACCCAATGAAGAGAAACAAGAGAACGCTCGTAGTCACGTACGAGGACATGGAGCGTCTGCGGAGCCTGTTGGAGGCGACCAGGAAGTTTCATCGGGACCGCGAATATCTTGCGGCGCTTGAGGAAGAGTTGGAACGGGCCGAGACGGTCCCGGCCATGTCCGTCCCGAGAGATGTGGTTACCATGAATTCAACAGTGCGGGTGAAGGACGTTGAGAGCGGAAAGGAAACTACTTATACGCTAGTGTTCCCGCGTGACGCTGATTTCACTCGCAACCGGGTCTCCGTTTTAGCGCCTATCGGCACGGCTTTGCTGGGGTACCGCGCTGGCGACGTTGTTGAGTGGAGGATGCCGTCCGGCGTTCGTCACCTGCGGATTGAAGATGTGGTCTATCAGCCCGAGTCGGCGAAGCAGGCAGCATAGCGACTTTCCCCTAAAGCTAGATGTCTCCTTGGTTGCTGGACCGCGCACTGCGGTCCAGCTTTTTTACTCTTCCATGTCGGGAACGAGTTTGAGAGTAATCTCATACCGACCGTTGGACTTGGCGCGGACGGAAACGCCGAGTTGCTCGAAAGGACGCATGTAGTCCGGATCCATGAACGCTCCGTCCTCGGTATCTTCCCAGGCAAACAACGTATAGTCGCCCGGGCGAAGTCCGCGCATGGTGAACCGCCCTTTCTGGTCGGTTTCCGCGCGTCCGTACATCTCGTACCAGTCGCGATACTGGGTTTCCGGTATCGCGATGATGGTCGCACCGGGGTAGAGGCGGTTGTTGGCATCGGTTACCGTGCCGTCTATCCGGGCACCGTCGTCAGCGACGACGATTTCGAGTCTGCCGGCAGTTGCGCCAACGTTGAAGCTGTTGCCGGTTACGTCACGGTTGCCATACGTGACCGACTTGGTATAGAAGTCCTGGAAATTATCACTGGTAGCGTTGATGTTGGTGAAATAACGACTGCTCGCGCCGAGTCTCAGGGTGAAACTGCCGTCTTTGTTGACGCGCCCCGAACCGCCTTGTGCCATGCCAAAGAAGTCGGCAAAGCTTTCAAGACGCGTGGGTTGAGCGGTGACACGAAGCTGATCGAGCGGCTTGGGATTCGCCGACTGAATTCGGATCTGACCGGGAACTTCAGTCATGCGTTTTCGCGATTCTGCGAGGTTCAGGCGAATACCGTCGACGTCGGTGTCTCCGACTTCGATTTCCTGTTGTGCCATCGAGATCTCAGGCTCAAAGTCCTCCGGACTGCGCGAAGACGAGGTTCGGCGCGTCATGGCCGGATTACCGTAGCTGTATGCGAGCAGGCGGTACGTGCCGGGCAAGACATCTCTGATGATGAACCTACCGTCAGCCTTGACTTCCGCCTGCGAAGCATCGCGCATAGGAAATTCAAGACCGGGTTGTGAGAGCATGAGACTGTAATGCTGTCTGGGATCGGCACCTACGATCACACCGCTCACGTTAACTGCCTTTGCGGGGGCAAGGTGAAATGCCGCGTCGGCCTCGTCGCCTGCCCGAATTTGAATCGGCGAAGCGGCGTCAACCGAATTAGCGTCCGGGAAAAAACGGGTTGCGTAACGCATGCCCTTTGGAGCTTCGTTGGCGGTTGCGATTGCCTGAATGAAGTAGCGTCCGGGACGGAGTTCTCCGAGTCGATATTCGCCGCGATCGTCGGTCTGTGTGCTCCCGACAGGCATAAGCTTTCGGGCGTGAAGCATGTAGCGATACTGGAGCGCCGTGATATTCACGTTGGCCATCGGTTCGCCATCTTCGTCCACCACTCGACCGGTTATGGCTGCGGACGGCGAGAGACGGAGAGTGATGTTTCGAACCTGCTCCCCGCTTTGCACGCTGATCAACTGTCCCGCACTGTGGCGCCCGAACGCGGCGTTGGCATAGCCTGAACGGCTGGCGACAGCCCGGTACTCGCCGGGTGCGACGCCTGTGAATTCGAAAGCGCCGGAGGCGTCAGTCACGGTGGTCAGGGGTTCGTTGGAAGAAGACCGACTGGATCTCACGTAGTTTGCAGAAGTGGGGTAGAGCGTTACCTTTGCCTTCTTCACGGGCTCGGAGGTGTTCGCCTTCACGACAGTCCCGCGCACTACAGCCGGCGTGGGCGTTTGAACGGCATTCTGGGCGTCTGCTGAAGCGCACAGGAGGGCGATCCAGCAGCAAACCACGATCAATACAGACTTCATTCCTGATACTCCCGTTCTGAGCAGAAGGCAGATTTTAGGCTGGAGATGGCTGTGAGAATCGGCGAAAGGTTCTCAGTAAGAGTGTTCACGTCCAGTCCGTCAAAAAAAGAACTTAGAACTCATGCCGAGATAGGCAGCGCATCAGTTCAGGAAGAAAGTGCGGTAGAGCGTATCGCGCTGCACGGGGCGGAAGCCTGCATCGCGAATGATGCGCCGCAACTCTTCTTCCGAAGTGCAATTCATGGTTCCGGCGGCGCGAACGACATTTTCTTCCAGCATGACCGAGCCGACGTCATTTCCTCCGAAGCGCAAACCGAGCTGGCAGACCTTTGTCCCCTGCGTCACCCAGCTTGACTGAACATTCTGAAAATTCGATAGGAATATTCGCGAAATGGCGAGCGTCTTCAGGTACTCGACTGAGGTCGCTTCATCCCATCCGCGACCGCCAAGAGCGGTGTTGTGGGGCTGGAAGGTCCAAGGAATAAAGGCTGTGAAGCCGCCAGTTTCTTCCTGGAGATCGTATATGCGCTGGAAGTGATTAATTCGGTGCTCAACCGTTTCGCCGACGCCGAACATCATGGTTGCGGTAGTCCGCATGCCGAGTTTGTGCGCGGTACGGTGAACGGCGAGCCAGTCGTCAGTCATGCACTTAAGGCGGGCTATTTTGAACCGGACTTCGTCGTCAAGGATTTCGGCGCCCCCGCCCGGGATGGAATCAAGCCCAGCATCACGCAGGCGCCTAATTGTTTCTTCCAGCGAGATGTTGCTGTATTCAGCGATGCCGAGTATTTCGCTGGCTGAAAGGCAGTGCAGGTGAATCCTGGGGAAGCGCTGCTTGATGCCGCTGAACAGCGATTCAAACCAGTCGATCTTCAGGTCCGGATGAATGCCGCCCTGCATGAGCACGCCCGTGCCGCCCATCTCGATGGTCTCGTGAATCTTGTCGTAGATGACCTCGAACGGGAGCACATAGCCTTCTTTCGCCAGGGGCCCTTTCAATGGGCGGTAGAAGGCGCAGAAGGAGCAATACTCGGTGCAGTAATTCGTGTAGTTAATGTTGCGATCGATGATGTAGGTAACGACGCCATCGGGGTGAAGGCGGCGTCGAACCGAATCGGCCTCCATGCCGATGCCAATGAGATCGTCGGAACTGAACAGGTCGAGAGCTTGGGCCTTGGTTAAGGACATGGATGTGCTCAAACCGACATTGTAGCTAAAAGAAGTTTCGGGTTTCGAGTAAATCGGGTACTTACACCTCTTCTCGTATCGTAATAGGCAGTTAGGCAGCCTTAGGTTCCGCTGCTGTGGCGTCCTGCTGTCGGGCCTTTTTGCGAGGCAGGTACCACTTCCAGTAGAGCAAGGCCCCAATGCCTGCCAGTACTCCTACGGTGATCGCGAAGTACAGCATCGGGAGATAGTACTGCCCGAAGAAGCTGATGATGTGCTTGCCATAACGGTGGCCCACATAGGCGACGGCGAAAAAACGTACTGCACGCCCGAGACCAAGCGCCGCAACAAAGTTCTTGAGCGGGTACTGTAATGCACCCGCCGCCATGAGGAACGGGACGATTGGGAAGGGCGGTGGCAGCATAGCTCCCAGCATGACCCAAAACCAACCATGCTTCTCGAACTTCTTGTAAACCTTCTCTGCGCGCTGCTGTCCTACTTTCTTTTCCAGCGTTTCCTTGCCGCCTTTGCGAGCGAGACGATAGGTGAGGAAACCACCGAAAACCGATCCGGTGGTGGCCATGGCGCCGTAATAGGGCCACCAGTCTCGGTATTGTGCCGAGAGCAGGATAGTAAACGCGTCCATGCTGCCGGGGAGGGGGACGAAGGAATTGTCGGCAATTCCGAGCAGAATCAGGCCTATGCCCCCGAGACGATATACCCATTTCCAGATCGGTGAGGTTTCGGCGGCAAGAGCGGCGAATGCGGCGAGAGTCAATGACATAAGCGAAGCGGCGTGGGTTAAGCCCCGAACGCCAGTTCCGTTAGACGCAGGACGAGAGTTGCGCGACGGTTCTCTCGCCTGAGAGCCTGCAATTTAGACGAAATTGGATCCGAGACTTACCCCAGAACGTCGCAGAGGGCACTCACGCCCAAGAATCGCAACTGCGGGTCGCGAGGGATTGCGCCGCACTTGTGGGCACAGCTATAGAACAGCTGAAGCCCTTTCCGATTCTCGGCGTCAAGGTTGTAGTCGACATTGACTGTAAGGTAAGCCGAGACGTCCGCTTCAGAAAGGCCCAGTCGAGGGCCCCATTCACGCGCAATTTGGGCAACGCTGCCCGGTTCAAGGCCATGGTCGCGAGAATCTCGGAACATCGCCGCGAGATCGAGATCCGCACGCAATTCGTTCAGAGCGCGTAGCCGTACGGCCCAGAAGGCGAAAACAAACGGATTGGAGGTCAGATGCTGCCATTCTTCAGCAAGATCCCACGTGAGATAACGCGAACGGTCCACAACGAGGGCCGCGTCGCCGATTAATAGAGCGGCATCGCAGCGCGCCAGCATTGAGTCGAGCTGCGGAGGCATGGGGACAAACTCGCGATCCCCGCCCCAAAATCGACTGAATAGAATGTGCAACAGTGCCACGGATGTGCGGGAAGACGTGTCGGCTGCAACCGTGCGAATCTGTTCGAGGGGAACTCTGCTGACCAGCAGAATGGAGCGAACCGGACCCTTGGCGGCTATGGCCACGTCAGGCAGGATCACCAGGTCGGGAATGCTGGCGTACGCGGCCGCCGGGATGATGCCGATATCGGCCGAGCCTGATCGCAAAGCCTCTGCACATTGGGACGGAACCGTGTAGACGATGTCGAAGTCATCGCCAGCGGAGCCATGCTCAAAGTCCCACATGAGCGGGGCAGTGTTCAGGAAAGAGATCGCGGATATGCAGAGTTTACGCATGTTCCAAAAACCGAACATTTTAACAAACCCTGGTTCAGAGAGACGGTCGAGCGGCTATGCTGCCCGAGAAGGTTTGGATAAGAGCCTTAACCCATCAGCTTAAGCGATATGGGACGCAGTTGTTGGTGAAGATGAGCGTTGATGCGCGGGTGCTGATGGAAGGAGGGGACGTGGCGGGGAGTGGGCAGATACTCGATTCGACAACTACTTACTGGCTGGCCTTGAAAATGACCCTGGGTCTGGGCGCGACTCGGTCACGAAAGTTGGTAGAGCACTTTGGTGGGATCGAGAGAGTGTTCCACGCATCGCTGACTGAGTTGGAAGCAGCAGGGTTGCAGGCGCAGTCGGCACAGGGAATAGCGCTGGGGCAATCGCTGGAGGCCGCGAGCGAGGAGATGGTGCGGGCTACGACCGCTGGCGCGCATGTTGTAATGCTCGACGATCCGGAATACCCGTCTGAGTTGAGGGAGATCTACGATCCTCCGACGATTCTCTACGTCAGAGGCAGTGTCGAGGCGCTTTCTCAACCGGGGATCGCGGTTGTCGGTACCAGGCACCCGACTCCGTACGGACTAGGAATGGCAGAGAGGCTGTCCTGCGACCTGGCGGCACATGGACTCATCATATTCAGCGGGTTGGCACGCGGAGTGGATACTGCCGCCCACCGAGGGTGTCTGGCAGCGAAAGGCAAGACCGTGGCCGTCCTTGGCACCGGGGTCGACGTCATTTATCCCAAAGAAAATAAGAGAATCGCGGACCAGATACTCGAGGCTGGCGGTGCAATCGTTTCTGAGTTTGCGATGGGCACGTTCGCTGCGCCGCAGAATTTTCCCATCCGAAATCGGATCATCAGCGGGCTTTCTATCGGGGTATTGGTGGTCGAGGCGGGTGAATATAGCGGCACCAGAATCACCTCACGTTGCGCATTGGAACAGAACCGCGATATTTTCGCAGTTCCGGGGAACGTTACAAACAAGCTCTCTTGGACTCCCAACACCTTGATAAAGCAGGGCGCGAAGCTTGTGGCAACCTGGGAGGACATATGGGAAGAGCTGCCGACGCACGTTAAGGTGCAACTCGAGCCGGCAGCACAGAGTGCAACGGCTCAACCGACAACCGCATCGCTGTTCGAGGAAGCGCTCTCGCCTAATGAGAAAAAGGTTTTCGCGCTGATCAAGGCAGATCAGGCCACCCAAATTGACGAAATGATTGAAGCGCTGGAACCGCAGCTCTCATCTTCAGAGATTTTCACAGCCCTATTTGAGCTGGAACTTGCTGGAAAGATTAGGCAAATGCCGGGCAAGAACTACGTGAGAACAATGTGAGCGGTTCGACAGGGGTTGACAGAACGTGCTAGTTTCATCGTTCATTACAATCATTCCGCCATACATTCGAAGTAGGGAATCATAGGGTAAGTACATTGGCAAAAGGTTTAGTTATTGTTGAGTCGCCGGCAAAAGCCAAGACAATCCAGAAATACCTAGGTAAGGATTTCGAGGTTGAGGCTTCGCTGGGTCATGTGAAGGACCTGCCGAAGAGCACGCTCGGCGTTGATATCAACAACGAGTTTTCGACTGATCTGGTCGTAATACCCGGTAAAGAAAAGGTCTTGGCCAAGCTGAAGAAGCTTGCGAAGTCGGCGGACGCCGTGTATCTGGCGCCTGACCCGGATCGGGAAGGCGAAGCTATCGCCGCTCACCTCGCCGACGAACTCGCGGGCGACGGCACCCCGAAACGAAAGAAAGGGGCCGACGCTGTTGTCATTCGACGGGTCACCTTCAACGAGATCACCAAAAAAGCAGTTCAGGATGCTTTTCAGCATCCGCGTGACATCGACCGCAACCTGGTAGACGCGCAGCAGACTCGGCGTGTGCTGGACCGGCTCGTGGGCTACCAGGTCTCGCCGCTCCTATGGGATAAGGTTCGCCGTGGTCTAAGTGCCGGGCGCGTTCAGACAGTCGCACTGCGGCTGATCGTGGAGCGCGAGCGTGAGATCAAGGCCTTCGAAAAGACCGAATACTGGACAATGGACGCGCACCTCGCAGCCGGGAAGCCTCCGGCGTTCGACGCAAGACTGGTTGGTGCGAATCCAGAAAAGAATGTCATTCCTAACGAGCAGGAAGCCCGCCGCATCGAGACACTGCTTAAGGATGCGACGTGGACCGTTCGCTCGGTCGACAAGAAGGAACGGCGTAGGAACGCAGCCGCTCCGTTCACGACATCCAAGTTCCAGCAAGACGCCTCGCGCAAGCTGCGCTTCAGCGTGAAACGCGCGATGATGATTGCCCAACGGCTCTATGAGGGCGTTGATCTTGGCAGCGAGGGAACGATCGGCCTGATCACGTACATGCGTACTGACTCGACGCGCGTAAGCAATGACGCGCTGACGGAAGTGCGCGAGATGATCGGGCGGGAGTACGGCCCGCAGTATCTGCCGGAGTCGCCAAACTTCTACAAGTCGAAGCAGAAGGGCGCGCAGGAAGCGCATGAAGCGATCCGTCCGACATCAGTGAGCCGCAATCCGGAGGAGATCAAGAAGTATCTCCAGGAAGACGAGTACAAGGTTTACAAGCTGATCTGGCAGCGTTTCGTGGCGTCGCAAATGAACCCGGCCGTATTTGATCAGACCACGGTCGACATCGACGCTCAGCCCAAAGAAGGCGAGGCGTTCCCGTTCCGCGTGACCGGTTCGGTGCTGAAGTTCGATGGCTTCCTCAAGGTTTACGAAGAGTCGAAGGAAGGCAAGGACGAAGAGGACGAGGCGCTGAAGCACAAGTTGCCTCCGCTGGAAGCCGGGCAGATTTTGAAGTTACGAGAGCTGAAACCGGAGCAGCACTTTACGGAACCGCCACCGCGTTACAACGAAGCTTCACTGGTGAAGGAACTGGAAGAGCGCGGCATCGGGCGGCCTTCGACGTATGCGACGATCCTCAGCACGATTCAGGAACGGCAGTACGTGCAAAAGGTAGGCGGAAAGTTTGCTCCGACGGAAATCGGGTTCGTCGTAACGGACCAACTCGTGGCCAACTTCAAGGACATTTTCGATCCGGCGTACACGGCTCGACTCGAAGAGGAGTTGGACGAGATCGAAGATGGCAACGAGCGCTGGACGGATGCCCTGAAGGGCTTCTACGAAAAATTTGAACGAGACCTGGACTATGCGCGCAAGCACATGGAGAACATCAAGCGCATGGAAAAGGCGACGGACGAGAAATGCGAGCGCTGCGGGTCGCCGCTGGTCATCAAGTGGGGCAAGCACGGGTCGTTTTACGCGTGCAGCGCGTATGACAAGAAAGATCCGAACTCCTGCACGTTCACAAAGGAAAACCCAATCGACCTGCCGGACCTGGACAACGCCGAGATGCAGGAGACGCAGGAAGAGGAATACTGCGAGAACTGCGGTCGTCCGATGGTTCTGAAGCGCGGACGCTTCGGACAATTTATGGCTTGCACCGGGTATCCGGAATGCAAGACCACACGCCGCCTCGATCAGCAGAAGAAGGTGCCTGACATTCCGCTGGAAGAAACGTGCCCGAACTGCGGACGAAACCTCGTTTTGCGTCACGGGCGTTATGGCGAGTTCGTCTCGTGCAGCGGTTATCCGGAATGCAAGTGGATCAAGCAGAACTTCATCGGCATGAAGTGTCCGGAGTGCAAGTCCGGGGAACTGGTCGAGAAGAAGGCACGCCGACGGGGCACAACTTTCTATGGGTGCACGAACTACCCGAAGTGCAAGTTCACGTCAGCCAACCGCCCTGTTGATGAGAAGTGTCCCAACGGCGACAGCGACTACCTTGTGCAGAAAACGTTGAAGGAAGGTCCGGTGATTGCCTGTCCGGAGTGCGACTACAAGCGCCCGGATCCAACCCGTCCGACGGAAGGTGAGCCGAAAGAACCTCAAGTCGTGGCGTGAGAAAGTCGCACACTCGAGACAGCATCTCTCATCCGCTCGGGATGAAACAAGCCAGGTACACGGCAGCTCGAAAGGGCTGCCGTGCTTGTTTGTGGTGGAGTTCCGGAGCTGACGAGAGTGCCTCACGAGGCACTTTCATACCTTTTGCCGTGCTTCGCCTACGGTGCTCTAGTCTGCAGTGCAGATCTAGTCTGCTGCGCATCTCGCGGTGTTACGCAGGTGACACCCCATTCAGAAGTCTCATCCCACTAGCAACGAAATAACTCGACGACTACACGGACGACGATGGAAACGCCGGGTGCTGTACGCCTGAGCGTCGGCACATCACCTGATCTGGAGAAAGCTACTCGTTGACTGAGCTGATGACTGTTTCGCCTCGAACAGACCAGGGCCCACCTGCCAGGGTCGTAATTGAGAACGTCAAGCCTGCTGTGGACGATGGGCGGTTCCCCGCGAAGCGAGTAGTTGGTGATCTGGTAGAGGTCACGGCGGACGTGTTCACTGACGGTCACGACCTGATCTCCGCAATCGTGCTGCACAGGCGAGCCGCAGATTCCGAATGGTTCGAGAGCCCGATGCGGGAACTCGGAAACGACCGCTGGATCGGCAGTTTCGAGGCGAGCGACATGACCACCTATCAATTCACAGTTATGGCATGGGTGGACGAGTTCCGGTCGTGGCGGCGCGATTTCGAGAAGAAGCTCAAAGCTGGGCAGGAAATCTCAGTGGATCTGCTGGTGGGCGTGGCGCTGATCGAACGCGCTGCGCAACGCGCCAGCGGAGAGGATGCGCGGCGATTGCAGCGGTGGCTGGCGGTGTTGCGCGGTGAAAACGACGTAGAAGAACGGGCCAACAGCGCGCTGGATCAGAGACTGGCGACCATTGCGGACAAGTATGTGGACCGGCGGCACGCAGCCACCTACGATCGGGAGTTGCGGATCGTGGTTGAACGCAAGAAGGCGCAGTTCAGCTCATGGTACGAACTGTTTCCGAGATCGTGCACCTCAGACCCGCAGCGACATGGCTCTTTGGCTGATTGCGAGCAGTGTTTGGATTATGTCGCCTCGATGGGCTTCGATGTGCTGTACCTGCCGCCAATTCACCCGATCGGCTACACAAAAAGAAAAGGCAAGAACAACAACCCGATCGCGAAAGCGGACGATGTTGGCAGCCCTTGGGCTATTGGCGCGGACTCGGGCGGGCATAAGGGAGTGCATCCTTCCCTGGGAACGCTGGAGGACTTACGTCGCCTGCGCGAAAAAGCGGCCGACCGCGGCATCGAACTTGCCCTGGATGTTGCGTTTCAGACGACACCTGATCATCCGTATGTAAAAGAGCACCCGGAGTGGTACAAGCACCGGCCGGACGGGTCTATCCAGTACGCCGAGAATCCTCCTAAAAAGTACGAAGACATCTATCCGTTCAATTTCGAAAGCGAAGACTGGCAAGCGCTGTGGCAAGAACTCAAGGACGTAGTGGCATTTTGGCTCGAGCAGGGAATTCGGATCTTCCGAGTCGATAATCCTCACACTAAACCTTTTCCGTTCTGGCAATGGCTCATTGCCGAAGTCAAGGCGGAGTACCCGGAAGTGATTTTTCTCAGCGAAGCATTCACGCGTCCGAAGGTCATGTACCGCCTGGCGAAGCTCGGCTTTACGCAGTCGTATACATATTTCACGTGGCGCAACACAAAGCTCGAACTGACGCAGTATCTGACAGAGCTGACGAGGAGCGACGCACGGGACTTCTTTCGCCCGAACTTCTGGCCCAACACTCCGGACATACTTCCGGAATATCTGCACTACGCCAACAGGGCAGCGTTCGCAACGCGAGTGATACTCGCGGCTACTTTGAGTTCGAACTACGGCGTTTATGGGCCCGCGTATGAGCTGCTGGAGAATGAACCACTGGCTCCAGGAAGGGAAGAGTACCTCAACTCAGAAAAGTACGAGATTAAGCGCTGGGACATCGGTCGCAGCGACAGCTTGAAAGATCTGATCGCTCGCCTAAATCGAATTCGTCACGAGAATGCCGCGCTGCAGAGTAACGAGTTACTGCGTTTTCACGAAATCGATAATGAGCAGATCATTGCGTATTCAAAAGCCACGCGAGACCTTTCGAACATAGTGGTCACGGTGGTCAACCTCGACCCTTACCACAAGCAGTCTGGTTGGTTGACGCTGCCTTTGGAACGACTGCAAATCGACCCGCAACAGAGCTATCAGGCGCACGACCTGCTTGGCAATGCACGCTTCTTCTGGCACGGCGAGCGCAACTTCGTTGAACTCGATCCGAATCTCGTCCCGGCGCACATCTTCGCTATTCGCCGCCGGCTGCGGACAGAGCGCGATTTCGACTACTTCATGTGATCCGTTGGGGTAATTTATGTCTTCTAATCTCGACGTCCGAGCTGCGAGCACCGACAGCGGTAGGGGCAATGTTCCTGTCCTGAACGTCGAGGGAGCGTGGGAAAACATCCTGATGGGCCGTAACAAGGCGGATCTTGAGGTTCTGCTGCCGTCGGTTTTGAAGTCAAGGCGCTGGTTCGGTGGAAAGGGACGGCAGGTTCGGGCAGCAAGAATCATTGAGAGGGCTACGATCAGATACAAGGAATCGACGTACTCAATAGCTTTGGTGCATGTTGCATATCAACAAGGTAGCCCGGACACGTATGTGCTTCCGATGTCCTTCGTACCGGGACAGGCGGGTGACGAACTGCTGGAACGCGATCCCGCAGGAGTGCTGTTCCGCCTTGTTGTCGCGTCTGAAGCCGGGGTGGTCTACGACGCAGCACGCGATCGGCAATTTGCTTGTGCACTGCTCGACTGGATCGATGGACAGAAGAAGATCTCGACGGATGCGGGCGAGATCGATGGCATTCGCACCATTAGTTTCGACCGACTTAGGGGCGATTATGGCAGTGCGCTGGAATCGACATTCATGCGCGGAGAACAGAGCAATACCTCTCTGCGATTCGGAGAGAGGCTGATACTGAAGCTGTTCCGAAGAGTGGACCGGGGGATCAATCCGGACTTCGAGATCGGACACTTCCTTACGGAGCATGGGTTTGCGAATTGCGCTCCAGTGGCGGGCGCTCTGGAACTGCACGACAACGACCCTGAGCCGAATACTCTGGCTATCCTGCATGGGTTCGTGCCCAACCGTGGCGATGCGTGGACCTACACGCTGGCGAGTTTGCGCGCGTCCTGTGACAAGGCACTAACGCAAGTCGAGAAAATCAACAATAATCAAGTGCCTGCCGAGCCGTTGCTGCAACTAGCTCAAGAGGACATTCCGCATTTTGTGGAGGACGTTGCGGGGGACTTTCTGCGGTCTGCAGAATTGCTAGGCCGACGTACTGCGGAAATGCACGTCACGCTCGCATTGGGGAAAGATCCGAATTTCGCGCCCGAGGTTTTCACCCCCGATTACAGGCGGTACGTAGTCGGCTCTATGGAAGAGCTGACCGCTATCGTCTTGGAATTACTGCGGTCCCACGCCGCTTTGCTCAGCCCCAGTGATCGCGTGCATGCGGAACAGTTGCTGAGTCGTGAGGATGAATTGCTCGATCAGTTCCGCGCGATCCTCGACATGGAAGTGACTGCAACTCGCATTCGAGTGCATGGAGACTACCATCTGGGCCAGGTGCTTTTCACAGGCGACGACTTCGTCATCATCGATTTCGAAGGCGAGCCGTTGAGGTCGATTCGCGAGCGCAAAATCAAGAGGTCACCTCTGCAGGATGTCGCAGGAATGCTGAGGTCGTTTCAATATGCAGGGTTCAGCGTGCTGCTGGAGCGGCAGAGCGCGATTGCCAGTGGAGGGGCTGCGTTTGCTGCGGGATCGGATTGGAGCCCGGCGTTGCCTGCCACGGAGCGGTTTACTGCAGCTTGGGCCGCGTGGGTTTCGGCGGCATTCATAAGGGAGTACCTTCGAACCTGCAGTGGGGCTTCATTTTTGCCTCAGGACCGACGGACTCTGGCCAGGCTGTTGAACGTCCTTCAACTGGAGAAGGCTGTCTACGAGCTTGGGTACGAGATCAACAATCGTCCGGCGTGGGTGAGAGTTCCGATGTCCGGTATAACCCGGTTGCTCGACGAGCGTGCTGATGAAGCTCGAGGATTACGCCGGGTGGCTTAAACGAAGGGAAGTGTGATGGCGGGTGAACTTGACATTCTGCATGGTCGCGCAGGGATGCGGGACGTAGTTCTGTTTAGCGAAACCGATAATCAACTCTTCGCCGAAGGAACACATAGGCGCCTTCATGAGCGACTGGGATCACGAATCGTTACGCGCGACGGAGTGCAGGGTGCGCACTTCGCAGTATGGGCACCCAATGCTGACCGCGTTAGTGTAATGGGAGATTTCAACGGCTGGAGCCCCGACGAGCACCAGTTATCGCGCGGCAGCGCTAGCGTCTGGGAGGGTTTCGTACCGGCTGCGGCGAAAGGGTCAAGGTACAAATTTCACATCGTCTCCCGATACGTCGGCTATCGGGTGGACAAGGCCGACCCTTTCGCGGTTTTCGCTGAGACACCGCCCGGAACCGCATCCGTCGTGTGGGACCTTGCGTACGAATGGAACGACTCGGAGTGGATGGCGACCAGAGCCCAGCAGAACGCGCTGGCAAGACCGCTGAACATCTACGAGGTGCACCTTGGTTCCTGGCGGCGCGTGGAAAGTGGTGATCGGTTTCTTAACTATCGAGAAATTGCCCCTCTGCTAGGTGACTATCTGAAGCGCATGAACTTTACTCATGTTGAGTTCATGCCTGTCATGGAGCATCCGTTCTACGGATCCTGGGGATACCAAACGACAAGCTACTTTGCGCCCACGAGCCGATACGGTACTCCGCAGGACTTGATGTTTCTGATCGACTATCTCCACCAGCTTGGAATAGGCGTCATTCTTGATTGGGTTCCGTCGCATTTTCCGGCCGATGAGCATGGTCTTGCGTTTTTTGACGGAACGCACCTATTCGAGCACGCAGATCCGCGAAAGGGGTTTCACCCGGACTGGGGCAGTTACATCTTCAACTACGGACGGGGAGAGGTACGTAGCTTCCTCATGAGCAGCGCGATGTTCTGGCTGGATGCGTATCACGCGGACGGCCTACGCCTAGATGCGGTCGCGTCCATGCTGTACCTTGACTACTCGCGAAAGCCTGGTGAATGGGTGCCGAACCAGTACGGTGGGCGCGAGAACCTCGAAGCAATCGACTTTCTTCGACGCTTCAACGACGACATCTACTCGAGCTACCCGGGAGTCCAGACGATAGCAGAAGAATCGAGCGCTTGGCCGATGGTGTCGCGCCCGACTTATGTGGGTGGCTTGGGGTTCGGTATGAAGTGGGATATGGGGTGGATGCACGACACCCTTGCGTACATGGCCAACGATCCGATGTACCGCAAATTCCATCACAACAAGCTGACGTTCCGCGCACTCTATGCCTTCAACGAAAATTTTGTGCTTTCGCTTTCCCACGATGAAGTCGTGTACGGCAAGGGTTCGCTGTTGGGCAAGATGCCTGGCGACCACTGGCAAAAGTTCGCCAATCTTCGGCTGCTTTATGCGTACATGTACTCTCAGCCCGGCAAGAAGCTTCTGTTCATGGGCAGCGAATTCGGACAATTCTCGGAGTGGTATCACGAGAGATCGCTGGATTGGCACGAGTCTGAGCTGGAGGCAAACCGGGGACTACAGAGGTTCGTGGAGGACATGAACCGGATGTACCGCGACTTGGCGGCGATGCATGAACGGGATTTCGACGCGAGCGGCTTCGAGTGGGTCGATGCGGATGACATGGAGAACAGTGTGTTGAGTTACATGCGACACGGTTCAAAGCCAGGCGACAGCGTATTGGTCGTGTGCAATTTCACACCGGTTCCTCGGCACAACTACCGAGTAGGTGTACCTCGCGGCGGCAAATGGCAGGAGATCATGAACAGCGACGCCGCGCTCTACGGCGGAAGCGGGCACGGCAACATGGGAGCAGTGGAAGCTTCGCCGGTGCCGTATCATGGCAGGCCTCAGTCACTGACGCTATCGTTGCCGCCACTTGCAGCGATTTTCTTGAAGACCGAGTGAGGGTGCCAGTACGTTTTGGGCAGGGCCGGGTTCTGCGTGCACGCTGAGAGTCGGGCGCCGAACACTACTCGAGATGGACGTTGCTTTCTTCGGCGGGGCTGACGAGTTCGGATGGGTATTGGCCGCCGTTATACGTAGCCAGACGGTTCTTCCATTTCAGGAAATCGGTAATCGTCTGAGGCTCGATCCTGACCTCCACGCGGCGCAAGCTGGCCAACAGCAGGTTCATTTCGGCCAGGAACCCTTCCTGAGATCTCTGGTTCCTCTTGGCCTTTACAACGACATGCACCTGCCGCTGATGCACTTCGAGCAGGCCCCAAGAGGGTGGGAGGGCGGCAGCGGCGATTATTCCCCGAGGCGCTAAGAAGTACCGTTCGGCACCAACTCCGAGCTCGGGTTGAATTCGCCACGGTTTTTGGCGGTCGGCCAGGAAGTCGGCACGCGACGCCTTGCATTCGATGAGGACAGAATGGCCCTTGCCCTTCCAGCCGATTGCGTCGGGCACCTCTCCCGTCGAGCAGGTCTGTTCGGAGAGGACGATGCCGCAGCGGTAGCGTCGTAGCCACTCGATGGCTCTGGTGACGAGCTGTTCGTGGGTCATTCCTGTGAGTCTCTGGTCATTATTAGAACGACTTTGTGCTGCTGGCCAGAGTTTTCGTGCTTAATTTCTAGGAGGGATCGGATGGCGGGCACACAACGGGACTCACGCTTCGAAGTTGGATAGCGTGAGCCCGCTGCGAAGTCGGGCGGGCTTGCCCGGATAGCTAGCGGCTACATCTGATTGAGGCCCTGCCAGATCCACATGCCAAAGACGATAAGGATCAGGAGGCCTGAAGCGGCTCCTAGCAGGCGAACCGGAGTCTGCAGTCGATTGATCCGGGCGATGAGCGCGGTTTGCTCTTTCTCCATATGGGACTCTGACTGGTCCAGGAAGAGCTGATCGTCCTCGTGCATACTGAGGGTGCTGCGGTAAATGAGGAGGATCACCAGGATGGTCGTCAGGACGGCCCAAATAACCAGCAGCATCGACATCAGCGGCATACGACACCTCGGTCAGTTTCGAGCCGGTCCCTGTACGCGCGGCCGATTTCGTCCCCACATGCCCCGTGGTGGCCGGGAAGAAGGATCCCCCGGTACCCCAGAGGTCGGGCCGCGTGTAGGGGGCCTTGCGCGACATTATATCCCTGCTCGAGGTTTCAAAAGCAAGTTTCGAGAACAGTCGGTAGTGGTGCAGTTTGAATTTCCACAGCAGCACAAGACAAACAGATAAGGCTGCCAACCTTGCGACTGGCAGCCTTAGAGCTTCCCGGGACTTAGCATCAAGCGACTGAAATGAGGGCCGTCTTATTTACCGCGCCGCCGGAACCTGCGCGTCCCCGCTTACGCGGGGTGGGCGGCATCACGCTCTAGTAGATCGGGATGCGGAAAGCCCGCTTGCCATAGTCCCTGGCGTAGATCTTCACACCATTAACGGTGGTCGATGCACGAAGGATATAGCAACGTGGCTTGCGCCCTGGTTGTGGTATCGACATGAACGATAACCTCGGGCTGGCCCCAAGGCTACGTCCTACAGTCGCCCATCGGTGTTCGCCGAAGGGCCGGATTACTCCCCGAATCTGCTAAGCTTCGAGGAGCCCAACAATAATACCCAATAGCTTCTTTGGTGGGTACCACAGACATTCGAAAGTAACGCTTTCGCTTTCTCTTCTCTTGACGAAGTGGAGTGTCTGGCATTTAATTGGTTTCGGTATTGGCATGGTCGATTCCGCAAGGGCATCGTTGGGTGTCGCTGTGGGTTGATCGAATCATTGAAGGCCGCAGAGCCTGCTAACTCTGCGGCCTTTGCTTTATTCCCCAAGAGCCTTGCAAATCAAATCGTGTTCAATGGTTGACTTCGCTACGTTCGGCTCTGGCATCAAGCTGCACAATTCCTCAATCGTCCAGACGTGATCGGTAAGACCAGCTTCCATTGCTGGCGTGACTTTCAGGGTTTTGTGAATCCGGCAGAAGTTGTAGTGCATGAAGTGCAGCGAAATCGCATGAGAGTGATTCTCAAGCTTCTTGCTGAAGCCATTGGTTAGGCGAGTGAATCGGCGCATCGACATCCGCATCGTAAGGTTCTGGCGTTCAACATAAGAGGTGTTGACGTGCTTCGGGTCTGGATTCCCGCTGATAACTTTCATGTCTGCTCCAATGCAGGTAGCTGGGCTATAGCGCGTTTCTGGTTCGGCTGATGCCCCGTAAATCTTGTGCAGTTGCGCGTAGTCCACATCCGCGCCAAAAGCCGCTTCAATGGCGTCTGGATAGGCTTTCAGGGCATCCGTGGTGATCTGGGGCCGTCCAATGATGCGGTCCGCGCAATCCAGCATGAACTCGAATGCGCAGCCCTTATCACGAAGGCCTACAAGGTACGAAACACAAAGCTTCGTGTCGGCATCGATTCCGGTCCAGGTCCACGCATCGCCCCATCCGTCATGCTTCTGTTCGGGTGTGGCGTTCTTTTTCTTGGCTCCCACGAACGCCCAAATTTCATCGCACTGCAAGCGGCGAACGCGCAGATTGCGCACGTTCTTGAAATGGTATTCAGCGCACGCCATCCCGAGATCACGAAGCAGGTTCAGGATTGTGTGCTTCGCAACTCCGGTCATGCGAACCGTAGCATTGATGCTGCTTCCTTCGACTAGCGCCGCTACCACTTGAACCCGCTTTTCCGTGCTCAGGCGATTCATAATGTGAGTACATTATGCTTGCTCAGCAAGCATGTCAAGGAAATTCGACATGCGTGCAGGAAAATGCTTGCAAGGTGCTTTCTGGTTTGCTAGTGTAAGCATGGAGGTGATGCTCATGGCCGACGATAAAGACGAGGTCATTCAGTCCAGGGGCGGAAAGGCGCGCGCCGAAAAACTATCCGCCGAAGAACGCAGGGCAATCGCCAGTGCTGCTGCTGAGGCCCGTTGGGGGAAAGAGCGTAAGGGCAAGGGGCACGTCCCTAGGGCCGAATATGGCTCCCCTGATAGACCGCTGCGGATTGTTGATGCCGAGATTCCCTGCTACGTTTTGGATGATGGCCGCACGGTGCTAACACAGGGCGGTATGCTTTCGGCGTTAAAGATGAGCGCCGGAACCGCCACCAAATCGGGGGGAGATCGGCTCACGAATTTTACTGGCACGAAGTCTCTCAACCCATTCATATCAGACACTTTACGAGAGATGATCACCAGCCCAATTTGTTTTAAGGCTCAGGGCCAGCTCGCCTATGGATATGAGGCGACCATCCTTCCCGAACTTTGCGATGCGGTGCTGGCTGCACGCGAGAAGGGCGCACTAAATTACCAACAACTCGATATAGCGAAGCAGTGCGAAATCCTAGTGCGTGCATTCGCAAAAGTCGGCATCGTCGCACTCGTCCACGAAATTACCGGGTACCAGGAGTATCGCGAGCGTGAGATGCTTCAGGAAATCCTGAAGCGCTACATCTCCGATGAACTGCTGGAATACGCGAAGACTTTCCCGATGGAGTTTTACAAACAGGTATTCAGGCTCAAGGGATGGAATTGGAATGACGGACGCATGTCCCCAATCATGGGGGCTATTGTGAATGATTTGGTATATGCACGACTAGCCCCGGGGGTGTTGGAGGAATTGAAGAAGCGGAATCCGGTAAATGAAAATGGGTACCGCGAACATCAGCACTACCAGCATCTGACGGCAGACGTCGGACATCCGCAACTCACGCGCCATCTATATGAACTGATCGGCATGGCTAGAGCATTTGGGATAGCCGAATGGGACAAATTTTACGACCTCGTAAATCGAGTGTTTCCCAAGAGAAATGCATCAATGTTCTTAAATTTCGAGGGAGAACAGGCGAACGCCTAGTCCTTATCAGTTGCTTCCCTCACAATCCTGAAAGCCGCCTGGTTCACATCCTCGCGGCTTTTCTTTTTGGCTGCTGGTTTCGGCTGCTTCTTGGGAGGCGTCTTTTTCTTCGCTGTCATGCTCTCAGTGTACGGAGTTCGTACTCTGGGTCAACCCCTGTGGAAATTCAAACTGCACCACTACCGAACAGTCCCGCAGGGCAGAGAAGGACCCGCACAGAGCAGTCCAGGTGTTTGCGACCACAGGCGCGTTAACCTCATCCAAGTGTAGGAGGGCTTTCCGAGCATCCGTGTGACTTCGGGAAGTTTGCTATAATCCACCGAACAAGCTTAGGAGAACCGATGGCAACGACCCCTGATGTGACTACCAAGACGGCGCCAGTGACCTTCACCCCGAACGCGATTTCAAAGGTGAAAGAGATCATGGCGCAGCAGAATCCCGTGCCTGCCGGACTGCGCGTGGGCGTTGTTGGCGGCGGCTGCTCCGGTTTCCAGTACTCCATGCAGTTTGAGAGCGGTGCTGGGATGATGGACAAGACTTTCGATTTCGACGGCCTGAAGGTGTTCGTCGACGCCACGTCCCTGATGTACCTGTCTGGCGCGACCGTCGACTACGTCGAGACGCTGGAAGGCGCCGGGTTCAAATTCGAGAACCCGAACGTTCGCAGCACCTGCGGATGCGGTTCGTCGTTCCAGGTTTAAGAACGGCGAGCGACCAATCGACAGAGATCAGTAGTAGAAGCCCCGCGTCAGGTGCGGGGCTTTGCTGTTTGTGAACTGATCTGATTCCTGACTGAGTCACTAAGCTGGCTTGGTGTCCTGCATTCCAGTGCTGTTGCTGCACTTCGCCCGGGCGCGACAGGTCTAAACGCCCGATAAAGATCTCTCCTTGACAGATTCTGTCAGTGCGGCTTGACAGAATTTGTCAACCTTGCCGGTTTGCGCACGCCTTTGCGGGCTTGTTACACCTTCCTCCGAGATCCCTAACAGCCACACAATCAGAGACATACGCGTCATCCAGAGAATTCGAAGGGTCCGAAATCCAGAGTGGCACGACCGGTGCAATTGATATCGCCGGTCGAAGTCAGTGCTCTGGAACGCAGAACAGGGATTCCAGCAGCGAGAATTCACAAGATCTTCTAGGAGAAGAGAAAGAACCATGAAGAGACAGAAGGGCTTTTCGCTTATCGAATTGCTGATCGTCGTGGCGATCATCCTGATCATCGCCGCCATCGCAATCCCGAACCTGCTGCGTTCGCGCATTGCTGCTAACGAAGCCTCTGCTGTTGCGTCCGAGCGCACCATCGTAACCGCCCAGATCACGTATTTCACCAGCTACGGTACGTACGCCGATACGATTGCAAAGCTTGGCGGCTCCGCGGCGGACTGCTCTGCCAGCACGGTTAGCTCCACGGGTGCCTGCTTGATCGACCCGATTCTTTCTACCGCTCCAAGCCAGAAATCCGGGTACACCTTTGCCGTGACTGCAGCTACTCCCACAACCAACTTCCTGACGACCGCTGTTCCGATTACGAGAACCACGACCGGCAACCGCGCGTTCTGCGCCACTGCGACCGGTACCATATTCCAGAATACCGCTGGAACAGCTCCGGCTGATGCAGCAGCGTGCGTGGCCTTGCCGCCGCTCTAATCCAACGCATTAAAAGCTTAGGCTATAAATCAGGGGAGCAGCGGGAAGACCGAAGCTCCCCTTTTTATTGGGGTGGTTTTCGGCGGCTAAAAGCAGAGGAACGGCGATGTTACGGGCGACGGTGCAACTTTGGGGATTTGCGGATTCCAAACCAGTGGAGCGGACGGCGGGCTTCGTTCTGGCGTGGATGGTGACAGTCGGGTTCGTAATCCGACTCGCGCTTATTCTTTATTTCAAAACCTACGAGTTCCCCCCGACCGACTTGGGCGTCCCGTACGCGCCGCCGCACTACCCCTATATACACTTCCCATTCGGGTGGGAAACGGGACAGGTTGCCAGTTCCCTCGCCACAGGCCATGGCTTTTCATCTCCTTTCGGGGGCGGAACAGGGCCGACCACATGGATCGGACCTGTCTACCCCGCGATGTGCGCTTTCATTTTCAAAGTATTCGGCGTTTTCAGTAAGGCCTCTGGAATCGTCATTCTGGCCCTAAACGGGTTGTTCAGCGCCCTCACGACGATACCAATGGTGAGAATCGGCGAACGCACCTTCGGGAAGAAGGTCGCTGCCAGCGCTGGTTGGATATGGTCTGCTGGCGCCTTGTTCATGTTCTGGCCAGTGACCTGCATGTGGGACACTAGTGTTTCCGGACTGCTGCTCGCTTGGTTGTTCTTTATCGCGTTCACTCTGGCCGAGAATTCTTCTGCGTGGCGTTGGATTGGCTTCGGTGCGCTTTGGGCCGTGGCCGCATTGACGAACCCGGCGCTGCTGGCGTTCATGCCGCTTTCGTTTGCTTGGCCGGTCTGGCATCTCTGGAAAAGGCGATCTCTTCAGTGGCGCAACGTCGTTGTCGCCGCGGTCGTTATGGCTGCTTTGGTCTCGCCTTGGCTGGTTCGCAATCGCCTGGTGATGCACCAGTGGGTTTTCATTCGCGGCAATGCCGGTTTCGAATTTCATTTGAGCAACTATCACCACAGCTTTGGCATGGGCTGGTTCGGGAAACATCCCAGTCTGAACAAATGGGAGTTCGAGAAATATCGGCGTCTCGGAGAGATGGAGTACGTGGCTCAGGCAAAGCGCGAGGCGTTTCAGTTTGTTCGTGAGTATCCGCTGGAGTTCGTTCAGCTAACCATTAAGCGCACCTGGGTTTTCTGGACTGACGCCAAATTTGGCGAGGTGGCACCCCTCTACGCGGGTTTTTCGCTACTGATGTTGCTGGGGCTAATAGCGACACTTGCAAGGCGGTTGGCGGGTGCGCTTCTGTACCTGGGAGTGATCGTCACGTACCCGGCTGTCTACTATCTCACGCTGCCTTCCGAGCGATATCGGTACGCGATTGAGCCAGTGATGTTGCTTCTCAGTTCATATGTCGTTGCCGAACTCCTCAGTGATTTGAACGTCAGATTCAAGCAGAGCTTCGGCTTACGTCGTCGCGTTTCAATTAAGCAAGCTGAGCCCGTAACAGAGAGTTGATCGAATTCGATTTTCGAGGCCGATATGCGCCGGAGCAGAGGTTTTTCCTTAATCGAGCTGCTGATCGTGGTCGCCATCATGCTGGTGCTTGCCGCTCTGGCAGTACCCGTGCTGAGCCGCGCTCGCATAGCGGCCAACGAAGCCTCGGCGGTCAGTACTCTTCGTTCGATAACAACGTCTCAGATCGCCTACAAGATTTCTTTCGGAAAGTATCCCGCATCTCTCGAAAATCTCGGGCCGAGTAGTGCGCCCGACGAAGCGCATGCGGACTTGTTGCCGCCCGAGATCGCGAATGCTCCAAACCAACACAACGGATACCGATATTCTGCGACAGGAACGACGAACCAGTTTACTGCCGACGCCGTACCGCTCCAGCCAGGCATTTCGGGCAACCGATCGTTCTGCGCTAACACGCCAGCTGAACTCTATTTCGCTTACCTGGGCGCCGTATGCACTCCCGGCGTGAACTTGCTGCGTTAGGTGGCCGGTGTTATGCCTGGAATCGCAAATCCTCATCGTGAACCCGCGAGGCTTTTCCGTCGATTCATGTCGCGAGTAGCCCACCTGGCAGTCTTTTGGTTCATGATTTGGCCGCTTTCAGCCGTGCTAGCCGGTGGGATGAACCTGATGGAATATCCGGCTACGAAAGAGGTGCCCTTCTGGATCGCATTTCCCGGAGTTGCTGTGGGAGTGTTGCACCTCATTCCCGAGTTTCTGGTTTCCGCTGCGATATTGTTTGTAGTTTCCGCCGCTGTATTCGTTGTTTTTTCATGGAGTGACACGCATTCCGCTTCTGTGCGGTTATTGCAACCAGCAATCGCTTACATCAGCCTCACGCTCGGCGTGGCGTTCGAGTTTCCAGCCGTCCTTACCAACGCCGTATTTGCTCCGCTTCGCCACGTCACCTTGCTGTGGGCCTACGTACTACTCTGCTCATTGCTCGTAGCGGTCGGAGTCTTGATTCACGTCACCTCATCGCGCCGTGTAAGCGTTCTGCGGGCGGTAGTGCCCGGAATGATTCTTGTCACTTGTGGATGGTTGCTGACGCAAGTACCGGTATTCGGTTCAGGGCGGCAGGTAAATCGAGGGTCAACGGTCGTTCTCGGAATCGATTCCCTAGGAAGCCATATGGACCTGGGAACACTCCGGAAATTCTCGCGGGAAAATGGCGGCGCATTTTATGAGCGTGCAATTACGCCCGGGTTGCTAACGAACGCGGTATGGACCGCAATTATCATGCACCGCCCCGTGCGTGAAACAGGGGTAATGCTTACGTTTCAGTCGCCAGACTGGAGTCGCTCCCCTTTTCAACTCGTAAAGGAAGCCGAAAATAGGGGATTCCAAACCTGGAGCTTTTTCACCGATCAAATAACAAGCTATGTTGGGTCAGTGGCTGGCTTCGATCACGATCAGAGCGGACATATGGGGTGGTTGCGGGAGGCTACGTGTGCGGCAAAGAACGGAAGCATACTGCTTCCGTTCATCGTTTCGCGGTTGCCTCGAATCCCTTTTGCCGGAACTCCGTCCAACCAGGCGGGGACGTACGCCTTCGACTTGCGTGCTGTGGTCCGCGACATCCTGAGTTCGCACGAAGGTCCGCAACCGGTCTTCGCGGTCGCACACCTGGGATATTTGCATGACGAAGTCTATCCACGGTTTGCTGATTTGTCCCCGATTTACCGCTATCTGGTGTTGGGTGCCCGAGTGGATTCGCTGCGGGATTTCAGCGCGGAATGGCAGCAACTTAGGGTTGCCGGTGATCCGATCGGCTTGAACGCATGGAAACTCGAAAACGTACAGGCCGTAGTTGTCGACGAGATTCGCAGATCCGGATTCCTCGATCCGGTCAATCACAATAAGCTGGTCTTGCTCTCTGACCATGGACCGCGCTGGAGGTTGACCAACGATAACTTTGATAAGGGCGCGTACCACGAGGTACCTCTAATCACGTTTGGATTGCCGGTGCGCGACCTTCGAGAGCCAATTTCGCTGCTCGATATACCGAGTCTGATTGGGTTTGAAGACCCAACCCGCACAGGGCCTGCCGAACCCGCTGTGGAATACGTGAATCTGGAAAGTGTTGAGGAGTTCAAGACCGCCATACTCGAAGCGAAGTGGCTGGGTGACGGTCGAATCGAAGTACATCCTGACCTGCCCAAGAAGTACCTGGGCTTGTTGAAGATTTATCGCCCAGCGACCGCAAATGCGAGCGCTTCGATGCCCGTGTCGGATCCTTCTCGTTCGGCGGCCCCCGTCTTAAAGGCGGGAGCATCGTTTTAATCGCAGAACTCGGCGAAAGGTGTCTCAGAAATTGCTAGCCATGCGCTGCGTTATCGTTTTCTCCTTCTTTGAAAGATCAGGTCAGCTATAATCCATTCACCCAGCAACTCACATCGCGAACTGGACTGTTCGAAGCGAACCGCATAGACGTTTCACAGCATCGGCGGTGGAAAACTGAATGTCTGCTATCGAGACTTTTGCTCTTGAGAAGACCTATAGCGTCGGCTTCTGGCGCAAGCGGCCGAAGTGTGCTTTGCGGCCCCTCACGTTAACGGTTGAGGAGGGGGAGATATTTGGATATCTCGGCCCCAACGGCGCGGGGAAGACGACGACGCTCAAACTGCTGATGGGCCTGATCTTTCCTACGACTGGGTCGGCTAAGATTCTGGGGATGGCGCTGGACGATCCGCGGATGAAGGCGCAGGTCGGGTTCCAGCCCGAGCAGCCGTATTTCTACGACTATCTGACCGCGCACGAACTGCTGCACTATTATGCGCAGATCTCGGGCATTCCTGCGGGTGACCGCAAGCGCCGAGTCGAGTCGGTGCTTCAGCGCGTTGGGTTGGGTGATGTCTCGCCCAAGTTGCAGTTGCGCAAGTTCTCGAAGGGCATGTCGCAGCGCGTCGGCATTGCGCAGGCGATTATTCACGACCCCAAGCTGGTATTTCTCGATGAGCCTATGTCCGGACTTGACCCGATGGGTCGCCGGGAAGTCCGCGACCTGATTCAGAGTCTCAAGGACGAAGGGAAGACGATCTTCTTCTCGACCCACATTCTGGCCGACGCCGAGGCTCTGTGCGATCGCGTCGCCGTGCTCGACAAAGGGGAGCTGCGCGGCGTTGGGGTTGTTGCCGATCTCACATCGAAGGTTCAGGGAAAGTTCGAAGTCGTGTGGCAGGGCGGGTCGGCGTTGCGTGCACTGTTCGATCTTGGAGCCGAATGCTACATGACCGGTGACATCGGGCGTGCAGTGGTTAGGGAAGTCATTCTCAATGCTGCTATCGATGAGTTGCGCCGAAACGGCGCCCAGATCATCTCGATCAATCCTGTGCGGGCCACACTTGAAGATTACTTCGTGGAACGGCTGACCGCTGAAGTCCAGGAGGTGGCACAGTGACGGCGCGAATCAAGAGCATCGCTTTCAACACGTTCAGGGAAGCGGTACGGGATCGGGTGCTCTACAACCTGATCGTATTCGCGCTTCTGATGGTGGCCTCGTCCGTGCTGTTCGGCCAAATTTCAATTGGCATCGAGCGCTTGATCCTGGTTAACCTCGGTCTAACGGCAATTTCAGTTTTCGGTATCGTCATCGCCATATTCATCGGCATAGGGCTGGTCTCGAAGGAAATTGAAAAGCGCACGCTCTACACCGTGCTCGCGCGGCCAGTACGTCGGTGGGAGTTCATTGTCGGCAAGTTCTTCGGATTGACCGGAACGCTGGTCGTCAATGCGTTTTTCATGGCGGTGGGCTTTTTCCTGGCCCTGCTTGTTGTTGTTCATCGTTTCGAGACTCGTGACGGCTGGCTTCTGGTAGCACTGTATTTCATCGTGCTGCAGTTCGTGATCATCACGGCTGTCACCCTTTTCTTCTCAACGTTCTCATCGCCGCTGCTTTCCGCCGTGTTCACGCTCGCCATTGTGGTCATCGGTACGTTCGCAGAAGATCTGAGAGCCTTTGCCGCCATGATGCATGGGGTGCCTCGCTGGATCGCGATGGCCGCCGCTCATGTCGTTCCGAATTTCGCGTCGTTAAATGTGATCTCGACTGTGGCTCACGGCAACGGCGTTGCAGGATCTTTGATTGGGCTCAACACGCTTTACGCAGTGCTCTACGCTGGCGCGGCGATCGCGGGCGCAATCATCATCTTTGAACGACGAAATCTCAAATGAAGCCCCGCAGACGCATTACTGTGATTTTCGGGACGATGCTGCTCCTGTGCATCTCGGGGGCGGCTTTCCTGCTTGCGCCGCTGGATCGCGTGCGCGCACGGACGACTGAAGAAGAGGCACTGTACATTCCCTCTGCAGCTGTTTTGAAGAAGGCAAGCCTCGGCTACACGGGGCTGATGGCAGACATCTACTGGACGCGGGCAGTGCAGTATTACGGCAGGCGGCACGTAGATGGAATGGCCACGTATCCGCTGCTGTATCAGCTACTAGATATCAGTACGACCCTCGATCCGCAGTTGCTCGTTGCTTACCAGTTCGGATCGATCTTCCTGTCTCAGAAATCACCGAGCGGCGCGGGACAGCCGGACAAGGCTGCGCAACTCGTGGAGCGCGGCATAGCTGCCAATCCCAGCGATTGGACGCTCTACTACAACCTCGGTTTCATCTACTACGACATGGGGGCGTACCGTGAGGCTTCGGAGGTATTTCTTCGAGGCTCGCAGGTTCCAAACGCGAACCCGGCGCTTCACGTTCTAGCCGCCACGACTGCCGAGAAGGGTGGCAACCCCGAAACCGCCCGGCTCCTGTGGACGAAGATCTACGAAACGTCATCGGCGGAGTCGGTTCGAAAGAATGCACTGCAGCATCTAATCGCACTCAAGATCGACGAGGAGGTTCCAACGCTCGAGCGACTTGTCCGCAAGTTCCGCGAGAGTACTGGAAGAACTCCCAGCAATTTTGAGGAGATGGTGGCGGCCGGATGGCTGACAGACGTGCCGGTTGATCCGACAGGCCAGATTTACAGACTGCTGCCGGACGGCCGAGTCGAATTGCAGTCTCCTGAAAAGAAACCGTACGTACATTTCGGGTTGCCGGGCGGCCCCTCTGAGCCTCAGACCGACACTGCACCCTAGACGGACAGGACAGAGGTCGTTACCACGTCCGATATCGCTGCGGGGTCGCTGTAACGGAGTTAACCGGGAAAAAGCACCGGCGCAGTCGCTGAACATGAACCGAGCGTAGGGATAGCGTCGCCGCTGGGGGCGCACGCCCGGCGACTTGCAACCCCCGTCAGAAAGCCTGAAACTGGTAACGAAATGTACTTTCTTAAACGTCTTTTCGTTATCGTCGTTGCTGCGGCAGGCCTATCGGCGAGTGCAGCCGCTCAGGCTGACGTGCGACAGATTGCCGCAAAGGTGGATCGCCACTATAACAGCCTCATCACTCTGAAAGCTGACTTCGTTGAAATCTACCGGGGAGCAGGGATCTCACGTTCTGAGTCGGGCACCCTCTGGCTGAAGAAGCCTGGGCGCATGCGGTGGGAGTACCGGGAACCCCGCGAGAAGCTTTTCCTGACGGACGGCAAGACGGCTTGGTTCTACGTTCCGGGAGATAAGCAGGCTCGCAGGACATCCATTAAGAAATTGGACGACTTACGTACTCCGCTCGCGTATATGCTCGGCAGGACCAGGCTTGAAAAAGAGTTCACTGGCCTTTCCATCGCGCCCGACATCAAGCCGCTCGTGCCTGGCAATATCGTGCTCCGTGGTATCCCACGGAACATGACCGACAGGATTTCCGATGTCATCATGGAGGTCGCTCCTGATGGCAGTTTCCATCGGCTGCTTGCTCAAGAGATTGACGGTTCAACTACGGAGTTTCGGTTCTCGTCGCAGAATGTGAACATCCCCATCCCGGATTCGCGGTTCAAGTTTACGCCGCCCCGTGGCGTGGAGACGGTTGATGCTAACGAGTTAGCGCAATAAGAAGTCGCAAACTTTGAGGATCCAACGGCCGAGTGCAGGATGTGGGGTTCTCCAGTGCTTTTCGATACTTGCGCGTGCCGCGGCTACTCGGACCCTGCAACGTTTTTGCACCGAAAACGTCGGGATAGGTGTATAAATGTCGCTCGTCTCAGGTGCTTGCGACGACACGTGACTGTCGCATCGCCGGGTACATCGAGTGTTACACTATTAGTCAACAGCAGAGCACCAGATGGCAGAATATTTAGTAAAGGTGGCTGACGAGCGCGGCCATGTCTCGCAACAGGTGGAGAACGCGCGCTCAGAGGCCGAACTGCGCGAACGATTCTCACAGCAGGGCCTTCTTGTCTACGAGATTAAGACCCGTGGAATCGTGGGCCCAGATGGGATTCAGCTACGACGCCGGCGAATTAAGCTGTCGCAGTTTGTCATTTTCAATCAGCAGTTCGTGACGCTGATTCATGCGGGCTTGCCGATTCTCAACGCGCTGGACCTGCTGATTAAGCGCCAGAAGGCGGGGTATTTTCGCTCCATTCTTCAGAACGTGCGAGACCGCGTGAAAAGCGGCGAACTGCTGTCGGACTCATTCGCCGCGCAGGGCGTCTTCCCAAAGATCTACACCACCACGCTGCTCGCGGGAGAGAAGAGCGGCAATCTGGAAGAAGTGTTGACGCGCTATGTCCACTTTCAGCGGATGGCTATGAGCTTTCGAAAAAAGCTAACGGCCTCGCTGATCTATCCGGCATTGCTGGTTGTGCTTGTCGTGGTGATGTTGACGTTCCTGGTCACGTACGTCGTTCCACAGTTCGCCAATCTGTATGAGCAGCTTGGGACGGAGGTTCCGGCGCTCACCGAATTCATGTTGAGCGTTGGAACAGCCGCGCAGAAGTACTTTTTCGTGTTTCTGGCGGCGGTTGCCGCAGCGATCTTCGCAATCTGGCGGCTGGCTAAGAGCGAGACCGGATCGGAGCGCATCGACAGAGTTCGCGTGGCGCTACCGGGGCTTGGGGCCATTTGGCTTAAGTACCAAGTGGCTGTGTTCGCGCGCATGATGGCGACGCTGCTCTCCGGTGGTTTGCCGCTGGTTCCAGCCCTTGAGACGGCAGCGGCATCTATTCAGAGCCGGTTCGTGAGCAAAGCGGTCGGCTATGCGACGCAGAAGGTGCGGGAAGGGCGTCCACTCTCACGCAGCCTTGAGGAGACAAACGCGTTTCCCGAGCTGACGGTGGAAATGCTGGAGGTTGGCGAGTCAACGGGCGCGCTGCCAACCATGCTGACTTCGGTCGCCGAATTCTATGAAGAGGACGTTCAGAACGCCCTCACGGCTGCCATGTCACTGATTGAACCGGCCATCCTGATCGTCATGGGGACGGTCGTGGCATTCGTGCTGATTTCGCTGTACCTGCCGATCTTCACGCTCGGCGCGGGCGGCATTCGCTAGTCGAGGCCAGTCAGATCCTTCGGCCCATTTGTTGACTGGCACCTGATTTGAGAACTGGATTTATGGCAAATACGCAATCCCTTTTTGTAAACGGCGGCTCCAACGGCAATCACGTGATTGTTGGCACGCCTGCGGAAGAAGAGCAGAAGACCCGAGACCTGGCGCGGCGATACCGATGCGACTTCGTGGACCTGCGCAACTTTCACCTGAACAACGAGCTCTTCCGCAAGATACCAGTGGACCTGATGTTCCGTTACAACTTCGTGCCACTGGAAGAGAAGGATGGCCGCCTGGAGATCGCCATCGCAGATCCGAGTCAACTCATGATGATCGACGAAATCGGTCTCATGCTCGGCAAGCGCATTCGCACGAAGGTGGCGACGCTCAATCAGATTAATGACATTCTCAAGAAGACCGAGCAGTCTCAGCGGGTCCTTGAAGAAGCAAGCGAAGCGTTCACCCTTGACCTCATCCGTGAAGATGAGACCGGTGACGAGACTATCTCGATCGAAAGGCTGACGGCCGAAACCGATATCAGTCCGATCATCCGACTGGTTGATACGACCATCTTCACCGCCCTGCAGAGGCGCGCATCGGATATCCACATCGAAACCGGCGACGACTCTGTGATGATTAAGTACCGCATAGACGGCGTGCTCCAGCCGGCAATGTCGCCTATCGCTAAGGAGCATCATTCAACCATCATTTCGCGCGTGAAGGTCATGTCAGAACTCGACATTGCCGAGCGCCGCGTCCCCCAGGATGGCCGTTTTCGCGTGAAGTACAGTGGTCGCCAGATCGACTTCCGCGTCTCCATCATGCCCTCGATTTTCGGGGAAGATGCCGTGCTCCGCGTGCTCGACAAAGAGTCGATGAGCGAAAAGTTTCACCGGCTTACGCTGGACGTGGTCGGGTTCAGCGACGACGATCTGAAGAAGTTTCGTCGTTATATCGCCGAGCCTTACGGCATGGTGCTGGTAACCGGGCCTACGGGTTCCGGAAAGACCACGACGCTTTACGCCGGGTTGAACGAGATCAAAACGGAAGAAGACAAGATCATCACGATTGAAGATCCGGTTGAGTACCAGATTCGGGGCGTGACCCAGATACCGGTTAATGAAAAGAAAGGCCTGACTTTCGCTCGCGGTCTGCGATCCATTCTCCGGCACGACCCTGACAAGATCATGGTCGGCGAGATTCGCGACCGAGAGACGGCCGAAATCGCGATCCAGTCCGCACTCACGGGCCACCTGGTATTTACTACCGTTCACGCCAACAACGTTGTGGACGTAATTGGACGCTTTCTGCACATGGGAATCGAGCCATATAACTTCGTCTCGGCTCTCAATTGCGTACTGGCACAACGCCTTGTTCGCCTCATCTGCAACGACTGTAAAAAGACGGTGTTCTATCCAGCGGACGTGCTCGAAGCCAGCGGACTTGAAACTAGCGAGTGGCTGCACGTGCCATTCTACGAAGGCGAAGGCTGCATCGAGTGCTCCGGGACGGGGTTCCGGGGCCGTACGGCGATTCACGAGTTGCTCGATCTCAGTGATCGTGTTCGTGAAATGATTCTCGCCAAGCGTCCGAGTTCGGAGATTCGCCGCGCTGCTCGTGACGAAGGAATGAAGTTCCTTCGCGAGTCGGCGCTTGATAAAGTTAGGGCCGGCGTTACGACCCTGAAGGAAATCAACAAGGTTACGTTCATCGAGACGATGCGATAGCGGTCGTAAGAGACGAGATTCAAGAAGAGACACGGCCGCCCAAAGCGGCCGTGCACCTGATACCGAATGAAAGAAAAGCTGAATAGACCGGGCAATCTCAAGGTCGCTTGCGAGATCGCCGCAGACCGGGTGATCGCGGGGCGCATGTCTGATCATGGACGCAGCCTTGAGACGTGCTCCATCCGGACCCTCCCGCCCGGCGCAATTGCGCCCGGACTCACGACTGCGAACGTGACGCGGCGCGATGCGGTTGCCACCGCCGTTGCGGATGCACTCGCTGGTGTTGAGGGACGCCATCGTGACGTGGTTGCGGTGATCCCTGATGCGGCATGCCGAATTGCCTTGCTCGATTTCGATGCAATGCCAGAGAAGGCGCAAGACGCAGAGTCTGTTGTGCGCTTCCGCCTGAAGAAGGCCTTACCATTCGAGGTGGAGCGCGCCAAAGTGTCTTATGACGTGCGGCGTGCAAACGGAATCGTTCGCGTGGTGGCGGCAGTCGCGCTGCCCACGGTACTGGAAGAATACGAGTCCGTGGTTCGCGAAGCCGGGTTCAGCCCGGGCGTGGTGGTTCCGTCTACCCTCGCAGCGCTGGGACTGGTAGATGCCGCTCGTCCGACGCTGCTGGTCAAGATAGCCGAGGACACCGTCAGCATCGCCATCGTTCACGAAGACGATTTACTGCTTTTCCGCGTGATCGAGTCCGGAGCGGTTGGTCCGACCCAACTCGTCGAAGATATCTACCCGTCGCTGGTATTCATGCAGGATACGTACGGGGTGAAGGTCGAACGAATTCTGCTCAGCGGCACGACAGCAATCCCGGATCTCGCGTCTGTGATGGAAGAGAGCATCGGTATCCGAGCTGAGGAGTTGGTTACCTCGTCCATGATCGGCACCGTATCCATTCCAGCCCAGCAGCGACCACTGCTGGCCGGCATCGTGGGGGCATTGGTCTCCTGACATGCGCCTGAATATCAATCTCGCAACGCAGCCCTACCAGGACGTTCGGCGTTTCCTGTTCAGATGGGGAATCGTCGTAGCCGTGCTGGCCGCCGTGACGTTTGGCTTGGTCTACGCGGCAGTAAGCGCCACCATCGCTTGGCGTAGTGTCAGCAGGCAGGAGAACGAATTGCGCGCGCAGATAGCGGAACGCGACCGCGTCCGCGCTTCTGCCGAGGCATTCTTAAACCGTCCCGAAAACCGCAGCACCCGCGATGAATCGCAGTTCATCAACACCTTGATCGCCCGCAAGGCTTTCTCGTGGACACAAGTTCTAAGCGACCTCGAAAGGATCGTCCCAGCAGGCCTTCAGGTGACCACGATCAGACCCGAGATCACGGAAGACAACCAGCTTGAATTACGGCTTGTTGTAGCGGGACAGTCGCGGGATCGCGCAATCGACCTTGTCCGCCGACTTGAGGGCGCGGCGCACTTCCGGAATGCCGCAGTGATCAACGAGGCGGCTCCGAACTTGGCCAATTCCGGGTCCAGCGAGTTCAAGTTTGAGATCAGCGCCGTTTACGTTCCGAGCTTCGAGCTCGGAACGCCACAAACTGCGCAAACGCAGCAAGGAGGTCAATGATGCCTGACGTGAAAGATGCACGCCGCAAATTGACCGCCGTCCTTGTTGCGCTGCTCATTATTGATATCGCGTGCGGCATTGTGTTGATTTCGCCCATTGGACGCGCCGCCCGAACCAGCCAGAACCGTCTTCACGAGCTTTGGACCGAGCTACAGCAGAAGACTCGGGAAGCGCTCCCGTTGCGAGGCATCGACGAGAAGGTGGTGCAGGCTGACACGCAAATTCAGCAATTTTACAAAGAGCGGCTCCCGGAGAAGTTCGCAAACGTGCCGGACGCGCTAGGCAGGGTCGCTTCTGCAAACGGCGTCAGGATGGCCGCCGCGCAGTACAAGACAGAGCCGACAGAGGTTCCTGCATTGAGGCGAGTCGTGGTGGAGGCCACGTTCAGCGGTGGCTACGGGCAGGTGATGCGTTTTATCAATGCACTTGAACGTGAGAAGACGTTTTTCATCATCGATGCGATCTCCCTTGGGGGGCAGCAAGCGTCCGGCCAGAATCCCGGCTCCGTTCAGCTACAAATGCGGGTGGAAACCTACATCAGGAACGAGGCAGCGGCATGAAAGTAGGGACAGAGAACAAGAAGAAAACAGCCATTGCCGTTGGGCTGCTTGTGATCGCACTGGTCCTTGTTGCGCGCACGCTGTTTACATCTCCGGCCACACCGTCACAAAGGTCCGGCGCTACTGCCAATCGACCCGCGGCACAAAAGCAAGCAGCGGCAACAGACTCCGGGCCGCAACGCAGGCCGACTACGGATCGGAACAGGTATCTTTCGGCCGCTCTGACGCCAACACTCGACCCACGGCTTCGTTTCGACCTGTTAAAGATGAGCGAGGACGTGAAGTACGAGGGAACCGGCCGAAACATCTTCAGCGCGGAGTCCGCCCCTGAAATCCCTGAACCTGTGGATAATCCGAGGCGTGACGAGGAGGTGGCGAGCGTTCCACAGGGACCGCCGCCTCCTCCGCCCATTAACCTGAAATTCTTCGGCTATGCGACCAGATCGGGCGAGCCGAGGAGCATCTTTCTGACGCAGGGAGACAGCGTCTTTTCTGCGCGTGAAGGTGACATCGTCGCTGGGCGCTACAGAATTGTCAAGATCAACCCGACCTCGGTCGAGATTCAGGACGTGTTGAGCAACAACACTCAAACGATTCCGCTGATTCAAGGTTAGCCTCGGCTCAGACAAGGTTTTATGTTTCTTCACCACTCTTGGAGGGTCACAACGCGGCGTCGCTCACAGCAGGGCTACATGATGATGGCGATCATGATCATGGTGACTATGCTTGCCATCGCGCTTATGGCGACGGCGCCTGCCGTGGTGACTCAGATAAAGCGGGACCGCGAAGAAGAGTTGGTCCACCGGGGAGCGCAATACTCGCGCGCTATCAAAAAGTACTACAAGAAGTTCGGCCGTTACCCGGTCAGCATCGAGCAGCTTCAGAACACCAATAATATGCGGTTCCTGCGCAAGCGTTACAAAGACCCGATTACGGGGAAAGATTTTCGTTTGCTGCACTTCGGAGAAGTAAAGCTGACACCGAAAACGCCGGGTTCGGCGACCGGTCCGGGCGTTGCTCCCGGTTCGTTATCCGGTTCTTCTGGTGCGTCCAGCGGCTCGTTGTTATCGGGGTCGTCAGGGCAGAGCTCTACTTTGTCGGCGTCACCTCAGCCTGCCTCGGGTGCGTCTGGCACTTCGGCAGGAGCTGGTGGGTTGGCAGGCAAGACCTTCGGCGGCGGCCCAATCATCGGAGTCACGAGCACGAGCGAAAAGAAGTCGCTCAAGGCGTTCAACGAGAAAGATCACTACAACGAGTGGGAATTTATCTACGACCCGACGATGGATCGCGGAGGCCTGATCACCGGGCCATATGTGCCAAGCCAGGTTGGCCTCGGAGGCATGGTTCCCACCGGCCCCGGCGGTCTGAATACTCAAGGCGGATTCGGGCAATCTCCCCAAGGCGGATTTGGGCAATCTCCAGCCCCGCAGAAACCCGGGCCGAGCCAATCTCCTCAGTAGCAGTTACCGAATCAAGCCACTCCTGAGTGCGCGATCGGAAAAGTCGCTCAGGGCTTTGGGAGCACTCGCGATCTGGAGGAGCCTCTTGATCGCGCGAGCGAAGCACTGCGAAGTTGTTCCTGCCAGAAAACTTACTCGAGCACTGGGGAAGTGCCAGGGACGCAGGCGCCACCGTCAGCTTGGTAATAGAGAATTGAGCTCTGGTTGCTGCAGAATGTTCGTATGCCCGTTTGCCCGGGAGCGGTTGGCTCGGCCACGATGGTGAAGCCGTTGTTTGCGCCTTCCTTGCTGGATCGCGACGGGGTCAGGGTGAACCTATAACCGCTCTTTTCGCCTCGAGCCAACGCCGGATCAATTAGGTTCGCCGCCTCAGGCGTCGGCTTTCCGGCATTTCCGGGACCGAGTTTTTCCAAACTGTCAGCAAATCCCAACTGAGGGTACGTGGTGGCGTACGAGATTTCTGCCGTACTGATCGCCCGAATCGACGCTACTGCGGAAGCTTCGTTTGCGGATATGCGCGAGCGCAGCAGATTGGGTATCGCGATGGCCGCGATGATCAAAATGATGGCAACAACGATAAGCAGTTCTATCAGTGAAAATCCTTTTTGCTTCCGCATACTACTCCTCTTGAACTTTGCTGGATGAAGAGTCTCTCTTCCGGGATGGATGGCGAGGTATAAATCCGGCTGGATATTCCTCGAGAGCCTCTTCAAGGATTACAGAGCCGCAGCTCTCCCCGAATAGGTCGATGTTACTTATCTGGCCAACTGTTGTCAAAGTAGGCAATAGTCGCCGACACGTGCGGTGATGTCAACACGCTAGCTGTTCGCGTGTAAGCTTCATCCCAGTCAAGTTGCCAAGCACTGTTACTGCAATGTGCTCCGGTCGGAAGAACTCGTTCGCAAGCTGAACAATGTCGTCGGCGGTCACGGCTTCGATACGGGCGATGATTTCGTCCATCGAAAGGAATCGCCCGAAGTACATTTCCTGGCGGGCAAGATTGCTCATTCGTGCCGTGCTGGATTCAAGGCTCAGCATAAGGCTGCCTTTGAGCTGATCCTTTGCGCGGCGCAGTTCCTCGGCGGGAACCTCTTCTGCCTTGAGGCGGTGGAACTCGGCAACGACGGATTGGACGACCAGGGGAGCCGTCTTGCGCGACGTCCCTGCATACACAGACAGGCAGCCGGTATCGCGATACGGGTTTAGGTCGCTGAAAACCGAATAGGCCAGACCTTGTCGTTCACGAACGTTCTGAAACAGACGCGAGCTCATGCCACCGCCAAGGACTGTGTTCAAGAGATAAGAAGCGTATCGCTTATCATGCGAGATGGGGTGAGACGGCACCCCTAGACAGATCTGCACCTGTTCAAGCGCCTTCTTATTCCTCATGATGATTCGCGCTACGGTTTTAGGCGGCGCCTCATGGAACCCATTCGTGCCGTTCGCGAGTGAGGCAAAGTGATGGCTGATCAGGTCAGTGAATTGCTGGTGGTCGATGCGACCCGCTGCACATACGATAAGGTTGCCGGGCTGGAATCGGTGCGACCAATAGTCTTTCACCATCTGCTGCTCGAAGCGCCGGACGGTCTCCTTCGTGCCCAAGATCGGCTTACCTAGCGGGTGGTCCTTCCAGAAGTTCTGGGTAAAGATTTCGTGAACGAGATAGTCGGGGTTGTCCTCGTCCATTTTGATCTCTTCCAGAATCACTCCGCGCTCACGAGTTATGTCCTTTACGTCAAAGACTGGGTTCAGTACGAGGTCGCTCAGGACTTCAAGTGCGATTGGAAGATGTTCGTCCAACACTTTGACATTGAAGCAGATGCATTCTTTTGCGGTGAACGCATCCATGTTGCCGCCGATGGAGTCCACTTGGCGGGCGATGTCTTCGGCTGAGCGGGTAGCCGTGCCTTTGAACACCATGTGCTCTATAAAATGAGTGATGCCGTTGTGCTCGGCGTCTTCATGGCGAGAGCCGGCCTTCACCCATATGCCGATAGACACCGAGCGAATATGAGTCATGGCCTCAGTTATGATTGTCAAGCCGTTAGGCAGTACTGTGCGGTTAATATTTCGAAGTTCTTCGACCATTTCCGATCCCCATGCTTGCGCGTGTAAACCGATGCGGGGAGCCGCAAATGCACACCACTGCTAAATCGTGCTGCAAGCCCGAAGCGAAAGACTGGGGCCTTTTGTGGTTGTCCGCTGGATTCGGCTGCTTCCTTGTCGCCGCAACTGATTCTAATCTGTTAAACAGGTAATTGGATGCATGTCTGACCGGAAACAAATCGAGATATTAGGCCTTGATATTCAAGGACTTACGGCCATTTTGACGGGTCTGGGCGAGCCACCCTACAGAGGTAAGCAGCTGTTTGAGGCCGTGTACCGGCAGCGGATTGGAAATATTGAGCATATTTCGACGCTTCCGAAAGCAATTCGGGAGCAGCTCGAAAGCCGCTTTACCGTCGGACTGCCAACAATTCAGAACAAGTTCATGTCGGTTGATGGAACGATCCGTTACCTGATTTCACTCAGCGATGGCCAAACGGTTGAGACGGTGTGGATGCCTGAGGGGGACGGCGGCGAAGAGGGAGACGGTAGCGAAGATGAGCAGAAGCGTGACTTCAACCGTGCCACCATCTGCGTGTCGAGTCAGGTCGGCTGTGCCGTTAATTGCCAATTCTGTTTGACCGCACTCTTGGGAGTGAAGCGCAGCCTGGCTGCCGGGGAGATAGTCGGCCAGATACTCGCCGTCCTGAACGACCGCGATGTAGCGATCGGAAGTGACCGGATCAACTTGGTCTTCATGGGGATGGGTGAGCCATTCCTGAACTACGACAACTTCATGCAAGCGGTTCACCTCTTGGTTGACGGCGTCGGCATCCCGGAATCGCGCATGACGGTTTCGACAGCCGGAATCGTTCCACGCATTTACGACTTCGCGAAGGAACCGGTGCGTCCAAAGCTGGCCATCTCCTTGAACGCCTCAAATGATGAACTGCGCGAACGTGTGATGCCGATCAACCGCAAGTGGAACCTTCAGCAATTGTTGAACGCTGTACGAGACTTTCCGTTGCGCGCACGGGAGAAGCTCACGTTTGAATACGTGCTATTGCGCGACGTCAATGACCAGGCTGAAAACGCCCGCGAGATAGTGAAGCTACTCAGGGGCATTCGTGGGAAGGTCAATCTTATCGCGCTCAATCCCGGGCCTGACATTCCGTTTGCGACGCCCGAGGAAGATCGTGTCCTGAGCTTCCAGAGAATACTTGTGCGCGCCGGTATTCCTGCATTTATTAGAAGGCCAAGAGGGCGGGACATCTATGCGGCGTGCGGGCAGCTCAAACGCACAACGGAGGTGCAGCCGGGAGGCGGGCCGCCGGTTGTTGAGGTGGAGACGATGAGCTAGCGCCAGGCAGTTGCCTGTACGGCGAACTTAAAAGCAGGCCCAATTGCATCTCTAACGAAACGCTGCTCATCTTACGGACACGCTCTGGCTGAGCGGCGTTCATGTCCCGTCGGATACTACTTTCCTTTGTCTTTCTCGCGGTCATCATCGGTCTTGGTACCGGTTGCTCCAGCGTCTCTCGTTATCGTTTTGAGCGTGCCTATCAGTTTGAGAAGCAGGGAAGCACCGAGAAGGCGCTGTCCAAGTACGCCGCACTACTCGCGCACATTCCCGCCAGTGATCACCATCTGCGCTCGCAGGTCTATTTTCGGATGGGCGAATGTTTCTGGCGATTGGACAAGGTGAACGAAGCTTTCGCGGCGTTTCAGGCCGCTGCCGAAACTGATGCGAAGAACGTACCGGCCCATCTTCGCCTTGGGGAAATCTATCTGGCCGGCGGGGCTGCGCAACGTGCGACGGAACAAGCGCATACGGTCCTGCAACTTGCGTCGGCCAACGTGGATGGTCTCGCCCTGCTAGGGGCAGCCTCTTCGGCAGTGGGCGACACGCGCCTGGCACAAAAGGCGTTTGAGCGCGTGCTGGAATCGGATCCGCAGAGGGTGAACGTTGCTGTTGCTCTGGCTGACATCTACAACCGCGAAGACCGAGTCGAAGATGCGAGAAGAGTTCTGAGGCAGGCAGCGGCGGCCCAACCTGCCAGTTCCAGGCCGTGGCTGGCCTTGGGACGGCTCGAAGAGCAGGAAGGGGATGCCGGGGCTGCGGAGCAGGCTTATCGTAATGCGGTCGCTGCCGAGGATACCGTAGAAGCGAATCTGCGACTCGCGCAATTCCTGCAACGTACTTCGAGAGTCGGCGATGCCGAGAAGATATTGGCGCATGCCGATCGCCTGCGACCGGATCTGCCGATCGCGCTCTCGGATTTCAAGTTCATCTCGGGCCAGCCGATCTCGGCTCTTGATCGATATACGATCGCGCTCCGCTCTCCGCCCATGGAGAAGAAGGTCCGGACGGGCTGGCTCTGGTCGAGAGCGGGGAAGTTCGCTCCGGAAACTGCAGCGAACCGCGCATCGGTTGCTGCGCGCGTTATAGAGGCCGACCTCCAGGCCGGGGGCAAGGGGGCGGGTGCAGAGGTGCCCGAGAATGCGACCGCTGCCGCGCGTCTGCACCTGGAGCAGTATCGACAGGAACTTGACCCGGCAACCGTCAGCACGCTGGAAGCGGAAATCGCCATCGCGGAACGGAATCTCACGAAGGCGGCAGTACACGCCGAGGGCGCGGTCGCGCAGGCTCCCAGTTCACCCTCAGCGCATTACGTCCGCGGGGTAGTTAAGTACCTGCGGGGAGAAACCGCCAATGCTCGCACAGACTTTACGACCTCGTACGAGCAGGACCCGTCTTATGTTCCGGCGCGGCTCGCGTTGGCGGCGGACGCACTCAGGACCGGCGATTCTTCTGGAGCGGAGGAGTACGTGATTTCGGTAGTTCGCGAAGAACCGGGCAACGTACAGGCGCTGAACTTGTTCGCCCGGGTGCTGGCGGAACAGCGGCGATACGAGTCCGCAGCATTGATTGCTCGTCGAGCTATCAAACTGGACACTGGCAACGCGGAACCGCACGTCACGCTTGGGAAAATTGCTCTGGCGCAAGGAAACATACCTTCAGCGCTCGGAGCTTTCGAACAGGCGATTGCTTTGGAACCGCGTTCAGAAGAAGCGCTGGAGGGTCTTTCACGGGTGTATCGTCGCGGCAAAATCACCAAACCCATGCTCGCCAAATTGGAGCGGATCGCCGAGATGCCGCCTGCATCCGCTCCCCTGTGGGAGATCGCTGGCCGAATCTATGCGGAACGCGGATGGCACGCCGATGCCCGCCGGTGCTTCCAGCGAGCATTGTCCGTAGACCCGAAACGCGCTACCTCAGCGGCTCTGCTCGCCGGCATACAGGCGAACCGGGGTGACTACGTCTCTGCGTTGGCTGCGGGTTCTGCGATTGGCGGAAGCCGATCTGCCGTGCTCCGCGCTGTGCGCGCCGAGGAGGAGCGGAACGTGCCCGCAGCTATTCGCGAGTACGATCTCGCCGTTCGCGAGGGCGATGCTTCGGGTATAGCTGCAAACAACCTGGCGTGGCTGTTGGCGAACGAAGGGAAAGATCTCGACCGCGCTATTTCGCTGGCACTCCACGCACGGACACTGCGTCCTGACAGTGCTCAAGTGCTGGACACTCTCGGCTTCGTCCATCTGAAACGTCGCGAGTACTCGCAGGCCGTCGCCGTGCTGAAGAAGGCCGTTCTGTTCGCCTCTCAGAAGAACACAAATCTTAAGGAACTTGCTGCGATCCGCCAGCATCTTTCGGAAGCCTACTACCGCTCCGGCGACAACGCCGAGGCCGCTGCGCTTTGGAAAACTACTCCTCGTAAACCGCGGAATTCGGCGCGAGTGCTTTCGGCTCCGATCGCGGTCACTGGCGGCAAATAGTCCTTAGTTGGCGGATGGAACGGGGTTGTAGTGCTGAGGGCACTGTCTATCGCATCAAACACCATACACCCAAACCTAATACTCAGACACTGCTGATTCCAAGAAGGAGAGACGGCAATGGCCGGAAATCAACTGGATGGAATGCGTGTCGCCATTCTGGTGACCGACGACTTCGAGCAATCAGAATTGACCGAACCGAGGAAAGCATTGGAAAGTGCTGGTGCAAAAGCTCTGGTCGTCTCGCCGAAACAAGGCGAAGTACAGGGTTTTAAACACGATGAGAAAGCAGACAAGATCAAAGTGGACATGGGTCTTGACCGTGCCAATCCTGACGACTTTGACGCAGTACTTCTGCCGGGCGGCGCTCTCAACGCCGACAATCTGCGCGTCAACAAGATGGCGCAGGAATTCGTGCGCAAGATAGATCGCTCCGGAAAGCCGATAGCCGTGATCTGCCACGGGCCATGGCTGTTGGTGTCGGCTGGGTTGGTGAAGGGCCGTCGAATGACGAGCTATCACACAATCCAGGATGATCTCAAGAACGCAGGAGCGGACTGGGTCGATCAGGAATGCGTGCGGGATCGTAACTGGGTGAGCAGCCGTCAGCCGACTGACATTCCAGCGTTCAATCGCGAAATGATCGCGGTGTTTTCGGAGCAGAAACAGCGGCAGCAGGTGGCTTAGCTCCGACCACAAAGGATTTTTCACCGCCCGACTATGGCGCGGTTTTTCTTTCCTTGCGGTAAAACGAGAAACTCGCTGCTCGCAGCGTCTGACAACGTCGCGCCTGACCGGTCCAGTCTTACGGTAATGGCAAAAAATGAGAACCGTTGCTGCCCCGGCTACGAGCCTGTGAAAGGCAAGAAACAACACGAACAGGGCACAGTTGCAGACCGAAAGCGGAATCCAAGCTAACACCAAGCGAGCAGGGGTTCCGGGCTAAGCGAAAGCGTCAGCTTAGCAATTGGCAGGCGGAGCACCCGCACACGAGAAAGAGCGCTGCGCAACATCTTGGGGAGCCTCGGAAAGCGAATGCCTCGTCGCGAAAGAACTCCAGTACGCAGAAGCGGGACGCGGCTTAGTCAGAGGTGGTGCGCTTAAGCTCGCCCGCCACCACGCGTAAGTCGTCGCGAAGCATTTCGTACGCGCGTTGCTGGTCTTCGTCCACGCCAGCCCGCAACACGGCCGAGGGATGGAGGGTAGCGATGAGTTTGGGAGCCCAGCGTGTCTGAAGAAAGCGGCCACGCTCGCGCATAAGCTGAAATGTCGCTCCCAAAAGCGATCGTGAGGCAGTCGATCCAAGGCAGACGATTATCTCGGGGCGGATCACACGAAGTTCCGCCTCGAGCCATGGCCGGCAGGCCACGACTTCCAGAGGCCTGGGCGTCTGATGCAGGCGGCGCTTTCCACGCTCGACAAACTTGAAGTGCTTGACGGCGTTCGTAATGTAGATCGCGGAACGATTGAGACCAGCTTCGCGCAGCGCACGATCAAGCACCTCACCCGCAGGGCCAACGAAAGGCTTGCCTGCGAGATCCTCCTGATCCCCGGGCTGCTCGCCGATGAGGACCACGCGCGCCTGCTGCGGACCTTCGCCAAATACGGTCTGGGTGGCACATCGGTGCAGCGGGCACCCATCACAGTGGGTGGCGGCGGCGCGGAGCTCATCTAGGCTGCTCGTTGCCGGAACAAGAGACAGTGCGCTAGGCGCTTGCTTCGCCGCCTCTTCCATGCGGTGAATGCGGTGCGGTGCGTCAATTAGGGCCTGAGCAATCGCGTCGGCTTCGGGCAGCGTGGCCCAGTGCCGTGCTGGCATCTCCTGTCGCATGAGCTTCACATTCGTGCGCGCCGGGTTGTAAGTCGCCTGGTAGTAGGTGCGCCACAGTTTTTCGAGTTCATCATCGGCAGGAGCACGAGTGCGATCTACGCCAGGGCCGAATCGCAACTCGGAGCCGTTCCAATCTGCGGAGCAATCCGGCGTCAGTATCGACCATCTCATCGTGCTGAACCGGTTCGCGAAGAACGGCGCGACCATTGGAACTACGTAGTGGTCCGGTCGGTACCACGCGACGTAATAGTCAGAGCCATCGTTCAAGACCTTGCGGAAGCGCAAAAAACCCTGCATTCGATGAGCGTCGTGACGCACCTCTCGATCCATTCGCAGGAGGCTTTCGACGTCAGGATCGACTTGCACACGTAACAGATTCCGGTTTTCATGCACGATTCGCCACAAGACGGTATAGAGCGAAGCCCATTTCGAGGCAGTCCTATGCGCGGCTACGTGTTTGGCGACATCGAGGAATCGAGCGGGAACGCGGATTTCGCTGGAACCGGCCGTGTTGTTGGCATCAACGCGCGTCGTTGCGTTCTGCGCGAACAAAGCAGATTGTTGTGCCGCTCGTTCGTGCCAAATCACTTCGCTCGGCGGGACCCCATTGCGCAGCAAGTCGCGCGCGGCGTACTGCCATGCCTTGAAGCTGCGGGTTATCTCAACCTGTCTCACAACTCACCCGACTGCGCCTCAAGCGCCGATTGGAATAGGCCCATCTGTTGCGGCTGCACAATTCGCTGCGGCAGATCCGCACGGTCGAGCTGCAGTGCATCGGGATTGAAATCTGCCGTGATGACGAAGGGCTTCAAGCGGGTGAGTGCCACGCGTAACTTTGCCAAATCAGCCAGAGTGAGGCGGTGATAGCGACGAATGGAAAGAATACGGTTGGCGTTGCGATATCCCAGTCCGGGCACGCGCAACAATGCTTCGCGCGAAGCATTGTTGATGTCGATAGGGAAGAACTCGCGATGTCGGAGTGCCCATGCAAGCTTAGGGTCACGTTCCATGTCGAGATTCGGTTCCTCGGTGACTTCGCTGATCGTGAAGCCGTAGTACCGGAGCAGCCAATCCGCCTGATACAGGCGATGCTCGCGCAGAAGAGGCGGAGCCTGGATAGGTAATCGCGCGTCAGCTTTTGGGAACGGACTAAAGGCGGAGTAGTAAACGCGCCGCAAACCATAGCTGCCGTAAAGCCGGTCAGCCGTGCGCAGGATTTGCGAATCTGTGCTGGGTGTCGCACCCACGATGAGCTGCGTGCTCTGCCCGGCAGGCGCAAAGCGAGGCGCACGGCGGGTTCTCTTTCTCTCGACCCGGCTTTCCTCCGCCTTCATCTTGATCTCCTGCATGGTCGATTCAATGACCGGAACCTGCTTCTCTGGTGCGAGAGTATCCAGATCAGTTTGCGTGGGCAGTTCGATGTTGGCGCTCAGGCGGTCGGCCCAGCGGCCAGCTTCATCCAGCAAGAGTGTGGAAGAGCCGGGAATTGCCTTCAGGTGAATGTAGCCGGCGAATCGGTGCTCGGTCCGGAGCGTCCGTGCAACGGTGATGAGTTGCTCCATCGTGTAGTCGGGCGACTGAATGATTCCCGAGCTGAGAAATAGCCCTTCGATGTAGTTGCGCCGGTAAAAGTCGAGCGTGAGGTTAATAACCTCTGCGGGTGTGAAGCGGGTGCGCTCGATGTCACTGGAAACCCGATTGACGCAGAAGACGCAATCGTAGATGCAGTAGTTCGTCAGCAGGACCTTCAGCAGAGAAATGCAACGGCCGTCAGGCGTGTAGCTGTGGCAGACGCCGCATCCGGAATTGCTGCCGAGGCTCTTCCCGTCATTTGCCCGGCGAGCGCCGCTACTGGCGCAAGAAGCGTCGTACTTCGCCGCGTCGGCCAATATTCGGAGCTTGGAGGATAGGTCCACCCGCGCATTCTAGCGCAGGCGAAGAAAAGGTGAAAGTGGCTCTTTCTATCCAACTTACGGGGTACTTTGCGGGCATTGGGTAAGCCAGCTGCCAGCCATCAGCTCTCAGCCCTCAGTGGAACGTGTCTGATCAGCTATAAGCAGCTTTAGAGGAACCTGCCTGATGAATTGGTAACACAGCGGAGCCGCACCCTCCCCATGAACGAGGAAAAGGGTGCGGCCCGCCGCTCTCATGGCTCAATCGCTACTGCTTGGGTTCTGCTTTGACCGTTGCCTTTTGCTCAATAGCTTTTCTGCCGTTCTTTTTGTGGGTAACGGTCTTAGGGCCAGAAGCAGCCTTTGCACCCCTGGTCAGTTCATCGGCGAGTGCACCGGCGCCATAGATGTTTCGGAGCGCCTCGATGATGCCGCGGGCGTCAACGCTCACGGCGCGTCCGACAACGTCTTCGTACTGGAAGCGCCACGGGAGCGACTGTATGTTGCCGTCGAAGATGATGCCTACGACTTCACCAGCCTTGTTGACGACCGGTGAACCCGAGTTGCCGCCAATGATGTCAGGCGTCGAGACAAAGTTCAGCGGCGTTTGGCCATTCAGCTTGCCTTTTGCTTTGATCCAGCTTGGCGGCAATTCCCAAGGTGCTTTGTTACCGTGCGCATCCGCATGCTTGAAAGCCCCGTCAATCGTGGTGAAGTACGGAACCTTCTCGCCCTTTTTGGCGATGCTGCCGCGGCCGTCCTCGACAAATCCTTTTACCGCACCGTAGCTGAGGCGGAGCGTGAAAGTTGCATCTGGCGCCGTGCTGTAACCTTCCTGCGCAAACCGAATTTTCGCCAGTCTGGCACCGCCGGTACGCTCGACCGACTCGACCTCGTCTTCATACTGCCTGCGAACTTTGCGAGCTTCGGGATCGATGAGGATCATCGCCCGGATCAGCGGGTCGGTGCTGGCCTGAACCGCCTTTACGCCGCCGTTGTAGAGTTCCTTGCGGACTGCCACGTCGTTCAACTTAGTGGCGGAGATCATCTCTTTAGCAGCTTGGTCGGGCGTGCGGCCGTTGAGAATCTTCTCCAGCAGAGCGTTATTGGGCATCTGCTCGGCCATCTCCTTCATGGAGTCGGCCAGCTGAAGTTCCTCGAAGTCCTTGTAGATCGGGTCTCCTGCGAAAAGCGATTGCTCCAGGGACGGCAGTGCCGACTCTCGGTATTCGCGCAAGCGGTCAGTATTGGGTTTGGTCTTCTCCTCCGTGACGCGGAGTAGGGTGCGTGCGATACCTGCAAGCGTGCCGCGGAAACCGTTCCGCCGCTCGAGGTAAGTCAGGGGCATGTAGATCTCTTTTTGGACCTGCATGGCCTTAGCAATGTCGGGCCAGGGCGCACCGAATTCAGCCTTGCGCTTGGGATCAGCATTGACCCACTCGATGTATTTCTTCTCTTCGGCCGCCTTCTTCGCCATCAACGATTCGTCAAGCAGGCCGGAGTTGTAGCCCTTGATGGCCTTCTGCGAGTTCTCAAGCCCGAACAACAATTCTTGCGCCCGGCGAGCATTTTCCGCCGACTGCGCCATGTAGTTCTTCATCAGGGCGACACGGCGGGCGAGCGACTTCAATTGCCACGGGTAAGCCACTTCCCGCAAGAACTCCATTTGCGCCATGGTGTTCAGGCGACCGGTCGAGCCTGGATGCCCGGACACGAATACAAGGTCGCCATCCTTTACGCCTGTCGTCGTCCACTTGAAGTGATTGCTGCCGAGTTTGGCAGGCTGGCCATTCTCGTAGACCCGGAAGAACGTGACATCGAGGTCGTAACGCGGGAACTCGAAGTTGTCGGGATCGCCACCGAAGAACGCGATGCCGAACTCGGGCGCGAACACCAGGCGCACGTCCGTGTACTTCTTGTACTGGTACAAATGAAACTGACCGCCAGCATAGAGCGTGACCACATCGCAACGGTTGCCGGTGCTCTTCGTGCAGTCGTTTTCAATCTGCGACATGTTCTTGCGTTGGATGGTGCCGGCTTCGGCTGCTGGCGTGTCGTTCTTGATCCCGGCGTTGACTTTCTCGGTTACGTCTTCGATGCCCACTAACTGGTTCAGTTCAAGATCTGGGCACCGGGGTTCTTCAGCGCGTGTCTTCGCATAAAAGCCGGTCTTATAGAGATCCTGGCCCTCCTTGGAGAGACCGTAAAGACAGGTCTGCGCGACGTGATGGTTGGTGAAGGTCAGACCTTCAGGAGAGACGAAAGATCCCGAGCCGCCGTTGTTAAACCGTACAGATGACAGGCGCGTATGGTCGAGCCACGGCTGCGTGAGTTCAAAGCCGTATTTCGCCTTGATCTTTGCTGTGGGCGGGTGATTGAACAACCACATTCCCTCTTCCGCGACCGCCATGCCAGCGATTGCCAAGATAAGGGTTGCGATTAGAATGCCGCGACGCATCATGCAGTTTTCTCCGATTCCTGGGGAGATGGCGGAACGAGCCGTCTAGTTTCTTCGGCGTGAACGTGTGTCGCCCCAGTTCCGCTTGGGTAACCGCGGATCCGCAGCGCATCTTGCACTCGACACACCGGATGCGCCACACACACGCGTGCCGAAGCCCCTATGGGAACAGAGGAATATACAAGGCAACGCGCGGCAGGGCAAATCACGGCGGAGTCTCAGTAAACGCCGCTTCTGTGATTCCAACGGTGTTTCGTTAGCTAGGCAACAACATTCAACCGCGCGACCATCCAGAGTCAGGGGGATACAATGGGAAGCACACCGATTGTGGGCCGCGGGCTTGAAGGCGTTACCGCCGCAAACTCCAGCATCTGCTACATCGATGGCGATAATGGAGTGTTGGCTTATCGAGGATACGACATTCACGATCTGGCCGATCAGGCCACGTTCGAGGAAGTCTGCTTTCTGCTCTGGCGCGGATGGCTTCCGACAAGAGCTGAACTGCAGGATCTTCGCATCTGCCTATGGCGGGAGAGCAAACTCGACGCTTCTATCATCAGCCTGCTGCGGCAGGCACCCAGGCATGCGTTGCCCATGGACGTGCTGCGGACGGTTGTCTCGGCACTGTCGTTCTACGATCCGGAAGCCGGCGTTCCAGCCACAAACCTTGAAGCGGATATGCGGAAATCGATCCGGCTCACAGCGCAGCTCGCCATGGTGGTGGCGTACTTCGACCGCATTCGCAAAGGTCTTCCCCTGGTCGAACCAGACCGTACTTTGTCTCACGCCGGGAACTTTCTTTGGATGTTGACCGGCAAGCCGCCATCCCGCGAGGCAGAACGCGCTCTGGACGTAGCCCTGATCCTGCATGCCGATCACGAACTAAATGCGTCTACGTTTGCCGCTCGAGTGACGGCTGCAACCTTAAGCGATGTCCACTCCGCGATAACTTCGGCGATAGGCGCGTTGAAAGGACCGCTGCACGGCGGTGCGAACGAAGAGGTGTTCCGAATTCTCGAGGCGATTGATGCATCGGGCGCGGACGCGACCGATTACGTTCAGGGTATGCTGGCGCAAAAGCAAAAGATCCCGGGGTTCGGACACCGTGTTTATCGCACGGAAGACCCGCGCGCTACACACCTTCGTGAGATGTCCAGGGAACTCAGCGCTGCCAGCGGCGAACCGAAGTGGTTCGTCATATCTAAGAAAATCGAAGACTTCATCAAGGCCGAAAAGCGACTGAATGCGAACGTAGATTTCTACTCGGCTTCGACGTATCACACGCTGGGAATCGACCTCGATCTCTTCACGCCAATATTTGCCGTGTCTCGAGTGTCCGGGTGGACAGCCCACGTCCTGGAACAACTGGCGGACAACCGCCTGATTCGGCCGCGCGCCGAGTACATCGGTCCGGCGTATCGGCAGACATATGTGCCAATCGAGCGAAGACAAGTAGCGGCGTGACGCACGCCTGAAGCATCAGAGTATGTAGCGGCCCGCGCCAGCGCGCGGGCTTCTTTGTCCTCGCGACTTAGACGAGCATTTCGGGTTCATGACAGAGGCGAGCAGAAGTACATCAACGGAGGGTATGTGAGAAAGCTGAACGTACTGGCTTTTATCTGTTTGTTGGTTATCGGCGTGAGCGCCGCGCGCGCGCAGCAAATCGATGCAGCTTTTGGCTTTAGCACGGTGAGCGCTCCTTCGGCCCAAGACGCTGGAGCGAACTTCTCGCCGCAAAGTGTCGGCGGTGGCACGTTTCTAAGTGCCAGTGCAGACTTCCTGCTGAAGCACCAGCTTGGGTTCGGCGGCCAAGTCGCATGGCGAGCCAGCCAGAACCTTTGGGGAGGGTACCAGCCGTTTCGCCCGATATTCTTCGACTTCAACGGTATCTATGCACCGAACTTCGGAAGGCGGGCCGGTGCAGAGTTCCAGGCTGGCATTGGCGTGCAAAGCGCCCGTTTCTACACCCCGACTTACAACTGCTCGTTCACCGGGTGTACCAACTATGTCAGCAGCAATCATTTCATGGGACATTTCGGGGCAGGACTGAGGATTTATGCCACGGAGCGGGTCTTCATACGACCGGAAGCCCACTTGTACCTGGTGCGGAACAACGAAGAATTCAGCGGTCCGCGCGCGACGCGTTTCGGAATCTCGATCGGGTACAGCTTTAGGCCCGCGGAGGATGAGAACTACTGATTCAGGTGCTCACCTGTCGAGTTGCGGATATGCGAGGGCGCACTGGTCGCCCTCGCTTTTTTTTGACCGACCTTCCAAATCTAAAAGCTTGGACCCCCTTCAGATCATCCATTTTCCAGGGATTGCGGCAGCTTGTCGTCTCGAACCCGTTACAATTAGAGGAACGCTATGCGTAGGGTCTATTTCGATAACAATGCGACGACTCCGGTCTTGCCTGATGTGTTTGAGGCGATGCGGCCCTACTTTACCGAGCAGTTCGGCAATGCATCGTCGATACACCAGGACGGACAGCAGGCAAGGGCTGCGGTGGAGCGGGCGCGACAGTCGGTAGCTCTGCTGCTGGGGGCGCGTGCTTCCGAGATTGTCTTCACGAGTGGTGGTACGGAAGGCGATAACGTCGCGCTATTCGGGTTGGTACAGGCCGGGGACCACATCATCACAAGCACGATTGAGCACGAGGCGGTTTTGAACAGCTGTAAGCGCCTTGAGAAGCTCGGGTGCGAGGTGACCTACATACCGGTCGATGGCGAAGGACGGATCGGCCCGGAAGACATCAGGCGCGCGCTCAAGCCGAATACGAAGATCATCAGCGTGATGATGGCGAACAACGAGACGGGCGTGCTGCAACCGCTCGCAGAGATCAGAAAGATCGCGGCCGAAGCCGACGTTTTCTTTCACACGGACGCCGTCCAGGCGGCAGGGAAGGTTCCGATTGACGTCAATACAATTGGCTGCGATCTGCTGTCGATTTCCGGCCACAAGCTGCATGCTCCGAAAGGTGTTGGCGCCTTGTATGTGCGAAAGGGAACGCTTGTGCAACCACTTTTCTACGGTGGCAAGCATGAGCGATCGCGGCGGGCTGGGACGGAGAACGTACCCGGAATCGTCGGATTGGGGAAGGCGGCTGAAATCGCATGCGAAGGCTTCGCAAACGGAGCAGTTGACCGCATACGCTCGATGCGCGACCGCATCGAGACCACAGTGATCTCGAGCATTGAAGCGACCGCGGTGAACGGAGGCGGCGGCGAGCGGGTTCCGAACACGACGAACATCGCGTTCGACTACATCGAGGGTGAGGCACTGGTCATTTCGCTCGACCTGAAAGGGGTTGCGATCTCGACCGGTGCGGCGTGTTCGTCGGGCGCAACGGAGCCTTCGCACGTCCTCACCGCAATGGGTTTACCTCCGGAGCGGGCTCGGGGTTCGATGCGGTTAAGCCTCGGCAAGCAGAACACGGAGCAAGAAGTTGAATATGTGCTGTCCGTGTTGCCCGAAGTGCTGACGCGATTGCGAGAGCTGTCGCCGGTTTACGCCTCGGCGCACAAGGCGTGAGCATATTGCTCGTGTTAAACGCAGATTCTTCGCTGCGCTCAGGATGACAAACGTTTGAGGTTTACAGAGGTTCTTGTTGAGTTCTAAGCAGACCATTGCAGTAGCCATGTCGGGCGGTGTGGATTCTTCCACCGTCGCGGCCATGCTGCGCGCCGAGGGATACGGTGTCATCGGCCTGACCATGCAGTTGTGGAACCAGCGCAGGCTGGCGGGGCACGACGGTATGCCAGAGGCCGTTCAGGGGCGGTGCTGTTCGATTGACGATGTCTACGACGCGCGGCGCGTGGCCGAGTCACTCGGCATTCCGTACTACGTAGTGAACCAGGAAGACCGTTTTGAGCGCGACGTGGTGCGCCCATTCGTGCAGGAGTACCTGTCGGGCCGGACGCCGATTCCGTGCTCACTCTGCAACAACCATCTTAAGTTCGACCAGTTGCTGGTGACGGCGCGCCAGATCGGTGCGGACCTGCTGGCGACAGGGCACTACGCGCGCTGTGAGTACGACGAGCAGCGCGGACGCTGGCTGCTGAAGCGACCGAAGGATGAGGCGAAGGATCAGACGTACTTCCTGTTCGGCTTGACGCAGGAGCAGTTGAGCCGCACGAGGTTTCCGCTCGGAGATATGACCAAGCCGGAAGTACGTGAGTTGGCCAAGAAGTATGGGTTGTCGCTCGCAGAAAAGCCGGACTCCCAGGAAATCTGCTTTGTCCCAAATGGAGATTACAAGAAGTTCCTGGACGCCTATCTCGAGGAGCAGGGAGAGGCGCTGCCGGACACGTCCGGCGAGTTGGTGACGAGCGATGGTAAGGTGATTGGCGAGCACACCGGCATTCACAACTTCACCGTCGGTCAGCGGAAGGGGCTTGGGGTTGCCACAGGGACGCCGCTCTATGTGCTGGGACTGAACGGCGCGTCAAAACAGGTGATCGTCGGACGAGACGAGGAACTGTGGTCACGTACGCTGAACGTTCGGAAGCTGAACTGGATTGCCGTTGATGGTCTGCGCGAGCCGATGAGGGTTTCGATCAAGATCAGAAACAAGCACCAGGCTGCCTCGGGGACGATTGAGATGTCTGGAAACGAAGAGGTCACCGCGACGTTCGATCAGCCGCAGCGCGCGATAACGCCCGGGCAGGCAGCCGTCTTCTACGACGGAGATGTCGTCGTGGGAGGCGGATGGATCAGGTAAGCTGATATTGCATGACTCGATAAATGAGAGCCAAAGTGCAACGGCCTCCTGTTGGAGGCCGTCGTTGCATCTGATCGCTAACCGCTGATAAGTTCCTAAATGAACATCTCGTCGTGTGTTGCGCCATTTCTTCGGCCACGGCCGAAGAAAGCTCCCAACCCTGCACCGAGGCCCTGAAGGAATCCCGATGCGACGCGCACAGGCGAAACGACGGTGCGCTGCACCATCTCGGTTGTCTCCTCGACGCGATCCATTGTGCGACCAACGAGTTCGTCGGCGCGAATGACCTGGAGGCGTGTGCGGTCAACGATATCGTCCAGCGTGGAATTGAGACGCTCCACCTGGCCACGCACGGTGATTGTTGTTGCCGTCAGGTTTTCGACGATGGTTTCTATCTTCGGCCTTGTGCTAGTGACCAGGGCTTGCACGTTATCGACGGTAGGCAGCACGCGGGTCTGCACATCGTTCGCAACGGATTCTAAGCGTGTGGCTAATACTTCCACCCGCGCACTGGTCTTCTTGAACGCAGCATAGAGCGCCACGAGGATGCCGGCCTGCACCACGATCGCTACAGCCGCCACGATGATGAACACATTTACATAAACAGGGGTCATCGATGTTGCGCCTCAGTCGCCAACTCCAGCCGATAAGGCAGGAGAGCCAAAGTGAAGTTACACCTTCTGTGGTCCAGGCGTTTCGGGCGTAGTAGTCGCCTCCTGATACGCCTGTTTACCCGCTTCAAAGGCCGAGCGGAACTGGTCCTGCTGCTGACGCAGGACGTCGCGGCCGCGCTGCATCCAGTCGCTTGTCTGTTCCCGTGCTTCGCCAGCCTTCGCGGTCACAAACTCTTTTCCTTCTTCAAACTTTGCGCGGATTGCTTCGCGCGTTTCCGCGCCTGATTTCGGAGCGTAAAGCACGCCGATCACTGCGCCGACACCCAGCCCCGCCAAGAACCACAGGAAAGAATTGCCGTTATTTTCTTCTGCCATTTGCTGAAAGCCTCCTGGGGATTCCCTAAGTTCCGCGATGGTAGCATTCGCAAGTCATAATTACAACGATGCGAATGCCTCGTCTGCACCCGATAGTCTCTGTCCATCTGCACGGAGATGTGGCTGGAGTGTCATCGTCCGTGGTGCTCACTAAGGCTTCATCGTCGGCCTAATTACGACCTCACTCGTGAACGATTGCGGCGCCTGCATCACGAGCATGGCAACCACATGAGCGATATCATTCGGCGTGAGCATTTTGTTCGGATTTTTTCCCGTGTGCGGACTGAGATCGCTGTTCGTCGAGCCGGGGCAAACGACAGAGACCCGAATGCCATATTCACGCAGTTCCTCTGCGACCGAATAGCTTAGGCCGTTCAGACCCCACTTTGATGCTGCGTACGCTGCACCATTCCGCAGCGCGTTCTTACTGGCGATCGAGGAGATGTTGATGATGTGACCCGAGCGCGCGCGGATCATCATGGGGGCGAATGCGCGGATACAGTAGTATGCGCCGCGCAGGTTGGTATTGAGCACATTATCCCACTGATCGGGCGGGAGTTCGTGAAGGGGGCTGGAGAAGGATCCGACACCGGCGTTGTTGATTAGAATGTCAGCCCGCCCGAAGCGCTCAGATACCTGGGCTGCCATTCGCTCAACTGAGCGTAGATCTGTTACGTCGCACTCTACTATCTCGGCTTTGCCGTGATCGCGGCGGATGACTTCCGCCGTGTGCTCAAGCGGTTTACGCCTGCGGCCACAAATTGCGACCAATGCGCCCATTGACGCGATAGTAGTGGATAAAGCAGAGCCTATCCCGGCCCCTCCGCCCGTGACCACGGCTACCTGTCCGGCCAGTGTTTTTTGCGCTGTATCTTGCATGAGTGTCCTCCGACCCGCGAAAACATTGTAGTTTCGGTGCATGGAGCGCATTCAGCTACTGCATCCAGCAGCATGCGAATCTGCATCATAGGTGACAGGGAAGTCAGTATCAGGCACGCAACTTGCTTAAGGCGACGTACATTCCTATAATCCTGCTCTCTGCACCTGCTATGGTACAAAGTCTTATAGAAGCGCGAGCAGAGGAGGCGGAACCGGTAGTCGCCGTGTAAAGGGCCTTTTGTTGGCGCGGTCATTATCGGGTCCGTGCCGAGCGAGAGACGCTGCGCGTGCACAGCTGCGCGTGCGTGTTTCACGAAGTCGCCACTTCCCACCGTATCAAGGAGTTATCGATGAAGAAGTCGATTGTCGTGTTGATGGTCATGTTCGCGATCCTGGCTGTGGCGCAGCAGCCGCAACAACAGGCTCCCGAACAACAGCCTGCCGCGGGCGCACAGACCGCACCCGGCCAAGCTCCCGGCGCCCAGGCGGCACCGGGTCAGCCCGCGCCGCAGCAGCAGAAAAAAGAAATCAAAGATCCGGCTGAGTACAACGCCTATATGGGCGCGATGAACCAAACGGATCCGAACCAGAAAGCCATCGCGCTGGAAGGCTTCCTGCAGCAGTACCCCAATAGCGTGATGAAGACAGATGCCATGGAACTGCTCATGGCAGCCTATGAACAGGCCGGGAATGCGGCGAAGGTCTCGGAAACGGCACAGCGTCTTCTTCAGGCGGACCCGAACAACCTTAAAGCTCTGGCTCTGCTGACCTACAGCGCTCGCGCAGCCGCCGAAGCAGGGCAGAACCCGCAGCAGAATCTGGCTCAGGCGGCTCAGTACGGCCAGCAGGGATTGCAGGCACTGCAGACCGCGCCGAAGCCGGAAGGCATGGCTGACGCCGACTGGCAGAGGCTGAAGACGCAGGTCGCCCAGATCTTCAATGGCGCGGTCGGCCAGAACGCTCTTGCGCAGAAGAATTATCCAGTCGCAGTGCAGACGCTGCAGGCTGCGGTGCAGGCTGATCCAACCAATCTCCGCAACGTCTATCCTCTGGCTCTGGCGTATCTGGAACAGGAGCCACCGCAACCGACGGGTCTGTGGTACATCGCCCGTGCCGTTGCTTTGACGGCGCAGGTTCCTCAGCAGCAGCAGGTCATTGCCCGCTATGGCCGCGCCAAATACATCAAGTATCACGGCGGAGATGATGGTTGGAACGAACTGGTGCAGATGGCCAGCGCTCAGCCGTTGCCTCCTGAGGGCTTCAGCATCGCCCCGGCACCTAGCCCGGCCGAACTGGCCGCTAAGCTGGTGCAGACCAAGCCGGTCAAGGAAATGAGCTTTGACGAGTTCCAGATGGTTTTCTCGTCTGGCAACCAGCAGGCTGCTGATGTCGTGTGGAATCAGATTAAGGAAAAGCCGATCGCATTTGTGGCGAAGGTCATCAACGCGACTCCAACCCAACTGACGCTCGCTGCCACGTACGAAGATATTCAGGCTAACAGGCCTGACATTGAGCTTACGATGGTGGCTCCGATCCCGGCCCGTCTGATGCCTAAAGTCGGAGCGGAAGTGCAGGTCCAGGGTTATCCGACGTCTTTCACTGGGAACCCCTTCATGATCACCATGACGAAGGGAACCCTCGTCGGCAAACAAGCCGAAGCAGCAACACCGGCGAAGAAGGCACCTGCGAAGAAGCCGGCAACTCGTAAACGGCCCTCGTAGTCCACTTTCAAGTGCAAATCAACAAGGCCTCCCTCGCGGGAGGCCTTAATTTTGTGCTTTAACTTCCTGCGAAGAACGCCTCGCACTTCTGCAGAAGCATGCGCCGGTCAGAGGCTTGCGCTCAGCGGGCAACCTTCTTCGCTTCAAGGACCACAGGACGGGCACTGCGCGGCGGCCGGCGCGCTCCATTCCTCAGGCTACGAATATCGAGTTCGAGTTCGGCAATCGTGCGGCTCAATGTGTTGCGGTGCATGCCAAGTTCGCGGGCGGCCTTGCATTGATTCCCATTGCACTCCTGGAGCACATTTATGATGAATCTCTTTTTGAATTCGCGAACGGCCTCGGAATATAAAATACCGCTCTTATACATCTGGGAAACCAGTGCTTCGAGCTGATCCTTCACTTGCCTCTCTCCCCCAATTGCAAAGTCTTACAGTTCCATCGTGTTCATCATCTCGCGCGATCGCCGTTCGTCGCCGAGTCATTTCTCGTCACATCATTGGTGCTGATCTGCTCCTTTGGCTGGCCGACAGGGCCGATAGGTCGAACACGGAAGTCACGCAAAGCCTTTAAACCATCATCAAAGCGGGCCCTCACCTGCGCAGGCGCGACCCAAACGGCAGCTCTGGCGACAACCAGCACGTAAGGAGCGATCGAGGAACGTGCCAGCATCTTCGTGTCCGGCGCAAAAGAAGTCAAAGCCAACAGGAACACTGCCGCGAAAAGCAGGCCGCGCACTAGTCCGAAGGCGGCGCCCAGAAGGCGATCGAACCAGCGAAGGCCTGCTTCCTTGAAGAACCATCGGGCAAGGCGGGCTATGACACCCGCCAGCAACACGATAGTGATAAAGATTGTCAAAAAGCCCGCTATGTCTGCCACCCAGGCAGACTTCACAAACGGCGCGAACCACGGCGCTAGCCGTCCGTAGCCCCACACAGCGGCCAGGTAGCCTACAACGACCCCGGCCAGCGAGAACAATTCAAAGAAAAAGCCCTGCGAGGCCGCCAACAACACGGACACTACGACGATGCCGGCAATTAGCCAATCAAGGCCGCTCATGTTCAGGCGGACAGCAGATCGCGGCCAGTCAGCCGCCGATAAGCTTCAACATACTTCTCGGTCGTCCTGCGCTGCACCGCTTCCGGTAGCGACGGGGCGGGCGGTTGCTTGTTCCAACGGATCTCTTCTAGATAGTCTCGGACGTACTGCTTATCGTAGGAGTCCTGCGCTTTGCCTGGGGCATGTGTGTCAGCTGGCCAGAAGCGTGACGAGTCTGGAGTGAGCACTTCGTCGGCAAGCGTGATCCCGTTCGCGGTCATGCCGAATTCAAACTTGGTGTCCGCGATGATAATGCCGCGCTCGGCAGCGTAATTCGCAGCCTTTTTGTACACACGCAGGCTGAGGTCGCGCAGTTTTTCGCTCATCTCGCGACCGACGATCTGGGTCATGCGTTCAAACGGAATGTTTTCATCGTGGCCATCAACTGCCTTGGTGGCCGGCGTGAAGATCGGTTCTGGAAGCTTATCCGACTCACGCAATCCCTGCGGCAGCGAAATTCCGCAAACGGCGCCACTCTGCTTGTATTCCTTCCAGCCAGACCCGGAAAGATACCCACGAACGACACACTCAACTGGGAACATCTCTGCTCTGGTAACCAGCATCGAGCGGCCCACAAGTTGGTCGCGGTACTTCTGCAACTGGTCAGGGTAGAGGTTCACGTCGGCAGTGATCAGGTGGCTCGGGACGATGTCTTTCAAAAAATCGAACCAGAAAAGCGAAATCTGTGTCAGCACGCGCCCCTTTTCCGGAATTCCAGAAGCGAGGACGTAATCGAAAGCTGAAATGCGGTCCGTGGCGACGAAGAGCAGGCGGTCGCTGTCCACGCGGTAAACGTCGCGCACTTTTCCGGTTGCATGAAGCTCGAGCTCTTTGAAATCTGTTCGCAGCAGAACGGCGGATTGTTGTTCGTGTATCACGGCGGAATCTTTCTCGCTAAGAGACTTGGGTATTCTAGCCAGCGGGCGGTGTTTGTCAACGTCCGAAATCGGACCTTTCCGGGCGAAGAATTACTGTAGCAGAAATTTGATTGACAGCGCGAGCGTGATTCGCCTGACAGCCATTTACGCGGGTTCGGAGTGCCTCAATCGTGAAAAAGAATTTCGCTATCAGGTGGATATCGTTAAACGATACATCGGCGCCCTATATGAAAGCGTTGAAAAAAACGGACGGGTCGGGGAGACCCGTCCAGACACAATGAGTTGGCCGCACAAAACTTGTTCGCAGCCTCGCGAGCTAGACGTCCGGCGAGCACAACAGTCACCACTATCACGCGCTCGCGACGGCCTGAGCCTCGTTGAATCGGACCGAGACCAGCTTGGACACTCCCGGTTCCTGCATCGTCACCCCGTACATCACGGGAGCAATGCTCATCGTCTTCTTGCTGTGCGTAATCAGGATGAATTGTGTATGCGTGCTCATCTCGCGCACGAGTTCGGTGAACCGGCCTACGTTCGTTTCGTCCAGCGGGGCATCGACTTCGTCCAGAATGCAGAACGGACTCGGTTGATACTGGAAGATACCGACCAACAGCGAGAGCGCGGTTAGGGCCTTCTCGCCGCCCGAGAGCAGCAGCACGTTTTGCAACTTTTTCCCCGGGGGCGACGCAACAACGTCTATGCCGCTCTCCATCGAGTTCTCTTCGTCGGTAAGCTTCATAAAGGCCTGGCCGCCGCCGAAAAGCTTCGTGAATGTCCGGGTAAAGTTGTCGTTGATGGCGTGGAACGCTTCCTCAAACTTTTGTTTCGAGATGGTCTCGATTTCCCGGATCGTCTCCTGCGTGTTGGCGATGGAATCGAGCAGATCCTTGCGCTGAGTGTCGAGGAACGTGTGGCGTTGCGAGGTTTCGTTGTACTCCTCGAGGGCCATCATGTTCACGGCCCCGAAGTTGTCGAGCTTTGCTCGTAACTCGTGATATTCCGCGTCCTCGGTCGCGAGGGCTTCGCCTTCGACCTTTAGGACGGCTTCGTCGGCGATGAGGTCAGTCGGGGTTACACCAAGTTCGGCGACCGACGTTTCCGTCATGTGTTGCGCGTTTGTTTCGAGGCGGGCGACGGAAGTGGTCAGTTCGCCACGGCGGTCGCGAGCGGCGTCCATTGACTCGCGCGCAGCGCGGAGCTGCTCTTCGAGTTCTGCGAGACGGGCGCGTACCTGTTCGGTTTCCGTCTGGAGCTCCGATTCACGGACTTGGGCCTGTTCGCGCTCGGCGGCGAGAACGATCAGCTTTTCGCCAAGCTCGACGCTCTCGGCTTCGCGCTGCGTCTTCTCCATCGCAGCAGACTCGATTTGCGAGTGGAGGGCTTTAACGCGGCCGGAAACTTCGGCGACGAGCGATTCGATTCGTTGTAGTGCCTGCGCGGCGGCACGGCGGCGTTCTTCGAGGGCGGCGACTTGTGCGCGGACTTCCGAAGCGCTGAGTGCGGCGGCGTCGCGGGCCTCGCGCAAACGCGCGAGTTCCTGCTGGGAGGAAGCCATTGCGTCTTCGAGTTCGGCGCGGCGCTGCTCGGTGCGGGCCAGTTCGGCACTCTTCTCGGCGATGAAGGACTGCCTTGCCGCTTTCTCCTGGCCGACTCGGGCGAGTTCACGCTCGTAGGTGGCAAGGCGTCCGCGGACACGCTCCATTTCGGAGTCGAGTTGCTTGAGCGTGTGGCCGCTGGTCATAGCCTGCTTTTCGCTCTCGCGGCGCTCGGCTTCCAGGCTCTCGATGAGCGTTGTGATCTCGGTGATCTCGCGGCCCAGCGTGCCGACTTTCGATTCTTCGTCGCGAAGGGCGTGCTCCAGTTCGTTCTGATGGCGCATGACGTCGCGCAACTCGCGCTTCATGGCCAGAGGACCTTCGGCGCGCTGCTTGCCGCCGGTGACGGTCACGTTGTGGAAGCACTCACCTGTGCTGTGCGACAGGAAGAAAGCGTCTGGATTTTCCAGAGCCAGTTCGCGGCCGACGCCAGCGTCAGGGACGATGTAGCCGTCGCGCAGCTTCGGCAGGATGACTTCGAGCGACTTGCCGAACCCGTCGAGTACGCGGATGGCGTGCTTCAGAGGCACAATACCATCGCGACGGGGGGCTGCGGCCTGGGCGGCGGCCTCGTCCACGGTGAAGGAGAACTTTGCCTGCGAGTCCTCGGGGTGGACCATGAATGTCGCGCGGCCATCGACATCAGTACGGAGGAGGTTCAGACCGTGATCGGCGGCGTCCCAGCTCTTCACGACGATGTAGTTGAGTTCGTCGCGCAGGAAATCGTCTACGACATGTTCGAAGCGGTCCTCGACTTCGAGGAAGTCAGCGAGCACGCCAACCGGCTTGAAGCCGTTCTGCATGGCTCCAGACTGGAACAGTCGCCGCACGGAATCTGTCGAGTAGCCGTGTTCGGCGATGACGGCTTCCAGAGACGAACGCTTGCCTTGCAGGGAAGCAAATTCTGCGCGGAGTCCGTCGAGACGGCGCTTGGAGTCGGCTTCGGCAGCGCGCTTGGCGTGTAAGGTCTCACGTGCCTCTGCGATCTGCGCAGCGAGCGAACTGACTTTCACGGACGCCGATTCGAACTCAACCGTCAACTGCCCGCGTTCTCCTCCAAAGCTCTCAAGTTGAATGTTGGCCGAGGCGATTTCACTCTGGAGGCGCTGCGTCTCCCGTTCGAGCGACGCGATGTTCTCTTCGGCTTGCGTGACGCGGTTGCGGATGTTCGCCGAGTCATTCGCAGCCTGCATTATGGCAACCCGGCGCTGTTCCTGCTCACGTTCGGTATTCGCCAGCGTGGCGGCAGCGGCCTGCGCCTCCTGCTGGCGTGTATTAAGTGACTGCTGCGCGGCGCATACGTCGTTCGCGGCGGTCTGGAGCGTCAGGCGGTTTTGCTCGCGCTCGGCTTCGAGGGTCGCTTGCTTTTCCTGGGTCTGGCCGAGTTCGGCGCGGGCGGCCTCTGAGCGTCGGTCGAGTTCGGCGCAGCGTTCTTCGTTATTGCGGCGCTTCGCGGTGGCGCGATCGGTTTCGAGTGCGATCTCACTCAAACGCTGGCGAACATTGCGCAGTTCGGTTTCGATTTCGTACCCGCGCTGGGTGCGTTCGCCTTGTTCCGACTCCATCTGTCGCACGGCGTCCGTGCGAATGTGCAACTCTTCTGTGATTGCCGTGAGTTCAGCTTCGAGTTGCGTCTTCTCCAGTTGCAGCGCGGCGAACTTGCTGGCCAGCACCACGCGGAGTTTCTCGCGCATCTGGTCGCGCAGCCGGGCATAGCGCTCGGCTTTCGCGGCCTGGCGCTTCAGAGAGTTCATCTGCCGCGTCACTTCTTCAAAAATGTCGTTTACGCGGTTCAGATTAAGCTTGGCTTCTTCGAGGCGAGCTTCGGCCAATCGCTTCTTGGTTTTGAACTTGGTGATGCCGGCGGCTTCCTCGATGATTGCGCGGCGGTCGGTTGGCTTGCTCGACAGAATCTGGCCGATGCGGCCCTGCTCGATGATGGCGTAGGACTCCGGGCCAAGACCCGTGCCCATAAAGATGTCCTGAATGTCGCGCAGGCGGCACAGCTTATGGTTCAGCAGGTATTCGCTTTCGCCAGAGCGGAAAAGGCGGCGAGTTACGACGATCTCACCCTTCTTCAGGGGAGTGCGATTGAACTTGCGGCGCCTTATCTTCAGGACGACTTGCGGGGCGGCGGTGACCTGTGCCCGAGCGTTCTCAGGTCCTGCTGCTGTCGCCTGGTTTTCTAGCTGCTCCGGGGCAGCGCCTGACGCAACCGACGACTCGGGACTCGCCGGACTGGAACTCGGGGCTACGCTTTCGACCGACGCTACGCCCTCGCCCGCTGCGGCTGCTGGCGTGGACTGAGCGGCATCGGCGGGTGCTTCAGCGGCGGGGACTTCGTCAACCTGACCGGGGCGAACTTCTTCCGTGTAGGCTTCGACTTCGGCTGCTGATTCCGCGCGGATGGTCTCTTCATCCCAGTCCTCGACGGGCATGTCATCGCGGATTTCGATCTCGGGTTCCTCGTCGATTGGGCCGTCGTACGTGCCGGGATCCACAAGCGTGAGCGTCACTTCCGCCATGCCTGTCGGCTTGCGGTTACGTGTGCCAGCAAAGATAACGTCTTCCATGCGGCTTCCGCGCAAGCTCTTTGCGGACTGCTCTCCCAGCACCCACGTGATTGCGTCAGCGATGTTCGATTTTCCGCAGCCATTCGGGCCGACGATGGCGGCTACGCCGTCGCCGCTAAAGCGGAGTTCGGTACGATCGCAGAAGGACTTGAAACCGAGAATCTGCAGCTTCTTGAGTTTGAGCAACTGTAACTCCTCTAACGGGGCCCCGACCTGACGCCGATCAGGGATGAAATGCTGCCAGCAAATGGGCCGCAGGCCCCTTGCAACCGTGGCCGTCACTCAAACATCGTTTACGTGAGCCCCATGCGTGCCCCACTGTACCCACAGAGTAACGCCCGGTCAAGAACAAACCACTATATGTAGCGTAGCTGGTGCAAATGCTACGCCATATTGCACAGAAAATGCAGCAACTCACGTTTGGCGCTTGCGAGCCTGCACCGTAAATGGTGCACATCTCGGCAACACAAGAACGTGCTCTGCAAGAAGGAAACTGAGGTGGGAGAACCGCTGAGCTAGACAGAGAGTACCCCTAATCGAGCGGGAAAGCAACGATTCGCACGTATGCGATCTTCCGTTCTTAGAATCGGTCGATTCGAGAACCTTTCCCTGGCTCTTCACGTCTAAGTGTCTAACCTGCTGCTGTCTCCGCGCAGAACGCCAGAGGAGTACGAATGAACCGCCGGTCAACTCGGCATATCCAGCTTCACCTTACGTCCCTTGTAGCAGTGATCTTCTTGGTTGTCGTTGGGGTTGGCTGCAGTGGCGACGCCTCGGCCGCGGGCGACGGGAACGGTCCCGGTGCTGCGGGACCCGGTGGGCAGGCTATGCCGGTGAAGGTTCAGCCTGCGCAACTGAAGCAGGTAGCCGACTCAACGGAATATCTCGCCACCTTGCGTTCGCGGAACTCGGCAATCATCCAGCCTCAGGTGGAAGGTTATATCACGCGGATCTACGTGCAGGCGGGCGACCGCGTGCAACGTGGTACGCGACTGCTCGAGATTGATCCGGACAAGCAACAGGCTTCAGTGGTGAACCAGGTTGCCACGCGGAACGCCAAGCGTGCGACGCTGGACTACAACCGTCGCGAACTCGAGCGCCGCAAACAGTTGTATGCCGCGGGCGTAATCAGCCGTCAGGATCTCGACCAGGCGCAATCGGCGTTCCGGGCGGCACAGGCCGATGTTGCGGCTAGCGACGCATCCATACGTGAGCAGCGCGAGCAGCTTCGGTACTACACGGTTAAGGCACCGGAACCGGGCATCGTGGGCGACATTCCGGTGCGTGTCGGCGACCGTGTCTCCGTTCAGACTCAGCTCACGACAGTGGATCAGCGGGGGGAACTGGAAGCATACATTTCTTTGCCAGCCGATAAGGCGGCCGATGTGCGACTGGGCATGCCGGTCGTAATCTACACGGATGGCAGCAGCCCGGTTCGGACGAAGGTTACGTTCATCTCGCCCAGGGTCGATCCCGACAGCCAATTGCTGCTCGTCAAGACCTCCCTCCCTAACGGCGATGGTCGATTTCGCAATGCCCAGGTGGTGCGGGCACGTATGTTGTGGAGCGAACGCCAAATGCCTGTGGTGCCAGTCACCGCTGTGTCCAGATTGGGCGCTCAAATCTTCGCTTTTGTAGTGGACGACAACGGTGGCAAGCCGGTGGCAAGGCAGCGGCCACTTAAGGTGGGTGATCTCGTCGATAACGACTATGTCGTTCAGGAAGGATTAAAGGCCGGCGAGCGCATCATCATCAGCGGCGTGCAGATGCTCACCGACGGCATGCCCGTTCAGCCGCAATCTTAGAGCGCGGGAGCATCAACAATGGTCAAATTCTTCATCAGCCGCCCGGTTTTCGCGACGGTCTGCGCTCTCCTCATCATTCTCGCCGGTGCGATCGCGATTCCCACTCTGCCCATCGCGCAATTCCCGCAGCTCGCTCCTCCGCAGGTCACCGTGAGCAGCTTCTATACCGGAGCTAACTCCCAAGCGGTTGAGACCGGTGTGACCACGCTGCTGGAACAGGCAATCAATGGTGCCGAGGGAATGCGGTATATCAGTTCCAGCAGCGGCAATGATGGGTCAAGTAGCATAACCGCCACTTTCGATATCACGCGCGATCTAGACATTGCCGCCGTAGATGTGCAGAACCGCGCCTCGACGGCACTGGGGCGTCTACCCGGCGAGGTGCAAACCACCGGCGTAACGGTGAATAAGAACTCCGGCTCGTTCGTAATGGCGGTGGGCGTTTATGCCGACAAAGGCCAGTACGATCCGCTTTTCATCAGCAACTACCTCGATGTTTATGTGAAGGACGCGCTCAAGCGCGTACCGGGCGTGGGCGACGTCATCATCTTCGGCGAGCGCAAGTACGCGATGCGGCTTTGGCTGGATCCCGTGAAGCTTGCCGCTCGCAAACTCACCGCTCAGGACGTAGTGTCGGCACTTCGCGAGCAGAATGTGCAGGTAGCAGCGGGCCAAGTCGGTGACCAGCCATCCATGCCGGGGCAGGCATACCAGATCAGCGTGCGAGCGGTTGGCCGACTCGTAACTCCCAAGGAGTTCGACCAAATTGTTCTGAAGCGCTCGGAAGACGGTTCATTGGTGCTGCTGCGCGATGTTGGCAGGGCCGAACTTGGAGCTGAGAGTTACGGGTCAAACCTGAGCTTCAACGGCTACAGCGCGCTAGGTCTTGGCATCCTGCAGCTTACGAACGCGAATGCCTTGGATGTGGACAAGGGTGTCAGGGCAGAACTGGAACGGCTGTCAAAGCAGTTCCCGCCGGGGCTGAAGTATCAGGTTGCATTCAACACCACAACGGCGGTCGGGCAGTCGATTGAAGAGGTACTAAAGACGCTAATCGAGGCGATCATCATAGTCATCCTCGTCATCTTCCTCTTCCTCCAAAGCTGGCGCAGCACCATCATCCCGGCGATTACGATTCCGGTTTCGCTAATCGGGACGTTCGCTTTCATAAAGCTGTTCGACTTCTCAATCAACACTCTGACGCTTTTCGGAATTACGCTGGCTACAGGGTTAGTTGTTGACGACGCCATTGTGGTAATTGAGAACGTGGAGCGACATATTGACGAAGGCATTGCGAACGCTCGACGAGCGTCGGAAGTTGGGATGGCGGAGGTTACAGGCGCGGTAATTGCGACCTCGCTGGTGTTGATCGCGGTGTTCGTG
>DASPIK010000085.1:0-62107 GCA_035629075.1 Terriglobales bacterium | reverse complement strand
CTGCCCGGTTTTGGCAGATGTGGGTCCTTTCACGTACTGAAGCTTCATTTCTCTGCCCACATCAAGTACAGGGAACCTGCCAGCGCGCTGGCAATCGTCACTAAGGTCGCCAGCAACGCAAACTCGCCAAGCGGCAACGTGTGGCTTGTTTGCTTCGAAAGCTCCTGCATCCATTGTTGTCCCTGATCAGACCAGAACAGGAACCAAACCACGATGACGCAACTGGTGATGTATGCCAGTGTCTTTGCGACCCTAATAGGGCGAGTAGCCCGCGACACCAGTCCGCGCCTGGACGCCAATTCCGCTTTCCACCAAATGAACGTGGCGTTAGGAATCAGTGGCGCTGCCTTGGTCAGCTCCGCTTCATCTCGCATGAACTCAGCGACTACAACGAGATCTTTGCAGATGGGGCACTCGCTTGCGTGATCACGAAGGGAGTCGTCCCATTCGCTGTCCCCTAACGCCTGAAGAACTTGCTTTTCCTTGTCACAGTAGAGTCGGTTCATAGACAGACCTTCTCCGTCGAGCTTTCGACCGAGTTTCCGGCGCGCACGCGGAGCAAATCGGCGAGTTTGCGACGAGCCCGGAAGAGCAGCAAACGGACGCTTCCGACTCGCAATCCCGTGCAGTCCGCGATTTCCTTGTGATTTGATCCCTCAACATACGCCAACCACAGCAGTTGTCGCTCACGCGGCTTCAACAATTCCAATGCCCGCCGGACATCAGCTTTCGTACCGATATCATCTTCGTAGGCGCCAGCTTGCGTCGCATCTGATGCTGTTGTGTTTTCCATCCGCCGCCATCGGTCCCGCAGAAGGTTCGTCGCAATCCGAAACAAATAGCTCTTTTGCTGTGCCTCATCCATGCGCGGCAAGTCCACGGAAAGAAAACGGCAGTAGCTTTCCTGCAGCAGATCATCGGCGAGGTCGCGCTGTCCCGACACTCGCACGAGGTAAGCCCACAATGGACGAGCAGTTCTTTCGTAGAATGCCCGAAACGTCTCCTCGTCCATTTTGGATCTGTCCTCGATGGGCCCAGCAATGACACCGGATATTCGCCGAACGAGCCCTAAGCTCTCGGCTGTGCTTTGCGGTTCGCCTTCCATGTCGGTGAGCTACTGCTTGTTGCTGGTTTCCTTCAGTAGCCCAAAGGATCTGGACAGGCCGTAGGAAGCGGCTCCGGCGAGGACAAAGCCTATTCCCAAGGCAAGTGTCAGTGCCCCGAAAATGAGAAAGCCTTCTGTTGTGTGAGGAGCATGAGCGAACGCCTTGCGGAGGAAAAGGAGCGCGGCGGAAAGTGCTATCAGAACGACACCGGCCTGCACGGCAGCTATGATCCGGCCGTGCGGCTTAGCCGGCTCTGGCGCGTTCTCTACGGCAAGCGAGGTGAGCAACTGTTTTCCTGCATCCGACTGCACGTAAACAAGCAGGTCTTGGCTGGTTCCGAACTTGTCGAGCAACTTGCTCTGAATGCCGGCCAGCAATTTCGCGATTTTGTATCGGCGGATTGTGCTAAAGATCGACCAGGCAACACCGCCCGTCACCAAGAAGAAAATTATCAGCGCAATGGTTTCATGGATCATACTTTCACCCTTGAGAATCAGTTGATTTGCAAGTGGGACCAGGACTTTGCATCAGTTATAACGCTCAACGGTGAAAATTGTTAACACTGCGCGTTCCAATGGCGGCTGGCTTAGCCCACTTCTCACTCCATCAACCCGAGGGTTCCCGATGGTGCCCCATATCTGCCCGGTTTTGGCAGATGTGGGTCTTTTCACCTCCGATCAAGTGATTCTGCGAAAGTCTTAAGTGCTGTCACGTACTGTTCCCATGCGACCAGCAGCACGTCGTTGTGTCCGGCCCGATCTATCCAGAGATGGCGTTTCGGCTCGTTTGCGAGTTCGTACATGCGCTGTCCGTGCCAGAAGGGAATCACGCGGTCGGAGCGGCCGTGGATCACCAGTACCGGTGCGCGCACACGGCGGATTTTCGAGGTGTTGTCGAACTTGTCCCAAGGCAGCAGGCGGACGCGCGTCAGCACGCGGAAGGCGGAAAGAAACGGTGCTTCGAGGATGAGTCCGCCGACCGGACGAGAGGCGGCGAGATGAATCGCGGCGGCGCAACCGAGCGAGCGCCCGAACGAGATCACCTGATCGGGCGCAACCTGCAAGGTGCCGGTCAGGTATTCGTAAGCGGCCTCAACGTCCTGATACACCGTTTTCTCTGAAGACACTCCCTCACTGGTGCCGTAGCCGCGGTAGTCGTACGCAAACACCGAAAAACCCGCTCGCCGAAATTGCTCGAGCATCGGCAGGTCGTCGCCGATGTCTTCCGCGTTGCCGTGGCTGAACAACAGCGTGTACCGAGCCGACTTGTTGGGCAGATGGACAGCCGTGATCCGCTTGTCACCCGACTGAAGCGTGACCGGGTGAACGTCGGCGATACCGGGAGTCGTAAGGTCGGTCTGCCGGTAACTCGACGGCTGCGGCTGGAAGATGAGCCTGTCGGAGATCATCGCAAGGCCCACAAGGGCGATGTACGCGACCGCCACGAACAAAAGCAGAAGCTGAAGTACACGCAACTTTCCCTCCGAAACCTGGTGCTGATGGTGCCCCATATCTGCCCCGGCTTTGGGCAGATGTGGGTCGCGGCCGACGATTCGCACCCGTCACATGCGATAAATGGACTCTCCGGTAGAACCGAAACAGTTGTGAAAAATTAATGCTGATTCTTCCGACAAGCAAGCCTAGTGGCAGTGTGGTCCACAGGCTCTGTTCCGATTACAGAAATATTCACAGGGCAGTCGCCTCATTCCGGAATGTTCATGGGATACTTCTCCCGGCTGTGCACAGCTGAGCGAATGGCTGCAACGATGTCATTCTGATAAACGCCAGCGCTCCGGTGCCACCTCCCGAATCCCGATCTGATTTCACAGATTTCGGTCTTTGAAAACTTAGATTTGCCTGATCAGAGGCGGAGGGGGTCACCAGATACCAGGTAGTAAAAAACGGCGGGCAAGATGCCCGCCGTGATAAACGCAAAACTGGAAGCGCCAGTCAGTTCGCCGCCCTCGCCTGTTGCACCTGAGTTAGTGCACGCTCCGTGGCTTCTAGCAGGGCTTCGGGGCCAACGGGCTTGCCGGTGGCGTTCTTCATCCACAGGTCGGGCGCAACGTTGCCGTACTTGGCCATGCGCTCGAACTCGCTGGCGATGCTGCCTTTGCCGCTGGTCTGGGCCTCGCGCATCTGCTCTTCCACCTGAAACGCGATGAGGTGGCCCATCGGGTAGTCGGGCAGATACAACAGGCTGTCAACCATGTGCGAATAGACGGCCAGCAGCGTGACGTCTTTCTGCTTAAAGACCGGTGCGTAGTACTTGTTCCACGTGTCCCGGGCGATCTGGAGCGTCGCTTCTTTCAACTGCGCGGGCGTGGCGTTCGGATGGTCGTACATCCAGTGCCACACCTGCATGTCAACCAGGGCGACGCCGGCAATCTCGTACGTGCCCCAGAAGTCGTTGAGGACGCGCTCGGCTTCCTGCTGCTCGGTCGGCTTGGGCAGGCCAAGTTGCTCCATGTCTTTCGCCTGGAAGACGAAGGCGAATGCCTCGGTAAACGCGGTGTTGGGCACGCCATTGAGCAGCCAGTGATCGACATCGTTCAATGAGATGGTCTGCTCGACGTTGTGGCCCATTTCATGGATGGCGATGTTGAAGCCCTTGTAGTTCATGCCACTGGCAGGAACGCGGGTACGCAGGTGCGCCTTGTCGCCGCGCATTGCGGCGCCCATCGCGTGACCGGAGCCGCGAGCCGGATCGACCATGATGTTCGCGGCGATCTGCTGCGCACGCTCAGGCTGCCAGCCGTAGAACTCAAGCAGTTTCGGGATGTCCTTGCGATAAGCTTCGGGCGTCGGGTAGCGCCTGGACACGATCTCATCCAGTTGCGCTTCGGTAAACTGGCCGCGTGGCCGAAAGCCGTTGTACCAGATATCGAACGGCTCAAGCGGACGGCCGAGGCGCTGCTCGATGAGCGCGGCCACCTTCGGCACGAGCGGCGACGAAACCACCGTTTCAAGCATCTTCCGCACGCGCTCTTCGGGAATTTGTCTGTCTTCGTCGAAGCGACGGGCAATGAGCGTTGGCGCCGTCGGCGAGTATTCGTCGTACTTGCGCGATGCCTTGAACGTCCCGAGGAGCATGGCGTAACGAGTGTCAGGCTCAGCAGCGTTGGAAGGCTTGACGTTCTCCTTGCCGGGTACCTCGCCATCGTTCGCTGTGGTCGGCTTCACCTCGTTCGTGAACGGGTTCCAGTCCACGTTCGGATTGTCGATCACCGACGCGGGAATGGTCTGGGTCACGATGCGCTCCATGACCTTCTGGATCATGCGCTGCTTGGCAGGACCGTTCTGCTCGTCGGCGTAATCGCCCTTGATCTGGTCGCGCAGGTTCCAGTGCGACAGCAAACGGAGCTTCGGCGGGAAAAGCCGGGTGCCCTTGTCGTCAACCAGGTGGTGCATCCAGATGTTGTATTGCGCAATGTAGTTCTCGGCCTTCGCCATAGCCTCTGAAAGCTGCTGGCTGACAACGGCGGGCACTCGCTTCGAGAAGCTTTCAGCCAGGCGCGTTTCAGCCCATTGGCGGCGCGTCCAGTTCTGCCCTTCGGCAAGGCGCTGATCTAGCGTCGTCAACGGGAAATTGAGCAGAACGGTAAAGGCGAGCTTGTTCTGGAAGAAGTCGTCGCTGATGTGCGCGCTGGGATTGTAGGCCGCAAAGACTTCGTCGTACGGCATGATCGGCCCGCGATCAAGATCGGCATGCTGGCGGAACTCGCGCCCAATCTGATGCATGTGCCCGGCCAGCTTCTCGTAAAGGGACTCAAAGCGATCGAACATCGTATCGAGGTCTTTTTGAGTACCAGCGAAATTGGCCATAACAAAGGACTCGAACGCCTGGGCGTTGCCGTCTTCGGCACGCCAGAACTCGGCGACCTGCTTGAGGCCGCGTCGTGCACGCTCTCGCTGGTCCTCGCCGTACTTGGTGACCAGATCCTTCTCGAGCTTCGCGGTGGACGCGTTGATCCACGCGGGTTTCGTGGGGACGGCGGGCTTAACCGCAGCGGTCTTCTTTGCTGGTTTCGGCACAGCAGACTCCTGGCTGAAAAGCGGTGCGGCGGCGACGAGGGCCGCGGCGCAAGTGAACATACATGTTCTGATGAAGCGCAAAGTATTGCCTCCGGCGTTGAGTCAACTCCGAGGAAAAGACGGAACAGTATAGCCGGAAGATAGCAACGAATCGAAATCACCAAAAGGGAATGCCGGCAGGTTTCAGCTTCAGGCCTCAACGAGAGATGGCGGTGTGCTCGGAAACGTCCTATAATGCGCACGTTAGCAGCCGAACACCGGAGGTGCCGGGATGAAAGTCAGGCACGTAGCCGTAGTTTTTGCCGTTCTAGTGTTGACGCTCGCGGCAATCGCTCAGCAGCCAGCGCAGCAGACAGTTAGCGCTTATAAGACCTATTCATTCGTGCAGCCTTCTGCCCCACCGGCGGACCGCAAGGCCGAGGTCGCCTTCCAGAAGGTTGCTGACGACGTGCAGAGCTTCTTCCGCGCCAACAGGATCTCGTTAGCCACAGACGTGGTGCGTTCGACTGTACCGGTTCCGCTGAAACAGGTATTGGAGAACGCGAAGAACGCGGGTGCGGCCAGCGTGATCTACTCCACCGTGGAACTTCCGGGCAAGGCCATCAACGTGAAGACGGTGGCGTACGCCCTCGATGGCGCACAGATATGGGAGGCGAACGCTGGATGCGAACTGGCGGAAAGGGTGCCGCTCGACGTTTGCATGAAGGTGACTCTGGAAACTATGCATGAAGCGTTGAAGTACAGGATCAGCCAGCAGGATCTGCCAGTGATGGCAGCGGAGCAGAAGCAGCAATAAGGCGAAGATCGGAAGTAACGCCTTCGTGGCGAAGGATGCGTATCAAACGCAAAGTGGGTCGGCGAAAGCCGGCCCTTTTGTTGTTGCGCAACAGTTTTGGAAAGCGGCGCTTGCACTAACGCTTGAAACTGAAAAACACCACTCCGCTTAGTACGATGCCGATAATGATGATCATCGCCGGTCCGGACTCGTACATCGAGATCGCGACGTCTCTGATGGAGTGCCACGCGTACGTCAGATCGTATGAACTCATTGGGGCGCACCTTTGCCAGCAGACACTCTACTCTAATTCGAAGAAAAATCCAGTGCTGGAGGTTGCTTACGTTGGCGTTTCTTGTCGCGAAGAGCCGGCACTGGAAGTTCGGCGTGGATGGGCTTATCTTCATGACAGGCGACTTGCAGGCGCAGAAACTGCGCGGGTCGACACGGAGGTATCCGCGATGCGAATGAAGAATGTCCCCCGATGGATATGGCCGCTGGGATTGGCTGCCGCCGGGATCGGAGCCGCAGGCGCTGTTCTGCTTCGAGGCTGCTGGCATCGCAATATGAGCTGGCCCATTCGGCACGGGGAATATGCATACAGGACGTGCAATGATTGCGGCATCAACCGGCTTTTCGACGAGAATACGTTTCGTCTATTCGGTCCGTATGGGTACGACGTGGATGAACTGATCGCATTGCATCGCGTTGAGCGCATGAAACGAATGCGGAAGTCGGGGCTGAAGGAGACCGAAACTGAGGAGAGCCCCGCTACGGTCGCCAAAGACGGCCCGAAGACAGGAACAGAACAGATTTGATGTCTCGGGGCGCGCTGCCATACTCGCGCGCTACTTTGCCTTTGCTAACACGAGCGTGATGTCGTCTGGTTGCTCGGCTGCGCCAATCCAGTCGAGCACGGAGGTAGTGACTGCCTCAGCAATCCGGTCCAGTGGAAGGTTGCGCGTCTCCCGAACGACGTCGATAAGGCGCCTCTCACCGAATTCCCCAAATTCGTTCTCCGGCTCCGTGAGGCCGTCGCTGTAAGCGACGAAAAGGTCACCCGAGTGCAGTTCCACCGAGGCTTCTTCGTAAAGCATGTCGTCGAACAAGCCGACGACTGTACCGCCGGTATCCAGCTTCTCGATTGCACCACTGTGCCGCACGATAAAGGGAGGCAAGTGGCCGCCATTCGAGTAGGTTAATGTGCGCGTGTTGCCGTCCCAAAGACCGAAGAACATGGTGGCGTATTTTTCGGGCGGCGTACTGTGATACAGGTGCCGGTTGAGCAGCGAGAGCACCGCAGCCGGAGACTGAATGACAGTGGCTGGCATCAGCGAGGTGGAGCCGGCTGCGGCAGAAATCGCTGCGGCACCGGCTGCGACGAGTTGTTCACGCGCGGGGACGCGGCCCATCTCATAGACGCGGACTGCTGAGTGGATCGTCGCCATGAGCAGCGCGGCTGAGATGCCCTTGCCGCTAATGTCACCGACGGCAATGCCGAGCTTCTCGTCACCGAGTGAAAGGAAATCGTAGTAGTCACCGCTGACGGTACGTGCAGGGCGGCAGAGTCCGTGCGTCTCGAGCGAAGTCACATGCGCTATCTGGCGAGGGAAGAGCTGCGCCTGGACTTCCTGCGCGATCGCGAGTTCGCTTTCGATGCGTTGCTTTTCTTTCTGTTCCGCAAGCAGGCGCTCGAGCGATTGCGACATTGAGTTGAATGAAGTCTCCAACTCCGCGAGTTGGTCGCGGTTCCTTACCTGAATTCGGTAGCTGAGATCGCCACGGTTGATTCGTTGCGTGGCGCTGTATAGCTGATGGACCGAACCAGTCATTGTGCGCGTGAGCCGGACGCCAATGATGATTGCAAGTAGTTCCAACAACCCGAGTGCGATGGCTAATGCCGTCAGGAACACCAGGATTGCATTAGCATTGACACCCAGGTTGGCAAAGAGGCGCCGGAACAGAAGAGAAGGCCGCGTGCTAATGACGACTGCACCATCAATGTTTTGGCCACTATCCCAGTCCAGCAGAGAAATAGGAGCTCCGAAGTCTACTCCCCGATCGAGCCGAATCGCGGGTGCGGGCACGGAGCCTGCTCGCACGGACAGACTGTTTGCGCTGTTGTTTCCGCGATTCTCAACGTTTGAGGCACCGGAGGAATCGCCCGAACGTTGGATCTGAATGATGCCCTCAGTGATCGCGACTTCGCCCAGGTCCCCTACGATGGTGCCGAGCAGTGCGCCGTCCAGTGGGACCGAAGAGATCACTGTTACAGCGTTCTTTCCGGTGCCAACCTTTTTCGCAGCTCTGAGATGAAAAAGGCCGTCATCTTTAACGAGAGCGGACACATCACCTTCAACTGGTGGCTTCGCGGTGGGGTTCAGATTGCTGGCGACTGTGCCGGAATCGTCGGCTGCCGTAGCGCGATCTCTATACCAGACCGTCAGTTGTCGGCGAGGGAAGTGGCCGTTGCGGGGGACCGTGAGTACAAATTCAGCGGGAACTCCATTCTCATAACGCGTTGCGATCTGGTCTGCTAACGCGGTGTTTGCGCTTGCAAGATTCTCCAGGCGAGCACTGATATCAGAGGTAGCAAGGAAGGTGGCGAACTGGCCGGTGAAGAGGAACCCAGTCGCAATGGCTATGGCCAAAAGGAGTATGACGGGAATGACGCCAATAAAAATGTAGGTTACGATGAGGCGGTTACGAAGACTCCACATCAGCCTGCGGCGTACCCAGCGCAGCACCAGTAGAAAAAGCAGGACCAGAAAGGCAAACCCAACCAGGCCGATCCAGCCACCAAGGGTCTGTGCTGCGTTGCTCCACCCAATGATTCTGAATATATGGCGAGTGAGATAAAGGAAGATTTGCACGCCAGCCATATACATCGTCAGGCGCGCCAGTCCGCTGCTGCGATCCCACATTCTCCGGGGCGATGGAAGAAGTTGTAACGAGCGCTTCATGCGGTCCTGACGATTATAGACGTTGCCATAAGCGCGAAGTCTGAATAGCTGGAGCCAGCGTGCTGAGAGCCGGGTGCCGTTTATGGTTCGTAGCACTTCAGTTGCCGACTTCTTTCGGGTTGCGCCGATGGAAATCAAGTTTGGACCGTTTTTTCCACATGCGTCCACAGGACGAAAACGAGGGCCGGTGCTAAGCTGATGACCCATGCGGAGCAAAATACGTATCCTGCTTGTGGATGATAAGCCTGCAGTCCTGCTCACCTACCGCCTCATTCTTCAGCAGCAAGGATACGAAGTAACAGCGGTCGAGACGTATGGTTGTGCCATTGATGAGTTGGACGCCGGAGAGTTCGATCTGCTTCTCTGCGATCTCGGATTGGGGGGCACCCGCAACGGATTCGACGTTATTGAGCACGCACGTGTGCGGCGTCCCGCGATACGCTCAGTTCTTCTGACGGGATATTCAGGCGCCGACATTGCACTCAAAGCGGCGGATATGGGCATTTCAGTATTGTTCAAGCCGGTTGACGTACGCGAGTTGCTGGCCGTGGTTCAGACCCCACTTTCGACCGAGCGCGCGATCGCCTGACTTCTTTCGTTCGACATACACCGCTCGAAGGCTAAGTTTTTGCTTCGTTCCTGACAACAGAGTCTCGACTCTGTACAATTCCGCCGTGCGCAAAGTAAATGGAATAGCCGCCTTGATTGTGTGCCTAGGAGTGTCGTTGTGGTCGCAAAATGCTCCTCAGGCACAGCAACCGGGTGTTCGGGTTAACTACCTGAACGTCTGCTCGCCCACAGAGGCGGAACAAAGAGAGATCGCGGCCGCACTTGCGCTCGTGCCGCTGAAGCCGGCCTTTGCGCTTGACTTCGAAGTGGCACGCGGACGTTCAACGATGCCGGAGCAGAGTGCCGAATCGCCGAACACGGTGATTACCTCTGCGCCGGTTTCCAGTTGGGTGCGAATCCGCCATGAATTCTCTCCGAGATCGGCTCTTTCGAACGCACAGTATTCGTTCAGCTTCGATGAGAAGGGAATCACAGAGACGCTCGCTTTGCGGGTGCGAGATGCTGCAAAGAACAACAACGTCCTTCAGATCTCCGTTCAGGACAGCGTGAGGGCAGGAACACCTGAATCGGTGCTTGCCTCCGATACTCCAGTGGGGCGTGTTCGAATTGAGCGCAGCGGAACAGCCTCGCTGGTGCTGGCCCGGTGCTCCGGCACGGACCAGTCGGCGTATGAGCCTATCTTTCGAACGGCTTCCGAGATCATGGCGAAATACCGGAGAGCGTTACGTGTGCGCGGCACTGTTCAGGGCGATTTGGCTCGACTGAGAACGGCTACAACACAACCTAACGGTCGCTCTCGCAGCAGCAAAGCGGATCAGATTAAAAAGCGGTAGCGTAGCGTGGCGATGCAGAGCCACTTTGGCATTGAAACTTTCCACCTGAAAGCGAATCGAAAGCAGAAGAATGAACGACATCCGGAACGTAGTAATCATGGGGTCGGGATGCGCCGGCCTCACGGCTGCAATTTATTGTGCGCGCGCTAATTTGAAGCCACTTGTTCTGCAAGGTCATGAGCCCGGCGGGCAACTGTCACTGACTACCCTGGTCGAAAACTTTCCCGGTTTTCCTGAGGGCATTCAAGGTCCTGAACTGATCGATAACATGCGGCGGCAAGCGGAGAAGTTCGGCACGAACTACATGACTGGGTTCGTAACGGCCGCTAAGCTCGGAGCCCATCCGTTCGAGTTGACTGTGGACGGCAAGGAAATTCGCACCCGCACTCTGATCATCGCGAGCGGGGCATCGGCAAGGTGGCTGGGACTGCCAAGCGAGCAGGCGCTGATCGGTCACGGAGTGTCGTCCTGCGCCACCTGCGACGGCTTTTTCTTCAGCGGCAAAGAGATTGTCGTCATTGGCGGCGGCGACTCGGCGATGGAAGAGGCTCTATTCCTGACGCGTTTTGCCACAAAAGTCACGATCATTCACAGACGCGATCACTTCCGTGCTTCCAAAATCATGTACGAGCGCGCGAAGGCGCATCCGAAGATCCATTTTGTTACGAACACGGTAGTGGAAGAGGTGCATGACGTAGAGAAGAAAGAAGTGACGGCGCTGACTCTGCGAAACGTGCATACCGGCAATAGGCACGTCTTCCCGACCAGCGCAATGTTTCTCGGAATCGGGCACATTCCCAATACGAAGGCGTTCGCCGGCCAACTCGATCTGGATGAAGATGGGTACATTCGCACGCGAGATTATGTTTTCACCGGTATTCCCGGCGTGTTCGCCTGCGGTGACGTGCAGGATCGCCGATATCGGCAGGCGATCTCGGCAGCAGGCACGGGTTGCATGGCGGCGCTCGAAGCTGAAAAGTTCCTTGAGGAGCAGGGACGGTGAGTGGCATCTGTTCGGACACGGGTAGCTGCGGTGATCGCATAAGCTGAGCAGCAACGGATGCACGTACGTTCGAGGCACGGCTTTCGCTGTGCCTTTTTTTGGCGTTCTCGCGCAGTTGGAAGGCCGGAGCTCGTTTCGGCGAGAATCGGAGAGGCCGGAACGATCCGTGTACATCGGAGCCGAAGGTGCTGCTGGCATCTGACCATTTGTCGCTTGTGGCTGAAGTCGCCCTTATTCGGGCCGAACATGGGGCTGTGATGTTCGTCCTAGCTGACCAGCGCTGCCGAATGTGATAAAAACTGTTCTTTTCCATACAGAGCGGAATAGTCCGAGAAAACCCGCTGCCTCCCGACGCAGGTTGCTGTTCCCCTGCGGCAAAGCTGAACCGGGTTTCCCCTGCGGCACCGCAGAAGGAGCACTGTGTTAAGGCAATTCTTTATTGCGCTTTCGGAGAGCAAGAGCTTGCGCGCGATCGCTGAGCGCTCACCAATGGGCAAGAGGGCTTCAGGCCGCTTTGTCGCGGGCACAAAGATCGAGGACATCATGCGGGTCACCCGCCAGACGAATGAAGCTGGCCTTGCCGTGACGATGGACGTGCTCGGCGAAAACGTGACGAACGCCGAAGAAGCGCGGGAAAGCATGGCGGCATACCACAAGATGCTCGACGAGATCACCGCGCAGAAGCTGAACGCGAACGTCAGCGTGAAGCTAACCCACGTTGGGTTTGATATCGATCAGCAAATGTGCAAGGAACTAGTTTGCGGACTAGTGCGTCATGCGGCCGATCTGAAGAACTTCGTGCGCATCGATATGGAAGGCTCACCTTACACGCAGCGCACGCTCGATTTGGTCAAAGAGTTGCACGCTGCAACTCAGCCTGCTGATGCGGTTGGCGTGGTAATCCAGGCCTATCTTTATCGCAGCGAAAAGGACGTCGAAGACCTGTGCTCACGGGGAATTCGCATTCGGCTCTGCAAGGGAGCGTATAAGGAGCCAGCAGAGATCGCATTCCCAAAGAAAAAAGACGTCGATGCGAATTATTTGAAACTGGCGAAGATGCTGCTCAAGAGCGGACTCTATCACGGTATCGCGACCCATGATGAGCGCATCATCCAGGAACTCATCACGTTTGCCAAGCAAGAAAAGATTCCGCCGGAGGCTTTCGAGTTCCAGATGCTTTATGGCATCAAACGCGACGTTCAGCAGCAGATCGTGAAAGACGGGTGGAGGATGCGGGTCTACGTTCCTTATGGGACGGAGTGGTATCCATACTTCATGCGAAGGCTGGCGGAGCGGCCTGCCAACGTGCTGTTCATCGCGAAGAATCTGTTCCGGAGTTGAGAACTGTAGATGTTTATCCAACGCCGCCTCAAATGGCGGCGTTTTTCTTTGTGAGACTCAGGGCGTTCGAAGTGGGTAGAGGTCGCTACTCCTGAGGTCCGTCCGGCGGCGCGCCATCGTCGTTGCTGTGCGAGGGGCCGATATTGAGATCGCTCATGCCTCGGAGAACGTCGCGTTCGTCTTCAGAGAAGGCACCACGAAACCGAGGAGAATCCAGCAAACGCTGACGTTCATGAGGGGGCATGTTGCGCAAGTTGCGCAGGGCAAAGCCCATCGCCTTGCGGCGGTCTTGAGGCATGCCACGGAAGCGCTGAAACAAACCCTGTGCGCGGTCGCGCTGCTGCGGACTCATGCGCTCCCAAGCGTCCATACGATGGAGGATGGTCTCGCGACGGTCCGGCGGCAAGCTATTGAATTTTTGCAGACGGTCGCGCAATCTCTCCTGCTGCTGGGGAGGCAAGGTTCGGAACGTCGGATCGCTTTCGAGGGCGCGCTGCTGTTCCTGGGGCGGTAGGGTGCTGTGCTGGCGCAGCCAGCCTCGATCACGCGGACCGACACTGTTGCCGCGATCGGCTCCGGGGCCAGAACCCTGACCAGGTTGACCCGGGGCGTAGTAGCGACCACGGGACGGCGATTGCTGATCGCGCCGTTCCTCGCGTTGCTGTTGCTCCCGGTCTTCACGCTGTTGTTGCCGCCGGTCTTCACGCTGTTGCTGTCGCCGCTCCTCACGTTGCTGCTGACGCTGCTCGTGGCGCTGTTCGCCACGGGAAGGCCGCTGGAATCCCTGGGCCATCGCGCCGGAGGTGGCAATCCCGGCGATCAGCAGTGCTGTGATGTAGCTGCGAACGGACAACTCGGCTTCCTTTCTGCCAGTGTGTTCTCTCGAACCAACTCTTACGGGTTCAGATCCTGTTCGGCGCCTTGCTGGTCGATCTCATCGAGCAGGTCGAAGTTTGCGTAGAGATCATGGTTCTTGTCAAGGTTCTGCAAATCGGCGACTGCAGAGCCGGGTTGGGCATTCACTTCCGCCACTTGCGGCCGCTGTTCCGGGCTTTCCGGCTCCGGACGTTGCTGGTAAAGGGTAACTCCCACTGCCATTAGGCCGACCATGGCGAAAGCCAAAACGGGTTTGCGCAGCCATGCGAACCAGTCTCGCGCTGGCGCGGCGGCTTCCTCGCGCAAACGGGCTTGCAGACGTGAATCGAAATATGGAGACGGCTCAGGCGCCTGCCATTCATCCAGCAGCGACATCGTCTGGGCGAGGGAAGCAAGCTCATCAGTGCACGCTTCACAAACCTGAAGATGCTGCCTGGTCTCCGCGTCCGGCGTTGCCCCGGCAGCAAGATCCAGCAGTCGATCGCGCATGTCCTTGCAGTTCATAACCGCCTCTTACCTCTAAACGAAATCCTTTAGCTTTTGACGCAGCGTTTCGTAAGCACGAAACAGTAGAGACTTAGTCGCCGATTCGCTGAGCTTGAGCACTTCGGCGATCTGACGATAGTCCAAACCCTGATACTTATGCATCAGCACGGCAGTTCGCTGCCGTTCGGGCAGAGCATCCACGTGTCGTCGGATAGCTGCCAGCCTTTCCCGACGAAGCATGTTTTGCTCCGCATTCAATGAGCCGTCTGCGACGTCGACAGTAAGACCGGTGCCCTCGTCGGGTTCATCGATGCTCACCTTCAGCTCGGGTCGCTCATATTTCGTGTCCCGCGCATGATTGACCGCGAGGTTCGTGGCGATGCGATAAAGCCAAGTGGTGAACTTTGCGTCAGCCGAATACGTCTGCCGTGACCGATAAACCCGGAGGAAGACCTCCTGAGCCAACTCTTCTGCGATGGCAGCGTTGTGCGACATCCGGTACATGAAGTTGACCATTGGTCGACGGTACTTCTGTACGAGGTAGTCGAACGCACTGTCGTCGCCGGCTTTCACGCGCAGCATGATCTCGGCGTCGTCGAGGACGCCGATGGATGCGCGTACCACATCCTCGCCGCCTAGTTCGTCGGCGGTGCCGATGGCCGGATTTCCGGCTCGCAGTATCCCGGTCTCTAAGGCCAGACTGCTCACATCGGAGCTAACCCGTCCAGCGGCAGAAAGTTGCGAGCCATTTTGAGCGTCGTCGTGCATGGCCGGTTGCCCAGATTTGACCCGCCGTAACAGTCACCAGCCGAACCGGCTGGCACTTTGGAAGGCCGTTCTCTGGAGCCAATAACCTCCGATCCCAAGGGACGTGGTCCCTGCGTAAGAACGCATGCAAATTAGACGAACGAGCGGCGCTAACGAAACAAACTGCCTTATTCTACTATTCTGCTCAGCCAGACCCATCTGCTAGAATACTTTTGTTGTTACGTGGGCGCTTAACTCAGCGGTAGAGTGCCATCTTCACACGGTGGAAGTCACTGGTTCGAATCCAGTAGCGCCCACCATAAACACCGTGTGTTTTCAAGCAGTTAGCAATACTGTCCCCTCCGGCTGAAGACTCTCGCGCGTAGAATTCCTCTCACTTGCATCAACTCTGTCGACCAACTCGTTCGCAGTAGCCGCTAACCTTTGTGGTACTCAGGCCGTCACAAGAACACGTATGAAGCGAAACTCACCATGGACGTTTGTTGTTTCTGCATTTCTAGCACTGCTTGTGGCTCCAGCGATTGCGGCTGAAGGTGGAGAGCCGGACGGTCGGGAGTCCCAGATCAGCACGGTTCAGGTGTCTCCGAATGTCTACATCCTTCAAGCGAAGGCTGACGATGCGGATATAGCGGTCTACGTCAGCAAAGATGGCGTGGTGGTGGTTGATACCGGCCTGCAGCCGATTGCGCAAAACTTGCGAGACGCCATTCGTGCAATCAGCCCGAAACCCATTCGATATGTTGTGCTCACGCATTACCATTTCGACCATATTGGCGGCGCGGAGCTTTTGGCGCGCGAGGCTCCAGTAGTGGCGCAGGAACGTGTGAGAACTCGGATGATGATGCCAAGTCACGTTGGTGGCAGGAATGATCCACCCGCGCCGACGGCAGCCCTGCCCGTTATCACTTTCGACAAGCAGCTCTCGATCTTCGCGAATGGAGAGGAGATCCGACTGATCTCCTTTCCGGCCCACACGGATGGCGACGCAGTCGTGTGGTTCACTCGAGAGAACGTCGTTCACATGGGGGATGCGATTCTGGGTACCGACATCGACGGCGGCGGCGATGTTTATGGCATGGTCGAGGCCTGCGAGCGCGTTGCCTCAATGGTGCCGCCGGATGCGAAGGTCATCGTCGGTCATGTTGGAGTGATCAGTGTCGAGGACCTGCGCAAGAAAGGTAAACAGTGGAAACAGGCCGCGAATGCGGTGGACGCCGCGATCAAACAGGGCAAGTCACTGCAGCAGATCAGGGAAGAGAAGCTTCTGGGGGGAATGTTCGAGAACAATGCAGATCGGATTGCCGGGATGATCTACGCTAATCTCACCAGGAAGAAGTGATACGTACTTCGGACGTGCGCGGACGAGCCGTCCGCGCCACAGCCGGCGAGCCGCCGGCGTTACAGTCTGGCGCCGCCATTTGCAGTTCGCTCTATAGCTGAATTCCCGGAGCGCCCGCGCTACAGCACCGGTCAGTTGGGTGCGCGAGTTTTTCGGCTGCAGCTTTCTCCTGATCGAAATCGAACTGCAGAGAGGCGGGCCAGCCGCCGGAGTCGTGTCGAGTGTTGTAGTTCAGCCGGTATTCAAGATGCTCGGGGCTGTCGGGGTACTGTTCTGCTCCGGAGTACGGATACGTTGTCATGCGATGGAATGGCAACGGCAACACGGTTGTGCCATCGGCGGCGTAGAAATCCATGTCTTTTTCGAAACCGTCGGCGAAAAAGAAGTAGTCGCGGGCCCATCCGTGCGGTAGTTGAGGCAGATTGCTGGGATCGAACTCGAGCTGGACTTCTTCTCCGGAGCCGAATGTGACGAACCGGTCGTCCGATGCGGTCACGAGGCCCGTCACTTCTCCGAATCGCGTGTATGAGCCCGCCTGGCGGAGATAAGGGCCGCTGCGGCTAACGTCTTCGTAGTCGAACATCAGGTCACCGGGCGTATCGAGTTCCCTCATCCGTGGATAGCCGTGGAAAGCAAGGTTGGCGCTTGCGAGCGGAACCTCCGCGATTCTGAGCGCAACGTCCGCGTCTCGGGTCGTGTCTACCAGTATCTGGTCCCAGTAGATTTGAAGGTTGGTTGTCAGCCTAATGCTCCGGGTGCCAGGTGGCAGTTTCTCCGTTAAATCAGCGGTCATCGTCCGATACAGTCCGGCTGGGAAGCCAACGTCGTCGATGACTCGCAACCATGTGCCGTCGGGTCGTTGCGCTTCAAGATAGGGTGCGAACGGTTCTACTCCGGCCTGATAAGCGGCGTACATCGAATTGGCCATGAAGTACTCGATGTAGCCCGTCATGAGCAGGCGCAGTGGGCCGCCTTTGTACGGTTGCGTCAAGTCGAGCGTGAGAGTATGAGGCTTCGTGAAGCCGAGCCATGGAAGGAGTTCGAGGCTGGTGACGTACCGCCGATCTTTCGTCAGCAGCAACGGAAGAACGTCTCTGCCAGTATCGTCGAGGGCTGCCGCCGGTGGGCGTGCGTCGCGACTCGCGACGACCTTGAAACTCGCGAATGGCGGCGTGCTGGCGAAGTATTCGTTCGGATAAACCGCAATCGTGGACGGGTGATCGACCGCGAGTAGCCTCACCTGGTCCAGATAAACGACTTCTTCCATTGGCTCCAGCAGCCGAAAGCTCAATCGGCCGTCCTTTAGTGCAGGGATCACGCCTTGAATCTTGAGGTACTCGGTTGGATCGGGAGTGTTCTTCTGGGTGGGCGAAATCCAATGGCCGACAACACCCGCGCCAAGCATGTCGGTGATGAAGCGGTAGCCCGTACCGTCCCAGGCGAACAAAACGGGGCACGACGAGCCACGACGATCGATCTCGGTGATCTTTCGTGTCGTGCGGGCACTCAGTTCGGCTTCGTCCTGCACGACGCCGGTTGGCCACAGCAGTCGAACAACGTCCACCGACTTTTCTTGGCCCAAGCCCGCAATGATCTCGGTTGAGTTTTGACCCAGTAAGGCAGCGGGGCTAACTTCCCACTTTTGACGAAGGCCGCCAGCGAAAACTTCGATCTTGGTCCCGATAGCGGACCTGTTGTCGGCGAGACCTCGAAGCGAGATCTTCAGGAAATTGTTGCGGTTGCCACCGTCGTTGCGGAGCAGAATGGGGTGACCGTCTTCCTGAGTGACGAGGAGGTCGGTATCGCCATCGTTGTCGTAGTCAGCCGCAAGCAGACCCCGGGGATGAGACAGGTTCATCTTGGTCAAGCCGACACTGGCTGTGACGTCTTGAAATCCTTTCGGCCCGCCATTACGGAAGATGCGAAGGGTTCCCGCGTTGCCGGGCGTTTGACCGGCTGCAATCAGATCGATCCAGCCGTCGTTGTCGTAGTCCGCGGCGACGATGCCGCTCGCGCGCAACCATAGTGATGATCGAAGAGGAACGCGCTCAAACTTGTTACCTTCCACGTTTCGCCAGAGGGCGATGTAGGGCTCACCCGAGTAGGTGAACGCGAGATCCATCGAACCATCTTTGTCGAAATCGAGTAGCGCCATACCAAGTGCACGCGAGCCGGGTGCAGCCGAGAATGGCGATTCGTGGCGCCAGCGGCCCTCGCGTGGATTGAAGAGAACCTTCAACGGTTGACCGGCGATCACCAGGTCTACGGCACGATCATTGTTCACGTCACTCGCGAGGGCAGCCAAAGAACCGCCTTCCCCGGCTACCCCAAGCTCAGGCGTCACATCCGTGAACGACCCATTGCCGTTATTGCGAAGCAGGACGTTTGGTGCACTACCGTCGGGAGTTCTATCCGGAAGTTCAGGAACGGACTTGTCAGAGAGAAGGTAGAGGTCTGCATCACCGTCGTGGTCGAAATCTACGAACATGAGACCTGCGGGAGCGTGCTGCCGGGCTATTGCAGTTTTTGAAGTGACGTCTGCAAATCGACCAGAACCGCTGTTGCGAAGGAGTCGGAAGCCTGAACCGGTGGCAAGAGCCAGATCTGTATGGCCATCGTTATCGAAGTCGGCGGCAGCGCAGGCAAAGCCTACCGTTTCTGGGTTGAGGCCAGTGCTGGCTGTTGCGTCTTTGAATACGTTGCCATCCGCGTTCCGAAACAGCCGTATTCGTTTCGCGGGGCCAGCTTGCATAAAGAGAATGTCGTGACGTGCGTCGCCATCGAAGTCGAGCCAGCATGCAGCAGGGGAGGAAACGGGCTGTGCATCGTCTTGAGGCGCGCGCGCGCCAGTCAGTTGAGAAAGCCCGGATTCCGAAGTCGCATCGGTGAAAGTAACTTTAACGGGAGCTGGAACTGACTGCACTCCGCCGGCTTGCACCGCGAGCGAAAGGAGGCCCTGATCGCCATAGGCGAGACTCATCAGCTTGCCTTGCTTGGTCTTTGTGATTTGCTCAAAACGAGCCAAGTGGGCCTTAGCCTTATCCTGTTCTTTCAGGCGCTGGTAAGAACGGGCGAGGCCGAATTCTGCTGATGCGTGTTCCGGGGCGAGTTCCAGCGCTTTGCGGAATGCGGCGGCTGCCCGTCTCTCGTCACCGACTTGTGAGTACATGGAACCGATGAAGTAGAAAATGTCAGTGTCCTGAGGCTCGAGTTGGGCTGCGCGCTGAAACGCTTTCAACGCCGCATCGGTTTCGCCTTGCGCTTTATGAAGCAGCCCGAGGTTGTACCAGGGCCGCGGATTTCGCGGCTCGCGCTTGGCCATGTCGGTCAAAATCTGGCGGGCAGCGGTGAAACGCTGAAGGTTCAGTAGCGCGATGCCCTGGTTCAGACGAGCTTCAGTCAATCGGGAATCTGCGGCATAGGCGCGCCGAAAAAGGTTGAGGGCACGCTCGAACTGCTGCTGGTTCATATAGGCCGTGCCGAGATTGTTTAAGCGGATGGCTTCTGAGCGTTGAGCCGCGGCGGACTTTCGGGATGGTGCGGTGCGGGGAGCGGACGATTCAGTCTGGCCGAGAGCCGGTGAAGCGAGCGGAGTCAGGAGCAGAACGGCGGCGTTGAACAGCGCGCAAAACTTGAGGTTTCTCACGCGAACTCCCCGTCACGTAAAACTTCCGGGATGATAGCACCCCTTTGCCTTCCTGGACTGTAACGGTCTGGCCTGTCGAAACGTTCGTCAGGCGATCTTTATGCCCGCTGGGCCACTCGACTTCGAGGCTCGATACGCTTGTATGCTGGCCAACACCAAAGGTCAGGACCAGTTCGCTCGCGGAGAGATAGCTGGATCCGCTGCGCATCATCTGCCACTGCGTTTCGCCGTTCCCGTAGTTGATGCGGACGACAGCGCCTATGCCATTGCGATTGGATCTGACGCCGGCCAATCGCACTCGCAATGCCCTGTTGGCGCCAGGCTCATTGCGATAGAGGTATGCGGGACCCCCGTTGGTTGTGACCAGCAGGTCGAGATGGCCGTCGTTGTCGATGTCGCCGATAGCCGCACCGCGAGCAACCTTGGGAGCAGCGAATAACTTGCCTGCCGTTTGCGCTACGTCCACGAACTTTCCATCTCCCAGATTGCGGAAAAGGTGTGGTGGCTGACGGTACTTGATTCGCTTCTGAATACGCTCTATCTCTGGTTCTATGTGGCCGTTCGCGCCAAAGATGTCCAGCCATCCATCGAGATCGAAATCGGCGAAGAAGCACGCGAATCCCAAAGTCAGCAGACTGGCGCGCCCGATCTCAGAGCGCGGAGCTTCGTCCACGAACAAGCCTTTGCCTTCGTTGTGATAGAGGGCCATCATCTGATTGGAAAAGTTGCTGATGATGATTGAGGGCCGACCACTGCGGTCGTAGTCGGCGGCATCGATCCCCATTCCTGCTCGCGCAATTCCGTCTTCGCTATATGCGATGCCCGCCGGCAGACCTTTCTCGGTGAACCTGCCGTAGCCGTTATTCACGTACAGGTGGTTCGGTTGGGTGTCATTGGCGATGAGGATGTCGGGCCAGTTATCGCCGTTGTAGTCCAGAATGGCGGCGCCGAGTCCTTTCCCCGTCGGGTCATGGACTCCGGATCTCTCTGTAGCGTCTTCGAACTTACCGCTTCCAATGTTGTGCCACAGACGTATCGATGCACCCCGGTAAGACTCCGGCGTGCAGTAGGATTTTCGGGCTCCGTCGAGCGTGCAGTAGATGTCGTTTTCAGGGGACCATTGGACGTAGTTTGCGACCACGAGATCCAGTTTGCCGTCGCGGTCGTAATCGAGAAATGCCGCACTGGTGCTGAATTCTTGTGGGCCCCACAGTCCGGCCTGCCGTGTCGCGTCACTGAACTTGCCGTTTCCGTTGTTCCGGAACATCCGGCTCTGGCCGACGGCGGTCACGAATACATCGTCACGACCATCATTGTCGTAGTCGCCAACTGCAACGCCCATTCCGTAGAGACTTACGTTGAGGCCTGATCTGGCTGTAACGTCGGCGAAGGTTCCGTTGTGGTTATTGCGATAAAGCTTCAGAGTTGTGTTGCCGCGGGTACGGTGGCCGGGCCAGTCCTGTCCGTTGACGAGCAGGATGTCGGGGTAGCCGTCGCTGTCGTAGTCGATGAACGCGCAACCCGGGCCGAGCGTTTCCGGCAGCCAGCGTTTTCCGAACGCGCCGTTGTTGTGAACGAAACGGATACCCGCTTCTGCAGTGATGTCCGTGAACCGGATTTGGGCGTGTGTGTCTGTGGGCAAGGCAAGCACACACGCGAGGACCGCTGTGAAGAAAGCCAGCGTGGCTGCGGATATGCGAACCTCACCCTTCAGCCGGAACAGGCTCATCGCTGCGCGCCTCCAGAGGAAGCAGCGGCTTGGGAACCATCACCTTTGCTTGATGGTGTGATGCCGGCAGAGTTCTCGTCGCTGCGAACTTTCGCTGGAAGCGCAGACTTCTTGTTGAGTTTTGACAGGTCGGCTGACACGTGCTCGTGGATCGGTTGGCGTTCGTTGTTGTCCTCGGGGTGCTTACGGCGATATTCCCCGGTGAGTGTTTGTGCAGACTCGTCGGCTTTGAAGCGGAGATAAAGCTTTTGATGCTGCTGGGCCAGGTCGTCACGTCCTAAGCCCTGATAACTGAGCATGAGGTTGTAGTGGGCCTGAAGATCTTCGGGGTCGATCGCCAGGACTCTCTTGATCTCACTGACAGCCTCCTCGTACTTCCGCTGCAAGAAGAGCAGGCGCCCGAGGTCGTTGATTACAACTCGATCACGCGGGTACTGCGATAACACGAGACGGAGCCTTTGGACAGCTTCGTCATAGCGTCCCTCGTTGCGCAGGACCTTGGCGAAGAAAAAGTTTGCTCGAGCAAGATCGGGCTTGAGCTGTAGCGCACGTTCCAAAACCTGCCGGGCGCGGGCGGTGTCTCCTTCCTGGACGGCAACCCGACCGAGGTTCACCCAGCCATCGACATTCGTCTCATCGATTTCCGTGATCTTTTCAAAGGCTCGTTGAGCGCCTCGCAGGTCACCTTGCAGCAGCAGACCGATGCCGTAGTCGTTCCATCGAGTCCAGTCTTCTGCGTCAAGCACAGCTCGGGCCGGCTGGGGCTTAGCTGTGTTCGGAGCCACATCGAGGGTTACTTCACTTTCTGAGATCGAAATAATGGGCAGGTCGGGTATCCGCCTAAGCCTTCCCGAGACGGTGGATGTATCGCCGGTGAAGACGTACCTCGTGTCATCGTAACCGGGAGCGACTTGCGAGGTTATTTGTTTGGGATCGGGGACGCCCGCGAACGAGAACTGCGTGTTCCACCACGTGAATTTGCGATAGCAGAGGCGTGCGTGCAACTTGATCTTTTTGCCGGCGTTCTCGGGAATATGGAGGCGGTAGTGAACCGTGTCTGCAGCGCCCGGCGGGATGAGGCGGACGTACACGACAGCGCGCGCCGCCCACGCATTGCGTTTGTTGATCGGGTTCCCGTGCCCGTCGATCAGCAGCGAGCGGTAGAAGTGTGCTCCACGTTCGACAGGACCCTTGCCGTTATCTTCGACCATGCCGCTCCAAAAGATGGTCTGGTTCTTGTCGTCCGTCGCTTTCAACTCGACCCATGTGTCATAGGCATCGACGGTTCCACCCGGGAAGAAATGGCCTACCCGGCGCGTGCGTACCACCACATCGACCAGCACGTCGTCGCCGCGTCGAACAACCCCTTGAACGCGATCCAGCGGTGCGATGATCGGTAGCACCTCTGTGGTCGCGCCATCGGGCAGTGACGCTTCAGCTTCCTCTCCCACAGCAAACGTCGTAGAGAGCTCAGGACGTTGTGCTGAAGCTCCCACTTCAGCTCTCGGTAGCGCAGGCGAGAGTGCAAAGATGTCAACCGTGACGGAGCCTTTCAGGAACTGCTTAACGGCATCGAGTTGCTGTGAGTCTTCGTTCGCAGTGGGAAGAGCGGTGTTTGCGGCGGCGAAGCTGTGCGAGTGGACGGTTCCGTTTATGTTGCCGGCGTCCTTGGATGCGACCTGGGGCATGTGACAATCGGCGCAGTCAAGAGGCCTCGGTGGGTAGTAGAACGAGCGCGCACCTTCGCCGGAGACTCCGCTGGCTTGCCAGTTGTCATACTCGTTAAACCCGCGGATCCATCGGTAATGGTTCACGGGCACGTCCAGATGTACCTTGTGGCACGACGAGCAGAACTCTGCTGACTGAGTGCGCATGAATGGTTTCAGGAAGACTCGCCGGTGCGGTTCGGGGTTCAGGCGGACCGAGAAATCGTGTAGCGCGCGGACGATTGGGTTTTCGCTCGCTGCGAGTTCGTGGAGCCTGGGATACTCGAGTACGAAGTCGCCCTGCCCCATCGTGCTTTTCACCTTTGCGATGGAGTGACACATGACGCATCCGAGTCCGGCCTGCGCCTCGGGAGTGTTCACAATTTCCTTGATCGGCGTGTCCATCATGCCGCTGTAAAGCACCGCCGGATCGTGGCACCCGCCGCACCACTTCGAAGGTCGCGTGCCGACGACTTCCTGCATATACTCGATGCTCTTGCGGTACCACTGATTGTTGAACGAGGAGAAGCGATGAGCTGATCCGAACCATTGCTTGTACACGTCCTGATGGCATCGCTCACACGCCTGGGACTGCATGAAAAATTTCCCCGGGATCTTTATGTCGCCTTTCACCTGTGCTGAACTTGGGAAAAAGGGGCCCTCTGGCCCATCCCCTTCCCCGTCCATGCTGGCGGGCGGGACTGCCGGGTTAGCAATGCGATGAGCGTTGTGCCATCGGTCATTCCGAGACCAGTCGGCCGCGTAGGCAACAGCGAACGCGGCCACGAAGCATAGACTCAGTGCCAATGCGGTTGCCGGAACGCGGCCTAAACGAATCCGGCTGCTGAGCCAGGCGGCTGCGAGAAACACCACACCGAACAGGCTTATGAATATGTGCGAGTAGAGCCACCTGTGTTGTGGACGCGCAGTGCCAATTACCACCAGAACGCAGCCGACAATCGCTCCCACAACTATGGCACCCCAACCGATGCGACCCACAGTTCGCAATTTCCGGAAGGCGCCACTCAGCCACACAAGCAGGAGCACGGTGGCAACGAGCCCTACGAGAACATGCAGAAGGACTATGGCTGCGTAAAAGAGATTCGGAGCAGGGAACGCGTACAGGTATGCTGCCGACGCAGACAGCACGACAACAAGCCATACGGCCATGCGGTCCAAAGAGGGACGTATGCGTTTCCGCATAGAGAGGTACTCTGGCTCGGCCAGCAAGAAAACCTGAGCTGCAATTTGCTATTTCGCAGGCCACACGGTTGAGCAGCGATGCATCTCAGGACAACCAGCAGCCCCGACCAAGCCAATTAGAGTCAGGTGCCCGCAAAGCGAGATGAGTTGCTTCCGAATTCGAGGCTCAAAGGATTTTCACTGCATTGAACCGGCTTTTGCAGGATTCGTGATTGTCGCTGGCAGGACGCCTCTGGGGCGAAGCCAAACTCGCAAGAGAAGGACCAATGTGAGGTTCGCGATGTCGAAGAGATTGGGTTCACTTATGGGCATCGTGCTGATCGCGCTTTTAGCGACTGCAGAGATGACCGGTCAGGACCAGAAGGCCGCTGCTCCAAAACCCCGCGTCCTTGTTATCGGCGTGAACGGTATGGAGATGGACGTGATTCGTCCGCTTCTGCTTCAGGGCAAGATGCCGAATCTGGCGAAGATTGCTGAACGCGGCGTGTACGGCAAGCTCCGAACTCTATCGGCTCCAAATTGCCCCAAGGTGTACGCAACAGTCGCTACCAGCACGCCTCCTGAGATGAACGGCATCACTGGATTCCTGGTGGGCGGGCAGACGGCGAACACAAACATGCTGAAGCAAGAACCGTTCTGGTCGATCCTCTCGAAGCACAATGTGAGTGTGGGCATGGCGAATGTCCCCGCGACGTTCCCGGTCATGCCCGTCAACGGTTACATGATCAGCGGCATGCTGACGCGCGGCAAAAACTGCGAAGACGGAGTCCTCTGCGCACCCAAACTGACGGACGTCGAGGGTGGCGATCCTGTGTATCCGAAGAGCATGGTTAAGGAGTTGCTGGCCAACGTTGGCAACTTCTATATCGATTGCTCGCGAATGCCTGGAGCGGAAGAACTGAAAGGGCAAGAAGCCAAAGTCATTAACGAATGGCTCGCGCGAGTGGAGGAGATCCGTGCGCAGCAGACGAAGCTCTTCGACTATCTGCTGACGAATCATCCGACCGATTTCACGATGCTCGTTCAGTCTTGCGAGGACCGCGTCGGTCATTGGCTGTACCCGATTCAGCCTTTCAACGCTGGGTACAACCAGGACATAAACTCCGTACGGGTCGATGCTTTCCCGAACCAATACGTAGCGTTTGACAAGGTATTGGGCAAGATCCTGGCCCACACAGACGACAACACGTACGTGTTTATCCTCTCTGATCACGGGATAAAGCCGTTGCGCGAATTCGAGGAGAAAGATCCTCACGCGCACATGGATCATCAGAAGACGACGCCAGTGATCGCGAAGCACGACTTTGCGGATGGCGACGACGTGCCGGGATCATTCTTTGCAGCGGGTCCTGGAATCAAGCGCGATTTCAGGTTGATGGGATTACCTGCGAGCGTGTTCGATATCGCACCAACGATCCTCCACATCTACGGGATCAAACAGCCGAAACAGATGCAGGGGCGTGTGCTCACGGAGATTTTCGTAGGAGAGCCCGGAAAAGCGGTGGCGGAGAAGAAGGATGTAGCCCAGCCATCGCACAATCATCATCCATAACCCGTCATCATTGGGCCGCTAGACGCTCCACTGATGAACCGCCCGCGAATGGGAGTGGACACCATTCGCGGGTTTCTTATGTTCAGTTCTTACCGCGCAAGGGACGAAGCGCGTGCGGCCGCGCGCTTCGCCAAATCGTTTCGACCCAGCCGTTCGTATGCAGTTTGCATCAACAGGAAGGCCTGGCGATTTCTCGGCTGCATGCGTGTTGCTTGTTCAAGCTCGGACACGGCCTTTTCGACTTGACCGTCAGCAATGAGTGCGCGTCCAAACTCGACACGCGTCCCCACGTTCTTGGGCTGAAGGAAAACTGCGGCCTCGAGCTGTTCAACCGCTTGCTTTGGTCGGTGAAGGCCGAGATAAATGCGGCCGAGCGCCTCACGCACGCCCGCTTGGCCCGGTGCGAGCTTCAGGCTGGCCTCGTATGCATCACGAGCGGCTGGCAGGTTACCGGCCTTTTCGTTTGCCTCCCCAAGGTACAGGGCCGTAGCAGAATCCTCGGGGCGCAATTTATGAGCGATACCGAGATGCGCTGCCGCTTGAGCGTAGTTGCCAATCTTCAGCTCCAGTCGTCCGAGTTGCGAGAAAGCAATCGCTGACGTGGGATCGATCTGAGTGGCCCGCACCAGTAGCGAACGCGCAGCGTTGGTGCGACCGTCCTCAGTCGCCATCATGGCCGCGTGCAGCAGGTTCTGGATCTCGATCTTGTCTTTGGGGTCCGGCAGGAGTGAATGGTCGGGAACATCCGTCGCTCCTTCAGGGCCCAAATACCCAAGCGCGCGAAGTTCGTCGACTGTGGTTTTGGGCACGCCGCTGCCGTCCGTCCGTCCTTTCGCGCTAGACGCAAAACGCGCCAGTGCGGAGCGTGAATCTTTGACCCGCTCGTTCCATGGCTCGTACATATTCTTGTTCTCTGCAGGATCGGTGCTGAGGTCGTACAACTCGGGACGTGGAGCTTCGATGAACTTGAATGCCGATGTGCGCAATGACCGCAGCGGAGCCCAACCGAAACGCAGAGGGTAATCAGTTTCGGCGATTGCTGGCTCGTCCGCACCTGAACCCGAAAGGATGAGTGCTTTGAGGGAGCGTCCATCGAATTTCGGCGGGCGCGAGTTGGGCGCTCGCGTTGTTTGTGTGAAGTCGAGGATAGTCGGCGTGATGTCGGTGGTGCGTACCTGGGCATTGACGACAGTTCCCGCGCGACGGCCGTCCGGCAACTTTGCGATTAGAGGGACGTGAAGGGTTGAGTCGTACAAGAAGATCCCGTGTGTCTGTTCGTTGTGCTCGCCCAGCCCTTCTCCGTGATCGCCGACCAGAACGATAAGTGATTTGTCATAACGGCGCTGCCGGCGGAGAGACGACAGGAGTTCCGACAGGGCATGGTCGGCGTACGCGATTTCGCCGTTGTACGGACGTTCCTTGTAGGTTGCGGAGAAGGGGGGCGGCGGCTCATAAGGGTCATGCGGATCAAAAAGGTGAATCCACACAAATCTCGGGGCTGAAGTATTCGCGGCCATCCACTTCTTCGCCCTCCCGACCACGTCCCTTGCGCGGCGTTCCAAACGTCCGAATCGCGAGCTGGTCGTCGGCTTCTGAGGAAAGTTGTCGTAATGATCGAAACCGCGATCCAGACCTGGCGCCAGTTGCCGGCTATCGAGAATGACGGCGCCAATGAACGCTGCCGTCCGATAACCCCGCGCCTTAAGCAAACTTGCCAGCGTGGAATGAGACTCCCCAAGGGGAACGCCGAAGTCGGTGACGCCGTGAGAACTCGGATACAGTCCGGTGAGAATCGTGGCATGTGAGCTGTTTGTTATGGGACTTGCGGTAAAGGAGTTTGCGAATCGCACGCCGTCGCGAGCCAGGGCGTCCATAGCGGGCGTCTTGATGTTGGACTTGCCGTAGCACCCAACGTGGTCGGCGCGAATAGTGTCGATGGTTACAAGGATGATGTCGGGATTGGATCCTGACCGGGCCTGTGCCTCAGCCTGGGCCAAGCATGTGCTCCAGAAAAGCAGCACAACTGCCGTTAATCGCATCAGTGTCACGGTAGCTCGCATGAGTCTCGCCGCCATCCGCCGGAACATACCAGCAGCTACGCTCCTGTTGTGCTTATGGATGCTGGTATCGTTGGCGGCGTCTGCCTCGCAGTCCCAGGTCGCAGACCGCCGTTCTCGACCGAACCTAGTCCTGATCACGATCGATACCGTTCGAGCGGACCACATCGGTTGCTATGGCTACAAGGGGATTAAGACGCCGAACATCGACGCCCTTGCTGCCGACGGCACGAGGATGGAGCGCGCTTACACTCCCGTACCGATTACGTTGCCCTCACATGCCGTGATGTTTACAGGGACGTACCCGATGAAGACGGGGATGCACGACTTCAGCGGGAATACCCTCGGCGCAGAGCAGCAAACGCTCGCATCAGTTCTGAAACAGCACGGCTACGACACGGGTGCGGTGGTCGGGTCAGCGGTGCTCGATTCTCGCTTTGGGCTAAACCGCGGCTTCGACTTCTACTACGACCACTTTGACTTCAGTCGGCTGCTAGAGACAAATCTGGATGCTATGGAGCGTCCGGGCAATTTGGTGGCTGATGAGGCACTGCAATGGTTCGGGAAGCGCACCGACAAGCCGTTCTTCTTCTGGATGCACCTCTACGATCCGCACCACCCGTACAATCCCCCATCGCCGTACGCGGAGGAGTACAAGACGGCTCCTTACGATGGTGAGATCGCTTTCGCCGATGCGCAGGTCGGGCGCGTGCTGGACATCTTGAAGAAGCGCGGACACTATCAGAATACCCTGGTTGTTTTGACCGGAGATCATGGGGAGGGTCTGGGGGAACACGGCGAAACGACACACGGTTTCTTCATCTACAACTCAACGCTACACGTGCCTTTGATTTTCAAGTGGCCGTCAGCGATGAAAGTCCGGAAGATCTCGCGTGTTCCGGTCAGCCTCGTGGACTTGATGCCGACAGTGCTGGCAGCTCTGAAAATAGCCGCTCCTTCCGAGGTCCAGGGACGCAGCTTGCTGCCGGTAATCGAGGGCAAGAAAGACGCGGAGGCAAGTCCGCTTTACGCCGAATCCTTCCTGCCGAGGTTGCATTTCAACTGGAGCGAGCTGCGCGGGGTTCAGGTACGGAACTACCGCTTCATACACGCCCCAAAGCCAGAGCTGTACGACCTTGCGTCAGATCCTGGCGAGACGACAAATCTGTATGCGCAGAAGAAGCCGCTCTCGCAAGAGCTTGAGGCGGAGCTGAATAAAACCATCGCTGCTTTCACGCCGAGCGGCGAGCAGACGGCTAATAGGGGAACACTCGATCCGGCGCTGGCCGAAAGGCTGCAATCGCTGGGGTATGCTGCATTTTCGGGCGGCACGGCTTCGGGTGAGGCGAACCACAATTTGCCAGATCCGAAGGATCGCATTCAGTTCTACGAGACGTTCTCGACGGCGATGAACGAAGGTCAGCGCGGAAAGTATGCTGAATCTATCGCCAAGCTCAGGGCTCTGCTGAAGATCGAGCCCGACTCGATTCCGGTTAATTACCTGCTAGGACTGAATCACTACAAGTCACAGCAGTTCAAGGATGCGGTGCAGGCATTTCAAACGACTGTGAAGCTGAGCCCGGAGTACGCGCTTGCGAACTACTATCTAGGTCTTGCACAGGCTCGCTCGGGAAACGTTGATGCTGCGCTCGCATCTTTCAATAGAACGCTACAGCTCGATCCGACAAACTTTTCTGCGGCTTTCAACGCCGGCTCGGCGTACGCGATGCAGGGCAACATGGAACAAGCCATAGCCGCGTTCCGTCGTTCTATCGAGATCAATCCGTCGTATGCGGAAGGGCATCGTGCGCTTGGGGAAGTTCTAATGTACCGCGGTCAGCTGGAGCAAGCGATCGCCGAATTGCGACAGGCTGTAGGCCTTGCACCAGGAGATCCGCGAGTGCATGTGAGTTTAGCGAAAGCTCTGAAAGCAAAGGGTCTGGACCGGGAGGCCCAGGAGCATTTGCGGCAGGCACAGGCGGCACAAGCTGAGCGCGCACGCCAGCCCTGAACCATGAGTAGCGTCCGCCGCACATTCGCGTTCGCTCTGATATTGCTTGCGTGCGGTGCGACCTTGGCGCAAGATGCCGGAAGAAAGAGCAGCGGGTCTCCGAAACGACTCAAACCCAATATTCTGCTGGTGACTATCGACACCCTGCGGGCTGACCGCCTCGGTTGCTACGGAGCGCGGAATGTCGACACGCCCACCATTGATGCGCTGGCGCGGGAAGGAACTGTTTTCGATCGCGCTATCTCTCAGGTTCCCCTTACGTGGCCGTCACACGTTTCCATGCTGACAGGGACCTATCCTTTTCACAATGGCGTGCAGGACTTCACCGGCCAGCCCCTGTCATCGAAGTTCAGGAGTGTTGCGCAGGCATTGAAAGCGAATGGCTATCACACGGGCGCGGTGATCAGTTCGTTTGTGCTTGACCGCAGTTGGGGTTTAGCGCGCGGGTTCGATTCCTACGACGACGCATTCGCCGGGAGCGACTTCTTGACCAAGGACCTTGCACTCGTAGAACGCAGGGCCGGCGCAAGCGTCGATCGCGCGATTACCTGGTTGAGCAAGCCTGGAACACGGCCGTTCTTCCTATGGTTGCACCTGTTCGACCCGCACAGTCCGTACGATGCCCCTGCACCTTTCCGGACGCGGTACAAAGATCGGCCATACGATGGAGAAGTTGCATACACGGACAGCGAACTGGGACGGCTGATCTCCTGGCTGAAAACGAAGAAGATGTATAGCAACACAGCCGTTGTAATTGTGAGTGACCACGGTGAATCTCTCGGAGAGCACGGTGAGCGGGAGCACGGGTTCTTCATCTACAACTCGACGGTTCACGTGCCGCTCATAGTCAGGCTGCCAAAGGCGCAGTCCTCAAGGCGAGTCGCTCATCCGGTGGAGATCGCCTCTGTCGCTCCTACTCTGCTTGATGTTGCAGGTGTGAGAGATGAAATAGAGAAGCAGTTCGATGTGAAGTCGCTACTTGCTTCCCCGGGAGCGGCGACCCCTGTTGCGTACAGCGAGACGTTCTATCCGTTCAGCTCTTTCGGTTGGAGCCCGCTTCGCGGCCTGCAGTCGGGCGAATTTCACTACATCCAGGCGCCACGGTCCGAACTTTACGACTTGCGAGTAGACGCTGCCGAGCGCCAGAACGTTGCTGAGTCGAAGGCTGCGATGGGTTCGGCATTACAGCAACGGTTACGGGAGATCGCGTCGAAGGCGGTTCCAAAACGTGATCGGAGCGAAGCCAGAGTCGGTGAGGATAACGCAGCACAGGAAAAGCTTCAAGCGCTGGGGTACGTCGGCTATCGAGCACCCGTAAGAAATGAAGCGCTGGACAAACTCGCCGACCCAAAGGACAAGGTCGAAGAATTCGAAACAATCCTATCGGCGGCTGACGCATTTCGCGCGGGCGCTTTCGATAAGGGCAGGGAACTACTAGCGTCTGTTCAGAAGCGCGACCCGCAGATGTATCTCGTCCCGTTCATGCTGGCCCAGGCGGCGCTTCAGCAGAGGGACTGGTCAGGCGCGACTACAAACTTCAGGAGGGCTCTCGACCTCCATCCGACTTTCGACCAGGCTATGACCGGCATCGCGCGGTCATTGTTCGAGCAAGGAAAGTCAGAGGAGGCGCGCGTGTGGCTCGAGAAGGCACTCAAGCAAAACGGTACGAATTTCAAAGCGTGGTATCAACTGGGTTGGATGCAAGCGCAGTCTGCGCCTGATCGAGCAGCTCAGGCTTTCGAGAAGTGCCTGCAAATTCAACCGAATTTTGCTCCGGCACGACGCGATCTCGGGATGATCGCGATACGCGGCCAGCGTTACGAACAGGCAGCGCAAGAATTGCAAAAAGCAGCCGACTTGGGGCTCAAGGAAGCGCAACTGTTCAACTTTCTAGGCATCGCCTACAGTCGAACCAATCGCCTCAAGAGGGCTGTTGCGAGTTATCGAAAAGCTTTGGAACTGGAGCCTGAGTTGGCCGAAGCACACCTCAATCTCGGCTTCGCGTACCAACGACTGAACAACATCGCGCAAGCGAAGGGTGCATACAGCGAAGCGTGTCGACTCGAGCCGAAGTTGTGCTCAATGATTCCGCAGTGGTGAAGTTGTCAGTTTTCAGCTTCGAGTCTCTTCAACACCTCCTGCGCTTTCGGCGCCAGCGGGTCCTGCGGGGCCGATTTCAAGAACATCTTGAGCTCTGCTGCTGCAAGATCTTTCCGCTGTTGCTGAAGGTAGACATTGACGAGTGCGAGATGAGCTTTCGTCATTGAGGTATCCAGTTCCAGCGCACGCCGTAGTTCCCGTTCGGCTTCCGCATAATTGCCGCTGTTCCCGAGTGCTGAGCCCAGTACAAAATGACCGAACGCAGATCCGGGCTGCAGGCGTAGCCCTTCGCTGGCGAGTCGCTGTGCCTCCAAGGGTTGTTTGCTCAGAAGCATAAGGTTCGCCATGTTGAAGTAAGAACTGGCTTCCGATGGATTGATTCGCATCGCTGCCTGAAACTGCTCTCGGGCAACAGCGAAATCGGACCGAGCCAGGGCCATGGAGCCGAGATTGTTGCGAGCTTCGTAAAACTCTGGCGCCAATTCCACAGCCTTACTGTAGTGCCGCATCGCTTCTTCGAGCTTCTTTCGTTTTTCGGCTTGCACTCCCTTTTTGAATTCACGCAAAGCGGACTCGGGAACTACACGCTTGAGAGCACTTGGGTTGGTTACGTTCGGGTTGCTGCCCGGAATGGATTCGTCGCGCGCGGCGGGCTTGGCCTCTTTGACCCTCGGCGAAAGAGTGATGTTTAGCATGCGAACTGCCGCACTTGATGGGTCTAGCGCAACCAGTTCGTCAACGGGCGCATAATCCGGGTCATTGATGATGACGTGATAAGGGTTTCCCATCAGGCCGTTGAACGAGAATCGGCCCTCGTTGTCCGTATAGCCGCTGGCGATGGTGGCCCCCCGAGTATGCAATTCAATCAGCACCGCCCTGGAGGGGAGAGAACCTGGTGATACCCGGACTTGCCCAACAATGCTGCCATACTGCGGTCCCTGCGAGTGAACCGCGACTGCTGGGCAGAGGACAACCAACAAGAGCACGCGCGCCAAGACCAGCGGCCGTACCATTTGTCATCCTTCGTTGAATGCAAGTGAAAGGGGTCCGCCAGAGCGAACCCCTTTTCAAAGCGATCCGGATTAGAAGTTGAGCTTCAATCCGAACTGAAGGTTGCGTGGGTTGAAAGTGCCCCCAGCTTGTCCGAAGTTCGGACGATTGATTTGGTTGTTGGTTGCGCCGCCGGCTCCAGGTAACTGGAAATTAGTGTGGTTGAACACGTTGAACGACTCGGCACGGAATTGCATGTTCACGCGCTCCGTGATCCTGATGTTCTTAAACAGCGACGCGTCGAAGTTCCAGTACTCGGGACCGACGAAGGTGTTGCGTCGGAGGTTTCCAATGCAGCCCAGACATGGAGCACTAAAGAAACCTCCGCCGGGAGCAAAAATGCCGCCCCAGCCACTGGCCCACTGTTCATCGCTTGGGTCGAAGCTGCTCGCTAGCGCGTTTGGACGATCGTTGCGTTCTCCATCCAGGTTGTAGTCACCGCCGGTATTGATGCACAAACCGGCATCGATTCCAGCCTGTGAGCAATCTCCTTCCAGCGACCCGACCGGGAAGCCACCCTGCCGGCGATCGAACGGACTCCAATGAGCGCCAGTCTGGTAGGAGAAGATGCCGTTCCACTGCCAGCCACCGAGCACGCGGCCAAGGAAGCCCTCTTGGTTTCTGAAGAACGGCAACTCCCAAACGAAGTTAGCTACTATGCGGTGCCGGATGTCGAAGATGGAGTTTCCTCGATCCAGCTTGCCGATGAGCGGATCGGTCGTGTAGCCCTCGCCTGCTGCGGGGCCATTGGAACTGGTAGCTCCGCTGTGCCACGTTGAACCGTCGTCGATTGCGTGACTCCAGGTGTAGTTGATGTTGAAGCTGACTCCACCCGAGAGTTGGCGACGCAACGAGGCCTGGAGCGCGTTGTAATTAGAGTTGACCACGTTCTGCCAGACGCGGAGCGTTCCGAAGTTCGGATTCAAGCGTCCGGCGGGGTTAATGGTCTCTTCGGCGTCAACCTGGCTGCAGAGCCTGCGGCCAAGGTTGTCCGTAGTACAAGTTCCCGGTGGCAGACGGCCCCCAGGAATGCGATTGGCGTTCTGCGCGCGGAAGAGCTTGTGTCCCGTCGTGCCAACGTAATTCAGCTCCATTACGGTTCTGGGAAAGATCTCGTGCTGGAGGCCGAGGAAGTAGTTGTACACGTACGGGTCCCTGATACCCTCGGGGAAGACGATGCCCGTCAGATTCGCCAGGTTCTGGTTGGCAGGGTCCCAGCCGGTGAGATTGCCGGTCGCCTGTGCACCGACACCCATAAATGGGTTCGAAGGCGGTCCACCAAAAGCTGGAGGCGCCAGGGGATCGCGACGGCAACCGAGAGCGTCGCACACTGTTGGACCGTATACAACGTTCTGCACGTCTCCGCCTAGCGGACTGGTGGCTGAGTTGAACGAGTAATACGGCAAGTTCCAGCGCGAGTTCGAAAGCGGGTTGTACAGGGTGCCCTCGTACGAAACGCCAAAACCGCCGCGCAACGAAGTTCGACCAGTGCCGAACATATCCCAGGCGAAGCCCACGCGCGGTCCGAAGTTGTTGTGATCGCCCGCACCGAGCGCCTCGGCGGCGGCAAAACCACCGGGCCCGCACACACCTGCGATTTGCGCCAGGGCAGTTTGCTGTGGCGTGTCGCAACCGGGAAGTCCGACGGGCACGCTGGCGTTCTGGATCTGACCGGCACCGGTCGTGATGTCGTCGATGAAGAACGTGCCCGGCCCCTTGATGAACGTGGTCTCCAGATTGTCGAGTTCTCGATGCCGCTGGTAAAGGTCGTAACGCAAGCCCAAGTTTAAGGTCAGAGTACGAGTGACCTTCCAGTCATCCTGGAAATAGACGCCGAATTCCCAGTTCCGCCAGTGACGAGTGTTGCTTGCGAGTTGTGCTGGCTGACCACTGACGATTCCCGGGTCGACTCCGGCGGTCTGGGTATACGGAGCGTCGGCGGCGAAGAACAGCGGGTCGAAGAAGTAGTACGACGGTCTCGCAACGCTGAATTCGCTATTTTCGATATTCCGGCGGAGGTCGGCTCCGACTCTGATGTTGTGCTTACCTTTGGAGATCGAGACCATGTCGGAATACGTGTAGATGTTTTCGTGGAACACCTGCGGGTATCCCGAGTACGACCCGAACCCCATAACTCCGTCGTCAAACCTGATGTCCGGCACACCCGGTTCGGCCACCCTTACGTTCTCGATATTTCCTACGTATCCCGCACGGAATTCATTCAGAACGTTCGGACTGAAGGTGTGGACGTAAGAAAATTGGAAGTTCGGGTAGGTGTTCCGGATTGGATTCAGGAACGCGGGACCGCGGCCGTTGCTGTTGCTAGTAGTGTTCGGGAAGCCGAAGCGATCGTCCTGACGGGTCCAGTTCATTTGTCCGTAGAGGCGATCGTTCGCAGTTACGTTCGCGTCAAGGCGGAACGAAGCCTCCCAGCCATTGAACAGGTTGCCGGTGCCGATCGCAGGCTGGTTCTGGGTGCCGTTGAACGAAATGGTGTCATAGAGGAACGGGGCATTGCGGTCCAGGAGCCCGGCCTGTATTGCGGGAATGCTGCTGCAGCCGGCCATCGCCGCCTGGTCAGCGGCCGTAACTCCAAACAGAGTCGCGAACCTTCCAGCGATCTCAGGGGTGGTGTTGTCAGGGCAGAGGTATTGACCGAAGTCAGAGAAACCAGATCCCGAAAAGTTGCCGCCATTCACGTAGTCAGACAGCGTCAAAGCCGGACTGCCGACTATTTGTGGCTGAAAGTTTCTGTAAAGCAACGCCGCCACGGAGTTCGGAAAAGCCTGAATCACTGCCTGCCGGAACTCCGGAGATTCCACCTGCACTGCAGTTGGCGGCGCCGACTCCCGAAACCGGTCGTTCTGGTAAGACGCGAAGAAGAACACCTTGTTCTTCACTATCGGACCGCCGATTGTACCGCCAACCTGATTGAATCGAAGGGCCTGCTTCTCGACTCCCTCGCGATTCAGGAAGAAGGAGTTCGCGTCAAATATGTCGTTGCGGACGAACCACCAGGCGCTGCCGTGCACGTCGTTAGTGCCTGACTTGGTGACAAGATTCGTAATTGAACCCGCGCTGTTACCATACTGCGCTGACATGTTCAACGTGAGTTCCTGAAACTCCTGCACTGTGTCCTGAATCGGGGTCGTTACTGCGGCGCCGCTGAGACCCTTATTCGCGACGCCGTTGATCAGGAATCCGTTGAAGTTCTGGCGCAGGCCGTTCACAACGGTTCCGACACCCTCTTCCGTTAGCACGCCGCGAACATTCACCGCACCTGGAGCAAGTTGGATGAGGTCGTAAACGTTACGGCCGTTGAGCGGCAGGTTCGCAACTTGCGCACCGCTCACCGTCTGAGCTAGTCGCGAGGTCTCGACGTCAATCTGGGGCGGAGCTCCCGTAACTTCTACGGTCTCGGTGACCTGCCCGACCTGCAATCTTGCGTCAACGTGCTGAATGGTACCTGCGTTGACCGGCAGATCCGCTCGATGGTAGCTCTTGAATCCAGCAGCCGTAATCGTCAGGCTGTAGGTACCGATCGGGACCTGATTAATGACGAAGTGCCCGGTCTGATTTGCTGTTGACTTAACGGTGAGACCGGTCTGGACGTTGGTAGCCGTCACTTGTGCGTTCGGGACTGCCGCACCGGACGGATCGACAATGTCACCGGTGATCTGTCCGTTCTGAACTTGAGTTAAACCGGAGATGGCGACAAGCGCCACAAACGCGAACACCAGGCTGAGCCTGGTGACTTCTGTTAGCCTCTTCATCATTCACCCCGTCCAATGAGCCTTGGGTACCATCTTGGGCGTGCCGACAACCTGTGGACTGGGTTGGGGGCGCGACTTGAGGTCTTTTACATCGCGTGTCAAATGTCACACGACGATGTGATAAGAGCTGCACGCAGTGCGCCAAAGCAGGGGTATCGAAAAATCAACATGTTGGAAGAATGGGAGGCAGCTACTGCTTCCGAAATCCGGAAACAGCTTACGTTGCACTCCGGATTCGTGAAGAAAGGTCGACGCGAGACTCGGAAAGCGACACCTTTCGTTACGTTGTAGGCGCTAAGCAAGACCAGATGCAGATCGCTGCTGGAGCTATTTGCGAGAGGGACTCTGACCTGCTGAGTTCAGCGCGCGCGAGATTACTCCCCGACCCTCTTCGATGATGAGTTCCTGACTACTTTGCTGGGGACCGATTTTGTCGATCACTCCTGAAGGCCAGTGGATGGTAATAGCATCAACGCGTTTGCTTGTCCCGAGTCCGAAGTGCAGCCTTGGATCGCTTGCCGAGAGATAGCTGCTGTTGGCACGAACTTCGGCTACCTGGGTGAGACCCGCGGCAGACACCTCGACCCGTGCCCCGAAGCCATCGCGATTCGAGCGTCGGCCCACCAACTTGATCCGCAACCATTGTCCGCGTCGGGATTGATTTCGCAGGAGTAAAGGCGAATCGTCGAGATTAGTCTGAAGAAGTGCGAGAACGCCATCGTTGTTGAGGTCGGCGGCTGCGAGTCCACGACCCACTCGCGGATGTCTCAGCGCTGGACCGCCCCGAAGTCCGGTTTCCACGAATTTGCCGTTTCCTAAGTTGCGGAAGATCAGCGGACGCTCGGCATATGACACTCCGAAGCCGTGTCCTTCCACCTGTGGGTTGACGTGTCCGTTGGCGACATAAATATCAGGCCAGCCATCGTCATTCAGATCCACAAACTTCACTCCAAATCCAAGGAACGGAATGCTCACAGGACCAAAGCCGCTCGGGCCAGTCATGTCAGTAAATTGGCCATTGCGGTCATTGTGATAAAGGTTATTTGTGTCGTCCGAAAAGTTAGTCTTTACGATGTCTGGCCAGCTATCGTTATCGTAGTCTGCCGCGTCGACGCCCATTCCGGCTTGTGGCTTGCCATCGGAACTGAAAGCTACGCCGCTCGCTACGCCAACCTCGGAAAAGCTTCCTTTGCAGTCGTTCTGGTAGAGGAGGCTGGGGGATGAGTCGTTTGCGACGTAAACATCAAGGCAGCGATCCTTGTTGTAATCGAGCCAAATCACGCCCAATCCGTAGTACGCCTCGGGATCAATTCCGAGTTTCTCAGTGACGTTGCTGAATGTACCGTTGCGATTGTTTCGATACAGGCGGTCGCGGGCTCCCTTGAGACCACGAGGACCACAGGAAACGGGGATGCCGCGATACTGACAAAATGCAGAACTTCCGAACGCAGGTAGATTATCGAGGTCACCGACGTAATTGGCGACGTACAGGTCGAGATAACCGTCGTTGTCGTAGTCGCCGAATGCCGCGCTAGTTCCCCACAAACGGGAGTTATCTACGCCTGCTTTGTCCGTGACATCGGTGAAAGTGCCAGCATTGTTGTGGTAGAGCACTCCTCCATCCAGGTTCGTGATGTACACGTCTTGCCAGCCGTCATTGTCGTAGTCGCCGACTGCCACTCCGAAACCCCAGCGGCAATGCGTGAGTCCCGTTTTCTCGGTTACGTCGATGAAAGTGCCGTTGTGGTCATTCCGATACAACTTGCTAGCGTGGCACTTGCCAGCCTTGACGTCCTCGGAGGTCGATCCATTGACAAAGAGAATGTCCACCCAGCCGTCATTGTCATAGTCGAAGAATGCGACCCCGCCGCACATTGCGTCCATGATCCACCGTTTGTCGCGGGTACCGCAGGTCAGGTGGAAATCGATTCCGGATGATTGGGTTATGTCTTCGAGGACGATTTGCGGGGCAGCCTTGGACTTTGTTGGTTTCGAACGAGCTCGGCCCTGTGCCCACCCCATATCGACTCCCCAAAAAAGGGCGACGCAGATGCACAACAGCGTTGCAGATATCCTCGGCTTCGCCATCACTCCGTTCTCGCTGTCGCCATTCCGCCGGATTGGACCTGAGCTTGGTTCAATTCCGTGAAGCGCTGCAGTGCGCGCCGCGCCGCGTCCTTCTCGCCTAGCTGTTCGAGGACTCTGGCCAACTGGTAGTGGGGGCTTGGCGCCGAGGGATCCAATTCGATTGCGCTGGTGAGAGCCGCGCGGGCTTCTGCCGGCCGTTTAAGGAGGCTGAGTGTTTTGCCCAGGTGGTAATACGAAACTGCTCTGCGCGGATCGAGTTCGGTCGCTCGGGTTAGCGTAACGACAGCGTCTGTCCAAGCTCCCATTTCGATCTGAGTTCGTCCGAGTTGATAAAGAACCTCCGGGTTCGGCTGGCGGGTCAACTCCTTCTGGTATTCAGCAATCGCGCTGTCGTTCTGACCGATGCTTGCGTAGGCATAACCCAGATGAAAGTGCCCGAGCGGGAGCGCGGGATCGAGGCGGAGCGCCGTTTTGAACTGCTGGATGGCCTGCTTCGTTCGATTGCTATTCAGATACGCGCGGCCAAGCAAGACGTGCAGCATCGGGTCCTTGGGTTTGAGCCGAGTTACGCGCTCGAGTTGTTCGGAAGCTTCGGCATATCGCTTTGTCTGCAATAACAGGAGTGCGTAGTCATAACGGATCTCCCCATCAGCAGGCTTGAGCTGCAAGGCACGTTTTAGCAGTTGGAACGCTTTTTCAAACTGCCCGGATTGGAAATGAGCGACGCCGAGGTAGTGTGCAATGTCCGCGTCGTTTGGCCAGCGTTTGGCAGCCTCCGTTCCCACGACGATCGCTTCCGGTAGTCGCCTGGCACGCACATACGAGAGCATCAGCCCGCGAACGGCAGCGATATTGGATGGAGCTTCCGCGCGTAATCGTTCGTAAAGCGTGATTGCACGGGCGGTGTCACCGGACTCAAGAGCTTGTGAAGCCTGTTCCAGGCCAGCAGATAGGGTTGTTTGGGATGCGGCTGCTGTGCACAGACCCAGGAACACTGCGAAGAAAACGAACGTTTGGGTGCGATTCAGCAGTGCCGATTCAGCTACGGACCACATGAAATTCGCTCCCAGAAGTGCCAAGCCTGAACGACGGCACTCGGCAGTATTGATGCTGGCAGTGACCTTTCAGTAGCTATGCGACTCTGGCTTTTGATCGAAAGTACTCGGTGACTTTGTCTACCGAGATATCACGAAAATCGCTGATAACCCAGTCGGCGCCGTGCTGTCGCAGCGAATCGGCTTCGCTGTGTCTGTCAACCCCGAGCACAAGTCCGAAGCGTCCGTTGCGCCCTGCCTGTACACCCGCGATGGCATCCTCCACGACGATGGCGGCCTGCGGATCCTTTCCGCCGAGCATCTCCAGGCAGGTCAGGAAGATGTCAGGTTCCGGTTTGCCGCGCAAGCCAAGTCGTTCGCTGACCAGTCCATCTACGCGCGCCTGAAACAGGTCAAGGAGGCCCACGCGTTGGAGAATGGGAGCGGCATTCTTGCTCGACGAGGCCAAGCCCACCTGTATGCCGTTTTCGTGCAGCTCACGAATGAACCGCACGGCTTCGTGATCAACATCGACTCCCATCTCTTGCGTCTTCTGGACGAATAGATCGTTCTTGCGATTACCGAGTCCGCACACCGTCTCCATTTCTGCTGAGTCTTGAGGTGTTCCATACGGAATGTGAATACCGCGAGATTCGAGAAAGGTTCGAACGCCTTCATATCGAGGACGTCCATCTACGTAGGCACGGTAGTCGGCATCTGAATCGAACTCCCGAAATGGTTCGCCGAACCTGCTCTCCCGCGAACGCATGTAGCTATCGAAGAGCCCCTTCCATGCTGCCGCGTGAACACGAGCGGTAAAGGTCACAACTCCATCGAGATCAAAAACTGCTGCTTCCGGAAGCGCGCGACCTCCAGCCATCGAACCTCCTGTTGGGCGGAGCATGTTGGTAACTGTTCAAGGATTCTGTTGCGCGCCGGTGATAAGTAGGACCGGACATCCAGATCTGCGGACCAGAACTTTTAGGGTGCCGGCGTGCTCGGGGTCCCACTGCCCGCGCCACGTAGCCACGACTAAATCGGCATTGTTGTCGCGAGCGAACTGTGCGATTTCGGATCCGGGCTGGCCACCTGTGACTAACAGCTTGAAATTGACTGCTGCTGGTGAAGCGCCCAACGCCATCATTCGCTGGACGAACTCGCTGGCCCACGAAGGCCATTCGTGTTGAGGCTGGTCGAGGTAACGAGGCGCCGGAAGGCTGCCTGGTTCGACGTCCTGAGATGCTTTTCGTGCAGCAACATGCAACGCGATAACATCGGCTCCGGCCCGTTTAGCGAGGTCGGCGGTAGGAGCGATCGCCGCATCGGCGGTCGGACTGCCATCGTGCGCTAAAACGATGCGACGAATTACCCAGGGATGGCGTCCCCGATCGGGCGCGACAAGTAACAGTTGTGCTGGGGCCTTTTGTGCTGGGGCCTTCGTGAGCACATTTTCAGCAAGCTGCCCGACGATTGCCTGCGTATCTTCTCCAATCGCATGCGTAGAGAGAGTGATCAAGGGGGCAGGACATGTCTGTGCAACGTTCAAAACGGCTTCGTCAGGCGCCTGTTGCAGACGGTCGAGGACCGCACCGCGCACATCCTCCGGCGTGAGCCTCAGCTGGTCCAGAACATATCTTGCCTCTGCTTGCGGTTCGCCAGTCGAGACGACGTGCAGAGTCGCACGTTGAAGTTCAGCGAAGTGCTTTGCGACCGGCAGCGCTGCTCTGGATTCTTCGCTACCATCGAGCAGGACAATCACGGTTTCCGGAGGAGAAAGCCGTGCCGTTCCGGGGTCCCCTCCACGGAGGGAATCTTGCCAGTCCCTCATTGTCGCGGTCACAAAACCTCCTCGTAACTCATCAGTCTGCCCGCCACGGCTGCCAAGTTTGCCCGAGCCTGCCGGTTACACATCGGTGGCCCGGCGGAACGTGGATTTCTGGTCCGTCCACCATTCCGATGCTCAGGCCTTCGTTTCCCTGGCATTCCACTGTCACAGATTGAGGATCTATGGAAACCTTGATTTTTCTACCTCTCCATTGAACCGGGAAAGCAAGCCGCTTCCATTGAGGCAGAAGATGCGGGTTGAAGCGCAGGCCCTCCTGAGTGAGTTCCATGCCTGCAAAGCCCAGCACCATGGCTTGCCACAGGCCACCGATAGCTGCCGCGTGAACTCCGCCCGCAGCATTTCCCATGTTGTTGCCGAGGTCGATTTCAGCGGACTGTCTGAGATACTTCTCAGCCATCGCTAGGTCACCCAGCCGTGCGGATACGGCCGCGTGAATTGATGGGCTTAATGAACTTCCATGACCTGTGCGCGGCTCGTAATATCGGAAATTTGCCTCTCGCACCGGCGCGGGGAAATCGTTCCATAGCAGGAAGATGAGCATCACTACATCAGCCTGCTTAACCACGTTGGTCTGCTGAATTCTGTCATGGCCAAGAATTACGTCCATGGCAGTGGTTCGCGGTTCGTATGAGAGAAGATCAATGTGCTCCTTGCCGTAATAACCGGCGAACTGCTCGAAGAGTAACGACTTCGACTCGAAGCCCGTGTAAATAATGTCAGCTAGATGTGTCCAAGCAGCTATTTCCTCGACCGAGAGATTCAGCCGGCTGGATAACTCTCTCCAACGCTCAGGCCAGCGCCTGGTCAGAATGTCCGCAGCTTCAGCGCCACGCCGCATGTTCCACGCAGCCATGTTGTTGGTGAAGGCGTTGTCATCCACGTTTTCATGGTACTCGTCTGGGCCGATGACGTTTCGAATGTGATAGCGTCCATCGGCTTCAACCTGTCCGCGACTCGCCCAGAATCGCGCGGTTTCAAGCATGATCTCGGCTCCGCCCGACACAAAAAATTCGTCGTCACCCGTTACTTTCCAGTACTGCCAAATTGCATAAGCGATATCCGAGGTGATGTGGAGTTCCATTTCGCCATTGAGCACACGAATGACTTCACCACCGGGGCCGATCACGTAGTTTGGCGTCGTCTCCTCGCCGGTGTCGGCTGACTCCCACGGGTACATAGCGCCGCGATACCCAGCGGCTCGGGCTTTCTCGCGCGCAGCCGGAAGTGTGTGATAGCGATACATCAACAGTGCACGAGCAGACGGGGGATGAGTGAAGCTGTAGAACGGGACCATGTAGATTTCGGTATCCCAGAAAACGTGTCCCTTGTAAGACTCGCCCGTCAGTGCACGTGCGCCGATGGAAACGCGTTGGTCCTCGGGGTTGGCTGCGCTGATCAGGTGGTATCCAGCGAACCGCAAGGCGCACTGGACTGGCTCGTCGCCATCTACAACGATGTCAGCATCCCGCCAACGCGCTTCCCACTCATTGATGTGGGATGCGACGGCCCGGTCGAGACCGTTGGACATGACTGTGTTGACGTGGGATACGGCCGCTTCGATCGGCTGCTCTGATTCACGCGAAGTGTAGATTGATACAACGCGATCGAGGCGGTACTCAGCTGCGATTTCGACGTCTACTTCGAATGCTTCCGTGATTCGGCGCTCGCCGATCTCGATCTCACGGCGACCTGTGTCGTGCCCCGAAGTGACCAGTTGGCTGGCGGCGCCGAAAGCAACTGTGATGTCTCTTCCTGGAGAACGCAGCGCAAGCGGAAGAACATTCGGACGTGTTGCGTTCCTGCGTGTCTTCCAATCTTCGGGAGGTGGGGAAGCTTGAACCTCAGGAGGCAGTTCGATCGAGGTTTCAAGACGCAGGTTTCCACTGTAGTTTTCTGGCGCGAACAAAATCGACTGAACGAGCAAGTGGCGGTCTGACAGCGAAGCAAGGCGAAAAGCCGTGACGCGTGTGATGCGCCCGTTAACGTCGCGGTGCCTCCACTCTCGCCAGAGCACTCCATGGTGCATGTCTAGAATGCGTCTGTGCTCCAGGACCTGGCCTTGGCTCATGTTGAGTTCCTGGCCCTCGATCAAGGCCCGGACTTCGGTCCAATCCGGCAGCACGAACAAACCAGGGACGGTTCCCGGTTTGGAACTGGCTTCGAACACGCCAGCGGCAAAAGTTGCTGGTGCGGATAGAGCCGTACCTTCCGCCAACGAGCCGCGGTTCCCGACGTAGCCGTTTGCTATCGCGAACAAAGACTCCACTTCGTGTTCGCGAGCTAACGCAAAGCCTTCCTCAAGGAGCAACCAGCCGGGTTGGCGGCTACGACGAGCTATGGCAAGAATGTCTGAACCAGTGGCGACGATGGCCCTTCCAACTTGCGTTTCGATTTCCTGGGGGCTGGACAGAAATTCTCCATGATCACGCATGCTGGGGAACGATTTCGGTTGCTGCATGCCCTCCCTCGTCAGCGCGCAGTTGCCACATGCGTCTTCTTGGATGACCGCAGGTTTCTTCAGGTCGTATGGGAAGAGGCAAAATCCGGGACCGCATCGGCCCTTGCAATTACAGTCACGTGTGACTACAAAATCACTCCGCGCGGGTGACTACCAGGACGAAAGATGCATCCGACCGGAGTGGCTCACGTGTCTATTTTTTCTCCCAGCATTTCACCCTCAGTCATGGATCGCATGAACTTGCGCTCGGCCTCTACCTGGTACAAAGACGCAATCATTTATGAAGTTCATGTTCGCGCCTTTTACGATAGCGTAACGGACGGAATAGGCGATTTCGGAGGGCTGACGCAGAAGTTGGGCTACCTGGAGGATCTTGGGGTAACTGCGATATGGCTTTTGCCGTTCTGCCCCTCTCCACTCCGTGACGATGGCTACGACATCTCAGACTACGCCGACGTGCACCCTTCGTACGGCACACTGAAAGACTTTCAACGTTTTCTGAAAGAGGCGCGCAGACGCGGGTTAAGGGTGATCACCGAACTCGTGGTCAATCACACATCCGAACAGCACGTCTGGTTTCAGCGTTCGCGAAGGGCCGCACCGGGCAGTCGCTGGCGGAACTTCTACGTTTGGAGCGACACAGCCGACAAGTACCGGGAAACCCGAATAATATTCAAAGATTTCGAGACTTCCAACTGGACTTGGGATCCAGTCGCTAAGGCCTATTATTGGCATCGCTTCTACTCACACCAGCCTGACCTTAACTGGGACAATCCCGAGGTCCGTGAGGCAATGTTTGCCGCCATGGATTTCTGGCTCGACATGGGCGTTGACGGTCTGCGGCTTGATGCCGTGCCGTACCTGGTGGAACGCGAGGGAACCAACTGCGAGAACCTCGTGGAAACTCACGACGCGTTGCGTGAACTGCGCGCGCATGTCGATGAGAAGTATTCCGACCGCATGTTACTGGCAGAGGCGAATCAGTGGCCGGAAGACTCGGTTGCGTACTTCGGTAACGGAGACGAGTGCCACATGGCATTTCATTTCCCAGTGATGCCTCGCCTATTCATGTCGCTCCGGATGGAGGACCGCCATCCGCTCACCGACATTCTGCGACTCACACCTCCGATTCCCGAAAACTGCCAGTGGGCACTGTTCCTGCGCAACCACGATGAGCTGACCCTGGAGATGGTGACTGACGAAGAGCGCGATTACATGTACCGCACGTACGCACATGACCGGGAGATGCGAATCAACCTTGGCATACGTCGCCGGCTCGCGCCCTTGCTGGAAAATGACCGGCGAAAAATCGAATTGATGAACGGTCTTTTGTTTTCGCTCCCGGGCACACCGGTCGTGTATTACGGCGATGAGATTGGCATGGGCGACAACGTGTACCTCGGCGACCGAAACGGTGTGCGCACTCCCATGCAATGGAGCGCGGACCGGAATGCCGGCTTTTCTCGCGCTAACCCCCAGCGGCTTTACCTGCCTGTGAACATCGATCCCGAATATCACTACGAAGCTGTGAACGTTGAGGCGCAGCAGAACAACTCACACTCACTGCTGTGGTGGATGAAGCGCATGATTGCCCAACGCAAGCAGTTCAAAGCTTTCGGCCGAGGGAGCCTTGAGTTTCTCTATCCCAGTAACCGAAAGGTGCTGGCGTTCGTGCGTCAGTACGATGACGAAAAGATTCTGGTTGTAGCAAACCTTTCTCGTTTTACCCAGGCCGCTGAACTTGATCTCTCCAAACACCAGGGATTGGTGCCCGTTGAGGTATTCGGGCGAAACCGGTTTCCGAGTGTGGGTGAGCAGCCGTACTTTATGTCGCTCGGGCCATACGCCTTCTATTGGTTCCACTTGCAGCCGCAGCAGTCCACGTTGGATTCCATCAGCGTGAGCGCTGACCGCGAACGAATTCCGGTACTCACGGTGGACACTCTGGACGGCATCAGCCCAGCGACCCGAAGTGCCATAACTAGACTGACGACTCCCCGTCTGAAGGCGCGGCCCTGGTTCCTGGCAAAGAACCGGACGATTCGGCAAGTGACTGTCAGAGATGTCATCCAACTTGGCGAGAGTTCCGCGTCGGTGGTGTTGATCGAAATCGACTACACCGACGGCGACCCGGAGATGTACGTCATCTCACTGTCGATCGCGGCGGGGGAGGCTGCGGAAGAGCTGCTACGAGACAAGCCGGAGGTTGTGCTTGCGCGGTTGCAGAGCCGACACGGCATGGGTGTTCTGTACAGCAGCATCTTTGACCGGAAGTTCAGCGCGACCCTACTGAGCGGAGTGGTCCGCCGGCGAAAATTCAAGGGGCAATCTGGCTATATCCTGGCTGGCCACACGGCTGCATTCCGCAAGCCGTGGTCACAGGTTCGGTCGAATCTGGAGCCAATGCCGCAGCGGGGAGACCACCACAACACCTCGATAAATTTCGGCGAAGACTTCGTGCTGAAGCTCTATCGGAAGGTCGAGCCCGGAGCGAATCCAGATCGTGAACTAGAGGAGTTCCTCACCGAGCACACGGATCTGGCGTGTATACCGCACGCATTGGGATGGATCGACTACCGCCGCGCTTGGGATGACCAGGAAGAGTCAACAACCTTGGGTCTCCTGACTCGGTACGTGCGAAACGCGACAAATGGCTGGACTTACACGCTGGACCAACTGGGGCTATTCTTTGAACGCGCGTTGGCCATCTCCAATGACGATGCTCGCCTTCGAGAACTGGCCAGTGGCGATCCACTCTCGCTCGCAAGCCAACACGTCCCCGCCTTAGTTGCGGAGCTCATGGGGAATCACCTTGAAGTCATCGGCAATCTTGGCCGCCGCACCGCTGAGCTTCACGCAGCTCTGAGCAGCCGTCCTGAGATACCGGACTTTGCTCCCGAGCCGTTCACCGATTTTTATCGGCACAGCTTGTACCACGGCATGCTCGGTCAAGTCAGCCGTTCGTTCGAAGCACTACGTGCCCGGTTGCGTTCGTTGTCGCCGATCGTTCAGGATGGAGCGCGAGCGCTCCTGGACCGCGAGACTGACGTGAGATCACAATTCCATGCTCTCAGAGATGAGCGCATTGTGTGCACACGCATTCGCCATCATGGCGACTACCATCTTGGCCAGATCCTGTTTACGGTCAACGACGTAGTAATCACAAACTTTGAAGGAGATCCGCGCCGTCCGATGAGTGAGCGGCGGATCAAAAGGGCCTCACTACGAGATGTAACGAGCATGATTCGCTCGTTCCACTATGCTTCCCATGCAGTTCTGTTGGGGCAGGTTCCGGGAATCGTGGTATCAGGCGATTCACAACCTCACCTGGAACGCTGGGCAGAAATTTGGTATCAGTGGGCTAGCGCGGTGTTCTTGGATAACTATCTGCAGAGCGCCGGGAATACGCCGTTCATCCCTGCCACCGCGTCGCAGTTGAGAACCCTCTTCCGGGCTTACCTGATAGACAAGGCGCTCATGGAAATCGCGTACGAGTTGGAACATCGTTCAGGCTGGATCATGGTTCCGGTACACGGACTGATGAACCTGATCGGCGAACGTTAAACTCGTGCTTGCTCTGGGCTGTCCCGCAGAATGCGTGAGAGAAGTCTATTTCCGTGAATGCGGTTTCTTACGCGAGACAGTTTTCTTGCTCTTCTCCTTGTTATTGATGGTTTGGCTGGCCGACTCCTCATCAGGCACTTTCGTTTCTTCCGGCATTTCGCCAAGGAACTGAGTCGCATCGTTGCTGAGCTCTACCTGGACCGCGGGAGCAGAAGACTGTTCGAGAAGTCCATCGACACGGTATCCTGCCTGGGCAGCAGTGAGAGTTCTTAACTGAATTTCCTGCTCCAGTTCCGCGACCGCCTTGGGATCAATCGCCGGTGCCGCTGCGATTCGAAGCAGCTTGGGCAGCGACATCCACCACAACAGTTGCTCGAAAGGCTCCTTGCCGAAGTACTGAACCCCCTGATACTCGTGGACGTTGATCAGCCAAGCTACCTCTGGATCGTGCATCCAGCTAAGTGGCGCAGTATTGCGAGGGTCTTGTTCCGCTCCTGGCGCCCATGAAGCGTGTGCCAGCAGAGTCCGGACGCGAGCCGCCGCCTGCCAGCGCTTCTCGCCCGCAAGGCCGTACGACTCAAACGCCTGTGCCATTGGCTCCCTTAGGCGGAACTCGTCTACCAGACGCGCGGCGGCGTGGTTCGCGTTTGCCGGATCTTTCGCGTAGCCCAGACCCTGCAACGCACACCAGGCGAATACTGTGGCCCAAATCGCGCACTGGTTCGCTTCAGCAGTGGACGACGGTAAAACAGCAAGGCCTTCGGGCGGCCAAGGTTTTGAAAATTGCCCCTCAATGCCGGACAGGCGCAGGGCGCTCCGAAGTGTATCCTCAAATCGTTCAGCAGCCTGTATTTCGCCGCCCTGCCATTCAGATGAGCGCGGCATCTCCGTTCGACCGTCCTTCTGAATGCTGGACGTCGATAGTTGGCGAACCGCGTTCATTAAAGCAGTAAAGCTGGACCGCATGTCCGATATCAGCTCAGCGGAAAGTTGACCCTTCTGAGCGTTTGCGGCACCTGTGCTGACACGCTTCTCGACCGGGGTTGGCTCGACGCCCCTGGATTCCCTTTCCCCATTCTTAGCAGCATATTTCGCAAGTGTCTCGACGAACGTTGGCTTCAGGAGATCACGGAAGCGGTCGTGAGCTGGCTTCAAGCGAAGTACCTGAAGCGCATCCTGCAGGCTCGATACACCACGCCCGGCGAGCATGTTGCAAAGTTGACCCCAAGGGTGAGCATCGTCTTCACGAAGGTCGATCCAGTCCAAGAGTGCCAGGCATTTGTATGCTCCAAGTTCGACATACAGACCTTTTTCGTGAAGCGTCGTTGTGCGGCGCAGGTACTCGAGTCCGGTGAACGCATCTCGGTAAGCGACGAAAGAGGTCTCGCTGTAGGGCATGTCGAGCGCATCTGCAATGGTCTTTTGCCGCAGGTGCTTACCGCCATTGGCCTTCTCTGCATAGGCGCAAGACATACGTATCCAACCGCTCGTGTCGTTATAACGATTGTTGTAAACGATGAGCGCGCGCTCATTGCCGCGACGGTTGCTGTAGGCGAAAACGTCTTCGTTCACATAGCCGGAATTGGTGAAGAAGTCGTAAAGCAGGAAGTTCTCCACTTCAGCGAACAAAGCTCGACGGTGGAGCAGAGGTGAGATTTCGCGCTCATGCCGCGCAACAAGCCACGTGTCGGGCGTTTCTTCGTAATAGGCCCGTTGGTACTCCATTCCATAGCGCTCGGTGAAGCCTTCAATCTGCCCGTGACCGAACATTGGAAGTCCCGGCAGTGTAGCCAGGAGCGTGCACACGCCGAAGTACTTGTCTCCCTTGCCGAATTGATCTACCGCCGTGCGCTCGTCGGGGTTGTTCATGAAATTGACATAGCGCTTCAGGACATCAGGATCGAATTCGAGGGTGTTCTTGATCACCTTGCGATAGTTCGCGTTCTCCTCGTCTCGCAACATGTTCATGAAAGCACTGTTGTAGACGCGGTGCATGCCAAGCGTACGGACGAAATAGCCTTCTAGAAGCCAGAATGCCTCAGCGAGAAGTAATGTCCCGGGTACTTCCGCGGCGACCCGATCTACAAGTTCGCGCCAGAACTCCTGAGGCATTGCGGCGTCGAACTCGGCCTTCGTCAGTCCATGTTCTGCACGGGACGGGATCGCTCCGCCGGTGCCCGGAACCGGGAACCAGAGTCTCTGATAGTGCTGCTTGGCCAGTGTCATCGCAGCGTCAAATCGAATGATCGGGAATAGTCGAGCAACGTGAAGAATAGTCTGGATGACGGCTTCACGAACCTCCGGGTTCAGATAGTTCAGCTGTGCCGTATCGTTCCAGGGAAAGCTCGTTCCGTCGTTTCCGTGATAGATGTACCGTGTGTCGCCGCTCCAGCGGTCAACGCGGCGGAACACGACCGCAGCATCTGTGCGGTTGAAGTAGTGATCCTCAATCTTGATTTCCACGCGGCCGTCATTCGAGAGATCGGGTCCCTCGAAGGCGTATGCCGGATAAGGTGGCTGAGGCAAGGATACGAACCAACCGGGATGCTCGATGACCCACCGGGAGTCGATGCCCATATGGTTCGGTACCATGTCGCTCGCCAGCCGAATTCCTCTGAGTTGGGCGCGGTCGCGAAGATTCGCGTACGCCGACTCACCCCCAAGATCCTCGGCGATGACGTAGTCATAAAGCGAATACGCCGAAGCCGCCGCTTCCGGATTTCCGGTGAGTTGCTTGATGCGCTTTGAAGCTTTGCTGCGTTCCCAAATCCCGATTAGCCAGAGCGCGCTGAAGCCACGGCGAGCCATCAGGTTCAGCTCTTCGTCAGGGACTTCGTTCAGTCGTCGAATCTCGCGCCTGTACGTTTTCGAGAGCTGATCGAGCCAAACGTACACACTCTTGGCCATCATGACGGTACGAGGCATCCAGTCCACATCGGGACTGAAGCGCTCATATTCTGGCTCGCCTCCGGTGGTCTGACCAAAGAGTGGAATGGCTGCAACGCTCGAGTCGCCTTGCAGTTGCGCCCCCCCACCGAAAGGACCTGCCGGCGGATGAAAACGCATCCAGATCGCCACCTGCTCCTCTTTGAGCACATCGAGCGCTCGAAGTAGTCGGCGAATCATCTCACCCAGGACAGTGCTCCATTTCTCGCGCAAGTAAGCAAGTTGTCCCTCAAGTGAGTCGGGCGATGCCATAGCAGGGGCGCGTAGCGCATCAATGAGGTTCTCGTTCTCCGGGCCGAAGCGCGGACGCGTCTCGAAATAGTCGCGAATCCCAGAGGTGAGCTGGCTGTACGCAGTATTGGTCTTGAGCGTGCGGTCGTCGAACAACTCGCCAAAAGGTCTGAAAGCCGGATTCAAGTTGGCCAGCCAGAGCATCAAAAGCTCTTCCAGTGCAACTGCTCGGTGCGGGATGTCGCCCGTTGATCCGGCCAGCCAATCCTTAGCAGTCTGTTGCCTGCGGTAAACGGCGACTGTGGGGAATTCATCAGCGAAGGCCAGCAGGGTACGGTCCAAAGACTCTCGGCCAAGTCGCGCCTCGAAATATGCAAGCGCGTCCAGCATAGAGCGGGGATCGCGCTGCTCACGATAGAGCCCCACAAGGGCATGGAGAGCCTCGTCTATGAGACCCATCGCATTCAACGCACCGGGGTTAACGGCTAGTTCAGGATAGCGCTTGCTGTCCCGCACTTCGTTCATGCGCTGAGCGAATTCGCGGCTTGCCGCGACGTTTGCGAATACCACATTACTGGAGATTGAGAATAGCGCGTTGTCGAAACTGTACTTTTCACGCGCGCCGCGGGACACGTGAAACTCGAAGACGGGCGACTTGCTCATCGCTCGGCAGTATATCAGTGCGAGGCGCTCGGCAGAGACCCGCCTCCACATGAATGAAATATTCAGAGTCATCGTTTGAAATCTGTCGGATGCCTCGGGTCTAAACGATGATGGTCGGACCTGAACACGTCATCCAGGACTTGCCGCCGACGATTGGTTGGCTGCTCTGACTGATGCGAAATCGGCGTTGAGGTTGGCGAGTCTTGTTGCGATATCTTGGGCGCGATCGCAACTCAGCCGCTAAACCGTGACCATCGTCACATCGAAAGTTTTTCATTCGCAGTAAATCTGAAAGGAGGGAGGATGGAGGAAAAGTGATTAGTGCATCAGCTCCTTTCGCTGCATCTTCGGAACTCTGCTCCGCGCTGAGCGCTATCGGCACGGTACAGGTGACCGAGACCGGTACGTTGCTTTTTCGTCAGGGCGAGGATGTGAAGGGCATCTACGTGTTGAACAGCGGCAGGGTTCGGCTTTCTTTGACGGATGCCGCGACCGGTTCAGTGTCCGACCGCTATGCAGAACCAGGCAGTGTCCTTGGCCTGCCCGCGACGATGTCCGGGAATGCGTATAGTTTGACTGCAGAAGTGCATTCCCCCAGCGAGGTCGTGTTCGTTCCTCGGGATCGCGTGTTGGAAATGCTGCGACTGCAGCCGGCGTTATGCTTCGAGGTCGTCGAGATCCTCGCGCAGGAAGTTGCTCACATGCGGCGTCATGCCGCGACTGCATTCTCCTCCGTGAACTGACGTCCGGTCCAAAGAGTTTGTCTTTGGGTTGCGTGGTGGTGCCGCGCTACGCAACCCTTCGTTCTGGTCCAGTCCTGGTCCAGTTCCCCCACTCTTCTGGCTTGTGAGTTGCTGCTTGACAGTGTTCCACCCCGAGATAAACTGCTGCGAATACTTGAGCGGCGCACTGCCAGATGCAATCGGCAATGAGGAATTCAGAAGCGCACGCCGCCTCGGATGCTGAAATTAGCAGCGAGGTAGCCGGTACACTGGAGCACGCTTATAGGAGATCAATCGTGCGAAAAGCTAAATTCGTTACGAGCGCGATCCTCATTTTCTTGGTACCGCTTTTGTCGCTGGCTCAACCACAACCCGAACGCACTCCATTCCAAGACTCGAGACAGTTGATCGTCGTTACCACCTCGGACTGGACGGCGACGACCGGCAAGCTTGAGCGCTATGAACGAAGATCCGATGGATGGGTGCGAGTAGGCGAGGCAGTCGAAATCGTCGTTGGGCGCAGCGGCTTCGGTTGGGGGATCGGCGCGGTTCCCACCGAAGTTGGGAACGGGCAGCCGGTCAAGAAAGAAGGCGATGGCCGTTCGCCTGCTGGAGTGTTCCCAGTCGGCGCGGCGTTCGGTTTTGCCGAACAGAAGCCGGATTGGTTGAAGCTCCCGTATATCCCGCTCACGTCGGCGACCGAATGCGTCGACGATGCCAGTTCTGAGTACTACAACGCCGTAGTGGACCGGATCCAGACCCAGAGACCCGATTGGAAAACCTCAGAGAAGATGCGCGACATAGCGGTTTACGAGTGGGGCGTCATCGTGAACCAGAACAGCGCTCGACAGCGCGGTGCCGGGTCCTGCATATTCCTGCACATCTGGAATGGTCCGCAGCGTCCGACCGCCGGGTGTACGGCGATGGACCAGCGGCAACTGGTGGAGATCATGCGTTGGCTAGATCCTGCGGCGAATCCCATGATGGTCGCGTTGACTTCGTCGGAGTACGAGCGCTTGCGGTCGAGCTGGCAGCTACCGTGATGCCGGTTGCGTGTACTCTCGGATGGGCACGTGGTTACCTTCGGGTGCGTTTGGTTACCGTCGTGACTTTATTTTTACTTTCAACGACTTACAATGGTGATCGCTTTTAGGCAGTTCTGGGGGAGGGCTGCCGTGGCGTCCTGGACCTCGTGTTCGGGACGCTTTTTTGTTCGTGCCAGCTGTACGTCTCACTGGTTGCACTCGGAGCGTGTGAGTACATGTACTCCCGCCGCAACGCAAGTGACCCTAGAGCATCCAATGGGGTGTTACGATATTCAGCCTGCCATACTTGTAACGCTGAGCAGCTTTTAGGCATTTTGTGGGCAGGGAGCACCGAGCGTTCGCAGCCAGCGGCGTCGGATGCGGAGTATGAACGTGGAGGAAAGATGGCGAGCAACGCAATTTTTGAGGTGACGGACGCGAATTTCGACCAGTTGGTCTTGAAGTCGGATCAACCCGTCATGGTGGATTTCTGGGCTGCCTGGTGCGGTCCTTGCCGGGCTCTTGCGCCCGTTGTGGACGAGTTGGCTGCGCAATTCAGCGGTAAGCTGAAGGTCGGCAAAATGGATGTCGACAAGAACGTTGCCACTCCACAGCGCTACGGTGTGCGTGGCATACCAACGCTGCTGATCTTCAAGGGTGGTCAGGTTCAGGAGCAGATCGTGGGCTATGTCCCGAAAGAGAATATAGAGCGAGCGCTGTCGCGACTTGTCTAAGTCGGAGCAATGACAAAACTGAAAGCCCAGCGAGTCGCTCTCGCTGGGCTTTTTGTTTCCGGTGATCGCTTACTTCGCCTGCACGAGTGACTGCTCCTGCGCCATCCGTGCTTGTTTGCGCGCGATGCTCTGAGCTCGCTGTAAGTAAGCGTTACCAACGTACTGCAGCACCATGCGCTGCGTATTGAAGAAGGCCCCGTTTAGCGCGATTGCTGAGCGCATTACCTTAGCGAACGCATACGGACGGCCATAGAACATGGGGAGGATCACACGTTCAAGCTTGTCGTACATGTTCATGACTTCGGATGCTGCGTTTTCGGTGACGTCGCCATTCCCGATGGACCAGCCCGTGACTCCTTCGATATGTCCTTCCAGCCACCAGCCATCAACAACGCTGAAACTCGGAACACCATTCAGCGCGGCTTTCATTCCGCTCGTGCCGGACGCCTCCTGCGGACGCATCGGCGTGTTCAGCCATACGTCCACACCACTGGTCATCAACTTGCCCCAATGCATGTCGTAGTTCTCGACATACACGACGCGAATCGCGCTCGAAAGTGACCTGGATGCGTCGAACACCCGCCTGATCAAAGCCTTACCACCGTCGTCGCGGGGGTGAGCCTTGCCGCCATAGACTATCTGCATCGGACCGATATTGTCGGCAATCCACTTCAGGCGCTCGGGATCGTGGAACAAGAGGTCGGCTCGTTTGTAAGTGCTGGCGCGTCTTGCGAAGCCCAACGTCAGAATACTGGGGTCAAGCTGTACCCCTGTATGTTTTTGAACCTCTTCCAGCAACATGCCTTTCGACGTTGCGTGCGCACGCCGAATCTCTTCGAAGGGGATACTGATCGCGTATCGAAGGTAGTTGTTGTCGGCGCGCCAGTCGGGGATGTACTTGTCGTAGACCTGTTGGAACGGCTCGGATGTCCATGTTGCCGCATGTACGCCGTTAGTAATCGCGCTGATCGGGTACCGCGGGAACATGCCCCGAGAAACCTCCCCGTGACGCATCGCAACGCCATTGATGTATCGCGAGAAGTGCAGAGCAAGATGCGTCATGTTCAGCATGCTGCCATGCCAGCAACCTGCCTCGTGAAGGAGGTTCGCCTTCTCGTTTCCGAGAACGTGCTCGGCCAGACTCTGCGAGAACTGGTCGTGTCCTGCCGGAACCGGAGTGTGGGTCGTGAAGATGCACTTGCTGCGGACCGACTCTATATCGCTCTGGTCGATGGCGGTGGCCGATCTTCGTGTGAGACGAGCTTCGAGCAAAGCCAGTGTGAGCAGCGCCGAGTGGCCTTCATTCATGTGATAGCCCTCGACGGCTTCAGGACCGAGCGTGTTGAGGAAAGAAACGCCGCCCATGCCCAGCACCGCTTCTTGGCAGAGGCGATAGTGGTCGTCGCCTCCATAGAGACTATCGGTCAAACGGCGATCCCACTCGCTGTTCTCGGGTAAGTCCGTGTCGAGCAGATACACGGGGACGATATCCCCACGAACGCCCGTGATTGTGTATCGCCAGGCGCGAACCACGACACGCCTGCCCTCAATCATCACCGTTCCGCGACCCTCAACCGGCTCAAGCACCTCTTCCGGTTGCCAGTACTGTGGCTCTTCAGACTGATTGCCGGCCGGGTCAAGGTGCTGGCGGAAGTAGCCTTTCCGGTGCAGGAGAGTCACGCCGGTGATCGGTACGCCGAGGTCGGCGGCGGAGCGCAAGGTGTCCCCGGCTAGTACTCCCAAGCCGCCACTGTATGTGGGCATATCGGGGTCGAGCGCGATCTCCATTGAAAAGTATGCGATTTTAGGCAGATTGATTGCGGTCCGCATGAACTTCGATGATACTCCGTTCGTCGGGCATGGCGCCCACTCTTCCGTGCCACCGTAGCGAGCTGAAGTGAGCTGAAAAACGCTCGGCAGCAGCAGTGACACCAGAGTAACAGGGCGAAAGGCTTTTCGCACTAAGGCAGCAATCCTAACCCGATCGGGTGATGGTCAGTATTTCCGTAGCACTCCGATGACGCGGCCTTGGATCGCGACACTTTCCGCAGGAACAAGGATGGGCTGCATCGCCGTATTGGAGGGTTGTAGCCGAATCGTGCTCCCCTCACGGTAGAAGCGCTTCAGAGTTGTATCTGATCCATCAACTAACGCTACAACGATTTCACCGTCATGTGCGGTTTCGGCCTTCTCGATGAGCACATAGTCGCCATCCAGAATGTGCTCGTCTTCCATTGAATCGCCACGCACTTCAAGAACAAAAACGTCCTTGGTACCGGTGAAATCAGTCAAGGAGATCGTTTCGGGGTTCTCAGGTGCTTCAATAGGACGCCCAGCAGCAATGCGACCAAGCAACGGCAGTACCGGGCCGGACGCAACGGTCTGCCTCACTCGCCCACGCGGTGGTATGACATCTATCGACCGGCTCCGGTTGAAGTCGCGCTTCAGCAATCCTTTCTTCTCGAGATTGCTGATGTGCTTGTGGACGGTCGCCAGTGAATGCAGCCCGAGGCCTTCGCCGATCTCTTCGAAGGACGGCGAGTACCCGTTCGCTTGCACAAACCCGGCGATGAAGTCGTAGACCTGCTTTTGGCGCTTGGTCAGTGCCATGACCACAAAGTTTGAGCGAATAAAAAGCGAATGTCAAGACATTGCGTTGTTTACTTGAAAGGCGACTTCAACCAGCCGAGGGTGCGACGCCCTACGACTCTCGTAACGGTTCGCCGCGCGACGGCCTTCGCTCGTACGGTCTTCATAGCACTCGAGTCACCAAGTGGAACCTCGACGACGTTGACACCGGGTTGAGCGAGAGCTTTTCGCAGAGAACTTTCGGTATCACCTTCGAGCCGAGTGTAATTCGCGCCGACCGCTTCAGCGAGCAACGAAATATCGGGATTCGAGAGTGTCGTGGCGTGAGAGGCACCGTAGCTGCCAAGTTGCTGAAGTCGAATCTGTCCCAAAGCTTCGTCGGTGAAAATCAACACGCCAAGCTGAACTCTTTCCCGGACGGCTGTGAGTAGTTCCATCCCAGACATGGCCAAGCCGCCATCTCCCATGACAACGACGACCTCGCGCTCGCTGCACGCAAGCTTCGCGCCAATCGCTGCCGGGAGCCCAAATCCCATGGACTGAAAGTCACTTGGGGCGATAATGCCACCCGGGCAAAGCGATCGCCAGTACCGAAAACTAAGGACCTGATGAAGGCCTGAATCGGTAACCAGGATCGCGTCTCTGGGCAGAACAGCACGAAGCGCGTTGAAGAATGCACCGGCTTTTCGGGTCGGCGTAGTTGAAAACTCAGGCTCCGCCGGACCCTCGCCCCACTCGGCACGCCGAACCGCCCGCCACGGCTCAAGGTCCTCGTCACTCCAGGACCGCCCCACGTTCGCGAACTCATCACTACGCAAGAGTAGCGCAGTAAGAAAGTCGTTCACATCTGCTTGCACCGATAGGGCGGTTTGGTAATTCGCTCCGAGCACCTCCTCCGATGCGTCCACATGCACAGTTCTGTCGGGAGGGAACTCGATACGGAACCCTGCTGTGCCGTTGTGTCCGAGTTTGCAACCCAGAACCAGGACGAGATCCGCTGCGTTCAAGACTGCACTGCACCCTGTCGCGCCAGTACCGTTGAAATCGAAAGCAAGAGCCAATCGGTGGTCCATAGGAAGGACGCCGCGAGCCGAGCGGGTCATGATAACCGGGCTATTCATCAACTCGGCAACCTGTATGAGCTTGTCCGAGGCGAGATTACAGCCTTGTCCGGCATAGATGACTGGACGCCGAGCCGCACGCAGCATTGCGAGAACGGAGTTCAATTGCGCTGCGTCCACTTCTTTCTGTGATCGTCCGATTGGCCGATCACCGAAGAACATGCTCTGCTTAACTCGGAACATTTCCTTCAGCGCTGCCGATGAAACCTGTACCAAGACCGGACCAGGTTCACCCGAAACTGCGGCGGTATAGGCATCCAGCATAGACTGGACCGCGTCTCCGGCTGTCTCGATCATGAACACGGCTTTTGCGATGTTGCTGGCGATTGCAGCCTGATCTAGGGCTTGCAGTCGGAACTTGCGCGTGCCCTCCGGAGGCGCATTCACGATGTAAAGCACAGCGGCGGAATCCTGCTTTGCTTCCGCCAAGGCGGTAAGAGCGTTCGTGAAGCCGGGGCCGGAAATCGTAGTGAAAACTCCTATTCGCCCGGACGCGCGAAAGTACCCGTTTGCCATGAACCCGGCTGCACCCTCGTGTGTGGCCAAAACGGTCCGCAACTTCGAGGTTCGGAGTGCCTCAAACAACGCGAGGTTCTGGGTCCCGGGAAGCCCGAACACATCTGTGACTCCGAGATGCTCCAGAGTCTTGCAAATGAGCTCACTTCCGTTGTATTCGCGCCCTACCACGTTGCCTCTTTATCTGCCCAGTCTATCGAGTACGGGCTTCAGGAACGTCTTTATTCCTCTTCGCGCAGATGCATTTGTACGCTGGAAAACGTTGTGAACTTTGAACCTGAGTGAATCGGGACGGGTCAGGACCAGATTCGTTTTGAGTTCGCCGCCCAACTGGCTTTTGAAGTGTGTCACAGGATTGAGTTCAGCATCCGTAAGATCGTTGGCTTCGTAGCCCAAGCGTGACAGATGGTCGAACGCCTTCCACCTCAACAGCGGTGTTGCGCCAGTTTGGAGGTAATCGGGATCGGCTGCGGCGGCTACTGTATGACTTACCCGGTGCGGCCCGCCCAACACCAGTTGGGACGAAATTACACGACCGTCCGGCAGCCTTGCGTGGAACAACCAGCAGAGCTTCTGAGAACGAAGTCTCTGAAAGTAGAGTTCAAAAGCTGGGCGCGGCAGGTAAAGCGAGATCTTCTTGCGCACATGTGTCTGCTCATGAAGACGAAAGAACGAATCGAAGTCGTCGTCTTGCGTGACCTGAATGCCGGCGCGTTCGGCTCTTCGTATCAAACGTCGTAGGTTCTGCTCCACTCGCTCCCAAGCGGCGCCCGAATCGCGAAGGGCGACTTCGTAGGAGTAGCTGGGACTCACCCGCCAGCCTCTCGACAGAAAGACACGTGCGTCAGTGATCGGGTGACGATTCCTGAGCTGAACGCGTCCGAAGCCACACGCGGCGATTGCTGCCTCGATTCCAGTCATCAGCTCGTTGTGGCGAGATGTCTGCTCGGACGGGTATTTGCTGACGTGCGGTTTTTCAACGATGCCATTGTAGTAGAGCAGCAGCCGTCCACCACACCGTCGGCCCCAGAAGGTGTCCGTTTCGTAAAGCGCGATACCACCGGTGAGTTCGCCTCCCCGGCCATAACCCAGGATGCGAAATCTTCCACCTGCCGCTGAACAGAGCACGTCTAGGTATTCGGGAGTGCTGTAGATGCTACCTGAGGGCGAATTCGCAACCAGTTCCGTCCACGCGCCGTATTCGTCCTCGGTCAGAAATCGCGCACCCGCATCGAGGTCTACGAGCCGAATACTATGTCCGCCAGCGCCGACGGGTAGTGTTGAGGTTGTACGCGATTGCCGGGCCTGGGTCGGACCAACGGAAGAGTGCGTCATAAGCTCCTGCCACAGACTTTGCCCAAGATAACCATGAAGTCGGAAAGCCTTCTGAACGGCGCATGAATGCAGAGATGTCCAGTGATAGATGCACGCACCTGCGCCCCACCGCGTAACTTGTTACGGGATGGATGTCGATTCCAAGCGCGTCGTGGTATGCCATTGTGCATACGTCCACGCCACACCTGGCCGCAAACTCGACATACCACCAGGGCCGCGCGTTGATCTCAAGAATCTTGAACGTAGAATCCCGTTCGTCAAACTTAAACTCCGCGCTGAAAATTCCGCGGTAGTTCAGACCATTGAGAAGCCGTACGAGCGGTTCCGCCGCCGCCTCGAGTTGTTGCAGAGGGATGCTCACCATCAACGTACTGTTTCCCAGCTTTGGCGGGTACATGCGAAGCCGACGGCGCGCAAACAGGGCACACGTTCTGCCATGCCGGTCTATGAAGCCGTCCAGGAAGTAATGAGCGGTGGCCGGTCCGGGTATGTACTCCTGCAGCAGAATCGGGAGGTTGACCCCCTGCGCGCTGGCGAGTGCCGTGGTCTTGTCCTGCACTAGCAGCGCTTTCACACCGTGTTTGCGGGAAAATTCAAGGGAGTGAATGGGCTTAAGAAAGTAGCCCTGGAACTCGTCGTCGCCGAGTTTCTGCAATTCCTCCAGTGTCCGGATGATGCGCGTTCGCGGATGCGGTACACCGAATTCCCGGACTGCTGTTGCGAAACCCGCTTTGTCGACAACCGTCTCGATTGCCGCCCGAGGAGGTAAACACGTTTTGAAATCACTGTTCTCATCCGCTGGAACTGTCCCGATTGCCTGCAACCAGTCGTCGGCACACGGCATGAGAACAGCGTTCCGAACCTTTGTGGCACGGAGTAGCGACTCAAGTTCTGACGGATCGGTCCTTTCAGCGATGCCTGGTAATCGCCGGTAATATCTTGACTTGGCGTAAATTCCGGGGTCGTTTGCAACCGAGTAGGTCTGAATGCCCCGCTGATTCAAAATCCTGGCGGCAGCCGCTCCAGTCAGGGCCCCTTCGAAGAGAATCACCGGCACTGTGGCCTTCCCGCGCACCTGTGCGAGCTTGGGGGGAGCAGGTAAAGTGGGCGAACTGGACGCTGGCGCTGAGGAATGCTGCACGATTGCCAAGTTGCAACTCCTTGTAGCCGGAAACGACCTTACGTCAACTCACTCCGCATTTCCTTTACCATCAGCGGCTCTACCGTAAGCCGAACAGCAATCGCCTTTTGCGGACGTCGAACTGCTACGTAGCGAGAGCATTTCAACCGGTATAGGCAAGAAGTTTCACATTTTCAGCAGGAATCTATCCTTCTCGATCGTGGTCAGATGTAAATCCAGGCACGTATGGGTCATGTACGTTCGTGCGGCTAGATGACGTGAAGGTGCATTGTTGTACGCAGCAGAGCTGCTTAGAATTCTGGTCAACCTTGGGATGCCAAACCGCGCCCCTCGGGGCAACACGCCACCTGCGCCACTATCATGTCGGATATCAGCAAACGAATCGAAAGAGCCGAAAAGAACCTTCAAAAAGGGAAACCGGAAGCTGCGCTGGCCGAGTACCTCGAGATACTCGACGAGGAACCCGAAAACGAAGCCGTGTGCCACACGGCAGCCGATCTCTGTGTGTCGCTGGCGAGAAACTCCGAAGCCGCGCGACTGCTGGGTGGTCTTTTCGATCGGCAGTTCTCGGCAGGCGAAAGCGCCCGGGCCGCCGTCACGTACAAAAAGTTGGCTCGAATCGGCAAACCAACTGGCAACCAGTCGTTCCAATTCGCCGAGTCACTTGCGAAAAACAGCAAAGATGCGCTGAGAGCCTATCAGGCTGCATTGCAGAGTTACCTTGAAAAAAGCAGTCACAGCGAAGCGGTCGCCGCATTAGGCGGTATCGTGAGGCTGGAGCCCACGTTCGAGAATTACCGCAAACTGGGTGACGTTGCTAGTGATGCCGGACACAACGCGACAGCTTCCCATGCGTACATTGCCGCCGGGGACCTTGCCGCGAACGATGTCGCAAAGCTCGGGATGTATGAGCGCGCGTGGAAGTTTGCGCCGGACGTTTTAGATACTTCTTTGAAATACGCCCAGGCGCTGCTTGAGCAAAATAACGCCGCGGCAGCCGTCGACGTCCTGGCGCCGATTGCTCAGGCCGGTTTTGCTGATCCGGCTTCGCGCGCCGTTTATGGAAAGGCGCTGTTGATGTGCGTGCGCGCCCAGCAAGCCGCGCCAATGGTGTGGGAAACGTATCAGCATGATCCGTCAACGGTGGCCGATGTGGCGGAAGTCATCAGACTG
>DASPIK010000084.1:0-39456 GCA_035629075.1 Terriglobales bacterium | reverse complement strand
GGATGACGACGATGTTTTAGCTCGGGGCGATGGGGGATATGCGCTGTATGTGGGGAGGATCTCGGCGGAGAAGGGTGTGAGGGTGATGCTGGAGGCGTGGAAAAGGATGAGTTCGCACCCTCCCTTCGGGAAGGGTGCGGCACCCGGCGGGGAATGCAGGTCCCTCGACTCCGCTGATCGCTGCGCGACCGGCTGCGCTCGGGATGACGAGGGTGGTTTTGAAATGCAGGTCCCTCCAGTACGCCTCGCGGCACCCGGCGGGAAATGCAGGTCCCTCGACTCCGCTGATCGCTGCGCGACCGGCTGCGCTCGGGATGACGAGGGTGGTGGAGTGCCGCTGGGTGCGGTGATTCCGCTGAAGGTGGTGGGGGAGGGGCCGTTGGCGGAGGAGTTGAGGCGGGAGTACGCGGGGTTGGAAGGGGTGGAGTGGCTGGGGGTGAAGCCGCTGGATGAGGTGTATCGGCTGATGGCGGGGGCGCGGATGCTGGTGTTTCCGTCGGTGTGGTACGAGGGGCTGCCACTGACTCCGATTGAGGCGTTTGCGGCGGGGACGCCGGTGGTGGCGTCGAGGCTGGGCGCGATGAAGTCGATGGTGGAGCATGGGAGGACGGGGCTGCACTTCGAGGCGGGAGACGCGGAGGATCTGGCGGCGAAGGTGATGTGGGCGGTACGGCATCGGGAGGCGTGGAGCGAGATGCGAAGGGCGGCGCGGGCGGAGTACGAGGCGAAGTACACGCCGGAACGGAATTACGCGATGCTGATGGAAATCTATGAGAGGGCGATCGGAAATGCAGGTCCCTCGACTACGCCAATCGCTACGCGACCGGCTGCGCTCGGGATGACGGATGTTTCTTAGGTCTGCTGTGAAGCTGTAGGTCTGTAGGTCTTATCTGAAGGAAATCACGTACAACTGAGGTTTGTCTTGAAACGAGCCCTGATAACCGGAATCACCGGTCAGGATGGGTCGTACCTGGCCGAACTGTTGTTGGCGAAAGGCTACGAGGTGCATGGAGTGATTCGGCGCGCGAGTACGTTCAACACGCGGCGGATCGACCATATATATAAGGATCCGCACTCGCCGGGGGCGAAGTTGTTCCTGCACTATGGCGACATCACGGCGGGCGACCAGTTCACGCATCTGATTTATGATGTGCGGCCAGAGGAGATCTATCATCTGGGCGCGCAGAGCCACGTGATGGTGAGCTTCGAGGCGCCGGAGTACACGGGGGATACGACGGGGCTGGGGACGACGAGGATCCTGGAGGCGGTGAGGCGAAGCGGGATCAGGACGAAGTTCTACCAGGCGAGCTCGTCGGAGATGTTCGGCGGGGCTCCGCCACCGCAGAACGAGAAGACCGCTTTCCATCCGCGAAGCCCTTACGGAGCGGCGAAGGTTTATGCGTACTGGATGACGGTGAACTATCGCGAGGCGTACGGGATCTTCGCGTGCAACGGGATCTTGTTCAATCACGAGAGCCCGAGGCGCGGAGAGACGTTCGTTACGAGGAAGATTACGCGCGGGCTGGCGCATATCGTGGCGGGGAGGCAGGAAAAGCTGTACCTGGGGAATCTGAAGGCGCGGAGAGACTGGGGGTACGCACCGGAGTACGTGGAGGGCATGTGGCGGATGCTGCAGCAGGATTCTCCGGATGACTACGTGCTGGGAACGGGAGAAGCACACACGATCGAGGAGTTCGTGGAGGAGGCGTTCGGGTACGCCGGGCTGGACTGGCACGGACTGGTGAAAATTGACCCGAGGTATGTGCGTCCGGCGGAAGTGGATTATCTGCTGGCGGATGGAAGTAAGGCGCGTTCGAAACTGGGGTGGGAGCCGAGGATCACGTTCCGCGAACTGGTGCGGATCATGGTTGACGCGGATATGGAAGCGCTCGGGCTGAAGCCGGTCGGAGAAGGTGTGCGGATTCTGGCGGAGAAGTTCGAGGGCTGGCATCAGTGGAGCGGGGCGGTGTCGAAGGCGATGACGGCCGCTGCCGGTACTGCACTATCCTAGTGTGAAGGTCTTGAGCCGGGGTCTCCGGCACGAAGTCAGACGATTCGGTCTGATCGAAGAAAAACTATGGAACTGAATTCAAGGATATATGTCGCCGGACACAGAGGTCTGGCGGGTTCGGCCATTGTGAGAACGCTTACGCGAGAAGGCTATCGGAACCTGATCCTGCGGACGCGGCAGGAATTGGATCTGAACGATGAGGTCGCGACAGCAGAGTTCTTCGAGCGCGAGCGACCGGAATACGTGTTTCTTGCGGCGGCGAAGGTTGGCGGCATACTGGCCAACAATACTTATCCGGCGGAGTTTATTCATCAGAACCTGCGGATCGAAACCAATGTCATTCATCAGGCGCGGCTCAGCGGAGTGAAGCGGCTGCTTTTTCTGGGGTCGAGCTGCATATATCCGAAGATGTGCCCGCAGCCGATCCGGGAGGAGTACCTGCTGACCGGTCCACTGGAGCCGACTAACCGGCCATACGCGGTCGCGAAGATAGCGGGAATTGAGATGTGCTGGGCGTACAACCGGCAGTACAAGACGAAGTACCTAGCGGTGATGCCGACGAATCTTTATGGCCCTGGCGACAACTATGACCTGCAGAATTCCCACGTAGTACCGGCGCTGATGAGAAAGATGGTAGAAGCCCGAGATCAGAGGCGCCCCGAGGTGGTGATCTGGGGCACGGGAGAGGCAAAGCGGGAGTTTCTTTACAGCGATGACATGGCGAGTGCCGGCGTCTTCCTTATGAGGCTACCTGATGAAACGTTTGACGCTCTTGTGGGGCGCGAAGAATTGCCGCCAATCGTAAACGTGGGATGTGGAGAGGATGTAACGATTCGCGAGCTGGCCATTTTGATCGCGCAAGTGGTTGGGTACAGCGGAAAGTTGATATTCGACACATCGAAGCCGGACGGCACGCCCAGAAAGCTTCTGGATGTATCTCGATTGAAGACCCTTGGGTGGACTCCGACGGTTCCGTTATGGAAGGGGCTTGAGCTTGCGTACGAAGCGTTTTGTCCCGAGCATTCTAGGGCAGGCCACGAGAACACCGTCGCTGGCCAGGTAATGTGATTAGCCGGGCGAAACTCGGCCGTGCCTACGGCACTTGGATCGTTTTGGTTTCTGTCCCAGGACTTCGTCCTGGGCTAAATTCGGATCGTCCCTCGGGGACGTGCGTGCCTACGACCTTTGGGCAGGTTGCGAAGAGATATGACTTTACTCGGGAACGAGAGCGATGCTTCCCACGCAGACTTCGTCCTGGGCTAAAGTCGATTGGTTCCCTCGGGACGAACAGGTTCGGGACTCGCCGTGCCTATTGCGATTTGGGCCTTCCAGCTTCACACCCATGACTTAGTCCTGGGCTACGTTGGATTCGTTCCTCCGGCACTAACGCGTTCGGGCGCTACCTTCAAGTCTTTCCAAACAGATCGCCACTCCGCAAAGTGCATCTGCGCTTCGATGAAGTACGGGAACATCAGCCTGATACTCAACCCAAAAACAAATGAATAGCAGGAGCACAACGATGCGTGCTTATGTTTGCTGCTTAATCGTGTTCACACTGTTGTTTCCGTCGCTTGTGTGTGCGGCAAACACGGAGCCGATGGACGAGTCTGTCACAGGCGGCAGCCAGTTGACTTCGACCAGCGATGTCGCGGGGGCAGCGCGAACGCCTTTCGATGTTGAACGCAGCAGCAAGATGGCCAGCACCTATGTGCCGTTGAACAGCTGGATTTATCCGGCGTTCGACAGATTGATCGCACTCGGGTATGTGCGCTCAGGCTTCGTCGGCATCCGTCCGTGGACAAGGCTTGCTTGTCTGGAGATGCTGGAGGAGGCCGGGTCAGCGATCGCTGCGGATCCAAACACGGAGGAAACCGCGAGAACTATCTACGAGAGTCTTGTCAGCGAATTCGACTCCAGAGGCGGCGTACTCGGAGCGTCGCCGCGGGATGTGCGATTTGATTCCGTTTATACCAGAGCCACGCAGATCAGCGGCGATCCCCTCAACGACAGTTTTCACTTTGGGCAGACGATCGTAAACGATTACGGACGCCCTTACCGTAGCGGCTTCAACAACGTCACTGGTTTCACTGCGCGTGCGCACGCGGGCCGGTTCTCGTTGTACGTGAATGGAGAGTATCAACATGCTCCTTCGTGGTCGGGCTACACCTCAGAGATAAGGGAACTCATTGCGGGTCTCGACAGGACAATGGTTCAGCCATACGCCACAGGTGCCACAAATCAATGGCGGCTGCTGGATACCTATGCAACGGTGAAGCTGTTTGGGGACGAGATCTCTTTTGGCAAGCAGAGCCTCTGGTGGGGGCCGAGCAGTGGCGGACCGTTACTCAATAGCAACAACGCAGAACCGATGTACATGCTGCGCATCAGCCGACCTATTCCCGTTACATTGCCGTGGGTGTTCAGGTACTTGGGAAAAATGCGGTACGAAGCATTCTTCGGCAAGATGTCCGGTCATCGGCATCCGCGACGGCCATTCATTCACGGCCAGAAGATCAGTCTGAAACCGACAAACAATCTGGAACTCGGATTTTCGCGCAACGTGATTTTCGCGGGCGAGGGTTACAGGCCCCTGACTTTCTCGACGTTCTACAAAAGCTTTTTCAGCCTCGGCGATCACCTCGGTTCATCGATGGCGCAATTCGATCCGGGTGATCGAAAGGGCGGATTCGATGTGAGCTATCGCATTCCGGGGCTTCGAAAATGGTTGATGTTGTACGCGGATACTTATGTCGACGATGATCCATCGCCGCTGGCTGCGCCCCCGCGCGCGGCCATCAGTCCGGGTTTTTACCTTTCGCATTTCCCGAACATTGAGAAACTCGACTTCAGGGCTGAAGCGGTGTACACGGACACTCCTTCTGGAACATCGGACGGCCGGTTCATTTACTGGAATGGAAACTACCGCGACGGCCACACGAACAAAGGCAACATCATCGGTAACTGGATTGGCCGGGCCGGAAAAGGAGCGCAGGCGTGGAGCACGTACTGGTTCAGGCCGGATACCTCGTTGCAGCTTGCTTATCGTAACGCGAAGATCAGTCCGAAGTTCCTTCCAGGTGGCGGGACGCAGCACGATCTAAGCCTGAGCGCGCGAGTGCGGATTAACCGTGATTTTGAAGTCCAGAGCGCGCTGCAATACGAGAACTGGCTAATCCCAGTTCTGGAGCCTAAACGCAAGTCGGATGTGGCGTTTTCGCTTCAGTTGACCTACTGGCCCAAGCTTTCTCACGGGCACTAATGACTGCCAATCCATCGCTTATGATCGTGATGTTGCTGATTGGATTCGCACTGGGTTTGCTCCTCGGGCGCATTCACCTCGTCGGAGTGTTGAGACACATCGAGGCGACTGACGGTTTGTATTCATCGACCTTTTTCAAATTTCGGTGCCGCACATGCGGACGCGTGGCCGTCGCGGGCGTGTCGGGATCTGGTCCGCTCAGCTGTTGCGGCGAACCTATGGTGACGTGGGAAGGCGAAAAACGATCGTAGTGCGCGTTTCCATCGTGCCTACGTCGGTTGGTGACTCACGTTTGCCTCTCCAGGACTTCGTCCTGGGCTACGTTCGCTTCGTCCCTCCGGGACGGGTTAGAGTCGTTTGGCCCGCAGGTCTTTCGCTGAGTTCAGGGGCGCCTGTTAAATGGGGAAATGGAGGTCCCTCCAGTGCGTCTTGTGCGCGAGGCTTCGGTCGGGATGACGGGACATAGGGGATGGTTCTGGGGAAGTTACGCCTGCGAGACTCTCGCAGGCGTTTTTTGCTTTAGAGCCAGATACGCTATGACAAATCTGGGCCCCGACCCTTTTAAGGAGTTGTGGCAACTCGCTAAACAGGCTGGGTCAGTGTTTTTCTGAAACGTAGTTGCGGTTCCAGCTTGGGATCTCGACAACGAGTTCGCCGGGCTTCATGATCTGGCACTGACAACCGAGGCGCGATGAAAGTTGGAGGTCGGCGGCTTCGTCGAGTTTGTCGGCTTCCTGGTCGTCTATTTCGCTGAGGAGTTCAGCGCCTTTTTTGATGACTACATGACACGTGGTGCACGCGCAATGGCCGCCGCAGGCGTGGTCGAGTTCGATTCCGAAGTTCAATGCGACATCGAGGATAGATGCGGGCTTGCCGTGGTCCTGATACGGGAGAGCATCGAGGTCGAATTCGACGGTGCGGTTTTCGGGGACGAAGGTGACGCGCACCGTGCGGGTGCTCGACTGCGTGGTGCGAATCGTTTCTGTGTTGGTGGACATATAAGCTTTAACGTGAAAAAAGGTCTCCGAAACCCGGGACGGCGCACAGCCCCGTCGCCACATCATTTGATTTCTGCCTTTGCGAATGGGTGTGGGGCTTCGGGGCCTTCGCCCAGCTTCCTACTTGCCTGATCGAATGTACGGCCCTTGAGGGCCGAAGAGACCGCATCGTCCATCATGAGTTCAGCAAGGCGCATCGTGCCCTGATTAAGGGCGTCTATGGCGCCGCGGATTGCCTGGTAATCGGTTCCGGGCTTTACGGCGTTAAGCGCGGCCTCGAGTTTGGCGATCTTTGTGCGTTCGTCCGAGGTCAGCTTTTCCCACGCGGCACTGTTTCGACCCTTCTCAAGTGCGGCGCGGATCGTCTCGGCTTCGTTTCGGGCCTCAACCACCTGGCGCTCGGCGAAGTCCTGCTCGGCGTAATCGAAGGATTCCAGGATCATGGTTTCGACTTGCTCGTCGGTAAGGCCGTAGCTCGGCTGGACTTCGATTTCAGCCTGTTTGCCGCTGCGCTGTTCGCGAGCGCTGACGTGCAGGATGCCGTTGGCGTCGATGAGGAACTTGACGGCGATTCGCGGCTGTCCTGCGGGCATGGGAGGAATGCCGCGGAGTTCGAAACGCGCAAGCGACCGGCAGTCCTTGGCCATCTCGCGCTCGCCCTGCAGGACGTGAATGGCGACGTTTGCCTGACCCTCAACTCCCGTGGTGAAGTACTCGGTTGCAGAGGCTGGAATTGTCGAGTTGCGATGGATGATCTTGGCAACGACGCCGCCGAGATTCTCGATGCCGAGTGAGAGCGGCGTGACATCGAGGAGAAGCATGTCTTTTGTTGCGTCGGACGCCCCGCTCAGGATGTTCGCCTGAACGGCAGCGCCGAGGGCGACAACTTCGTCGGGGTTGAGTCCGTAATGCGGTTCGCGCTGAAACAGGTCGCGAACGAGCTGGCGAACGCGAGGGGTGCGGGTGGAGCCTCCGACGAGAACGACCTCGTCGATCTCGCTGGGCTTCAGACCGGCGTCGGCGAGAGCCTGATTGCACGGACCAATGGTGCGCTTGATTATCGGCTCGATGAACTGTTCGAAGAGTTCGCGCGGGATGGTGCGCTGATAACGCTTGCCGTCGGGCAGGTCAAAATCCAGCACGGCATGTGGCTGCGTGGAAAGCGCGATTTTGGCGTCGATGACCGCCTTGCGAATCGCTTGAACTGCTTCAGAACTTCGGCGCAGGTCGAAGCCGAACTCGCCCTGGATGTCGTCAAGAGCGACGGCAATCATGAGATTGTCGATGTCATCGCCGCCGAGGTGGGTGTCACCGTTGGTTGCGATGACTTCGAAGATGCCTTCGTGCAGTTTGAGGATCGAGATGTCGAAGGTCCCGCCGCCAAAATCGTAGACGGCTATTGTGGCGTTCGTCTTCTTGTCGAGACCGTAGGCGAGCGATGCGGCCGTCGGTTCATTGACCAGGCGAAGGACGTCGAGTCCGGCGATGCGACCGGCGTCTTTTGTGGCCTGCCGCTGGGCGTCGTTGAAGTATGCCGGGACAGTGATGACGGCTTTCGTGACCGGTGCGCCGAAGTAGCGTTCCGCGTTGCGCTTGAGCTGGCGCAGGATGAATGCAGAAATCTCAGGTGGAGAATAGGTGTGTTCGCCAAGCTTGATGCGCAGAACTTCGCCGGGCAAAAGGTCGTCGGCAAGGTGAAACGGGAAAAGCTTGAGTTCGTTCTGGACGTCGTCGATGCCACGGCCCATGAGGCGCTTGACGGAATAGACAGCTCGGTCGGGCGTCTCAATGAGGTGTTTGCGCGCGGCGTTACCGACGATGACTTTTCCATCCGGGTCGATCGCAACCAGTGATGGGACGAGATTGGCGCCGTCCTCGCCAGGAATGATGACTGGGCGATCGCCTTCCATGTAAGCCACCAGCGAGTTGGTGGTGCCGAGATCGATGCCGACTACTCGTGATTGATCCATTAGCTCAATGACTCATCGAATCATTGCCGACGGGCTTTCGCAGCAATGATTCCAATTGCGTTAGCTCTCCAGAGCGTCCGATATTTCGCGAACGAGGTGCTGCACGTACCGATGGCGGTTCAGTAATCCGAGCATTTTCAGGCAGAGTACTCGGCGTTCGTCAGTGGTCGCCGTATCTCCCGAAGCTGAACGATCAATGAGGGTGTCCCATGCGCTCCAGAGAGTACGGAGTTCGCCCTGCATGGCGCGGAGCTTTTGTTCGAACTTGTGCTGGGCCTGCTGAACTTCTGCGGTGAGCGCGTAGTCGTCCTCAGCTGTCTTCTTGTTCATGTGCAGCTCTTCAAGCTGCATGTTGATTTCGAAAACCTCTTCGAGCAGTTCCGCTGGAACGGGCGATTGTTTTGGCTGGCCTGAAGTGCGGGCAGTTTCGGTGGCGCGGATCGACTGTTCCTCGGACTTGAACCCCTCCAGTATCAGCAGGTAGCGCGTGCGGGCGATCGGGTCGCGCAGGGTGCGGTAAGCGTCGTTCAACTGCGATGTCTGCTCGAGGCTCCAGGTCTGTTCCTGCTCGGACGCTTGCGTGTAGAGGTCGGGGTGCAAGCGGCGGCTGAGTTGGTACATCTCGCGCTCGAGGGCGGAAAGATCGATGTTGAGCTTGCGAGGCAGGCCGAAAAATGAGAAGTAGTCGGCCGGGACCGCGGGCTGTACTTTACCGCAAGCGTTGCAGAAGTGCGCGGCCACCATGTCGCCGCATGACCAGCAAGAGGCGTGCTCGCCGTTGCCGTTGAGCACCTGGAGTGCGGATTCGGATAGTGAATCGGATTTCGATTTTCTTGGCATGAGTATTTGCCGTTAGGTGTCAGCCATTAGCCGTTAGTAAAGCAACTCGTTTTAGCTCGCCTTTTCATTCTCGTTCAACGGTGCGGACGGTCAGGACGAGACGGGTGTCATCCGCGTGAGAACCCGGGCAGGTCGATGGCGTCGTCGTGGTCGAGGCCGGCCTCGTGATCGTGAGTGAGGCGGCGTTCGAGCCACGTGGCCTGGCGCTCGGCGGCCTCCATGCTCTGATATTGCGCGTCCTGGTTGATCGTGAACCGGGCTGCGCAGGTGTCACACGTAACAATGCCCATCTCCACGGTGTCAGCCGGCTTGCGGCTGTCCTGACCAAACTTGATCGCAACGTCGCTCATATCTCCACTGATCAGGCTGTAAAAGAACTTCCGCAGCCGCACGACTTTGCGGCATTTGGATTGTTGAACACGAAGCCGGTTTTCATGAGAGTTTCTTCGTAATCGACTGTCATGCCGGCCAGATAGATGAACGACTTTGGATCAACGAACACGCGCACGTCGCCGAACGTGAAAATTCGGTCCCGCTCCTGCGGTCCCGTTTCGAACTGAACCACGTAACTGAGCCCGCTACATCCTCCGCCCTGAACGCCCAAACGAATGCCGCCCTCGGCGGTCAGACCTTGTTGCGACAGGACTGCGCGAACGCGAGCGAGCGCCTTTTCCGTCAGCGTGATGGTTTTGGCCGGAGCTGCGGCGGAGCCGAGTTGTGTTGTGTGAGACATATTGTTGCTCTTGTTACGCTGAATGCGTCCGGTTACTTGTTGTCACCCTGTTTCTTCTTCCAATCGCTGATGGCGGCACGGATTGCGTCTTCCGCCAGGACCGAGCAATGAATCTTCACGGGAGGAAGTGCGAGTTCCCGGACAATATCGGTGTTTTTGATCTCGAGCGCTTCGTCGATGGATTTTCCCTTCACCCACTCGGTCGCAAGGGAAGAGGATGCGATTGCCGACCCGCAGCCGAATGTCTTGAACTTGGCGTCCTCAATGACGTTCGTCTCGGGGTTGACCTTGATCTGAAGCTTCATGACATCGCCGCATTCGGGCGCGCCGACAAGGCCGGTACCTACGTCGGCACTCCTTTTATCGAGTGAGCCGACGTTGCGTGGGTTCGTGTAGTGGTCGAGAACTTTGTTGCTATAGGACATAGAATTCGCTCTTGGCTCCAGGCTATTGGCCCCTTGCTGGTGGCATCCCGATAAGAACCAGGAGCCTACAGCCAAAGGGCCCATGGCGCCTTTCTTACTTCGCATTCCACTCGACAGTTTTCAGATCCACGCCTTCTTTGGCCAACTCGTACAACGGCGAGAGCTCACGAAGGCGCTTAACAGTTTCAACCACTCGTGCGGCGACGTAGTCGACCTCGGCTTCGGTGTTGAAGCGGCCCAAACCGAAACGGATGGAGCTGTGTGCCAGTTCGTCTCCTGTGCCGAGGGCCTTCAGAACGTACGACGGTTCGAGTGTGGCCGAAGTGCAGGCGGAGCCGCTGGAAACGGCTACGTCGCTGATGCCCATCAACAAAGACTCGCCCTCAACGTAGGCGAAGCTAAGGTTCAGGTTGCCGGGCAGGCGATGCTCCATCGAACCATTTACGTAAACTTCGTCCAACTCGGACAGTATTTTGTTTTTGAGGCGGTTCCGCAGTCCCGAGAGATAGCAGGCTTCTTTGGGGCCTTCCTGCAACGCGATTTCACAAGCCTTGCCAAGGCCGACAATGTTTTGTACGGCCAGGGTGCCACTGCGGAATCCACGCTCATGGCCCCCGCCATCCATCTGTGCGACAAGTTGGACGCGCGGATTTCTGCGGCGCACGTAGAGCGCGCCGACTCCCTTAGGACCATACATCTTGTGCGCGGAAATTGAGAGCAGGTCGATGCAGTGTTTATTGACATCGAGCGGCCACTTTCCCACTGCTTGCGTTGCGTCTGAATGGAACAGAATGCCGCGCTCGCGGCAAAGCTTGCCGATCTGCTCGAAAGGTTGGACTACGCCGATCTCGTTATTAGCGGCCATGATGGTGACCAAAATGGTTTTGTCCGTCATGGCGTTCTTGAGTTCATCGAGGTCGATGAGTCCGTCTTTCTGAACCGGCAGGTACGTCACTCGGAAACCGCGTTTCTCGAGGCGCTTGCAGGTGTCGAGCACGGCCTTGTGCTCGATTGAGCACGTAATGATGTGGTCGCCCTTTTCGCGGTACATCTCCGCCACACCTTTAATGGCGAGGTTGTCGCTTTCGGTTGCGCCTGAAGTGAAGATGATCTCCCTGGGATCGGCGCCGATGAGTTTGGCGATCCGCTCGCGCGCTAGCTGGACAGCTTTCTCGCTTTCCCAACCGTAGGAATGATTGCGGCTGGCCGCGTTGCCGTAGATCTCGGTGAAATACGGCAACATTTCTTCGAGCACGCGCGGGTCAACGCGTGTGGTCGCGTGATTATCCATGTAGATCGGCAGCTTGATGCCTTCGGGGACCGGGATGTTCGTGCTCATGGTTCCAACCTCGGGTTTCGGAGGTGTCGGATGTTTCGGAGGTTTCGCGTGCACACGTCTCGAAATCCTCGCGTTCTTCAAATTTCAGACGATCGACACCTTTACTATTCAATGTTTACCAACTCAGCCGCTTTGTGGCTCGTTGCCATGTCGTAGATCGTGATCCGGTTCAGGACTTCCTCGATACCTTGGGTCACTTTCCGTAGCGGTTCGCGCACGGTGCAGCGCGTGCTCTGTTCGCATTCACCGCGGACGGAAACGCAGGAAGTGCCGAGTACCGGGCCCTCAATGGCCTGAATGACCTGAAAAGCGGTGATCGCCTGCGGAGCACGTGCCAGCGTATAACCGCCGTTCGTGCCGAACTGGGAGACGAGCAGTCCGGCTTTGGCTAGCTTCTGCAGGATCTTCGCCAAGGCTTCCTGGGGCAGGCCATATATCTCGGCGAGATCCTTTGCCGAGCAGCACACGGCGCGGAGGTCGCCGCCAGCCAGCGCGTGCTCGGCGAGGTGCTTCATGGCGATCAGGCCATAATCCGCTTTTTTGGTCAGCTTCAGCATTCGGGGTAAATGCGACTGTTTTTGTCGTACATCAATTCTAGGCACGTCAGAGATGCCGAAGCAAAGGGAAATTTGGAGCGATCTGTAAGTTATTCAGTTATTTAGCTGAATGGCGACGAAAAAGGGCGGATATTGAAAACGGGTTTCAATGTGCGAAATCGGCCGTGCCTTCGGCTTGAATGAATGGAGCAGGTTACCCAGGACTTCGTCCTGGGCTAAGTTCGACGCGTCCCTAGGGATGCGGGACGGGGCGCAGCCCCGTCCCCACAAGGCTACGGAGAGATGTGCGCGGGGAGAATGCGGCTCCCTCCACTGCGCCTCGCTGCGCGAGGCTCCGGTCGGGATGACGAGGTCGTGTTTTCTTAGCCATGTTGCTGCGGGTCGTATTCAGTAGGGCACACCATAAGAATGGGGGTATGAGCAGCAGCCCGTCCCCACACAGTCGAGAAACGGCGTGAGATCGCACTTATAGGTACACGTTTGTGCGTGGACGGGAAGCCCACGCGACAGCCGCCGGGCGGGCGGCGCTACGTCGTGACGCCTTCTTCTCCTTTCCTGATAACACTTTAGCGCGTGATGCGGGTCACCATTGGATGTGATTATCTGCCGCTGAGGGCGATATTAGGCCCATTTGCGGATTCGTAGTTTCGGATGTCGGGCTATGGCGGGTTTAATCGCGATAGCAGATGTGGGGCGTCCGAGTGTCTTCGCTCAGTGTTCGTGGTACGCCGTCGTGGATTGTTACGAGGATTGGAGCAATGCATAAACCTATCAAGTATGTAGAGAAGGTCCTGACGATCGCCGCCGGGGCTGCGTGGATACTCTTCGAGCGATTGAACAGGATCAACCAGCGGTCATCATTCACGCCGAAGTGGTCTGACAAGCCGCTGTTGAAGTCATATGAAAAGCAGAAGCCGCAGCTCGGGTGGCCACGCACAACGGATTCGCTCTGTCCCAAGTGCATCCCGGAGATCCGTCAGAAGATCCTCGATGGTGCGTTGCCTGTCGAGATCCTGAAGAACGAGAAGGTTGGGGAGATCAAGGCACAAATCGTTGAGCGGGACGGCAAGATTCTGATGGTGAAGGACTGCCCGATTCACGGGCACTTCGAAGACGTAATGTCGATCGATCCGGTGATGTTCAAGCACCTGGAAGAGAGCTTCCCGGGGCGGGACATCCGGGCGCATAACGACGAGCGCCTGCACAACCACGGGTCGAGCACGATTACCCATGGGCGCGGCTCGGTGCTGACGATCGACCTTACGAACCGCTGCAACATGATGTGTGATCCGTGCTTTATGGACGCGAACCAGGTCGGCTTCGTTCATGAGCTTACTTGGGAGGACATTCAGAAGCTGCTGGACGACGCGATCACGATCAAGCCGAAGCGGCAGATGTCAGTGCAGTTCTCGGGTGGCGAGCCAACCTTGTCGCCGTATTTTCTTGATGCCGTGCGGTATGCGCGCAAAGTGGGCTACACCAGCGTTCAGGCGGCGACGAACGGAATCGAGTTCGCGAAGAGCAAAGAGTTCTGCAAAGCGGCGGCTGAGGCCGGGTTGAGATATGTGTATCTGCAGTTTGACGGGATTGGCAATGCCGCGAACTCGCATCGGAAGGTCGGCAACCTGTTCGACGTGAAACTGCGCGCGATCGAGAACTTGTATGAGGCCGGTGTGGACATCGTCCCAGTGACGACAATCATAAACGGCATCAACAACGAGCAAGTCGGACGCATTATCAAGTTCGCGCTCGACAATCCGAAGATCATCCCGTTCCTGTCGTTCCAGCCAGTCTCGTTTACCGGTCGTGACGAAGCGGTTACGGACGAGCGGCGCATGGCGCAGCGGTACACGTTGTCCCACCTGGCTTATGACGTGAAGAATCAGGTGGGCTTTGGCGAGCCGCGCAGGGACTGGTTCCCGTTGTCGTTTGTCAGCACGTTCAGTGACTGGTCGGATATCGTTCACGGGCCGCAGGCAGACTGGGGACAGTTGAGCTGCGGGTGCCATCCGAACTGCGGCGTCGGCATGGCGATCATGGTGGACAAGGAGACCAAGGAAGCCAAACCGGTTACGGAGTTCCTGAACGGCGATCGATTGGCGAAGGACATCATGAAAGTGAATGATGCCGGTCGCGGGCGGTTCCTCAGTGTCACGGGAATGGCGTTGTCGTTGATGAGGAACTACGACCCGTTCAAGTCGCCAACACACTTCAAACTGGTTGACCTGTTCAAGAAGTTCGACAAGACGTTCGGTGCCACCAAGAAAGCGCAGAAGGGCGCGTATGGCAAAGTTTCGGGAGACCGGACGCTGGCCGATATTCAGAAGAGGCGCCAGGATCGCTGGAACTTCCTATTCATTGCGGGCATGTGGTTCCAGGACCTGTTTAATTATGACTTCCGCCGCACGGAGCAGTGCATCATTCCGTACGCGACGCAGCAGGGCGAGATATCGTTCTGCGCTTACAACACCGGTATCGGCTGGCGAAACATCATCGAGAAGATGCACATGACGGCCACGCTCACGAAGTGGTACGAAGAACATGGCAAGCATGAGATCTTCGCCGGCGGGAAGAAAGTTGCGATCGAAAAGCCAGAACTGAAGGGGTTAGAACTCCGAGATGAGATCGTGACGATCGAAGAGCAGCACGATCTGGACAAGCTGGGCATCGCGAAGACCGCACGTGAGGAGAAGATTCGCGCGCGGGACGCGGCACTAAAGTCTGCGGAGAACGCGAGAATGGAGCAACTCTACCGGCAGCACATCCTGGGTGAAAAGCCGCCGGAGAATGGATTTGTGCCGCTTGGGTCGTTAGGAGTTAAGCCGGCAGCCGCGAAAGAGGCACACAAGGAGGAAGTGGAGCCAGTGATGGGGGACTAGATTCGACCTTGGGGCAGTGGAACGCCAGCGATTTGTTAGGTAAGCCTCAGTGTCCCTCCCGTTGCATTAGCCGCCGGGGCCCGTCCTGGCGGCTCTTTTTTGTCACGCCAGAGCATGTGCAGACCAGAGTGACCTAAAAGCTGAAAGCCCCGAAGTGTGGTGACCCGATTGTCATCACTACGCCGTGTGATTTCAATCACATAGAGAGGCGCAAGGAGAGATTTTTCCGCCTGCTGTTCGCTGTAAGCTGCTGCCGTTCGGCCCGCCTTTTCTACCGTTCGGTTCTTTTTGAGACCCTGCGAAAGAGAGTGGGGTACCATCGAGAGTCCAAATCAGGCACTCTGGATAGGCGTGTATCCAAAGCCGTATTCATAGGTAAGCGAGGATAACTACGTGAGTACTCATACCATCCCGCCGGCGGAGAAAGTGACGATCGGCTCCGACTTCAAAGGGCTCGACACGACGCCGAATTTTTCGCAACAGATGCGGCCGGACTTCAAGTTCGTGCAGCCGCAGACGACCCATACCGGCCATCAGATCGTCCCTGTTCAGAAGGGCCTGCCCAAACAGACGCAATCCCTCTGCCCCGAGTGCAGCAAGGTGATTGATGCGCGCCTGTTCGAGAAGAACGGCAAGGTCTACATGGAAAAGACCTGCGCCGAGCACGGAGACTTCAGCGACGTCATTTACTCCGACGTGAAGCTTTATCTGAAGATGGAGAAGTGGCACTTCGGTGACAATCGCGGGTTGTCGAACCCGGCGATTCCGGACGCGAAGAACTGCCCGGACCAGTGCGGACTGTGCTCGATGCACCAGTCGCATACGGCATTGGCCAACGTTGACCTTACGAACCGGTGCAACCTGACATGCCCGGTGTGCTTCGCGAACGCCAATGCGGCGGGGACACTTTACGAGCCGAGCTTCGCCGAAGTGCGCAAGATGTTACAGGCGTTGAGGAACGAGCGTCCGGTGGCGTGCCGCGTGGTGCAGTTCTCGGGCGGCGAGCCGACGATCTATCCGCGGTTCCTGGACGTGCTGCGTCTGTCGAAAGAGATGGGCTTTTCGCACGTCCAGGCGGCAACGAATGGCATCATGCTGAGCGATCTGGAGTTTGCCCAGCAGTGCGCCGAAGCCGGCTTGCAGACGCTTTATCTGCAGCTTGATGGCGTTTGCGACGACATCTACAAGCGTACGCGCGGCGAGTCGCTCTGGGAAAAGAAGCTGCAGTGCATCGAGAACTGCAAGAAGACCGGCATGAAGATCGTCTTTGTGCCGACGATCGTTCGCGGCATCAACGATCACCAGATCGGTGACATCGTGAACCTGGCGCTCGAGAATATCGAGTGCATGAGCGGCATCAGCTTCCAGCCGGTGGCGTTCACGGGCCGTATCAATAAGAAAGAGTTGGAAGAGAAGCGCTTTACACAGGCTGACCTGGCGCACGCTGTGGCTGATCAGACCGGGCTTACTGATGCTTACAACGACTGGTTCCCGCTGGCCTGCGTGACTCCGTTCTCGAAACTGCTTGGCGCGTTGCGTGGCGAGGAAGTGCCGACGATGAGCTGCCATCCGCACTGCTCGATCGGAACTTACCTATTTGTGGACAAGAACAGCCGAACGGCGATTCCGGTTACGCGGTTCTTCGATGTCGGCAACGCTCTACAGGATATGTACACGCTGGGCGAAAAGACGGAAGGGGCTGGGTTCTTCGGCAAGTCGTGGTCGGGTCTTAAGGCGTGGCAGTCGCTAAAGAAGCACTTCCACCAGGAATTTGCGCCTCCGGGATTGAATTTCGACAAATTCATCGAGACCCTGCGCGGATTCACGGACAAGAAGATCGGCCGCAACGGCAACGACGGCGTGCTCACGTATCGAACGCTGTTGGTGGCCGGTATGCACTTCATGGATCACTACAACTATGACGTGGAGCGCGTGCGCCGGTGCCTGATCCACTATGCTGCGCCCAACGGATTGCTGTACCCGTTCTGCGCGTATAACTCGGGTCCGACCTTCCGCGAGAAGATCGAAAAGAAGTACTCGATCCCATTCGAGAAGCAGATCGACCTGATGCAGATCGAGGGGATCAAGGCGTAAAGCAGTTTGAGTGATTGCTAAGTAGTAATGATTATGGGCCGCCTGAAGAGGGCGGCCCGTTTACTTCGTGGGTACCCCCCCCTATATCTCGACAATCCGCTATTCATGCGGATTTGCGCGAGGGCGATCTGTCAGACTCCTCTAAACGAAGGAGATAGATTCTGATCAGGTTCGCGAATCCGCTGGAGCTACCACCATGGCTGGTTTCCGCGCCAGCGTGACGACCGATCAGGCCGCGCTTCGCGGAAGCAAAGATCTTCGCTGCGCTCAGGATGACTGAAGTCGATCGTCTACTTCCAGTTTAGCGGAACCGCGGCGGACACCCGCCATGCATGCGGAGACTATTTCGTCTCTGGTTGAAAGACTTGCTGGGTTTTCCACGTTCGGGGTACTTGACATGAAACGTAAGCGGGCCGGGGCGGAGTAGCAGGGAGCCTGAGTGGTTACGTTGCTGCTGAAAGGGTGCAAGGTAGAATTTCTTCATGGCTGGAAGAACTCGCGTGGCAATGGTCGCGGCGATTCTCGCCGCTCTGTTCTTGAGCGGCTGCACTATCTACGGCGGCAAGAAGAATAAGGGGTGGAACGCCACCGGTGGCGAGGCGCTGCAACGGCAGTTTTGGGAGGAGGTTAAGGACAAGAACCTCGACGAACTGCGAAAGCACATCGCCGTGAGCTGGGTGTGGCAGACGCCGGAAGGGGTGCTGGATCGTGACGCCACGCTTGAGCGGTTCCGCAACACGGAAGTGAAGGATTACGTTCTCGGTGACTTCAAGGTCACTCCGAACGGACACGATATTGTCGTGACGTACACAGCCATGTTCAAGGGAGCCTCGGGCGGGCGGGAACTGGAACCGATCCAGTGGAAGATGATGACAGTGTGGCAAAAGGCGGAGAAGGGCTGGATCGCAATCGCGCATGCGCAGGTGAGATAAGAAGCGCCGGACAGTTCGCAGTCTCCCTAAAGGGGAAGGGTGCGGCACCGAGACGACCAATAGCGGTCAGCGTTTCAGGTCAGCTTGTGAATGTTTTAGGCGTGAGAAAACTGGTGACCAACAGCTCGAAGACTCGGTACTTCAGTAACATAGCTTTCCGCTTACATTGAACCCAGAATATACAGGGCTCATAGATTTGAACGCCGCCGTGCGTCCAGTGAGGGAGTGCGTGCGGGCAGTTGCCAAGTATCGGCGAAGGATCACGGATGAGTACGTCTTCCAAACATCGTGAACCGAATGGTTTCAGCCTTATCGAATTGCTGATCGTCGTGGCGATTCTGATGTGCATTGCGGCGCTGGCCCTTCCGACCATGTGGAACGTGATCAGCAGTTCACGATCGAAATCAGCCATGGGTGAGGTCATCGGAGTCATACAGGATACCCGCTCAAACGCGGTTAGGCGCAACAAGACGAAGACGGTGCACTTTTCTGAAACCGGGGGCCGAACCTGGGTAACGAGTACGGACGCCATAGCTGGAGAGGGGGCGCAGCCGGATAAAGCTCTGGCTTTGCCTCAGGGTATGGCGATGGTGACAAGTCCGTCAGGCGATGGTGCGCCGGCGACTCTCGATGCGGAGGCGATGTGGGGTGGGGGAACAGACCCTGTTAGTACGGAACCCTCGTTCAGCCCTCGCGGAATTCCGTGCAGCTTCTCAGATTCGACGAAGAAGTGTAACGCGGTGGCAGGCTTCGTCTACTACTTCTCGATCAACGGGCGTTGGAGCGCAGTCGGAATATCGCCGGCCGGGCGGATAAGCGCTTTCTATTGGAACGGCAGCGAATGGAGGAAGTAAGCCATGGTTAGAGCCAATCGTCGATTGCGGGGTTTAAAGCCGCAGGCCGGCATGACGATGATCGAACTGCTGATCGCCGCGGTGGTGATGGTGGTGGGGTTATTGGCGATCATGGGGATTTTCGCTCTGGCCATTGGCAACAACGGCAGGAGCAAAGTTGATACGAGCGCGACGATGCTGTCGCAAGCCGTCATTGAACAAATCAGTGCTGTGCTGGCACGCGGCGGACCTTCCATGGTGAAGGACTGCAAAGGAACGACGTGGAACATCGAGACGGCAGTGGGGGGAGCGCAACTGAAAGGGGCGACAATTGATTTCAGTCAGAGTGCTCCGCCAGCCAATTACCACATGGACTTTGTCGTCTGCAGCGATGCTGACGCGGCGATACAGACCGTTTACGACGTGCGCTGGCATATCTCGACAGTTTCCAATACCTATCTTGTCACGGTGTCAGCGAAGCCGAAGAACATGGGTGTGGCGCGTTTCGCATTTGCGCTACCTGTGACCATGCGCTCGTACGTGGGGAAACAATAAGATGGCCAGGAAACGCACACATCGCGGGCTTGAGCGCGGTTTTTCGATGATCGAAATGCTGGTGGTCCTAGCGGTGATCACCATCATTTCTGGCGCGATTTTTAAGCAGATTAGCGAGGCGCAGAGGAACGCGGCCTCAGAGCAGACAAAGCTAGACCTTTTCCAACAGTCGCGCGAATTTATGGACCAGATGTCGCGCGACCTGCGCGGGGCGGGCTATCCAAACAACCGCAATTTTTCTGCCGAAGATACAGCCAAGTTGCTGCCGACGAGCCAATGGAACGCTGTCGGATTGGTCAAAGTGGACGTCGGAGATCTCTGGTTCGAAGCGGCCGTAGACGGCACACAATACGTGTCGGTGATTCGGTATCACCTGAGCAACGACGGACCGGGCTGTCCGTGCCTGAAGCGCAGTGAAACGCAGAAGCTTGACGGGGCAGATCCGGTGACGGGACAGCCTGAGATGGACCAGATCGAAGTGCAAGGTGTGCAGAACGGCACTTCAGACGACCCGATCTTTGTCGCTTACCTTGCCGACGGCACCCAGGTAACCCCACCGATCGACATGGTGAATAACGCCACGACCGTAGCGAATATCAACTCGATCGCGGTTAAGCTGACGGTGCAGTCCCAAGTTCCCGACGCGACCGGAGTAAAACCGATGGTGACTCTGCTCTCGACGGTCAAATTGAACAATTGTTCCCAAGCGCATGCAGCTGCGGGGAACTCTGTTATGGGATGTGCGGGCAACTGAAGCCCGAGGAGGCATGAAATTGAGGACGATGCGCAAACGACAACGGGGTGCCGCGTTATTGCTCACGGTGTTTGCGTTGGTGCTGCTCACGGGCCTCGGTTTAGCGATGCTGTATTCGTCGGACACTGAAACGTCCATCTCAGTTAACTACCGAGACAAACAAGTGGCGTTCTATGCAGCACTTTCAGGATTGCAGGAGGCGCGCGACCGCATTCACCCACTGACCGGCGATCTTGGGCCGAAATCGGACGGCACAGGTCTGAACATCGTTCCGACCACTCTGCCATCGCTGGGAGCGAAGAACGTTCTCTACATCATCAATCCCGGTCCTGGTGAAACCGTTGCGCCCTGGGACCCGAGCAACGAATACTTCGATACGGAATTGTGTCAGGAGAACGTACTGGGGTTGTCGGGGACTCCCGGTGTGCCTTGCGATCCGACCAAGTCAACTTCTATTCCGAGCGGCAATAGCTGGTATGCCTATTTTGACAACAGCCAGAACAAAGCGTGGGACGGGCGCACTGGAACTGGGGCATGGCAGTTGAAGGATGCTGGTGGAAATCTGGTGCCGATCCCGTACAAGTGGGTGCGTATAACGCTGAAGGCTGACAACATGACGCCGGTGACGGTCGGGACGGGCACCGGAAAGCAAGTCTGCTGGGACGGTACGCACCAATCGCAGCTACCAAGCAACTACCACCAGGATTGCACACCGCCGAAGGATGGCGTCACGAACATAACGATCACGAATCCTGGGGAGGGCTACACCGGTACGCCACCATTGGACGTGCAGATTACGGGCGGGGGTGGAAGTGGTGCACAGGCTCAGGGGACAATCGGGCAAATTCCTTCGGGAGTAACTAGCGTCACTCTAACGGACGGAGGTTCGGGATACACAACAGCTCCGCTTGTGCAGGTGGTGCCGGTGGATGGAAACGGAAGTGGTGCGGTGGTGAAAGCGATCTTGAACGCCAGCCTTCCGTTGCAGAGTGTCACGCTTAACAACTCGGGGACGCCTCCGTGTTACCAGGGCACTCCATCCATCAACGTAACCTTTTCCCCGGCGGGTTCGCCGGATGCGACCACGACAATACAGTGGGGCAAGAAGTGCGTGGCTTCGATTCCGACGACAGCGCTTACTGGAGAGTGCAATGTTGGAAGCAGCGCAGCGACTGCAAGTGGAGGTGCTCCAGGAACTTCGGGAAGCGCGTTCGCGGCGACGATCGGATACAAGGAGAGGGGCAACAGCGGAAAGTACGACCCAATTTCGGTAACCGTCACCAACCCTGGCGATTACGACTCACTTCCGACGTCATTCAGTACGGGGTGTAATGGGGTCACGATTGACAAGAGCAAAGTCATTTTTGGGTACCAGATCACGGGCGTCACGGTTCAGAGCGGGCAGCGAGGGGCCTATAGCAGTGCTCCGCAGGTAAGCTTTTCGGGTGGAACACCCGTGAATGGGTCCGGTTCGTTGAGCGGTACGGGCGTGCTGGACGGCACCATGAACCCGACGAACATAGCAGTGCTCGATCGAAGGGCTGGAGGGGTAGGGTACACTGCGAATCCCAATCTGATCATTGCGCCGCCGGACACGGCGGGAACTACTGCGACGGGTACGGCGACGATAAGCCCAACGAGCGGTGTCGTAAGCATCAAGGTTACTAATCCGGGTAGCGGATATACCTCGAGACCAACGGTAACACTGGTTGATGGAGGCGGTACGGGCGCGAGGGCTGTAGCGACGATCGGTGCAGGCGGCACGTACAGCGGACGCGTGTACCTGCTGACGGCGATGGCCGAGACCCCAAGTGGCGCTAAGGCGATGGCACAAATGGAAGTGGGGGTCACTTACGAGGATTTCTCGTTCAATCTGGGAGGAGCGCTGACGCTTGCAGGGCCGTCGCCGGCCTTCGGCACACCAAACTCGCAAGGGTTCGTAGTGAACGGCAGAGACTGCCACGCGACGAATAGCTGCAACACACCGCCATCTCCGGGCTGCAATACGACGCCATTCCCGGCGAAACCGGCGATCGGCGTTTATGACGACCCGAACAATCCCACGACGCCGACTGCGGTGGCTACAGTTCTCAACTCTCTTGGAAAACCGGACAACTACATTGGTGCGAAGGCAGCTCCGGATATTGAGAATGCGTACGGGACGTTGGGAACGCTGTCTCCAAGCGCTTTGAATGCCTTCGCGGAGAGTTGGAAAGATATAGCCACGGTGGTCTATGGGAGTAATCCGCCGAGCATTGAACTGGGGTCAGCGATCAATCCCACCATAAACTACATTGATGGCGACTTGACGTTGGGGCCGGTGACCGGTTATGGGGTGCTGGTCGTGAGGGGCACGTTAACTATCGGCGGCGACTATGACTGGAATGGTTTGATTCTGGTCATCGGTGAGGGCGCTGCCGTATTCAACGGCAGCGGCAACGGGCAGGTCAACGGTGCGGTGTTCGTCGCGAACACAGCCGGCGGAACTCTGAATTCACCGATGACCGACTACAGTGGCGGCGGTGGCAACGGCGTTCAGTACGACCACTGTTGGGCCGACCACATGCTGTCCAAGGCACAATTCACGCCGCCAGTCAGCCCGGAGGCGCTGAAGGTGATCAGCCTGCGGATGCTGGAATACTAGCTCGCACCCTCCCCTGAAGGGGAAGGGGGCGGCACCCCCAGACTGTTCAATAGACGTACTCGCTAGTTAGAAACACCTAGGCAGCCCTCGCGGGCTGCTTTCTTGTTTTCTCCGGACAAGTCAGTGCTGGCGAGTGGTGAAGTTGGTTGGGACAGAGCCACCACAGAAAGTGGCACCGTAATCAGAAATGTCTTCGTTGCTGACGGGAAGATCCAGGGGCTCGGCCGTGATGGTATATGACCCCGGGGGGACGCCAGCAATGGCGTAGGAGCCGTCTGAAGAAGTCATGGCTCCAATCGGAGTATTGCGGATCGGAGCAGGGTAACCGGAGTTTGGAGCGGCGGGGTCGGCGAAAACATGCGCGCCGCAAACGCCGCTTCCGGTGGCAGCGTAGCGTACGGTGCCCGAAATGGTGCCCGTTGGCACGGACTGGGACCCTGGATACAACTGGGAAATTCCGGCGACATCGTCGGCTCCCAATTCGCGCTGGACGTCGGGAGCAAACGGATTCATCACAGCGCGGACAACGCCCGAGTGGTCGAGACCGAAGTAATGGCCGATCTCGTGAGTGGCGATGGTCTGGAGGTCGGCGCAGGTCTTTCCGTCTGGGCAGGCGGCGCCGTTTGTCAGGAATGTGACTGCGGGATTGAAGAGGATGTCGCTGTCGAGTATCTGGCCTACGAACTGTCCCGAACCTGGGCCGCTCTGAAGGATTGTGTCGAACGTGAGCGCGAGCGTGCTGGGCTCTTCACTGAAGTCGGCGTCACAGACGAAGCAGATCAGATTCGTGCCGTCATTGCCCTTCGCTGTCTTTGAGCTGTTCGAACCCTGTGAAATGTTGATGGACGTGTTGGGAGCGGCGGCCCACCGATTGAAAGAGGTTCGCATGATGTCGGCGGGCGCAGCGCCACCGGCGATGTTTCCGCTCGTTGAGGGATTGAGGTTCCAGGTTAGCGACGCTTGCGCGGGCCAACGGTCAGGCGCGTTCCTTTGCGCATATTGCGCCAGATAAGACTCCGCCGGGTTCGTGTGAAACAGGAGTACGGCGAGACCAACAAGCAAAGCGACGCCAAAGAAGATCTTGCGAGCGTTCATTTGGTCACCGCCTTGCGAACACGTGACTCGAGTTGCTGCAGGGTCAGGGTTGCTCCTGTGAAATTCGAAACCTGGCCGGTTGATGTGACGGCCGATACGTCAGGAACACCATTCGTGACTACGACCTGTCCGGTTGCGGATCGAAGCACACGGAAGTTCCCCTGCATAAGGCCAACCACGACGAGTGTGCCGTCATGCGCTTTACTTGGGCGCAGGAAAAGCACGGCCTCCTCGCCGACTTGGAAGTGGCGTACACCGAATAGCCTCTGCTTTAACCCGTCTTTTGTGCCTCCGGCCTGCTTCACCACAACCGCCGCCGAGGGCAAACCTTTCAAGTTCTGCGAGACATTGAAACGTGTGTAGGTGTAGATGACGGTGCGTTCGGGATTCCATTCGGACCATGCGCGGGTGGCGCGGGCTCGGACGATAGTCGAAGCTCCACGCGTCAGGTCCTCGACGGACAATGGGACGATCGTGGTGGCTTGCGTTGTGCCCAGCATTGCCAACGCGAGCAAGACGAATGTGAGAACTTTTCTCATCGCACGACCTCCAGACCGCCGGTGAAGGAGGTGATATCACTCTGTGCGTTCTTTAGCAGGATGGTTCGGGCACCCGGCACGGCGGAGGAGGAGATTGCGGCTTCGAAGGACAAACCTGGCTTGCCATTCGTCGCAGTGAAACCCTTAACGCTGGTTGCGTCGATAACGATGTCGGCGGGGCCGGAGATGGCGATCGACATGTCAGTTGTCAAGCCGTCGCCAATCAATGCGATAACGTAGGAGCTACCGCGGCGCACCGTCGCGCCGGTGTTGCTGAGGCTTATGCTCACGCTACCACCGCCCGGTGGTACGACGGTCGCGCCTAGAAGCGTGGCGTTGGGCGCGGGGGAGGAAGCAGCGGCGGGAACATTGATGTCGACTCCAGCCGCGGACTGCCCGGCAGTGGCGTTAACGACTACAGGAGGATTAGCGGCTCCGCCGGTGCCTCCTGTGCCGGGTGATGGCGGCGGGACGGGGCGTCCGTCGCCGTTGGAGGAACTGTCTCCGCCGCCGCAACCGGTAAGTACTGCGAGGGTGAGTATCACGCAAGCCAATCGATGCACTTCAACAGCTCTCCCCGAGAATCCTGAGTGGAATCAGATGCGCCTTCCGGGAGGGGTTGTTGCACCTGCTGATAACATTCGAAATGTGAGATCGGGCGGATGTTTGCTGCAGTCAACGAATAGCGTCGGGTTCACGAAGATGGATGCGGCGAACACACGTCGCTTCCGTCGCGCGTTGCTGAAATGGTACGGCGCACATAAGCGTGAATTGCCGTGGCGTAAGGACAAGGATCCGTATCGCGTTTGGGTTTCCGAAGTCATGCTGCAGCAGACCCGTGTGGCAGCCGTGATCGCTTACTACGAGCGATTCATGACGCGATTTCCTGACGTGATTGCGTTGGCGCGCGCACGTGAGAGCAGCGTGCTGGCGGCCTGGAGCGGCCTCGGGTACTACAGGAGAGCAAAGGCACTGCATGCTGCGGCCAAAGTAGTGGCTTTTGAGCGTGGAGGCAAGTTCCCGCCGAATTCGAGTGAACTGCAACAGTTGCCCGGGATTGGAAGGTACACGGCTGCGGCGATCGCGAGCATTGCCTTTGACGAGCCCTGCGCGGTGGTAGACGGCAACGTAGAACGCGTGCTGGCAAGGAAGACCGGCGAAGCGCAAACGCGATCGCAGGCTTGGATCCTGGCAAACGCCTTGTTGGAGCGGGAGCGCCCTGGCGATTTCAACCAGGCGGTGATGGAGTTGGGTGCGACGGTATGTACGCCGAAGCAGCCGGAGTGTTCAGGCTGTCCCGTGTCCGCATGGTGCTGCACCAAAGGCAGCGGCGGGTCGGGCACACAACGAGCAAGAAATCGGGCCACGATGGCTTTCGTACTCAGCAGACGCGAGGGCAAGGTGTTCCTGGTGAAGCGTTCCGCTGCAGCGTCGCTGATGCCTGGAATGTGGGAACTGCCGACAGCCGGGGAGAATGCGGGTGAGCGCGAATGCATGCTGCTGAAGCACTCGATCACCAGCACGGATTACATCGTGCGGGTGCTGGACGGAGAGGCCGATTCTGTTGCAAACGGGAAATGGGTACCTGTTGGGCAGCTTGAGCGGCTGGCGCTGACGGGATTGGCGAGAAAGATCCTGAAGCGCGCCGGAATCATCTAAGGGCGTGTCGAAGTGCCAGCAAGTACTTCAGGCGAGGGATTGCACGTCTCGGTTGTTGGTTGATTTGGAACTCCGTGCCGAACGCGGAGATGCCGGCAGTTCGGAGAACGCTTATGCAGGCTCTAACACGGGGGACATTCGCGCCGGATTTCAGACTGCCGAACGTGGGCGGGGGCGATCTCTCATTGGCCGATGTACTGAGGCGAGGACCAGTAGTTCTTGCTTTCTTCAAGGTGAGCTGTCCGGTGTGTCAGCTTGCCCTGCCCTATGTTGAGCGTTTACATGCGGCGTCTGCTGGCGCAGCTTCTGTCATCGGCATAAGCCAGAATGATGAGAAGCTCACCAGAGTGTTCATGAGCGAGTACGGACTCAGTCTTCCGGTACTTCTGGACGACCCACGCTCGTATCCCAGTCTCGAATGCGTACCAATTGACCAACGTTCCAACTTTGTTCTACATCGCGCCGGATAGAGAGATCGAGCAGACGATTGTGGGCTGGGATCGGAAAGGAATGGAACAGATAGCAGCGCGACTGCAAGAAGTGAATGGCGCGGCGGGCGTGCATATTTTTCGACGAGGCGAGAGCGTACCGAGCTTCAAAGCTGGTTGAGGGTCACTGAACTAGTCCGCCGTGAGCGGATGAATGTTAAGACGAAGACTTTTGCACCAGTCGTTTTGCAGCCTGTTCTGGAGAGGTTCGGCGTCGACCCCGTCCTGACGAAGTGCGCCGGATGCGTTCGTTACAATGTTGAGTCCGTTCAAAATCAATGGCAGTGGTGGAGATTCCAGAATGAGGAAGAGTCCTGTTGTTCTGGCGCTGGCGCTTTGCATGGCGGCCAGCATGAGCGCACAAAGCGAGAAGGCTGGGGCAGCGAAGCAGATAAGCACGTCCGCGAAGCGCACGAGCGCCGCGGCAGCCGTGCCGGCAGCAGCCAATGCCTCGTTGAAGCTTGTTGATCCGCAGCGCATTCGGGCGCACGTCAAGTTCTTGTCGAGCGATCTGCTGGAGGGGCGCGGCACGGGCCAGCGCGGTGGCAATCTCACAGTCGAGTATATTGCTACGCAACTAGCCCTGAACAACGTGAAGCCGGCTGGTGACAGAGGGACGTATCTCCAGAAAGTTCCGATGGTTGGCCTGACGACTTCGCCCGAAAGCAAGTTTTCGCTAATCCCGGTGAACGGTCAGCCTATCAACTTAAGTTTTGCCAAGGACATCACCGCGTACGACGAAACGGAGCAAGCGACATCTGACATCGACGCCGAGATTGTCTTCGTCGGATATGGTATCGACGCCCCGGAATATAAATGGAACGACTATAAGGACGTTGATGTGAAAGGCAAGGTTCTGTTGATGCTGGTGAACGAACCGCCATCAGACGATCCATCATTCTTCAAAGGCAAAGCGCTGACCTACTACGGGCGCTGGACGTACAAGTTCGAAGAAGCCGCGCGGAAGGGCGCTGCCGGAGCGCTGATCGTTCACAAGACTGACATGGCCAGCTACGGCTGGAACGTGGTGGAGACGTCGAACACGGGCGAGAAGTCGTATCTGAGAAACAGCGGCAAACCGAAGCTGAACATGGCCTCGTGGATTCAGTTGGCAGTTGCCGATCAGATTGCGAAAGCAGCGGGCAAAGACATCAACTCGCTGATGGAGATGGCGAAGTCGCGAGACTTCCGACCGATTCCGATGCCGATCCGAATGAAGGCACACATTATTAGCAAGGTGCGTCCGTTTGATTCCTACAACGTGCTGGGAGTAGTGCCTGGTTCGGATCCGGCTCTGAAGGAGCAGGGGATTTTGTATTCCGCTCACTGGGACCATTTAGGAATCCACCCTGACCAGCAGGGCGACAACATTTACAACGGTGCTGTCGATAATGCGACCGGCATAGGTGTGCTACTGGAGGTTGCGCGGGCGTTTGGAGAAAACCCTGTGAAGCCGAAGCGCTCCATCTACTTCGCAGCGGTGACCGCAGAGGAACAGGGGTTGCGTGGCTCGGAGTATCTCGGATTGAATCCACCCATCCCAGCCAAGAACATCAGCCTGGGCCTCAACTTCGACGGATTAGCCCCGATCGGAGTTCCGGAACAGGTCGAGGTTACTGGAGCCGAGCGCAACACGTTCTATCCGACAGTGCAGAGGACGGCTAAGGAATTCAACCTCACGATTGTTCCAGATGACAACCCGGGAGCGGGATATTTCTACCGTTCTGACCACTTTAGCTTGTCGCGAGTTGGCGTCCCGGCGTTCTCGGTGAACCAAGGATCGAAGTTCGAAGGCAAGCCGAAGGCCTATGGCGAGCAGTTCCAAAACGAGTACACGAAAAACGACTACCATCAACCGAGCGACGAATTCCGCGACAACTGGGATTTTGAGGGTAACGCTAAGATGGCTCGCTTCGGCGTGGCGCTGGGGTGGAAAGCAGCGAATATGGCGCAGGTAGTGCAGTGGCAACCGGGAGACGAATTCGAGAAGGCTCGAAAAGATAGTCAGCAGGTTGGACGTTAAGAAATTCAGGGGCACTGCAAACCCGAAGGGCGAAAGCTCTTCGGGTTTTCTTTTCGCCATTGTCGATTGGGCTCACTTGTCATAACGTTTCTTTCGTAACGTACCGTTGGAACGCACCTGCGTGATAGCCTCCGGCGGTAGTGGGACCCGATCCGGGTACGATCCGATTCGCGACATTATGGCGCCGTTCTTATTCCGACAACGCGTGAAGCCAGTCAATGTGAAGCAATTCGTATTGTCTTCATACGCACCATCGCTCGCACTGGAGAATCTGCAGACTGGCATCGATAACGTCCGGAACGACGTCTTCCTGAGTGAGAGGTTTGCGGCCGTCGCGCGTGCTCACATTGAAAAGCTGATCGTGCGTTACGGTGGAGTCGAAGGCCTGGTAGCCGAGAAAGTCTTGACGCGAGTAGGCGTGAATCCGCCGCCAAAATCGGCTGAAGGGCCCGATTTCAAGGGAGTGCTGAGAGACTTACAGCTTGGGGCGTTACGTCGGGCGAAAAGCGAGTCGAATGTTTCTATCGATCTGCTATGCCGGTTGGCGGTTCTGAAGTTTCTGCGCAGTGAGCTTGTGGCTCAGTTTAGCGCAGTGTTGGAAAAGTGCCGCGCAAAGCTCAAGCGGTACGAAGGTCCGAGGCAGGCAGAGGCGCCAAGCACGGTCGAGTTACGGGAGCGCGTCGCTCAGTTCCAACTGGGGAAAAGATCGATCCTGCGCAAGGCAGGAGAGGAATTGTTGCAGACGCTGTACGCAGTCGAGAAAGAGCATCTTGCGAATACCCGGCGCTCACTTTTTGGCGAGTCGGACGACGCTGGATATGAACTGCTCCAAAACGTTCTGCTCCTTACTGAAGACGGTCGAGACGATCACATTGCTGCCGAGCATTACGTGATGTTCGGCAACTTCGAGCGAGATCCTGACCGCTTTCATCCGGTGCTGCAGCTCGCACGGGAATTCATGAGAAGTGCCGGGTTCGCGAGTTCGGGCACTGGCGCCGAATCCGAAATCGATGCTCTGCTGATGGCTCCGGAGAATGTCAGCGAAATGTTCGGTGGGAACAATGGAGGCCCGACCAGCGAAAAGAGCAAGAGCCAGCAGGTGCTGCTGAAAACATGGGAAGACACGCTGGATGACGAAGGAGTGCTGGTCCAGGCGATCGCTGCCTATGAGACTCCGGCGCTGCTGGCGAAGTATTCGCCTCCAATTCACCCGCAGGAACTGAAGCAGGCACTCATCTGGCGCGAGGAACGAAAACGTGTTGAACAGGCGCTCGACGAACGCGGAAAGCATTCGGCCGCCGAGGACTTGCACGCCGCAATCAAGAGAGTAGCGGGGTGTCGCGGAGTCGAGCGAGCAAGGGTGGCAGCGCGGTTTCTGCAGGACGTTATTCGCTACCATCGCGATCTGCAGCGGTTTCAAGCAGTGATGGCCGCGCTGGACGACATTCATCTGATCACAAGCAACAAATTGCGCGAACTTTCTGCGATCAACAACAGCCTTTATGAGTTTCCGCTGCCCGATGAGCGGAGGCCAGCAGAAGCGAAGGTTGTGCACCATGTGGTGCTCAAGGCGGATATCCGCGATTCAAGCACGCTGACGCGAACGCTGTTTGAACGAGGGCTGAACCCGGCATCGTACTTCAGTTTGAATTTCTACGAACCGGTAAACAAGCTCCTCCCAAAATATGGCGCGAGCAAGCTCTTCATCGAGGGTGATGCCGTAATCCTGGCGATACTGGAGTATGCAGGCGAAGCGCAGTTTGGAGTAGCACGGGCATGTGGGCTTGCCCGCGAGATCATCGAGATTGTGAGAGGGTACAACGAAAAATCGAAGGATGCCGGTTTGCCAACGCTGGAATTGGGGATCGGCATATGCTACCAGAATTCGGCTCCGATGTACCTCGTGGACGGCACGCAGCAAATCATGATTTCGCCCGCCTTGAATGAGAGCGACCGTTTGTCTTCGTGCAGTCGCGGCGCACGCAAAGTTTTCAAAGATGTGGACAGCTTATTCAATGTGTACTGCTTTCAGACTATTGAGGATGCAGACGCGGCCGGCGAACCTGATGAATTTCTTCTACGGTATAACGTTGGCGGAATAAACCTGAACGAGGCGGCGTTCCAGAAATTGCGACAGGAAATCTCGCTCGAACTGCACGAAACGCCACTGCGATCAGTGTGGGACGAGGGGCCAGTACGACTCTACACCGGCATGGTTCCGGTGAATGCGGGAACATTTCACAACATCGTTATAAGAGAGGGATTGATTCCGCACGTTGAGCCCCGGCATTTCCAGGTGAAGCGCTGGAGTACGCGTCGATACTACGAAGTTTGCACGAGCGACGCTATTTACGAATACGCCGGGACTCAGGCACGTGGGGCAGGGGCATAGGTCCCAGAGGCGATTCTTAAAACGTTAGTTCCCGTGCGACGAATGGGATCTGCACGACTGCCTCGAGATCGACCGCACTCCCGTTCTTTGTGCCTGGACGAAAGCGCCACTTCATCAGAGCCACCCGGGCATTCTGATCGAGGCGGTCGTCAACGCCGCGTAATACGCGAACACCTGCAACCGAGCCGTCGGCGTGAATGACGGCATAGAGTACCACGGTGCCTTCCACACGCTGGCGCATCAACTCCGTCGGATAGGCGGGGTCTACCTTTTGCATCGCCACCGGCGCCGTGAGTTCGCCTCGATCTTTGCCGACGTGCAACTCGGCAAAGCGAATGATCCAACTGCCGCTCGCTGAAACGAGGTTCGGCATGTTCAAGGTCATTGAGTAGTACTTTTTCCCCCCGAAAACCTCGTCCTCTATCTTTGAGGGTGTTGCGACTGGCGGGGAGCCCGGTGCGGTCGAGCGCGCGATGTGGGCGATGTTCGGACGGATCAGGGAAGCAAAGGTGTTTTTCTGCGGCGACGTGGCGGGCTTAGGCGTACCCGCGACGACCACGCCCGGTCCGGGAGTGTGAGCTCCGCGCTCGACCGTGAGACCGTCGACGATCGGTGTGCCGGATCTGGTGCCTGAACCGGTCCCACTCCCGCTACCGTTCCCGGCAGCAGTCGTCCTGACGGCTTTTATGTCGGGAGTTCCAGTGGCTCCGGGTTTACCTTCCGGGCCTGCAGCGAATGTTCCGGCGCGATTGCCTTGAGGGATGGTGATCGGGCCGCGTAGAAGGGCCGGACGAGTTCCAAGGGCCAGGATCTGGCCTACGGCCTGGGATCCGCCGGCCTGGCCGGGCATGGCTACTGCGGGAGGTCGGACCTGAGCGGATGCGCCGCGCACTGTTGCTCCGGTCGGTCGAGTTCTCGGCGGGACAAAGCTACCCGATGCCCGCTGATCTATGACCGGCAGTCGCGGGGCGGGCACGTTCGTGTCAGTCTGTGCGATGTTGATATCGCCACTTCGTCGGACGTTATGCAGCGAAGGCGCTGCCTCGACCGCCGAGGCAAGAGGGAGATTTGGGGACTTCGTCCGCTCAACGATTTCTGGTGGCGGTTCGACAACGGCTCTGTTGATGGCCAGGTCAGCAGGGGTGCGAAGCTTCGCGTTGTCAACGTCTGGTGGCGGCTGGACGACGGCTGTACTCAGATCCAGAGGCACGGAGGAACGAGCGACTTGAGGCGCTGGCTCGACAGGCTGGGTGAGAGGCGGAGCCGCTAAAGCATCAGCAGAGTGTGTCGCGGCGGCCAAAGGGACTGCCGCTGGAACGGGTGTCCACGCGACCATGTTTGGGAGTGGGACGTCAGCCTGAAGCTTTAGGTGTGGAGGCGCAACCACCGTCTGAGTTCGACTCTCGGCGCTGCGCGGGATTGAGACGATGCGCTGCTTCGAGTACTCTGGATCGCCCTTCTTCTCCTCTTTGGCAGGTGCGGGCTCACGTGTGTCGCCGATTGGTGGAAGATACTCGGAAACGCTGTAGTAGGTGATCGTCTGCTGCTCGAAGGGACTGCGCGTCTCAACAGTGCGGGGCCGCGTGATCCAAGTCTGGGAGAAGCCCCATAGCGCGACTGCCACGAAGATGTGACATAGCGCCGACAGTCTCAGTGCCGCGGTCGGGAATGTGCGGGGCACAAAGACGTCGGGCCAAAATCGGGCTGGGGCGGATGTGATGTCCGCCGCCGGCGATTGGCGGAAGCGGAAAAAGATCAGGTCGAAAGCGTTACCGAAGAACTCGCGATACCACGGCGTGAGTTCCCAGAGGAGTCGAGGTGCGTCACGCTCGCCCAAGGCTGCGCGGTTCGTGTTCACACTGCTCGGCGGCGATGCGGAGCTTGCTGAGTCGGCGCCGGTGGAAGAACGTTGCATGATCGGGCGTTCTCGGGTGGTGTGATTATAGCGGATGATGCGTGCAGGAGCCGTACTGTTCGCCGGGTGCGACGTCGTGGTCTAATTAGGTGGTCTGATCAGGAGCTCTGATGAAACGTCTGCGGGTCCTCTTAGTGTTGGCCAGTCTTGTGTTTGTAGCAGTCGTGACAGCACAAAACACTCCGGCTTCTGCGCCGAAAGTTGACGGTGCCGGTGACTTCTCCGGCATGTACGAATTCTTACAGGAAGGTGAGTTCCTACAGATCAATTTGGAGGAACAAGGCAGAGTGACCGGTTACATCTCGCGATTTGGCGACGGAGCCAGCGACAAGGGAGCTTTCCTGACGCAATTCTTAAAGGCTGGTACGACTGACGGCACCAAAGTAGAGTTCACAACAGAACCGGTGCATGGGACGTGGTTCGAGTTTGACGGGACCGTGACTCGCGATGCAGCGAAGACGCCAGAGCAGCAGGGACAATTCGTATTGGCTGGAAAGTTGACGAAACTTACGAAGGACCAGCGCAACAAGACGTCTGGCCAATCCCGGGAAGTGAAGCTCCTCTCGTTTCCGCAAGATGCAGGCATGGAGCCGCCAAAGAACGAGTAAGGGATTCGAATGCAGGAAAGTCGCCGTATGTGTTAGTTGATTTGGACGGGGCAGAGCCCCGTCCCCACACGTTCTTGCTCCCCACACGTTCTTGCTCCCCACACGTTCTTGCTCCCCACACGTTCTTGCTCCCCACACGTTCTTGCTTCACACGGTTTGTCTGCCAGAGTTCTAGCCCACTCCATCGTTGCACAGAACTACGACTTCTTCTCGGGAGGACTTGTGTAGTCGCTGGGTCCGGAGAAGCGCGTGTGCTGTGTCTGGCCGATCCCCTCGCTGACTGCACCGAAGGTCCCGGTAGCTCTTGATGAGCTTGCGGTCGGGTCAAGGCGGGTGGCAGCAGAGCCAGAGCGGATTGTTTGCTCCTGCCCCTTGTTTTCCAAAGCGGCCTTGAAGTCGCGCAGCGCCTGTTCGATGTGGTTTTCGATTCTTCCCGACATCGAACGGACAAAAGGCCGAAGGAGAGCGCGACGCGGAGCGTAGTTCATGGTCACGTTGACCTGCGTATTGTCTCCAAGCGGCGAGAAAGTGATGCGGCCGGTATGCTTCGGGCCGCTCGAGGATTTCCAGCCGATTGCCTGGTTGGGGATGAACTGCTCTACTTCGGCGTCCCACTCAAAGCGTCGGCCTTCGATCTCAACAACCCAGTGAGACTGACTGCCTTGCCGTCGCACTGAATGAATCATGGGCGAACAGCGTGCGAGCGTATCCAGGTCCGCCCAGGAATTGAATACTTCTTCAACAGGGCGCCCGATCTGCAAGCTTTTCTGCAGGCGTACGATTTGACTATGGCGCGCACGACCCGCTGTATTGATGAGCGCCAGCGCGGCGAAAGCAGCCGCCACGCCCGTTACAGCGCCTGCCATAAAACCGTTCCATTGCCGTCTTCTTGCCATGAAGAACTCCTTCCGATACGAATCCAGAGCGGGCGTGCGAGCCCGAAGGTCTGAGAAGGTACGCATCTTTGGAGAGGGGAGCACTTGCACAGGTTGCCATTCGCTCTGCCCAGACATGGTGGGCCGGATCAGTCAGAGTCGTCGTATCTGTAAATGCAACAGCGACAAGCTCTAACTCATCTGGATTTGCAGCGTATCTGCATCGACTTTGTCGGCTTGGGTGCGGAGGTCTGACCGTGGGATCAAAGAAATTAAAAAGACCCAACATCACGAAAGGTGCGATCGCAGGTGCGGTCGGCGGCATCGCAGGAGCCTGGACCATGAGCCGCTCTGCTCGCCTTACAAAGAGGATCACGGGCGCTGCTGATGGTGCGTCCCGTGCCGAACTTGCGAGGCTGGAAGCGCGCAGATTTGTAGACGGCAGTAGCCAAGAATTGGACTCTATCGGCGCGGCTGCAGACTGGCTGGATTCGCGAGTGTTTCGACGTAGGTGCTCCCCGACGCAAAGGGCGCTTCTAGCGGCAGGCGTGCACTATGCGACGGGTGCATCGTTTGGCGCCCTTTATGGTGCACTTGCCGAGGTGGCACCCAAGACGACTGTTGGGTTGGGAGTACCGGTAGCTGTGGCGGAATCTGCAATCTTGGAATCGAGCATGAGTTCGCTTTTACGGCTGGGAGGCCCGCGTGGATACAGGTGGACGGACCACGCGCAGTCGGCACTTGATCATGGCGTGTACGGTGCAACACTGGAGCTAGTCAGACGGACGATGCGGCAGGCGCGCTAATGGCAGCCGAGATCAGGATCGGGACGTCAGGCTGGCATTATCAGCACTGGCGAGGTCCTTTTTACGCAGAACGCTGCCCAGCGAACAAGATGCTGGACTTCTACGTTCAGCACTTCGATACGGTAGAGATCAACAACAGTTTTTACAAGCTGCCATCGGCAGAAACATTTCAGTTCTGGCGCGCCGCTACTCCGCGCAACTTCAATTTCGCCGTGAAGGCGAGCCGATTCATCACGCACAACAAAAAGCTCAAGGATCCGGAGAATGCGTTGGATCGGTTTCTGCCTCCTGCAGAAGAGCTGCGGGAGAAGCTTGGGCCGATTCTCTTTCAGTTGCCACCAAAGTGGCGCATCAATGTGGAGCGCCTGGATGAGTTCCTGTCGATGCTGCCCAAGGGCAGGCGCCGGAGATATGCATTTGAATTTCGCGAGCCGAGTTGGCTCGACGAAAAGGTCTACCGGGTTCTTCGACGGCACAACGCAGCTTTTTGTATTTACGAACTGGCGGGTTTCCGGACGCCACTGAACGTGACGGCTGACTGGACCTATGTTCGTCTGCATGGGCCCGGGAGTAAATACCAGGGCAGCTACAGCACGGAACAGCTCGAGGAATGGGCGAAACACATTGCGGCCTGGCGGTCAAAGATGCAGGCAATTTATGTGTACTTTGACAATGATGATTCCGGGTACGCCGCTCACAACGCACTGGAGTTGAGGCGACTCGTGGCCGCTCGTATTCGGGAGAGCGACAAAGCTGCCGCTTGATCTCGCCCTATCAACAGTTCTCCAGCGGCACCCTCCTGTGAAAGGAAGGTGCGGCACTCTGCCCCGGGGAAGGGTGCTCTGTCTCATGCTGCCGGACGCACAAACTCCTCGGGATCTTCCTCGAATACGTTGCGGCAGTTCTGCGAACAAAAGTAATAGAGGTTCCCGTCGTACTCGGTCTTGGCGGGAGGGTTCTCCTCGTTGACGTCCATGCCGCATACAGGATCAATCGCCATGTAAGACCTCCTGAGTTTTGCCGAACTTGTTTTGGGATGGTTCGGTGCGAAACTCCCGTTGTGTGCAAAAGCGAGTCGAGCAGATGTGCGAATGTGACGCCTCTCTCAGCGATGGGCGGTTTCTTAACGCTGCATCACTAGAGCCTACAGAGGGCATCTATGCGGGCAACGAACGCGAACAGGGAGCGGGAACGTATGGCGCGCAAGAGCGGTGCGAAAACGGAGCGAAACCAGAGTCCCGGAGCACGGGAAAAGAGCCGAACTGGTGCAGCAGGGGGTGCGCAGCAGAAGGCTAGAGTGCACGAGTTTCCAGCCAGCAAAGAGCGTCAGATGCTGGAGAAGCGCACGCCGAAGGCTCCGTATCCAAAGCAGCATCAGGAAAAGCCGGGACTGGAAACGGAGATTGAGCCGAAGCCTCACTACGAAGCGCCGCTGTATCGTGCAGCGGGCAAACTTGAGGGCAAAGTCGCATTGATAACGGGAGGCGATTCTGGGATCGGGAGAGCGGTTGCCGTTCTTTACGCGCGTGAAGGCGCCGATGTGGCCGTTTTGTATTTGCCGGAAGAACAACAGGATGCCGAAGAAACCGAGCGGGCAGTACAGGGCGAGGGAGGACAGGTGCTGCTCATTCCGGGCGACGTCACCGATCCCGACTTTTGCAACCACGCAGTAGAGCAGACCGTGCAAGAGTTCGGAAGACTTGACATCCTGGTGAACAACGCCGCGTTTCAGCAGCATCAGCCGGGGTTGGAAGAGATTTCCGATGAGCAATGGGACCGCACGTTCAAGACGAACATCTATGGCTACTTCCGTATGGCGAAAGCCGCATTACCACATCTCAAGCCGGGAGCTGCCATCATCAACACCGGGTCGATCACAGGGCTGAACGGCAGCAAGCAACTGCTGGACTACTCGGCGACAAAAGGCGCAATTCATGCATTCACGAAGTCGCTAGCGCAGAACCTTGTGGAGAAGGGGATTCGAGTTAATTGTGTCGCGCCTGGGCCGGTCTGGACACCACTGAACATCGCTGACCAACCGGCGGAGAAGGTCGCGGAGTTCGGGAAATCGGTACCGATGGAACGCGCAGCGCAGCCTGAAGAGATCGCGCCGTCTTATGTATTTTTCGCTTCCGAAGCGGACTCCAGCTTCGTGACAGGCGAAGTGCTTACGTTGCTTGGCGGAGAGACCACCGCAGCTTGAGCAACAAATCGCAGCTTAAGCCTGCGTGACGGACGCGTTTCCGCGACCGATCCTAAGCTGCCGCTCAAGGTGGCGGGTGTGGTCACTTTCTCCCGACGCGAGTTCCTGGTAGAGGCTGCGCAATTCGGGGTCATCGGTGAATTCGACCAGCCGTGTGTAGAACTTGAGCGCCGATTGCTCCGCGGCTAAAGCTACCTCGAGGGCCTTGTTGCGTGGCGCGCGGGAGACCTGCGCGCGGGCGATGGCGAAAATGCTGCCACTGTTGAACTTAGGAACTTCGATCGTGTCGCGTATCTCGTCATCTGTTATGGCGCAGGAGTCCTGGCCATAACGCTCCTTGTAACGTTGCTGGAGGTCAGCTCCGTGCCGGTGTTCCTCTTTCGCCATGTCCCAGAACGTTGAGGCGATCTCCGCTGACTCAGGGTCGTCGAAGCCATCAAAAAGTTCGGCGAATTGCCTGTAGATATCCGCGTTCCGTTCCTCGATGAAAATTGCTACCTGGAGCGCCTCTTTCGGCGACAACGAGGCGAATTCGCGTTTCATATGGGACTCCGGCTGCGGCGTGACCGCAATCGGAAATGTATAGCGTCTTCGAGAGGAAAAGCAAAGCGGGAATGCGTGCCAGGCCATCGTGATGCCGAAGCGAGGCCGTGACGAAAGTCATATCTGAGGGGCGTGGGGTCTGGCATGGTGTAGATGCGGGGAGAGGGTACGTGCCGGGAAGGGACGAATGGATTTCAAGATCGACTTCGACGAGCGGCCATTCATTGTGATTTGGGAAGTCACGCAGGCCTGCGATCTGGCATGTGTGCATTGTCGGGCGTGCGCACAACCACAGCGGAATTCGTTCGAGCTAAGCACAGAAGATGGAAAGCGACTGATTGATGACATCGCGGATCTGGAAGTGCCGGTCTTCGTAATCACAGGTGGCGATCCGCTGAAGCGGCCCGATATCTATGACCTTGTACAGTATGCAAGCGAACGCGGTGTTCGGACGTCACTTACGCCGAGCGCGACTCCCCTGCTGACGCGGGAAGCGATCGGAGAGCTGCAGAAACGCGGTCTGGCACGGCTGGCCATCAGCCTGGATGGTCCTACGGCCGAGATACACGATGCGTTCCGTCGCGTGCCCGGTTCTTTCGAATGGACGCTGAATGCCGTGCGCTACGCACGAGAGTTGGGTTTGCCAGCGCAGATCAACACGACGGTGACGAGGCATAATCTGGCATACCTTGATCAGATGATCGCGCTCTTGGAGTCGCTGGACATCGTGCTGTGGAGCGTGTTCTTCCTGGTTCCAACAGGTCGAGGGCAGGATGTGGGGCTGATCTCGGCGGAAGAGTTTGAGCAGGTGTTCGAGAAGATGTACGAAACGGGGCAGCGAGGCAAATTCGACATTAAGAGCACCGAGGCACAACACTATAGGCGTTTCTTACTGCAGAAGCGGACAGCCGAGCGGAAGGCGGGAGTGGTACATGAGGGAGCTAAAGCAATGCCTTTCGCGCAAATGATCGGCGTGAACACTGCAGACGGGATCGGCAGGGCACCGAAGGGGATTAACGACGGTAAGGGATTCGCGTTCGTGTCGCACATGGGCGAGGTGTTTCCGAGCGGGTTTCTGCCGATCTCGGCTGGGAATGTAAAGAGGGAATCGCTCAAAAGGCTCTATCGGGAATCGCCGCTGTTCAGGTCGTTACGAGACACTACGAATTTGAAAGGCAAGTGCGGCGTTTGCGAATTCAAAGAGGTGTGTGGCGGCTCGCGGGCGCGCTCGTATGCACTAACGGGCGATATGTTCGCAGAGGAACCGTGCTGCGTGTACCTGCCCAAGAAAGCAATGGCGACAGCAGGGTAGCAGGTAAGGGAATAAAGGCAGCCCGGTCCTTGCGGCCGGGCTCAGACTGCTGACAAAGGTACTCACAAAGCTCTCGTAATTACGAGGGCTTTGTGCTTTTATGCGGTCATGTTGAGAGAAGCTGGAGTGCAGCAGCAGGAGCTGGAGCTGGTGACGATCGAGTCGCTGGTACCGC
>DASPIK010000083.1:0-42844 GCA_035629075.1 Terriglobales bacterium | reverse complement strand
CGACGAGCATGAGAGGCGCAGGTTCCGCAAAGGCGAGGACACACGATACCTGCCGCTGTCTGACCGCAAGCTACGTCTTAGGTCTGTCGTGCCCCGCAGTGGTGAGCGTTTGTTGTATTGCGATCACGTCGAGGGTGATGGCGAGGGGCTTTTCCGGCTGGCGTGCGAACACGACCTTGAAGGCATCGTGGCGAAGTACAAGGGCAGTCCCTACCTGCAAGAGGCGAAGCCGACTTGGTTCAAGATCAGGAACCGCTGCTACAGCCAGTGGATCGGGCGGGAGGAGCTTTTCGAGCGAGAGCGCGAGCGTGATCCCGACGTGCCGGATTGGGATTCGTGCGTGAGGGCGTGTGCCGGTGCAAGTGGAGGCGGCTGATTGCGACAGTCCGGGCTGGTCTTGAAGCGGTGGCGAGTGTGGAGACGACGCCGTTTGGATCACCATCATGGATTCGTGTCGAGGAAGTAAGTCTTGCCCTGAAGCGTAATTCCGCGCTGCGGGAACGTTGGGTCAGACCGGACTCCAATCCATCGCTCTTCGCGGTCGATTATGACCATTTTCCACAACTTCCCGTAAAACATTCCCGCCAGCCCCTCGTCGCCCAAGTGATCGTAAATCGGCTGAAACACCGTCCCTGTCCAATCACCTTTGATGCCAGTCTGGAGGTTGGTTCGTCCACCTTCAATGGACGTATTCGTGATCGATCCCCAATTCGGATCGGGAGAAGAAATTAACTGATCCAAGCGGCTGTCAATTTCTGCGACCATTGCATCACGTTGCGCGGACGTGAAGGAATACCAGACCTGATTGAACTCCGTGTGATACTCCAAACTGCCGACATCGTGCATGCGCCCACGATCGTCGATTTCACGAAGCGCCATATCCTCTCCTCCCAAAGCCGATGCTAGAACGGATTGAGCCAGAAGCACCCCATAGCAGCAGCAGTTTACGCTCGACAGCGTCCTCTGTCAGTGCTGAAATGTTGCCGCCGTGGTCAACGACAAAGTTGCGCTGCAAAGGCCATACGGCTTTTACTCCGCAGTCTGTGATCGCAAGGCAGATGGCAGTCCCGATACAGCCAACATCTTGGTGCGTTCCCGTGATAGGCGTCATTTGGAAACCTTGAAGCACAATTCAACCTCTGTTGTCCGATTCGCGATAACGAAGGACGGATTACGCCTGCCGCATGAGCGTGCCCAAGGCAGTGTGGGCGAAGATTCTCTGCGATTTGGTTGTTGAGCAGGACTACACGATTTCAAAGACGAGGCGTCCAAGAGCGTGCGACAGACCAGTAGCACATACGTCAGAGCCTTGCATGAGGTCTGGAGCGTGATGCTGGACACGCAGGTTGGACTTAAGGCCAAGGGTTAGTTCCTTAGCCCCAATTGACTATGTCATGCTGTGCCGAATTCGGGTTTTCTGCTTCGTGGTTGAAAACACAGGTAGGGCAGGAGAAGGCATGCAGATTGGATCGATAAAGCCAGAGGTTACTGCATTACGACAGTTTTTCAAGAAAGAGGCAGAATCTCTGCGTATCCCGTCCATCCAAAGGCAATTTGTTTGGGATGCCGAGGACATTAAGGAACTAGTGGACTCCATCGTGAACGGCTACCCAATCGGGGCAGTGATCATTTGGGAGCCGAAGGGTAAATTCCCGAGTGCGCCGCTGATGGGCAAAGACAAAAAGGGCGGTGATCAAAGGTACGTTCTCGACGGACAACAACGCCTGACCGCATTGATGCTCATAAAGACCGGGTGGAGGCTGAGTCGCGGCTCGAAGGAGATAACGACCACGCCGATTTCGTATGTGCCGGATAACCAAAAGCTGTACCTGAGTGGCAAGAAGGGGATCGACTTGTCATTGCTCGTGAATGCCAGCCTCGGTGATGCGGAGTCGATCCTGACACTTCAGAAGAAATATCCGGCCTCATACAAGAAGGCGATGGACGGTGTGGGCGAAAGGATTGTCAATTACGAACTGCCGTTCTATGTGCTGAAGTCGGACACCACTGAGGGCGATGAGGTTTACGAAAGAATCGCGGAGATTTTCACCCGCGTCAACTCTGCCGGAGTAAAGATCGGCAACCTTGAGATGTTCTTGTCGTTCTTCGCCACAGCCTTTCCGAAGGAATACAAGGACACCATCATCGAGATGCACGAGGAGTTCAGCGAGGCGTACGATCTCGATCTTGAGCCGCTGGTGAGGTTTATCTTTTCGCGAATGGGCCTTACACAGAATCAGATCACGAAGGTGACCTCGTTCAAGAAATCCGTTCAGTCATTGAAAGAGCGGTTTGCAAATCAAAAGAAGCAGATCGGCACTCTTCTTAAACGTGCTCATGCATCGGTTGAGGTTGTCACGGCGCTGCTGGCGTCCGAATTGGGAGCATGTTCGACGCAGTACATCCCCTCTCAGAACGCATTGCTTCCTATGTTCGACTACGTTTTTGAGCAAAGCGTGGATGGAGACAGCAGCATCTCTCCGGGCGACAAGCGGAGGATGCTCAGATGGTTCATCACAGCATCGTTCAACTCAATCTACTCGACCTCGACGAACCATAAGCTTGAAACCGATTTGGAAATCATCCGAAAATCGAAATCCAAGTTTCCACTAGAGGATTTGCTTTCGGCAATGAAGGGGCGCTCTCCCCACCGAAACAAGATTGAGAAGGACGACATCGTTGGGGCGTATACGAACGTGCTTCGAGGCAGATCGGGCAAAGAATACTTAATGCTGCTCGACATCCTCCTGCATCGAGGCTGCGCGACGGACTGGGCCGGTTCGCCAATGGTGAGCGAGAAAGCCGCAGCGCACCACATCTTCCCGAGGGAGTACCTGAAGGAATCCGGCGAAACCCGCGATGACTACATAAACTGCCTCGGCAATCTCACGCTAATTTCGCCCGGCATCAATTCGGAGATTGGCGACGAGCCGCCAGAGGATTACCTCGCACGTTTCGACGAAGATGTGCTTGCGAAGCATTTCATCCCTCTAAACCGAAAGCTCTGGAAATTCGCCAATTTTGAAGACTTCCTCAATGCGCGTCTGAAACTTATCGCGAAGGAAGCTGCGACTCTGATCGAGGCGCTGGAAACGGGCGCAAAGCCGGCGGGGGCGGGTCTGAAGTAACTCACCCTCCACGAAAGCGAGAGTGTGGCGCTGCCATTTGAAGCGAAGTACGTAGATGCTGCGAGAGCACTTCTCGAAGCACAGGCACGTAATCACCAACAATTTACGAACTACGGAACTGTTGCGGCGGAGATCGGCGTCGCCGCAAGGTCGATGGGAGGAGTGCTCGGGCAGGTGTCTCGCGAGACGTATCGAAAGAACCACATTCTGCTTAGCGTCCTCGTAGGGAGCAAGCGGAGCAAGTTCCCATCGCCCGGATTTTTTGCGCTTGCACGAGAATTAGGGGCCATGAAGCCAAACGAGCTACCGCAAGAATTCTATAAAGCAGAGATACAGCGAGTTTTCGCCGCATATACCGAAAGCGGGCATGGGCAAGCCTTTAGGCAGTGTTGTGATTGCGGGTTGTGAGGAGTCGAAGAGAACGGGCTATCGCTACAAACTGGAATCGCCGAAGCGATCCTTAATGACCAAGGCACAGGCTGAACCGAAGTTCTTTCGGCAGTTCTAAAGTCCGGCATGAACGTCTCATCCAGAGGCTACGAATAATGAGAGAAAAGCAGATTCTTAACATTTACCTTGCTGGGCCGGTGACGAACTGCAACGAGAGACAGAAGACCGAATGGCGCAAGCGTATAAAGGGCAATTTGGCAAACTTGGGGCACAGGTGGATTGATCCGGCTGAACATCAAACATGGACTCCGTTCAAAGAGATGGTCGAGATCGACCGATCTGACGTGGTGATCGCCAATCTCTGGAAAGAGTCGGTCGGAACGGTGATCGGCATTGTACAGGCTCGAAGCAAGGGCAAGCCCGTCATCCTCGTCGATCCGAACTACTTGGACAACGTAGTCCTTCGGCATCTCGTTGGAAAGGACTACATCGTCCACGGTATCGATGAAGCCACGAACCTACTGACGCAGATTGTTGAACAGCTAAACAAGACGGTGATGGTAAGAAAAGGCAGCGGAGCGGAACAGCCGTTTTCTGCGACTAAGCTTCATGTTGCATTGAACGCCGTCTGCGCTCGTGCCCATATTGAGGACGCTCTGTTGCCAGACTTAGTGGCAAACGCCGTACACCGGAAGGTTCTCAAATCAGCCCGAAACGGCGAGATTCAATCTGAACAAATCAAGCTGCTGGTGTTTGACACTTTGGGCGAGATCGCAACCGATAATCTCTACGAGCAGGAACTGAAACATCGCGCCGTCGTATTTCGAGATGCATGGCAGGAGCATGAACGGGTCAAGAAGGATCAGAAATGGGCGCTCCAGTACATTGACGAACTGGAACATAAGCTGGACGCGGTAGGCTTCGAGACTGAATCTCTCAAGACTCAGATTGTCAGTCTGACATCAGAAAACAAAGACCTACGTCGGAGCATTCGGGCCTCGGAGCGGCAGACGCAAGCAGGGCGAAGCGCAACCATCGCATCGGAGGCAGAGATCGCCGAATTGCGAAAGGATTTCCTTAACTACTTCCCTAGTCTGCTATTCACGGATGCAGCACTTGGCTGGTTGTTGTCTTGCGACAAAGTGGCTCGGAGGTCGATTGAGAGCAAGTTCCGCCTGATGACTCAAAGCCAAATTGATGGCAAACACGAGGTTCCCGGAACCGACCCGCTGGTTTGGCAGCACGACGCCGGACACGGGCTAAGGATTTATTACAGGCAGAAGTCGAACGACAAGACTGCCGTCCTGCGAATTGGAACCAAAGGGACACAGGAATCCGACTACTCAAAGCTGAAGAAGCAGGCGAAGGCGGCTGTGACAGCTTAGCGCCATCGTCGTGTCTCCAAGCTGGTGTGTTATGAGTTTCCCGAACTGTGCCGACTGTGTTCCTTTCAGCTTGGGGCCACTCTGAATCGGGACGTGTCGAGTCATCACCGCATTGCAAGACTAACTCTAACCGAAGGGAGTTCGTATCATGGGCCGACCGATTATGGGCATAAGCATCCAGCCTGTACCGGAACTGTCGTGCGAATGCGAGTGCCGTCTATGCAGCCAAAGCGTCTCGGCCGAGAGGCAGGTACCACTCGAACTCATTCTCATCGAGAGATTCGGGGTATGCCCGAACTGCTGTCAACAGGTTCCCAAAGAGATAGAAGATGCATACTGGTATCGTTCGCGGTGGGCACGCCGAGTAAAAGCAATCTCAAGAAAGAAGGGGTGGAGTTGGCAATATAGCTAAGGCTGTTCACCCCCGACCTGCTTGTTAGTCAGTTGTGGTTCAGTGGTGCTACCGCGCATCAGGGTATTTCTTGATGCTTCCGTTCTTCCTCCCCAATCGCAAACGCAACCGCCTCGTTCATTGCTTTGTCTGACTCGCCATCTGCCCACGAGAAAATGCGGAGCAATTCGTTGTCGGCACGCCATCGCACAACCCAAGCACTGCCATGCTGCTCATCGGTGTGGGCCTCGATGACAACCTGTTGGAGAATCCGATTGACGCAGTCGGGGTACTTCAGCCCGATCTCGTCCGACGTGTAGCCATGCGTTAGCAGGACGCGGTCGATGTGGGACTCGATCCACTCGCTATCTTCATTCCGGCAAGCGTACATTTCGGACGTGGTTGCGATCTGGTGAAGGGCTGCGATCTTTTCGTCGAGGGTCATGGCTTGTCATACACCGAAAGTTCATTTAGGCCGAGACGGCGCAGGACATCAGGATACTTTGCAGCCAGTCGCCAGAAGTTCTTCCTCGCTCTCGCTGGCGGGCACTTGGGCGCAAGCAACGGACGTGTGGCGATGCTGTGCCACTTGCGAATTTTCATTTCCAGTAGTCGCTCCCGGATTTCTGGACGTGCATTCATCGGCAATTTCTCCCGAAACAGGCGTTCTTGAGCCACGGTCAGTCACACGGTTTTCTCAGTGCTGTTGGCGTTTTGTCGATCACATCAGATCGGAAACATGCCCGAACTTAGCTCTCATGAAAGGTCTCGAAAGTTCGGGAACTGCTCGTGAATGTTCTCGAAGTCTGAGTGTCAGCCTTATCCATTGGAGATCGTCACTGATCTTCTTCGTTCAGTTCCCGTAGAGCCTGATTCACGAGCGGATTGCCGTACTCGCAATACACCTTCGGAAAGAATCTGCTCGTGAGTCCATTCGTTGGTCTGGCGCAGAGTGCGCTTGATGTCGTCGATGTGTTTGCGGCGAGTGCTCATCGTGTCTTTTAAGAAATGGGACGGCGTTCCTAGCGTGGTGCCTGCGGTATCGCAGATAAAGTTCTTTTCACGTTACGCCAATGGCATCTGCGGCCTGACCGCCCCTGCTATGTTTTGTTCCTGTCAACTAATACTGTGGCCGTGGGCACGGTCACAGTAGGCCGCCGAGTCTGAACCACTCCAGCCGTCGTGATCGGCTGATGTGATGTACGCCCTACTCGTAAAGTGCCTTGGGCATGTCGGGCCACTTCTCAGCGACCAGCCGTTTCCACTTTTCGAGATCGTCAGGAAAACATTCGGAGCACGGGTCTAGTTTGATCCGATCCCGAACGCTGCCATCCGGCAGGACGCCCTTGCCGTTGCAGTAGTCGCAATCCAGTCTGCCGATCTTCGGACGCCAACATGTACCGTCCCCATTGGTGTACAGGTCGCACCATTCCACCGTCTCGTCGTGCGAATACTTACCCTTACCTTTACGCGCAGCGGGTTTTGTTTTTGTGTTCGCCGCTGCGTCAGCAGCGGAAGAAATAAAATCTTCTCTCCTCTTATCTCTTCTATTCTCTTCTCCCGCAGCATCAGCACTCGATTTCTTCAGTAATACTTGCAATTTCTCGAAGTTTGGCACTGTCCAGCTAGTGCATGGACACTGTCGCGGTGGTGCTTCGGTACTGTCTGCGTACTGCTTGGGCACTGCTTTTTCACTGTCAAAAGGCAGTGCTTGAGCACCAGGGAAGCAGCAGTTTCCATCGTGCAGAATCTCGCATTCTCCCCCGAAATCCGTCATCCATCCCATGAGTGGGCGGTACGGAATGTTGAGCCGTTTCGACAGCTTCCACACATCACGGGTCAGCTTGCCGTAAACCTGTAGTCCACACAGGAGGCGAACGTAAATGCCCTGCTGCGCCAGACTCATGCTGTCTACGGTGTCGCTGCCAAGCCAGCGACTCGCCCAAAACTTGAACCAAGGCATACCACGCGGATCACGTCCGTTGTCCTGCTGCTCATTTTCAATTGATTCACGCTCGTCTTCTCCTGCCATTATCGTGCCCTCACCGCATCACTTCTGCGATGAACTCGTCTGAGTTCACCAATTCTGAAATCTCTTTGTCCTCGCTGATCCGCTTGTCGGTATTCGGCTTCTTCTTAGATGAATGGCCGGGGGTGGCCTTCATCGGTTGCGTGACACCCTTTTCGTTGCTGTCCGCTAAATCCCCCTGATGGCAGTAGTGACTCCGCTCCTCGACCCTGAAATACGTCGGCGGGAACTCTTTCCCATACCGCACACGGGCACAGGTGACGATCCCCCTGTTCCCCTCGTGACTCACATTGGCAACACCCCACAACATGTCGAACTTCTTAGCCGCACCGCTGAACGTCTCAATGTCATTTCGATCCAGTGCGTCGGCGTAGTCGAACCTCTTGATGTCGTCCATCGTGTCGCCGTCCTCACGGATGTCCCGCAGCTTCTTGCCCACAGCTTTCTTTAATTGGAACGATGTGACGCAAATCAAGCCCCTGCCGTTCATGTAGTTGGTTTTGAGCGACAGGAATTTTGAGCACACGTTGTTCCCCTCAAAGAAAAGCTTTTCAGGATTGGCGTTGACGACCAGCGCCTCGAACGGATCGACCACCAGTGCGCCCCACTGGTACTTGCGGTCAGTCTCTTCCATCCAACCGACGATCTTGTCGAAGTCGTTATGAAAGTCGCTAATGTTCTTTACGACTATCGGGCCGGGGATCGTACGTAAAGTCTTCCAGTCATCGCAGAGGTCTCGCAGGTTCTCCAAATCTTCTTTGGAGGCTCTGCCGTCCCTGATCTGCTTGTAGGTCGGCAGGCGCTTGGCGTAGTGCTTGCGATAGCCGTGAATCAACGTCAGCCGATCCTCTATGTTTTCCGGCTCTTGCTCTCCGGCAATGAACAGCACCGCCTTACCCTGTTCCGCGAGGTCGTGTGTGACGCTGAGGAGCACCGATGTTTTGAAGTGTGAGCTTGGGGCGATGACAGCAAAGCACCGTTCGGCGTCGGTATCCACCGTGCGGTTGATCACCGCAAATGGCGTGCCGAACCTGTGGCCGCTTTCTTTCCCTTCTGCATACTGCCGGAAACGTTCGTAAATTTCGTCTGCTCGATCCTGAATCGAGCCGTCCACCTTCGCGGTATCTACCGTGATCGATTCAGACCAGCTACGTCGAACGTTCTGCCGTAACTCATCCCGCTTCTTGCCTGCCTTCAAGCCCTCCAAATAGTTCTTGGCGGTGCGAAGTTCGTCCAGACGTTCGGCACGGGCCAGCACCTTGTCCACGTCAGTAATCAAAGGTGAAATTTCCTTGCAGTGCCGGGATGCTCAACGTCCCGATTAACTCTGGCTTGTACAGAGTCAACTCGTCCCTCGTCGGCAACCGCTTCTTGGCGTTTTCGTATTCCAGCAGCAGAGCGATGGGCGGGAGTTCGTCTTTGGGAAGGGATTTCTTCCGAACAATCCAGTCCAACCGATTGCGCCAGATGCGAAAATCGGGGTAGGCCCGCACGGGATCGTGGAAGATCGTACCGAACATAGCCGCTGTCCAATCGTTCACCTTCGCCTGTTGCACGGAGGTTGTTGGCTGCGTCTCACTATTCGCTGCCGTCGCAGGCTGTGCTGCCGCAGCTTCAGGCTGTGCTGTTTCAGCTTTACTCACTCGCTCCGGGTGATCGAGGCTAACGCCGAATGATTCCAGATCGTCCACACTGATGCCCTGACCCCGTCTTTCAGGGAAGATCAGGTGCGGGTAGTTTTCACCCTTCAACTGATTGACTCGCTTGATCAGCATCGAGAAAGTAGGTTTTGGCTCCGAGGGAAAGTTCTCATGAAACCAATCGTCGGAACCCAAACAACTGAATCCGATGCTGCCGTCCGGGTGAAGAATGATTTCGGTCTGGCGTTCATTTCCCCCGTCCTGATGAACATGCAGCCCATCTTCCGTGTCGAACACGCAGTTGCCGATCTTGTAGTGCGTCTCGCCGTTCTTCTCGTATGTGTCGATCAGCGGTGCATAAGGCCCTGCAAAGTCGCACCAATCGGGAATGCCGTAGTTTTGCAGCCATTCGGGGTTGGTGCGCTCGGCACCTTGGTTGTAGGTCTTGGTCGCACCGCCCTTCGGAGCGACATACTCACATGCCAGCACATCGAGCGCAGACGGCAGAACCGTGCCAGTCGGGCGTGACAGAATCTTCGACTGACGCCACGGGCGTCCTTGTTCTTGGACGGCTTTGCGGTTCCATGTACCCCACAGCCGGATGAGTTGACCCGGATCAGCAACGCTCACGTCAACGTCAACATTGCCCTTCTCGAATCTCTGCTTGATCGCAAGGATGCATTCCTGAACCGTGCGCTGCGTGTCCTCGATCTTGACCTTGTATGGAGTGACGCCACCCACAGCACCCATAAACGTCTGGTCGAGGAACCAGACCAGATGGTACCCGTTGCCGCTGTCGCAGATCATCGGCTTGGCATCGAGCTTCGCGCTGACCCACTGGACGATTTCTTTGGCGACCGCCTTGCATTCCGCACGCTCTTCGTCGGTTGCGTTCGTGGGTCGCATCTTCGGTTTCAGTGTCTTGGAATCAATGACAGGCTGTCCGTCTTTGTCGAGCAGCGGAGCCTTTTTGTTCTTTCGGTCGATGTCCACTACAAATCGGACGTATGCTTCAACGTCGTTCTTAGTATTCGACGTAGCGTCCGGCTTAAGCTGTTGGGCCGTGATGTAGATGCCTACGACGTTCGGTTCGCCGTCGTACTGTGCAACCGCACCAACGGCATCTGCAATGCTGCTGAAGAACTCGTGATGCATCCATTCCTTGCCGTTGTTCTGGCGCAGGATGCCGACCATGAAGCGGTCGCCATCTTTGAACATCGTCCGTAGAGTGGTTTCGATGGAACTGCGATCAGTGGACATGGCGACCTACACGTAGGCCGCAGGGAAATTCCGACTTGTAATGTGTGGATTTCATAAGCCCATCTTTCTTGAATTGACTTCAGGCCGTGAGTGCCTGCATAAGCGGTGAGAAACTTGGGGGCACCGGGCTTATGTCAGTACCCCCGATCCTTCTGGCGAAGAACCCTCACAATTAAGGATTTGGTAGTCGGGCAAATCCTCTGCCTGCTGACAAAGCATGCAAAAACCTAATACTGCGGCCCTTTTGTAGAGAAAGAAAAAGGCTCCGCTGCCAACGGAGCCAAAAGGAAACACACACGATGATTGATACTTGCTTTTGTGAAGAAGATCAAGAAAATGACGGACGCCGAACTAGATGGGCAGGCGTCAGCCGCTTGGAACATTGCATTTGGCGAAACATTCTGTGACGACTATGAGGCGTATTGGAAAGCCCGGCAGACGTACTATCTGCTGGCACGGGAGCAGATGAGGCGCAAGCGTTTGTAAACAGCACCCGCTCTATTTCCAGCCGTACTTCTCGACCATCGCCTTGATGGTGGCTGTGGTGGGAAGCTGAAGGTTGCGGTGCTGCTGGTGGTACTCGTGGTACTTAGCCTCAATGTCTAGGTCGTTGTCCACGATGGTCTGGCGCACGGTCTCCCGAACGCTGATCCACCACTGCTTCACCCTATTCTCGAACGAATCTGAACTCTCTCCGTCGCATGGTCTTGGTCTCAGTTCCATATCTATTTCCTCAGCACTCCGCGGTGAACGTCTTCCAGCTTGGTCTGTGGGCTGTGCAACCACTCCAAGCACGCTGGACAGTTCACGTCTTCCAAACGGCGGGTGAAATAGATACGCTTGCCGGGACGGCGCATCTCGCCGCAGCTTGCCCCGCCAGTGTATACATCCAGATCATGTAGTATTGTTGCCACTGTATTTGTCCTTTCGGGTACTTACATTCCTTTGATGTTGGTTCAGGTGCCATTCGGCCCCAAACGTCGACCTTCTACAACTGCATCGTCTTTCCCGATCCTGTTTTTGTGTCCACCCGATGCACGCTGATCTCCACCGAGGGCAGGTCGGTATACCAGAGCGCGACCGTCATATCATCGGCAGGGACGTAGAACAGAGCGTGTGCGCCGTGCCACTTGAGAAATTCAGCCTGTTTGATTGATCCATCGGGGCTGGTCAGGATGTAAGTGTGCGAGTTGAAGGCTTCATCCAGCCCAAGGTTGTTGATGTGCGCCTTGGCTTCATCGGAGACATGAACGGTCAGGCGGTCAGGCACAGCGTAGGACGGTTGGGACTTTCCCGGCATAGCAAACGACTCCATCACGCTCACTGCCGATTCCTCTGATTGGACTGCACCATCGACGAACTTATCCAACCACAATGCTTCGATAATGCCGATCAACTGATCGCCCCTATGGGTCTCGTCGCGCTCCGTGCCGTAATCATTGACTAAATTGGGGTACTGACGGACGCGTTCTGCCACGAGCGGAATAAGCTCTTTCGCCTGTACCTCGGTCATAACGCCCTCATCAAACTCGTAGTCACCTTCTGTGTAGGTTTCGAGCGCCAATTCCAAAGCCGCCACGAGGTATTCCGCACAGCAGTCAGCGCAGACCGTGCAATTGCCCTCATAGTAGGTGACCACGTTGTGCAGGATGCAGAGCGGCTTGTTGCAGTCGTTGCAGTTATGGTGTTCATCTTCGGTACAGGCACCGGGCGATTCCGCACAATCGGGACAGTAGGGCGCGGGATCGAGGTCGATCTGGTTCTTACCTTTGGGTCGGGTCATTTTCATCTCCATTGCGCTGCGTTCGTTTTCCATACCAGCACTTATTCACCGTAACGCGGAAGGCAGGCCAATTCGCAACCCCCTGCCTTCCGTCGTGCTGTTGGTCGTCGGTGTGGGTGTCCCGATCACAACACCCGATCCTCTTGCCGCACCCGGACGTACTCCGTGGCGAGGTGCTTGGCGTACGTCATCTCGCCGTCCAACACCGCCTGCGCCATCCGGTCGGCGTGCGCCAGCAGCGATTCCCGGTCGAGCGCACCACCGTTACCCCGATCTGTCGGCTCTTCTGTCTTTTCCTTGACTTCATCAATGATCCGGTTCGCCGGGTAGGAGCGGTAGAACCACATGCGTACCGTGTCGGGCACGAATCCCATTGCCTTCAGCGTCTCGTAAAAGCCCGGCTTCTTGCGGTACGTGCGCTTCTTCAGTTCCAGCAGCGCCGGAAGCAAACGCAGCCTGAGTTCCCGCTGCATTTGGAGGCGATGAAAGCCCAAGGCGTCCATCCCTTTCTTGATTTCTCCGAGCAGAGCTTCGAGCGGGAGTGTCTGGTAGTACGTCTCAGTTCGATCTTCGGGAACGGGTTCAACCGTGACTGTTACGTTTGGCTTCGCTTTTTCCGACAGCCAGATACATTCGACCCTCCGCTCCCGTCCTTCGGTGACACTGAAGTCGGTTGCCCGGAGTTGCACGTCCGTCTTGATTGCTGGTTCTCCGAAAGCTTGCACGTAGAACGGTTGCTCGTATTCACAGAGCGCCCACGTGAACTTCGCCCTCTGCAAGCTATCGACCAGTTCGACTGGACAGATGTCTTCAGGCGTATAGCCTGCATTCAAATTGGCGTTGATGTACGGAGGATCAATCGCCACTACGTCACCGACTCCGGCTGCCTCATGCCGGAGGCAATCCCACCAATCAACGCTCGTGATGCGAACGTTGTGTGAGTTCAGCAGGGCATGAGCATCCCGCAGACGACGTTCGTAGTTTTCCGGCGACTGGCTGCCGCCGTTCTTGTTGACGCTGGCGCGTGCTGCCTCGAACCCCGCACCGTTCCACGTCAGGAATGGTTCAAGCAGCAGCGCCTCCGGGTCTCCAGCCTTGGCACGTTGTGCGAGTGCGGGGAAGTCCACGTCGCACTTGCGGGGAACCTTGATGCGATCACCAAACTCCCGAAGCGCCGTCAGGAACTTGTACTGGCGAATGTCGTTGAGAACCCACTCGTCGAACTTGAGTCCCTGTTGCATCCCGCACAAGGCGATATTTGCCCGTCCAGCGAACAGGTCGATGAACTTGCGTCCAGATTTTGGCAGGCGTTCGATGATGATAGGTGCTAACTTCTGTTTACCTCCTAAATAGCGAAACCCGATTGATTTCTGCACGTGATCCCAATCCTTTCTTGGGCACACTTCTCCTGTTGCTCCGGCGAGGCGGTGCCCGTGGCCAATTCGTCCGTTTATTCACGTCTGCTTGACTTCTCTCTGTTGTGCTTGTGATCACGAACGGAAATGGTGATCGCGCACCAAGGGAGTCGAGCGCCCGGCGTTCACCAGAACTCGACTCCCACGAGTTGGTATACAAACCAGTGCCGGAAATTGACTAAGAATTGGGAAAGAAACTGGTGATTTTTTTAGACGGGTGCAGCAGGCGTGATTGTCACGTTTTGGCAGGCTCTTTAGCTGTGCGAGTGATCAAGTGAGAGAACGAGCCGTGACAGGGCGGGAATAAAGAAATCGTGGGCCGTTTGGTGGGATGGCCTGAATCGAAGAGGTATGGGCGGCAATAACGCTCAAAGCTCAGGAGGATGAAAGGACTCGTATGGCGCAAATACAGCCCAAAGTTGAAAGCGGTTCGTGTGACAGGGCGATTATGGACGACAACAAGGTAGTTGACGTGATGGTCAGGATGGCAGACCTCGCGGAGGATGCTGGACTGTGTGGGATTTGGTATCCAGTACGGGGTACCGACGTAGGAGCGATCTGTATGCGCCCTGTGGAGGATGGCGAAAAGGAATGCCCGAAATGCAGGGCCATGCTGGATGGTCAGGCTGGCGGCGATAACCGGGTGTGGAAGCTCGTGCGGTCGAGAGATAAAGAACAATGTCAATAACAGAAGAACAGATTCAGCAGTACCACGCAATGCACCGCCACACTCAGAACATGCGATGGGCGAATCGGGACGCAGTGCGGTAAGTGCGAACAAGCCTTACGGTTTGGTGATCGGTGAAATCGAGGGACACTGAAATGTCCCTCGATGTTTCACGCTGCACCGCAGTTATTTTTCAGACTTCCCTTTGTTCATATTCGCTACCAAGACTTCGTTCTCGATGCGGCGTACATAAGACCAAATCGCATCACCGTCTTTTTCGTGGCCGAGCAGGCGCTTGACAGTTGGCATGTCATAGCCAAAACCGCCAAGCCATTTCGGACGAAGCCATTCGGTCGCACGGGTTGCACGAAATTTTTTCAAATTGAACTGTCTTTGATCGAGCTTCCCACGTTTGGCGATCGACTTGATTGCGTCCCACAAATGAGTATCTGGTGATCCATTGCGGGTGCAGAAGACCAAGCCGTGTTTGTGGGAGTTCATGTGCTCGACAATCCTGTCCATTAACTCCCTACTGATCGGCACCTGACGTTGACTATCGGCCTTGGCTTCGTATTTATAACGAACGGTGCCATCCGGGTTGCGGCGTTCCTTTGAACTCACCCGCAGCATTTGCTGGGAAATCAGAACGTCTTCCCTCTCCAGAAACATAAGTTCTTCCTTGCGGAAAGCCGCTTCATAAAGAACGGAGTAGCGCAGGTGCTCTTTTGGCTTGCAGGCACGAAAGAACGCCTGCAACTGATCCTTGTCGTAAATTTCAGGGTCACCACTAGGCCTCATCTTGCCAAGATCGCTCTTTTTGATCGGGCCTTTGCCGTTGTCCAAGCTGAGAGCGAGTTTGACCATTTTGTTGATTCGCATCAATTTCCAGTCCGCGGTGAGCCGCTGGTTGCCCGCGCCCATGAGGTACTTGCGAAACTTAAACAGGTGATCCCTGTCAATTTCATCAACGTAGGTCAAGTCCGTCCACTCGCAGAACTGACGAAGGTTCTGTTCGTAGAGCTTGTGTGTGAGCGGATTTTTCGTTAGCTCGATGTGAGAAACGAATCTCTCGACAGCCGCTTTGATAGTGGCTCGGGTTTCCGGCAGGATCGGATCGGGCCGCTTCAGCCCATCTGCCTCGTCTTCCAGATGCCGTTGCTTGATCTTTGCAAGCTTGACGGCATCCTCAAAGTACGCCAGCGGTTCGCCTTTAGGTGGCGGCACAGGCGTTTGCATCTTCCGGTCGCCGCTGTACCAAATAACGTAGAACTTGCCCTGACGGGAGCCTTCTTTGAGACTGAACTTTACAGGGAGCCGCCACTTATCCCCCCAAATCCACTTGCCATTTTGCTTAATGCGTTCGATGACGCTAACTTTTCGATTCATGTCCAGTAATACTGAGTTCCTGCGGAATTCACGCAATTACCGGGACATGCACCGTGACACGATTTTGGTAGGGCTACAAGCCTTGTAGATTCAACAGCTTAGAAAGGTATGGTAGCGCTACCGGGAATCGAACCCGGGTTTGAAGATTGAGAATCTTCCGTCCTAACCCCTAGACGATAGCGCCACTTAGAAGACATTGCCCCGTTGTTCACGGGGTATTCGCATTATAACAAAATCCGCTCTGTCGTCTAGCCCGTGTCGACGCATCTTTATGCAGAGCGATATCGCTGGCACAAACACGTTCCATGCAGGTTTTGTGCGCCTCTTGACAACTCTAGCCGCCACGCTCACAATCTGATTGAAGGCGAACAAAAGGCGAAAGCAAGTAGCCCCGGAACTCGGGGCTATTCCCTTCTGTAGCCGTTCTGAGGTTTCTCGATGCGCCGCCCAACGCAACCCATACCGGCTAAACCCAATGCTTCAGAATACGACTTCGATCAGTCGTGTCCTCTTGCCGATGATGAGAGTTCTGATGTGTCGCGCATAGCGCCGCAAAGTTTGTCACAACTGCAACGCTTCGGACCTGTACGCGCCACAATCTCGCAATCCAGTTCTTCGTCTCGTTCGTCGGAATCGTCGGCACTCGCGCCATCCGCTTTGCGCGACATCCCTGGCGTAGTCACAGCATCGCGGCTCGAACTTCCGCCGGTACCGATGGTCTCCTGTGGCATAGCGGCCGTCGATACACTCACCGGTGGCCTGCCGCGTGGTTCACTGACTGAGATCTGTGGGCCAGCCTCTTCCGGACGCACTAGCCTGGCACTGGCGGCCCTGGGTGAGACCACTGCTCGCGGCGAACTTTGCGCGCTCGTGGATACAGCGGATTCATTTGACCCGCACTCCGCCGCTGCCGCTCGCATCGACCTTGACCGCCTGCTCTGGATACGCTGCTCAGCGCCAGCGCATCACGCGGCCAGTCGTTCGTTTCATCAGTCATCTGGCTTTTCCCCCGATCTCGCCGCCGCTCTGCATGCGAAACAGCAGACCGGTGCCTTCATGCCGCCTGCCAAGGTTTGGTATGGAAGGCCACCCGCTCGCTCGGAACGCGAAAACGCGACGCTGGCTACACTCGACCGAAATCACAAACGCGAAAGCCAACATTCGACTTTGGAACAAAAGAACGGTCTCACTGATCCCGCTTGTGCATTGAGTCTGCCTATTGACGCCAACGAGAAGAAGCATTGGGCTTACCGAGTTGAACAGGCATTGAAAGCCTCAGACCTGCTGCTGCAGGGAGGCGGTTTCGGATTGATCATCGTCGACCTCGGCGACGTCCCAGCGGCAATCGCAAGACGCATTCCGCTCACATCATGGTTCCGTTTCCGCCGCGCTGTCGAAAACACCCCGGCGGTGCTGCTTACGATTTCGCAACAGTCGTGCGCTCGGACCTGCGCTTCGCTCGTACTGCAACTGCACGCGGAGCACGCCATCAGCACAACAAAGGAGGCAGCCACAGAAGTTCCCTCGCACACAAAACTTTTCAACGGCTTCAATGTGACAGTTGAGGTGCTTCGATCCCGTGTCGATGCACCTGTGCAAGCAAAGAAACCACCGCGACCGGCTCGCGCGGCATTCGATTCTCGAACACAGTGGGCCGGATAAATGAACTGGTCATTGCTCCTTGCTTCATTGATTCATTGGACTTCGTCACCCCAAGTACTTCGAACGAACCAATGAGTCAATAAGCAAATGAATCAATGAATTGAATTTTCCATGCTTTTTGCCTGCATCTTCGTTCCCGATTTTCCGGCTGAGGCCATCATTCGCAGCGAACCCGAATTGCGCGGGCAGCCTGTGGTCGTAATTGAGGGCACGCCTCCAACGCTCAACGTCGCAGCGGCGAACGATCACGCACGCGCCTTGGGAGTTGAGTCTGGCATGACCAGTTTGCAAGCGGCGGCGCGCGTCACAGGTGCTGCCGGCAAGTCCCGAACCGGAGTCATACGCCGCCGCTCGCTCGCTCAGGAAAATTCAGCACAATCCGCGCTCGGGGATTGTGCCAGTGCTTTTTCGCCGCGAGTGCAGCAATGCGAGGTCGATACCGTGCTGCTTGACCTCGAAGGTCTCGAGCGACTCTTCGGCCCACCGCAAAAGATTGCCCGCGAGCTTGCGCGGCGCGCATCCGACGTTGGCCTTGAAGTCAACGTCGCCGTATCCGCGAACCTCGACGCCGCCATGTGCGCCGCACGCGGTTTCAGCGGCATCACCGTTATTCCTGATGGGAAGGAAGCCGATCGCTTAGCGCCACTTCCGATCGATGTCCTGCTGCTAGCTGCCGCGCGTGACCGCGCACCACAGATGCTTGAAACTCTCGATCGCTGGGGGATACGTACGTTCCGCGCCTTTGCCGCGCTCCCTGAGATTGCCATTTCCGAACGCCTCGGGGCTGAAGGCGTTTTCCTTCAACAGATCGCCCGCGGTGAGGGATCGCGCACCCTTTCCCCTGCCGACTCTCCGCTCCGTTTTGAGGAAGCGCTGGAACTCGAGTATCCAATCGACGATCTCGAAGCGCTCGCCTTCGTTCTCAATCGCTTGCTCGAGCAACTCTGTGCACGGCTTTCCGCGCGCTCCCTCAGCACCAACGAGTTACGCCTTCAGATGCAGCTCGAACCCTGTGGTGAAATCACGATCGCCTCACGCGATGACTGCAACACAGAGAACGGCACTTCAACCATTCGCAACGTTCCACACCGGGGCAAGGCATCAATCCAGAAGAGATTCGTCATCCCTAGCGGAGCCGCGCCTCGCGACGAAGTCGAGGGACCTGCATTTCAATCATCCAATCATCCACTCATCAAATCATCCAATCTCCGTCTTCCCGTCCCCATGCTGGACGCGAAAACCTTTCTCCGCCTCTTCCAGTTGGAATTGCGGTCCGATCCACCAACCGGACCTGTCGCGAAAATTTGGCTGACGGCTGAACCTGTTCATCCGCGCTATGCGCAAGGCGGGCTGTTCCTGCCAAGTGCTCCGGAGCCGGAGCGTCTTGAACTTACGCTTGCACGTCTCGCCGGTGTAGTCCGCGAACAGGACGACTCTCTTCAAAGCACTCGTGCGCCGCAAACTAATGCACCCCGCAAGACTCGGAGCGAACACTCCGCATTCAACACCGGCAGTCGCACTGAACGAGGCACCCACACCGTGCTCTCAGATGGTGTCCCCAGGCGCAATGCCCTTCCGAAAGGGCAGCGTGCAGAAAGTGGCGACCACGCCACAAGCCACGCGCGATCATCCAATCATCCGTCCGATGGACTTCGTGTCGGCAGTCCCGAGATCATCGACACGCATCGGCCCGGCGCATTTCGTATGAAGCGCTTCGTTCCGCCCGCCCCTTCATCGCGAAAACGCGAACAGCATCCGACAACAGCTTTTGAAAACGCAGCACGGCAAATCGGCCTTACAGCTCTTCGCCTTTTCCGGCCACCTCTGCCGATATGCGCTGAAGTGCACGACGGCCGTCCAGTACGCATCAGCATCGCAGGACGTCGTCTCACTGCCGCTCACCGAAAGAAAAGTTCGCCAGCCACGCCAGCCATATCGGCTGCTTTGACCGGACCCGTTACGTCATCCGCCGGCCCGTGGCGCACCTCAGGAGAATGGTGGAACGAACCCTGGTCGCACGACGAATGGGACGTCGTTATCGACACCGACAACGGCCGCGTACTGTGCCGCATTTACCGCGATGTTGAAGATGATTCCTGGTTCGTGGAGGGTACATATGACTGAGCGGAATCCGAACTGAACGATAGAGGCGCCGGTTATCAAGTGAAGCAATGATCCGATGAACCAATGAGTGAATGAATCAATTCATCGACCTCCATGCCGCCTCCGCTTTCAGCTTCCTCGAAGCCGCCAGCGTGCCCGAGGAAATGGCGGAAGTGTGCGCCCAACTCGGCATGCCGGCCATGGCCATCCTCGACCGCGATGGTGTTTACAGCGCGCCGCGCTTCCACATGGCCGCCAAGAAGTTCGGCCTCAAAGCGCACATCGGCGCAGAGGTAACGTGCCTTTCATCCAATCATCCAATCAGCAAATCATCACATCAATCTGATTGCTTCACTCTCCCTCTTATTGCAGCGACTCGCACCGGCTATCAGAACCTTTGTCGGCTCATCACTCGCATGAAGATGCGGCCGATCAATGATTGGCGCAGCATGTCCGCCGCGACTCGCCGCGATCCCAAGCACGCTCTTCCCCAAGAGATTGCCGCACGCGCGAACGAACTCGCCGAATTTGCCGACGGACTTATTTGCCTCACGGGCAGCGAATGCGGTCCGCTCGCACACGCTTTGCGCACCGGCGGCCTCGACAAAGCTCGCCGCACGCTCGAACACCTGATCGCCATCTACGGCCGCAACAACGTCTACGTGGAACTTCAGCGTCACTATCAGCGCGACGAAGAGTCCCGAAACCAGGCGCTCATCGCGCTCGCCCGCGAATTCAAGTTGCCGCTCATCGCCAGCAACGGCCCGCGTTACGCTCGTCCCGAGCAGCGCCAGATCTTGGATGTTCTCACCTGTGTGCGCGAGCATCGTTCGCTCGACACCGCCGGACGCCTTCTCGCCTGCAATTCCGAGCGCTACATCAAGTCGCCAGAAGAGTTATCGGCACTCTTTGCCGACCTCCCGGAAGCGCTCGCCAACGCCGTCGACCTCTCATCACGTCTCGAGTTCACGCTGAACGATCTTGGCTACGAGTTCCCGCGCTACCCCGTCCCCGAAGGCGACACCATGATGTCATTCCTTCGAAAGCGCACGCAGGAGGGATTTGAGAATCGCTATGGCCGCGCTGATGGCGACCTCTACCGCCGTGCCCGACGGCAAGTCGAACGCGAACTCGCGCTGATTGAGAAACTCGATCTGCCCGGATACTTTCTGATCGTCTGGGACATCGTGCGTTTCTGCCGCGAACAAAACATTCTTGCTCAGGGACGCGGCTCAGCCGCCAACAGTGCCGTTTGCTACTCGCTCGGTATCACAGCCGTCGATCCCGTCGGCATGGACCTGTTGTTCGAGCGTTTCCTCAGTGAAGAGCGGGGCGAGTGGCCCGACATTGACATCGACCTGCCCAGCGGCGAACAGCGCGAGCGTGCGATTCAGTACGTTTACCAGCGCTACGGCAAGCTCGGTGCGGCGATGACCGCAAACGTCATCACTTATCGCGGGCGTTCAGCCGCGCGCGAAATCGGCAAGGCTCTCGGTTTTGACGGCGAAACGCTCGACCGCCTCTCGTCGATGGTCGGCTCATGGGAATACAAGGACCCCAGCGACACGCTCGAACGCCAGTTCCGCGACGCCGGGTTCGACCTTCGTCATCCGCGCATGATGAAGTACATGGAACTGTGCCTCGCCGTGCAGGACCTCCCGCGCCACCTCGGCCAGCACTCAGGCGGCATGGTCGTTTGTCAGGGACAACTCGATTCGGTCGTTCCCCTCGAACCCGCATCCATGCCGGGCCGCGTCGTCGTCCAGTGGGACAAAGAAGATTGCGCTGACATGGGCATCATCAAGGTAGACCTGCTCGGCCTGGGCATGATGGCCGTGCTAGAAGATTCCATCGACTTGATCCGCACTCATTACGAAGAAGAAGTCGATCTCGCTCACCTGCCTGCAGACGATCCCGACGTCTACGCCGCCATTCAGAAAGCCGACACCGTAGGCATGTTCCAAATCGAGAGCCGTGCGCAGATGTCGGCACTGCCTCGCGTTCGTCCCGAAAAATTCTACGACCTCGTCGTACAGGTCGCGATCATTCGCCCCGGCCCGATCGTCGGAGGCATGGTCAATCCGTTTATCAAGCGGCGCCAGGGACGCGAAGTCGTGACCTACCCGCATCCCTCGCTCGAACCGGTACTCGCGCGCACGTTGGGCGTGCCGCTTTTTCAGGAACAACTCCTCCGAATCGCCATGATTACCGCTGGTTTCTCAGGCGGTGAAGCCGAAGAACTTCGCCGCGCCATGGGCTTCAAGCGCTCAGAGAAACGCATGCGCGAAATCGAAGCCAAACTTCGCTCCGGCATGACACGAAACGGCATCGACCCGAAGGCCCAGGAAGAGATCATCCAGTCAATCGTCTCGTTCGCTCTTTACGGTTTCCCTGAATCGCACTCCGCCAGCTTCGCCCTGCTTGCTTATGCGAGCGCATACCTGAAGACACACTACCTTGCCGCGTTCACGGCCGCCCTGCTCAACAACCAACCCATGGGTTTCTACCACCCATCCACCATCGTCAAAGACGCCCAACGCCACGGCCTCAAAATGCTGCCGATCGATGTGCTCAAGTCAGACTGGATGTGCACAATCGAAGAAGTCGGTAGTCCTTCCTCGTTACTCGCTGGGAAACCCCGCAATGCTGCTGCTCTCAATGCCGTGCCAACGACCAACGACTATCGACTATCGACTAACGACCATCAACTATCGACAAACGACCAACGACCACCAACTGCCTTTGCTGTCCGTCTTGGCCTCCGCTACGTCCGCGGCCTCCGCGAAGAAACCGCGCACGCCATCGTCGAACGCCGCCGCCTGCGTGCTTACGCGTCCATCGATGAACTCGCGCGCCGCGTCCCCGAACTTCACAAGAACGAACTTGTAGCCCTTGCCGAAATCGGCGCATTAAATAGATTGGGCGTGTGGCAAATCGAGAGAAAGGAAGTGTGTCATCCTGAGCGCAGCGAAGGGCCTATGCATTTTGCCTGCACCGCTGAAAATGCCCACGCTGCAAAGTCAGCTCATCCCGAGCGCAGCGAGGGCCCCGCTTTCCAATCATCCAATCATCCAATCGTCCAATCCTCCAATTCCTTCCATCGTCGCGACGCCCTCTGGCAGGTCGAGCGCGCCGCCCGTCATCCAGGCCCGCTCCTCGATCAATTATCGGAAGCCGACCGTTCCTCTCCACTCATGCAGATGACACCCGAGGAACGACTCGTTGCCGATTTTCACGGCACAGGTCTGACCGTAGGTTCGCACCCCATGGCCTACCGCCGCGCCGAACTCAATCGACTCCGAATTCGCCGCGCCTGCGAGCTTGCATCCATTCCGAATGGCCGCCGCGTACGAATCGCAGGATGCGTCATCGCCCGCCAGCGCCCCGGCACAGCCAGCGGCTTCGTCTTTCTCAGCCTTGAGGACGAAACCGGAATCTCCAACGCCATCATCAGGCCCGATCTCTTTGAGCAGAACCGGCTCATGCTGGTTTCCGAACAGTTCCTCATGATTGAAGGCGTGCTTCAGAACCTGGACGATGTCATCTCGGTGCGTGCTGATCGCGTCGTTCCACTGCACGTGACCCAAGCCGAAACGTCATCCCACGACTTCCACTAGCTCCTGCAAACATGGCTGCAGAACTTTCACTAGTTCTCAGCAAAGGAAAAGACCGGGTGCGACCCGGTCTGAACACGTGTGTAAGGACGGGGCTGTGCCCGTCCGCATGAGCACAACGGCTAACGTTTCGGCACCACGAATTCCAGCCCTACCATCACGCTTCTGCCGGGCATGACCACGTTTTGAATCTCCTCGTAGCGCGTATCGGTCAAATTGGAAAACGCCAATCTGGCCGTAACGTACCCGAACTGCCTCGCCAGGGCGACGTCCCACAAACCGTACGGATCACCTTGCGACGATCCTGTTTTGCCGTTCGCGCACTGTGCCGCCGCGCAGTATCGTTCCGCAACGCCGAACCTGCTACGAGCCATCACCTTTCCCGGGAGCACCCCCTGCCACGCCACCGTCCCGGTATGTCGCCTATGACTGAACGCATACCGCGACGCCAGTCCTTGCAGCGAATCCTGCGATCCATGGAGCCCCGCGTAAGCGATATCGAGTCGATTTCTATGCGGCAACCGGAACTGCAACGCTCCCTCGATGCCCGTGAACCTGAGATTCTGCACGTTAATAGCGTGCCATTTGCCATCGCAGGCTACTTCCGTTCCGGGTGCATCGGACTGACCGCATTTCACGTAGTCGATGACATCGGTATCGCGGCGCTGGAAAACAGTCGCACTGGCGCGCAGAAGCCCGCCGCGGTCCCAGTCCAGCCCAGCCTCGTAACTCCATGCGGATTCAGGCCGCAAGTTCGGGTTCCCCACGTTCGCCGGATCGCGGTAATAAAGGTCCGTATACGTCGGCAGACGGAACGCCCTGCTCACGCTCGCTCTTGCCTTCAATCCTTGTCCAACCCAGTAGCCGCCGGCCGCCGCAGGCGAGAACTGCCCTCGGGTGCTTTCGTAAATCTCCTCGCGAGCACCGAGCGAAAACGAAAACCGCTTCAGCGCTCTCAAGTCGTAGTTCGCGTACACGGCTCCCCGGTTTCGCTGATGCTGGCCGAGATTGCTGCTGTCGATCTGCTCACGATACAGTTCGCCGCCGAAAGCGACTGTTCCGTTCTGCGAAACCTTCTCTCTTCGCCTGAGTGCCGCTTGCCAACTTTCGGTTGCATGGTCGTTCTTGTACACCCACGGCTTGTCGCGCCTCAGAATGAAGATGTCCGTGTGACGCCGGAACGCGAAATCAAACTCCGTCTTAGTTCCGAGTTCTTGTCGCAATGCGGCCAGCCATGCCTTCGTCCTTTCCCACGAGTTGTAGTTGCCATAAAACTGGTCGGCGCCGAACGGCCGGTCGCTATACCCAAGCAGCACCCCCGTGTCGCCCAGCTTTGTCTTCAAGTGGCCGTCGGACGTAAAGCTCAGATTCCGATAGTCGCGGTCCGGCATGAAGCCAGTCGAAAGTTCCCGTTCGAAACTGATCTGCTGGCTCAACCTTCCGTTCACGATCGTTGCTGAGGCGCTCTGCTGGTTTGTCCCGAAGCTCCCAATTGACGTTCCCACCCGGAACTCAGAAGCTTCTGCCGGTCGCGTGATGAAGTTCACCGCTCCGCCTACCGCATCTGACCCATACAGAGTTGAACCTGTGCCACGCAGCACCTCAATACGATCCAGCGACTCCAGTGGTAGCGGCAAATCCATGTTGTGGTGAGGTGTCTGCACGTCATTCACACGCAAGCCATTCACCAAAACTAGCGTTTGTCCCAGCGAGGAACCGCGTATGCTGAGGTCCCCCTGCATGCCTCTTGGGGAACGCTGCCTCAGGTCAACCCAAGGCTCAGTTTCCAGGTAATCCACCCAGGTGCCGTACACTTCGGGCATCTCGCGCAGACTGATAGAGGACACTGCTCGCTCCACTTCTTCGAGCGGCGTTGGTTCAAAAGTCCCAGTAACCACAATCGCTTCTTTGTGAGTCGGCACCTTTGATTCAGCTGTTCCAGCGGGACAGGGGGCATTGTTACACGCTCTCTCTTTCGGCGAATTCTGTGCTGCCACAACCATTGAACAGCCAAAGAGAAAGAGAAAAAAAAGATTCAGGGACAGGGAAAGGACCCGGGGAGTTTGTCGTACGGCTGTAGGCAATCAGGCACCAGCTAATCAGGATTTGATTCCATCATAGTGTTCGTTCGCCGTTTAGAAAACCGGTGCCGAATTCGAATGGCAAAATGTCTCGCATCAATTCGGCCTCGAGAATGTGCCGTTCACTCACTGTACTCTGGATTTCGGCCTATTCTTTGCGCCATTCCGTCCAAAACACGTTATGATGTCGGCAACATGGTGGGGAGCAGTAGGACAGCAGTTCCTTCTCTGCAGTAGTTCCGCCGATAATCCGATCGAACCAGGAGTCTTTTCCATAATGGCGACTGCAAAGCGAGCAAGAACCAAGAAGACCACCGAACCTAAAAGCGAGTCCAAGCCCGTAGCTGCAACGACTTCCGCAGTGACAACTGTAACTACCCGCAGCGTGGACCTACAGGACGCCATCCGCGAGCGTGCGTACGAAATCTACGAACAGCGCGGCGGACAGCACGGTGCTGATATGGAAGACTGGATCCGGGCCGAGCGCGAGATAATCGAGCGCTTTCGTGGGCGTACGGCGTGAGTTGAACCTGCTCTGGTCGGGGTGTCGCTTGCCGCGCCCCGACGCTCTTATCCTATAAAACGTTTCGGAATGTCCTTTCCCGCCATCGACGTCGGCACGAAAGCCCGCGAGCGCAAGGTCATCTTGATCGACGATGATCCCCTCCAGTTGCGGATTCGTGAAGCCGTCCTGCGTGGTGCCGGGTTCGATGTAGCAACCACGACGAGCGCTGATGACGCTTTGGTCACTCTGCAAGCCGAATCTGCTGAAACGTTTGGTGCTATCGTGACCGACCACCTCATGCCGAATGTCAGTGGAGTGGAGTTCGTTCGTCGCGTACGCCGCTTGAATGCCACTGTTCCTGTAATTGTCGTCAGCGGCATGGCCGAGGCAGAGAGTGAATATGAAGGGCTCAACATCGTGTTTCGCCAGAAACCTTGCCGGCCTGCTGAATTGATCGCTCTTGTCCAGCAGGTCTGCGAGTAGGCGGCCTAAAACTCCAATTTCCCGAGAGGTCGAAGACTCGCTGCCGCCTCGCGTGCCGATTATTTGTATCGCTCCCGTACTCACCTGAATCTTAACTACTTGCGTTATTGTGGCTGGCTGTCAACACGCGACTGAAAAATCGGCAACTTCGTCCGACGTTTTAGAACCACACAAGCAACTCTCCCGAACCAGTTTGGTTCCGAACAGGGATGGTTTCGCCATGATTGTCGTGCGTCCGGCGCTGCGTCGCACGTCGTGAATGCCCGGACGTTCTTACTTTATTTGTGGAACAATAACTAACGAGTAACCTCGCCATGGCTCTGCTTGGAAGTTTTTCTCTGCTGCTTGCGTTGGCTTTGAGTGCGTACTCTTTCGCGGCCGGCGCCTTCGCGCTGCTCCGCAAAGATCACCCCAGTTCCGAACGCCTGGCTGAGACCGCAAGACGCGCTGGTATCGCCACTTGGGTAGCTGTGACCACTGCCGCCGGCGCCCTGGTAGTCGCCGCGTTCACCAACGATTTCTCCCTCGCCTACATCATGCAGCACAGCAACCGGGACTTGCCTGCAGCTTATAAATTCGCAGCGCTATGGTCCGGGCAAGAGGGATCGCTCGTCTTCTGGTCATGGTTGCTCGCCACTTACGGCCTGATCATGCGCTTGCGGCACAAGGTGGATGTTCGTCTCGTCGCGAACGCCTCCGTCATCGTAGCTGCCGTCCAGGTATTCTTTCTCGCACTCATTAACTTCGCCGCACCTCCCTTCTCTCTCGTAAAGAACGTTCCGCCTGACGGCAACGGACTAAATCCACTGCTGCAGTACCCCGAGATGGTGGTTCATCCACCGATGCTCTACCTCGGGTATGTAGGGTTCACCATCCCCTTCGCTTTTGCATTAGCCGCACTCATCATGAGGTACCCCGGCGAGAAGTGGATCCACATCACGCGCCGCTGGACTATGGTCACGTGGGGCTTTTTAACGGTCGGGATCTTTCTCGGCTCGTATTGGGCTTACAAAGTTCTCGGATGGGGTGGTTGGTGGGGCTGGGATCCGGTAGAAAACGCTTCGCTCTTGCCGTGGCTCACCGGGACAGCATTCCTGCATTCCGTGATGATGCAGGAAAAGCGCGGCATGCTGAAGGTCTGGAACGTCTGGTTGATCTTCTCAACGTTCCTGCTGTCGATCTTCGGAACGTTCCTCACGCGCAGCGGTTTGGTCAGTTCGGTCCACGCCTTCGCGCAGTCCGGAATCGGCCCGTGGTTTGTCGTCTTCCTGTCGCTGATCTTTGCGACATGCGTGTTCTTTTACATGAAGAATCGCGACCATCTCAGGAGCGAACACCGACTGGAATCGCTGGCATCGCGCGAATCCAGTTTCATGTTCAACAATCTGATCCTGCTGGTCGCCTGCTTCACGGTGCTCTGGGGAACGCTTTTCCCGGTGCTTTCAGAATGGGTGCAAGGCACCAAGGTGACGGTTGGCCCGCCCTTCTTTAATAAGGTCAACATCCCAGCCGGAATTCTCCTACTCATCCTGACCGGCATTGGCCCGCTGTTGGCCTGGCGAAAGACGTCCATCGAGAGCGTGAAGCGCAACTTCATCTTGCCGCTCTCTGCCGGGGTGCTCACAGCAGTTCTCCTCATCGTCGGTGGCGTTCGGCCGTGGCAGGACTCGTCGTACTTTTACGCCTTGGTCTCTTTGTCCCTCAGCGCGATGGTCATCGTGACCATAGTTTCCGAGTTCTACCGCGGCGCTCGTGTCATGCGTACGCAGACCGGTCAGAACATGCTGATGTCCGTCGTCACACTGACGCGCCGCAACACCCGCCGCTACGGTGGCTACATCGTCCACTTCGGGGTCGTTGTCGTAATGATCGGCTTCGCTGGAGCCGCGTTCTACCAGAACACCGAGAAAGAACTCGGCAAAGGCGACTCCATGCAGATTGGCACGTACACCCTCACGGTCGATTCCTACACCCAGGACGACAAGCCGAACTACACCAGCGAATGGGCGATCGTAAACGTGACCAAGGGCGGCAAGCACATCGCGACGATGTATCCCGAACGCCGCTTCTACAAAGCCAGTCAGCAGCCCGCAACGATGGTGGCGAATCGCTCCACACTGAAAGAAGACCTTTACCTTGTGTTCTCCGGCATCAACCAGGACACGGGACGTCCGATCATCAAGGCCCACCTGAACCCGCTGGTCTGGTGGATTTGGGCGGGAGCACACTTCATGATGATCGGCACCATCATTGCGCTGGTACCCAACGCGCAACCCATGAAGGTCACCTCCAGCGAGCGCGTTCGCGCGCCGGCGCGCGCCGTGGAGGACAGCTCAGCTCAAATTGCCGTCGGTTCCGGCACGCACTTCAGCGGAACTCAGATTGGCACTTCGACGAACCAGGTTAGCGGTCAGTCGGGTCGACTTGCCTCTTCAACAGATTCATTGGCCGACAACCCCGCCGGTGCAAGCGACTAATGCGATCACCTATGCGACGACTCGTTCCAATACGCTGGTTGGTTTCAGCGCTTCGTTCCCTTCAACTCGCGCTGCTCGCTGTTGTCGTGGCCTTCACCGTGGGTGCGAGTGATGCAAACACCCGCCTGAATGCGCTTGGCCACGAGATGATGTGCCAGTGCGGCTGCAACCAGGTTTTGCTTGAGTGCAATCATGTCGGCTGTACGGTAAGCGAAGGTATGATCGCGGAACTCAAGACTGCGATTAACTCCGGCGCCGGTGACGATCAGATTCTGCAACAGTTTGTAGACAAGTATGGTCCGGTGGTCCTTGCCGCTCCGACGACAACGGGCTTCAATCGAGTCGCGTGGATCATGCCTTACCTGGTGCTCGTTCTCGGACTGGCTCTGTGCGTTTTCTTCGTACGTGCATGGAAGCATCGTCGGCCCGCACTCGCCGCGCCAGCAGTACCCATGCCGCCGGATGCCGCCGGACTTGACGAATACCGCAGGCGCGTACACCAGGAGACCGAAATATGATTGCCCTCGCTTTCGCCATCGGTTCGGACCCGGTCTGGGCGCTGTTCTTCTGCGCCATTCTTGCCGCATTGCTCATCGCATACACATTCTACGTACCGGTCGAGATCGACAGGGGTACAGACAAGAGTCGAGTCACTTATTTGAGGGAACGCAAGGAACAGGTTTACGAAAATCTGCGTGATCTCAATTTCGAGTACAAGGCGGGCAAGTTTCCTGAAGCCGACTATCAGCAGATGCGCAGGTCGCTCGAAGACGAAGCTGCGGCTTTGCTGGCAGAAATCGAACGGCTCGAAGCGGCTGACAAGAATCCCCTTTTTCGCGGAGTTCCAGGGGCGCTGAAGAAGTCGCCTACCAAAGGAGCATGACAGTGACCACCCGCATTCCCGCGGCAGCTTCGCAGAGTGCAGTTCGCCAGCGCCTCCGCGGTCCGGTAATCGTCGCGTTCGCAGCGCTGCTTCTGTTCGCATTGCCTTCATTTGCCGCCATCGAAGGCACAGTCACGAATGGCACAACGGGCAAGCCTGCCGCTGGCGCCCAGATCGCATTGCTGGAACTTGCTCAGGGCATGAACGAGACCTCCCGGACAACAACTGACGCGCAAGGCAAGTTCTCGTTCAACGTACAGACGGGTAGCACACCGCATCTGATCCGGGCCACGCATCAGGGCGTTAACTACTTCAAGATGGTCCCGCCCGGCACCAGTTCCGCCAGCGTGCAGGTATTCGACTCCTCCCAGAAAGTCGACGGTCTTGCCTACGTGTTCGAGACGGCCTTCCAGACCAATGCCGGCGTTCTTCAGGCGGTGCAATTCTACGTAGTCCGCAACTCCTCAAATCCTCCTCGCACCCAAGCAGGAGGAAGCGGGTTCGAAATCGCTTTGCCGGAGACTGCGAAAATCGACAGCGCCGACGTCCAAGCACCCGGAGGCCAGCCGGTTCAGACTGCGCCTAACCCGAAAGGCAAGGGCCGTTATTCGTTCGATTACCCATTGCGTCCCGGCGAGACTACCTTCCGTCTCATGTACTCCATGCCTTACTCCGGCGAGGCAACGTTCAAGCCGACACTGCTCTACCCCGTCGAGCAGTTCGCGGTCATAACGCCGCAGGCAATGGGTTTCGAACCGAAACACCCGACAGCGTTCACGAGTCAGCCGCATCAGGGCGGCATCAACATTCAACTGGCGCACAATGCGGGTCCCGGCTCCGACCTCTCTTTCCGGATTTCCGGTAGCGGCCAGATGCCCGAACCACCTGCCCAGGAAGACCAGGCAGCCGGTATGGGTGGCGGCAACCCCGGCGCTGATGGCCGCCCAGGCGGAGGTCTGGGGAATCCCATCAACACGCCAGACCCGCTCACGAAGTACCGCATTCCCATTCTCGTTGCGTTCGGAGCCATGCTCGTGTTCGGGGCCTTCTACATCGTCACGCACCGCCAGCCCACTGCGAAGTCGTCTGGCGCCACGGGTGCTGAGGCAGTAAACGCGAACGCACCCTCAGGACCACAACAAACGTTCACAGCGCCTGACCGGTCCACGCTCTTGCTCGAAGCAATGAAGGAAGAGTTGTTCCAGTTGGAAGTCGACCGGCAGCAGGGGCGCATCTCGTCAGAAGAGTATGTGAAGGCGAAAGCCGCGCTCGATGCCACGCTGCAGCGAGCGCTCGCTCGCCAATCCGGCACCAAATCTACCGCTGAGTCTGCATGACCGTTTTCCCGGGCCGAAGCGATGACGCTAACGGCCCGCGTCTCACTCCCCACTGACCTCCGAAACGTTTTAGTCCCATCTCACGATTCCGTGGCGGCCTACGCCAACTTCACTTTCCCACGGGGCATCTCTCACAAATCTCAATCACATTGGAGGCGCCGAACATGTTGATGGAAAAGGGTGTAAACCTGCTCTCCAACAATCTCCCGAAAGTGATCTCACCAAAGACACACGCCATCATCGACTATGCCGTAGTCGCCGGAGGATTCTTCACTGTTGCCGGCATTGCTTGGAAAAGCCACAGAGGAGCGGCGATCGCCTCTCTAATCTGCGGAATCGCCGAGACCAGCGTCGCCATGATGACCAACTACCCTGGCGGGGTGGCAAAGGTGATCGACTTCCCGACCCACGGCAAAATCGACGCCGGGTTCGCGGGCGTCGTAGGTGCCATGCCAAACTTGATGGGCTTCACAAACAAGTGGCCCGCTTCGTTCTTCCGCACACACGCAATCGCAATGGCTGCTGTCACAGGCATGACGGATTTCACAGGAGAGGCTCGCGCTGAACGTGGTCGCCGCTACCGCGCCGCCTGAAGAAATTGCCCATCGCTCATTGGCCCATTGCTTCACTTCCCTCAGCTAGCTTCTCCGCTCCTGCAATGGGCCAATGATCCGAGCCAGAACGGGTCCAGTGATGATCCGAGTCGCTCGAGAATCCCTCCGGCTTTTCTGGCATCTACATTCGTAGACGCTTATCATAGGTGGCAGTCATGGGTAATACCTTCAAAACCGCTGTGCTGCTTACAGCATTGACGCTGTTCATGCTGTTCGTCGGAGAGGCTTTTGGTGGGCAGCAGGGCATGTTCATTGCCCTGATTTTTGCTGTCGTAACCAACTTCATTTCGTACTTCTATTCTGACAAGATCGCGCTGGCAGTGTACCGCGCCAAGGGCCCGTTGACTAGAGAACAGCTGCCCCGCGCGTACAACGCAGTCGAGCGCCTGTCTCAGAAGGCTGGCATCCCAATGCCGAAGGTTTACGTCATCCCGAGCGAATCGCCCAACGCATTCGCGACCGGACGTAATCCGAGCCACGCTTCTGTTGCGGTTACTGAAGGCATTCTGAACCTGCTCAATGACGAGGAACTCGAGGGAGTGCTGGCGCACGAACTTGGACATGTCCGCAATCGTGACATCCTTATCAGTTCGATTGCAGCCACTATCGCGGGTGCCATCACGTTCCTGGCTCGCATGGCTGCTTGGGGTGCCATCTTCGGCGGGTACGGCGGGCGTGACGATCGCGATCGCGGCGGTGGTCTCGGTGCACTTCTGATGCTGATTCTGGCCCCGATCGCTGCGATGTTGATCCAGATGGCGATCTCTCGTTCACGCGAGTACCAGGCCGACGCCACTGGCGCTCAACTCTGTGGTAATCCCTACGCTCTGGCGAGCGCACTGCGAAAGCTGGACGCCTATTCACGGCGCGTGCCGATGGCAGCCACTCCATCTACCGCGCACATGTTCATCGTTCAGCCGTTGCTGGGGATGGACTTCGCGAGCCTTTTCTCGACGCACCCGCCGGTAGCTAAGCGCATCGAGCGTTTGACCGGGCAACCAGCAGAGCTCCAGTACTGAGCCGAACACAATCTCCACTGTGAAACACAAGCCCGGCTTGCCAAAGCCGGGCTCTTCATTTGCTCGATTGTACTGTCGAGATCGCGCTTCTGCGATTCGAACTACTTCCTGCCTACGACGGCACTCATGACTCGAGGCCGCAACATCTCCAGGGCCGGATAGGACTTTGAGGGGGTCACTGTCCGCTCCGGAGGAATGATCCCGGTTTCGATGGCCCGGGCCATCATAGTGACAGCTTCACCCGCGGTCGGTGGAACATAGATCGTTGCGGTAAGAGATCCGTTTCTTACCCAGGCTTGCCCGGTGGCAGGTAGACCATCGCAGCCCAGGAAAGCCATGGACATCCATCGCTCCCGTTCGTCCCCAGTAGCCTGCTCTTTGATGGCGTTACGCGCACCAATCGCCATGACATCGTTCTGTGACACCAGCGCTTCTATCGGCACTTGGTGCGAAGTCGAAAGGCGTAGCCATGCGGTCGCCGCTTTGTAGCCGCTCTCTTCCGTCCACGCACCCCGCATCATTCGTACCTGAATGTTCGCGGGCTTGGTCTGCATAAACCCTTCTGCTCGCTGCTGCGCAGCCGAACTGCTGCTGGGACCCTGCAGGTACAGAATGCACCCGCCCTTCGGCAGCAGAGCTGCTACCTGTCTGCCCGCCAGCCTACCGATTTCTACCTGATCGGGAGTCACCTGAAACACCGGGGTGTTGATGGATCCCCGCAGGTCCGAAAGATAATCGACTTCCCGATTGAGCACCACCCACCCGACGCCAGCCTTCGCTGCCGCACGTGCTACCTGAGGCAGCGCCGTACCAACCGGCTCCATGATTATCCCGTCCGGTCGCTCCGATTCCGTCTGAATGCATTTGAGGAGTTGCTGGCTTTGGTTGATCGCGTCGTTATCCGCATGGAGTATCCGTAACCGGGCTCCACACTGGCGTGCCGCATCTTCGGCCGCCTTCGCCTGCTCGCGTTGATAGTCGTTGTCGTTGGTAACTAGTGAAAGTACAAGCGTGAGCTTTTTCATGGGGGAGAGTCCCACAGCATCATAGTTGGCGTTTCGAGCGATGGCTAGTTACCAGAGTGCCTATGGCTACCTCACGGATCAGAGTTTGCTTTCGCCATCAACGCACCTTAAGGGCACTGACCGCCACGCGGAATGGCAATATCTCCGGGCGCATGATGCCCTCTTTCACCGCTGGATCCTGTTCCACCAGCTTCCGAGCCTCTTCTTCAGAATCAGCCTCGATGATTTCTACTCCGACAGGGTTGTCGGTCATCGACCGTCCTGCAACGAGCACCTTACCAGCCGCCGCAGCAGCTTTTAGGTGCTCAAGGTGCTGGCCGACCGCGCGGGTTTCTTCCTCCGTCATCGACTGTACGAAGTCGGGTCGTGTCGGCCGCAATAGCACCAGGAATTCCATCGAATTCAATTCCATCATCTGAATCGGAACGCTGAAGCATTTGACGTCGTTTCCACTACAAAGGTCACCTCCTACGCTTATTTCTATGCCCGACTCCCGCTTCGCCAGTCACGCGGTTCAGCAGAACACCCGTCAACTGGCTCACCTGCTACAATCGCCCCGATGGCACCAGAGGTCACTTCACCTTTCGGCCTGAAGCTCTCACAACTTGAGTCCGCGCTGCGCTCCATTATTCGCGGTCAGGACCAGGTCGTCCGTCTCGCCCTGGTTGCTCTTCTCGCTCGCGGACACCTGCTGATCGAGGGCGTTCCGGGCGTAGGCAAGACGACGCTCGCCCACGCACTTGCGCGCGCTCTCGATTGCACGTTCCATCGTGTCCAGTTCACGGCAGATATGCTGCCGAGCGACGTTCTCGGGATTTCAATCTACTCGGCTGCCGAAGAGGCATTCGAATTCAAGCGCGGCCCGATCTTCACGAATGTTCTCCTCGCGGACGAAATCAATCGCACTACCCCGAAAACGCAGTCCGCGCTGCTCGAGGCCATGAACGAAACCCAGGTTACGATCGAAAATCGGTCGTATCCGCTTCCCAAGCCGTTCCTGGTTATAGCCACCCAGAATCCAGTCGAGCACCACGGGACCTATCCGTTACCTGAGTCCCAGATGGATCGATTTCTCGTCCGGGCTCGCATGACTTACCCGGAAGGGGATAGCGAGCGCGAGATTCTCCGCGCCGAAGCCGGAGCTGCGCAACTGCAACATGTCCATCCCGTTCTCAGTGCCGAAGACGTCTTGTCCCTTCAGGACGAGGTCGGAGCCGTTCGGGTAGACGATTCACTTCTCGACTACACCCTTGAGATCATCCGCAAAACCCGCGAGTCTGAATATCTATCGCTCGGCGTTTCTCCCCGTGGCTCGCTGATGCTTTACCGGGCCGCGCAGTCCCTGGCATTCCTTTCCGGCCGTACGTTTACGACCCCGGCGGATTTCAAGAGCCTTGCAGTGCCGGTGCTTGCGCATCGTGTCGTGATCAACGCACGATATTCCTCCACGCTTAAGAAATCAGATCAGGCCAGCGAAATCATTCGTGAAATCGTGGAGCACATCGCAGTACCTGTGTGATAGCGGCAATCGATTCGGCCAAATGAACCGTAACCAAGGCCCATCTTCAGCCGTGGTGGTGGGCATCAAGGAGGCCCCTGGTGACCGCACTTCGATTTCTGATGTTCCTGTCACTTGTCGTCTGGCTGGGCGGAATCGTCTTCTTCGGTGCGGTGGTTGCCCCAACGCTCTTCTCGACATTGCCCAGTCGTCAGCTCGCCGGAGCGGTCGTCACTCGCTCGCTCTCCGCTCTCCATTGGATAGGGATAGTTTCGGGTATCGTCTTCGCAGCCACTTCCATGGCTTACAGTCGTCTTGCGTTCGGTTCAACGAATGTTTTCGCTGCACGGCATTTGCTGATTTACGCCATGGTCGCTCTCACCCTGATCTCTCAGTTCGGCATTGCGGCAAGGATGGAGACTTTGCGAACTGACATGGGGGTCATCGATGACGTCGCACCCACTGACGCGCGACGAATCGCCTTCAACCGCCTGCACCACTGGTCCACTCGAATCGAAATGTCCGTACTTGTTCTTGGCCTGGCGGCGCTGTTCCTTACAGTTCGTCGTCTCCAATAGACTCCGAACACATACGCAGTTTCTAAACCATCATTTATCATTTCCTGTTCGGGCCGGACTCGCGGTTCGCGTGTGCGCACCGGTTCGCGGCGCGCCCAACTCGTTTCACAAATCAAGGCATTGGAAATCCTATGAAATGCGGAATCATCGGCCTGCCGCAGGTGGGCAAAACATCGCTGTTCAAGATTCTCACCGGCGTCGACGTCTCCACCTCGCACGGCAATCCTCGTGAAGCTCACATTGGCATTGCGACTGTTCCTGACGAGCGCCTCGACAAACTGGCCGAACAGTACAACCCCAAGAAACTCACGCACGCCACAATCGAGTACGCGGACGTCGCCGCGATTGGCCAGGAGCAACTGAAGGAAACCGCTTTTCTCTCCAACCTCCGCGAAGTCGATGCGCTCGCACACGTCGTGCGCGCCTTCGAAGATCCCGCGATCCCACACGTTGGCGACATCGACCCTCTCCGCGACATCAAGAACGTAGACTTCGACCTCATGGTCAGCGACCTCGGCCAGATCGAGAAACGCCTTGAGCGCCTGCAGAAAGACTTGAAAAAGATGCGCTCGGCCGAACTCGAGAAAGAGAACGAACTGCTGCTGAAAGCAAAGTCGTACCTCGAATCCGAGCGCCCCCTGCGCGAAATGGAAATGACGCCAGCCGACAAGAAACTCGTTCGCGGCTTCGGATTCCTCAGCGAGAAGCCCATTTTGTACGTCCTCAACATCGGCGAAAGCTCCACTCTCGGCCAGGACCTTGCCAACGCCGTGTCGAAGTACGCTCTGTCCGACGTGGCCTCGCGCCCGAACGCAGGAGCGACCGCAATCTGTGGCAAAGTGGAAGCCGAACTCGCAGAAATGAGTGACGAGGATGCATCCGAATTCCTTTCCAGCTATGGTCTGGAAGAGAGCGGCTTATCTCGTTTGATCAAGAAGACCTACGAGTTGCTCGGTCTTATCTCGTTCCTCACCATCGGGGAAGACGAGTGCCGCGCCTGGACCATTCGCAAGAACACTCGTGCCGTCGAGGCCGCCGGCGCCATTCACTCCGACCTCGAAAAGCACTTCATTCGTGCCGAAACCATTCACTGGGACCAGTTGCTCGAGGCCGGATCAGAAGCCAACGCTCGCTCGAAAGGCTGGCTGCGGCTGGAAGGCAAGGACTACATCGTCAAGGATGGTGATGTTCTGCATATCAGGCATTCGGGCTAGTCTGGTATGCTGCTGGCCAGCATGAATCCGATCGTTCTGAGCATACTTCTCGGCCTTAGCGCCGCATTGGCCAATGTTGCCGGCGGCGCAGTTGTATCGCGTCACCGCTGGCAGCAGCACTATTTGAAGTACTTCGTCGCTCTTGGCGCCGGTTTCATGCTGGCCACATCGATGGTCGAGATGATTCCCGAAAGCCTCGCCTTGCGTGGTAACTCGGCAGGTTTTCTCGTATTGCTCGGCTATTTGCTCGTTCATCTCTTCGAGCACACCATCACGCCGCATTTCCATTTTGGCGAAGAGACGCACGCACACGAATTCGTCCAGCGGCACAAAAGCTATTCAGTCCTGCTCGGGCTCACCATTCACACCTTCTTCGACGGGATAGCCATCGCTTCTGGCTTCCTGGTTTCCAACTGGCTCGGCTGGATCATCTTCGTCGCGGTTTTCCTGCACAAACTGCCTGAAGGGTTCACTGTGGCCTCGGTGATGCTTGCCAGCGGGCGCAGCCGTTCCTTTGCATGGGGGTCTTCAATCCTGCTCGGTGCGGCAACGATGGTCGGCGTTCTAACAATGTCGGTTACCCAAAGCGCCGTCAGCATTGGTCTGCCGCTCTCTGCGGGTGTCACGATTTATGTGGCAGCTTCCGACCTCATTCCCGAAGTGAACAAGGAACCCGGTGTGAAAATGGCCGTCCTCGTATTCCTTGGCGTTGCCGCCTTGTTCGCACTCGAGCATCTGGTACACGTGCACTGAGTGCACCGATTTGAGGACCCGGTGCTGCAGTCATCAAAACTGAAACCTGATCCCTCCATTGAAAGTCCGGCCATCCAATGGAGCCCAGGCGTCAACCGTCCATCTACCATCTGGCGCTCTAGTCGGGCGCAACAGCGGATCCCAACGAGTTTGCCGTACCCCAGTGAGGTTTTCGGCATTGATGAACAGCCGAGCCGGTCCAAACCTCCGCTCCGCGAGAAATCCGGCGATCACGTACGGGCGAGAGATATCCCGATAGGAATTAGCTTCCAATCGCTGCTTCCCGGTGTAATACACTTCCACACCCACCCGACCTGTCTCTTCCGACTCCCACATGGCAACCACTCCCGCGCTGTGCCGCGGAGTCAGCGGAACATCAACCCGCCTTCCGGCCTCATACTCTCGTGATCGAACATACGTATAGGACGCGGTAACGGCAAACGGCGACAGCCGGTACGTACCCAGCAATTCCACGCCGATATTCGTCGTCGCACCCGTCGAGTTGAATAAGAAGTAGCCTAATTCACGCTCAACCTCGACAGCGTTGCGGATACGTGATCCGAACAAAGTCGCCGTGACCGAGACCGGGCCAGCCCTTCGCGTAAGGTCCAGCGATGCGCTACGCCCCCGCTCGGCTTTCAAAGGCGCAGGAATTACGAGCCGTGTCAAACCAGCCGCTTCCGTCTCCTCGGTTAGTGGTGTCGGCGCAAAGAAGCCCTGCCCGGCCGACGCGCGTACGCTCCATGGCCCCTGCTTCAGCAAAGCTGACAAACGCGGGCTGAAGAACGTACCGTATTGGCTGTGAAAGTCAGCCCTCGCTCCAGCCGAAACGCTGACCCATTCTGCGAGCTGAAAATCGTCTTGTACGAAAACTCCCGGTACGGTGTATGTGTAGGCAAAAAGCGGCACTTCCGTTGGATGGAACGAATCACTCTCAAATGCGACACCGCCAACCACCACGTGACGCCCCATGCTCTTTCGTAGAGTTGTCTCGGCGAAGACGTTAGCGTGACGATCTCGTTCCCGGACGTCCCCAAAGAGATGGTTGTGCCATCTTTGGCCTGCTGCAAAACGCGTAGTGAACAGTAGGTCCCTGCCGAAAACTACATTGCCCACGCCGCCAAAATCGAAGCTCTTCGTGTCGAGGTCCTCACGAAATCTCGCTCCTATTGGCGTCACGATCCCGTCATTCATGGTCCCGCCACTTCGGGACTCGTATGTTCCTCCGACTGTCAGAAAGAGACTCTTTCCCGCACCGTTGTCCCAGAAAAACCGAGGACGCAGCACGCCACGTTGATATCCGGCCAGATCGGCCCATCCATCGTCATCAACGTCTGCGCGGCGCTGAAAGTGACCACCCGCAAGCAGCGAGGTACTCCAGTTTTTGTTTATAGGAGTGCTGCCAAAGAACACGGTGTCAGTCCCACCACGAGTGGACTGGTTCAACAAAAACTCTCGGCTGGCCTCTTTGCCCGGACGTCGCGAAACCAGGTTTACAACGCCCCCCATGGCACCGGCGCCATACAAAGCTGAAGCAGTGCCCTTTATGACTTCGACCTGTGCTAAATCCATCGGCGGAATTTGCAGAAGACCGAGGCCACCCACCTGCTGACCGAACAACGGCAACCCGTCGGACAGAAAGCGCGTGTAACGCCCGCGCATGCCCTGAATACGAACGCTCGCGGCCCCGAGCGAAGGCGAGGTCGTCTGCACCCGCATACCGCCCATCTCGTTAAGCATCATGACAATGTCGCCGGGGGTCATCAGCATTTTTCCTTCGATTTCTTCACGGCCGAGAACCTCGACTCGGGTCGGCGAGTCATCCAGACGTGCGTCCGTGCGGGTCGCTGAAACTACGATTTCCTCTTCATGTACGCTTCTTTCTAGCTCGACAAGTACTTCCTGCGACTGCCCTGAAACAACAGCAATTGTCTCCGCCGCTGGCAGGTAACCCTTCGCCGTCACCCTCAAGTTCACATTTCCCGCCAGCACTGTCGCGGTGACCTTGCCGTTTTCATCTGTGAGAAAACTTTGAGAATTGACCGTTACGGTCGCTCCGCTCACCGGGCCTTCTTCAGAGCGAACCTGCACCACCATGGTTGCTTTCTGCTGCGCGTACGTCACGATTGGCAACGTCGACAAGATAACGAGCAGCAATCGTAGAAACAAACTATCCTCCCGGGTTCCCCAGCTTGGAACTTCTCTGTTTTATGTACCTACAGGCGGCCACTAACGATGCGTTCTTAAACTGATTCAACACAGGCTTAAGGATTGGTTCCAAAGAAATGGCGCGGACCGCACGTCCGCGCCGATACCAATCGGGTCTTTCGAGTTATTTCACGTCCTTCATCGCAAGCAGTGTGCCGTAATCCTGTCCGCTAGGTGCCACTGCTCTTGCGACCACGCCATTGAACGCCTCGCGCAACTCTGGGTACTTCGCCACCAGCGCCTTGATCACGTTCATATTGTCCTGGTAGGCCTTCGCACTGTCGCTCACATCCGGCACCTGGTATTTCACGATCACGTCCAGCACCTCGCCCACCGGCAGGGCAAAAATCTGCGTCACTCGATAAGTGTTCGGACCAGCCGTCAAGTCAATCGGACCATTGACCGGGAAGTCCGGCGGCACCGCCCCTTGCCACTCGTCCAGCAGCTTATCGAGTCCCGGCGTGCTCATTGCGTCGAAGGGTCGCAGAATCTGGTCGGCCATGCCGTAATACAGATATGCATTGCGGATCTGACCCTTCTGCCTGTAGTTCCGTGCCTGCTGCCAGTACCACTTGCCGTCGTGCCCGGCGACGATCTTTGGCCGCGTGATCAGGCCCGCCACCTTCCATTGCCCGCCGATCTCATGCAGTATCCACGAGACAAGATATGGCGGTTTGGCGTTGTCCACGTCCTGCACCACGACCGCGTATCTCCCCTGCGGCAAACTTGGAAACACAAAACCAACGCGGTCAGGTGAGTTGAATATGCCGCAGTAGAACTCCACTCGGGCATCACCCTGTTGCTGGGGCGGACCGCTGAACGCCTTATTCGACGGTTGTTGGGAGTTATCCAGCAGGTATGTCAGGTGAATCATCGGGGTCCCGCTGAATGCTGCCGGATTGCCGCTTACGACCGATGCAATCCCCTGAAACTCGGGTGCGGCCACCTGTTGAAGCGACGCCGTGTTGCCCTGCGACGCCAACTGAAAGTTCTGATGTGCGGCGTTCTCAATCGCGGCCCGCACTGGCGGATCAAGATCGGGTCCCATTGTGCAGGTCTGAGCTGCGGCCGATTGCACGCCTGGTGTGCCCGCAAGAAGAATCAACACCCAAAATGCCGAAAGCCAAGCCTTACGCTGGTTCATACCGAAATCACCTTCGATCCGACGGAACTCTGAACTTGAGATGCCGGTTCCCCTTCTAACAGATGCAAAACCGGAGCAATCACCGCGCTCTCGGCAAAGCCTCCACAACTTTCAACAGCAGGTACAGTGCCGTTGAACAGAAGATACCTTTCGCGAGAAAGTACCAGGCCACGCCGTCATTGTCGAACCGTCCCGCGAACACGCCGTTCCCAATAAGGAAGGCGTACAAGCAGATAGCAAGCACGATGACCGAAGCCGTTTTCACTACGCGACCGAGCACACCCGGCATCTTCTTCGAGCCAACTTCTTCCCCGGACATGGTCGGTTGTTGAACCGGTGTTGCCATATCCTCCTCCTCAATGATCGTACAGAGGTTGTACAGGGTCCCGAGGCTTCTCCGCAGGAGTCTAGTCCCACTCGGGGTCATCTGGAACGTAAAATTTACGCTCTGGTTAAGTCGCGTTGATCAACTTGCTTCATAATGTGCGGTGTAAAATCGAGGCAGGCCTACGATGCGTATCTGGAGCAAACTCGTGTTGGTCGCAATAGCCGCTTCCGTGCCGGCCGTTGCGCAGGTATCTGCACCAGCCACGCCCAAGGGTGGCGTTTCGAACGGGACTGCGGTTAAATCCGCTGCGCCCGTAGGGAATTCAGCCAAACGGGCAGCACGCAGTCGAAAACCATCTGCTGTCAAGGAAGCGGCGCAGCAACCTGCACCACCACCTGTTCCTCTCACTCCGGAACAGATGCCCGCCGTTCCGCCCCAAGTCAGCTTTCAGAATGGTCAATTGACCATTCAGTCGCAGAACTCGACTTTAGGCGACATTCTGAATTCCGTACGCCAGCAAATCGGAGTACACGTCGAACTCGCGCCCGGTGCGAGTTCGCAGCGCATCGCCACTCGTCTCGGTCCCGGTCGTCCCCGCGACGTGATCGCCGCTCTGTTGAGCGGCTCAGGCTACGATTACATCATTCTTGGGTCAAACGCTCCCGGTGGCGTTCAGCGCGTAATGATCACCCGCAAGTCCCCGGCCGGACCGGCTGCAGGTTCCGCGGTCGCGCAGAGCTCCCCGGGCAGTGCCCGTCCTGCCGCTGTAGTAGGTTCGCCGGATGCGATGAGCGAAGACGAGTTCGAGCAGCCGATGATCGACGAGCAGCCGGAGCCCGAACCGGTTCCCGAAGAACCTCAGCCACAGCCAGGACAACCGGAGGTAGTGCCACAGCCCGGCAACCAGCAGCAGCAGCAGCAGGAGCCGCAGCAAACTCCGGGAACTGCGACGCCGCAACAACCGGGCACCCCCATTCAGGGTCAGCAGCCCGGCACGGAGCAGAACCAGGCCAATCCGAACCAGCCGCAGATCAAGACACCCGAGCAGTTGCTGCAGGAACTCCAGCGCATGCAACAACAGCAACAGCAACAGCAGCAGCAACAACAGCCACCGCAATAGCTTCATGGTTGGATTCGTAGCTGGGCTAGCGCATAGAAGCCTAGTTCTGCGCGGGTAAGGTCAGGGGTAAGGTCAGCTTAGTTGACTCGAAAGACTGCCTGGTATTCCTTGAACACCGCCTTCACTTGCGCCGGGGTGAGGCAGCGTAGGTCAAGCCCGCAGTCTTCCACCGTTCCACCCATCGAGGCGATTAGCAGCACGCTCATCACTTCTCGTCGCGCCTCGTTCGGCAACTCGTACGACGTCGTGTAGTCAACGTAAGCGCTGGCAATTTTTTCCCACAAGAGGATCTCCCGGTCAGGATCGGGATCTCTTCGAAAGTCCTCCATCATCTCTTCAAGCGTTCCGTTCTTCACGTCTCGCAGAATCTCGTGAATAGCGGTGATGCGCGCCATCAGAGTCTCCGGGAGCGTTTCCCTTCGAATGGAACCTCGGCGGACGTCGCTACCTCGCCCGTATTCTGGCTCATGTTTCTTGACGGCACACATGGAGGCACCCCTCCCTTGGAAAACAAGCCTACCGTTCTGAGATTGTATGGAGTCTTGAGCAAAAGCGGAAGCGATGCATCAGAGAAATCGAGGCGCTAATCGGCAGGACATTCAAACCGGTTCGATAACCCTAGTCTCCTGAGCTCACGTGCACCGTGCTCAAACCCCTCGTATCGGGCTTCTGTGGGCGATGCCCAAAACCGTACAAGATGCCGGTCACGGCTGCGTACCCGCAA
>DASPIK010000082.1:0-33100 GCA_035629075.1 Terriglobales bacterium | reverse complement strand
CAGGCGGTACCAGCGACTCGATCGTCACCAGCTCCAGCTCCTGCTGCTGCACTCCAGCTTCTCTCAACATGACCGCATAAAAGCACAAAGCCCTCGTAATTACGAGAGCTTTGTGAGTACCTTTGTCAGCAGTCTGAGGCCTCCTCGCGGAGGCCTTCTCTGCACGCGTGTCGCGCTACGCCAAACTCAAGCCCAGCCCCGGCCCTTTCGGAAGAATGATCTTTCCTTTCTCAACCTTCATTCCCGAATACGGATCGTTCGCGATGAGCATGGGACCATCGATATCGGCATAGTCCACCAGCGGCGAAAGATGAGCCGCCGCAGTGCACGAACACGAACTCGAGATCATGCAGCCCAGCATGACTTTCATGTTGAGAGCACGCGCCATCTTGATCCAACGGTAAGCTTCTAGAATGCCGCCGGACTTGTCCAGCTTCACATTAATGCCGTCATAGGCCTCATGCAGCTTCGGAATCAACTCGGCGCTGACACATGCTTCGTCCGCAAAGACAGGCAGGTGCACCTTGCTGCGAACGTACTTGATGTCCTCGAACATATGGGCCGGCATTGGCTGCTCAACGAATTCGACTCCCTGCGTCTCGAGCCAGTTGATCTTGCGGATCGCCTCTTCCCTGTCCGTCCAGCCCTCATTTGCATCCACACGCAGAGGCTTGTCGGTGACGCTTCGAATGGCTTCGATGGTGGCCTCGTCGGTCTTGAGTCCAACCTTAACCTTCAGCACGGGATATTCCGCGGCTTCGCGCGTCTTCTGCTTGGTTATTTCCGGAGTGTCAATTCCGATAGTAAACGTGGTAACGGGAGCGTCGGCAGGATTCAGCCCGAAGTACTTATAGAGTGGTAAATTCAGCTTCTTGCCCCACCAGTCGAGAACAGCAATGTCAACCGCCGCCATCGCCGCGTGCTGGTTTTCCCCAAGTTTCTTTCTGACCTGCGCCAGGAACTTGTCGAACTCGCAAGGATCGCCGCCGACAATCAGGTCATGCGCCGCATCAATCGCCTGCTTCGCCTGTTCGGGCGTAACGCCATAACGCTGGATTGGTGCGCCTTCGCCATAGCCGGTGATGCCCTCGCGCGAATACTGCACGTGAACCGTGTCACGGTACGCGCTTGACGACATGGTCGTCGTCCACGTGTGCCGAAGGTTCAGGCGCTTCAACTCGACCTTGACGGTAGCCTTTCCATGGTCCTTCTCCGCGGCCCCAGCCGCAAGAACGTCCAAGGGTAACGTCGCCGCGACGCCAGCGGCGCCCGCAGTCTTCAACCAATCGCGACGGTTCATTTCTTCTCTGCCTCCTGCTTCAAGCGGCGCGCCGCAACCAGCAACTTGGTCCACGGCAGGTCGTTCAGTTTGCTGATCTGCACCACTGGATGTGTGTTCGTGGTGTCGTGTATAAATTCGCCGTTCCCGATGTACATGCCCGTGTGAGTGATCCTGTCCGCCCGCGGTCCGAAGTAAAGCAGGTCGCCAGCTTGCAGATCTTTGCGCTCGACAGGCGCCACACCGCTCCATGAAGCTTGGTCGTCAGCGTCACGAGGCATGAGTACTCCCCGTTGCCGAATCAGCATCTGCATGAAGCCCGAGCAGTCGTAGCCCCAGGACGAGGTACCGCCCCAGGTGTAAGTCACGCCTATGAACTTCTTCGCCAGCGCGATCGTGTCATCGACACTGAGTGGCTTGAAGTCGAAGCTGACATCGCCGGTTTGCACGTAAGCTTCCCTGCCATCGGGAAGTCGTACCTTCATCCAGCGTTCCCCTTCTTCCACTTTCTGCTCAATGACTTCAAGCCGCGTTTCCCAGGGCACGGTCACAACGGGCGCATGCTTCGTCACGCTTGGTTCGCGATACAGATTGGCACTCATCTGCGCGACCCGAACCACCCGGCCCTCGCTGGCATATCGTGTGCCGTTCGTTGCCTTGACGGTGTCCCTTTGAATCCACCCGGTGTACTCGTCAGGAGTGCGGATATTCAGCCAATCTCCCTGCTCGCCGATCACGGATACGTTCGTCGAGTAAATAGCTTGCGAAACTACGTCCGAGTCCTCACTGGGGCCGCTGTACATGTTGACCACTGGTTTCACAACTACGAAAAGCGGCGCCGACGTTTGCTGAGCAGCAAGCGAGATGATGGACAACATTAAGCCAGCAAGCAGTAGGACAACTGCTCTGCGCACTCTTGTCGAAAGCATCGTGACCTCGGATGTGGAGTACTTGGGCCCGGAACTACGGACGGATTATAAAGGCATGATGCAAGTCCGCACAGGAGGTACACAGATCGCCAACTTCGGTCATCGGCACGAGCGTATATCAGCCAATCTGGCCCGACGCGCTCACGCGCGAGTGTTGTTGCTCCCGAATTTTCACACCACAGACACGCGAGAATCTCGTCGGCGGATTAACTCCTTTTCGTGGCACTTCCAGCAGATCGGTTCGAGGTCTTTCAAACTCATCGGGAACTCATTCCAGTTCATGTCACGTAGCTCAAGGAACGTACCATCCCGGTTCAAAGCTGCAGCTCTGCCCCGCTGGTAGTCATATTGCACCAGCGGCATCGCACAAATCGCGCAGTTCCTTTTGTCGTACCACTTGCCGAGTATTCGCTCGATCACGGCGGGACCTGCTTCCACCTGAACCACGCAATCCTGATCGCAATCTGCACGCTCGGGCCAGCGCGTACACGACTTCAACCGCGTCTCCTTGATCCCGCGCATTAGCGTGTAGAGTTCATGCCGACGATCCACTTCTATCCTCGCCGGTTTCAGAGTTTCAGGACAAGTGATCAGCGGGCGCCTGTGTTGGCGGTGATAGATGGCGAGCACCGCAAAGGCGGCTACGACAGCACCGAAGACGAACAGCAGGTATACGGGAAGGATCATGGCCCACCTCCTACGTTCACGGGCCCGGATTATCCCGAACTATGTAAGGATCCTTCGCCAGACGCAGTAATCATGAGCACAGTTGTTTGTGACAGCGCCTACACGCGTTCGCTAGGTCCACCCCTACGAGCGATTTGCGCCGCACTGAAAGCAACCGTTCACACCTGGCTCGCTATCTACGGTAGAACCGTGCCCGAAAACCCTGCTGTTAGCAACTGTGCCAACCCTTCCTGCAGCACCGCTTTCACGCGGCTCGGAGAAGGACGTCTCTACGTGTTTCCTGTCTCTGACTCCGAAGAGTGGGGGCTGCCTCCGCACATCAAACAGAAAGCAGTGTGGCTATGCAGCCACTGCTCCGAAACGCTTTACCTCCGCCTTGACCGAAAGCATCACCGCGTGCAAGTCATTCACAAACCACAGCATCGGCGCGTGGCGTAGAGGGCCTGGCACGGCGTTTACGTGTTTCGGCTTTGGAGGATGAGCGACTCAGATGGAGCCCGAACGCCGCCTACGCCTTCTCTCGCGCTGAAGTGCGATACTGGTATCGAACGAGCCTGGTCGAGACCGCCATCACACCTGCCGTAGTTGTCGCAATTCTGAACAGGCCAGAAACTAATCCCAGCAGCATCCGATGTGGGCGCAAGCCTGGAGCCGCATGACCCTTTTGCACGCGTTGAGATCGCTTGTAAATCGGGGAGACCACTGCGGCCTGCTTGCTGATCGAGATGTTCGGAGCCGTTCGACCTGATATGCGGGAAGCCATTGTAGCCCTTCGGGTGAAAGCATGGATAAGTAAGTGAAGAGGTGTGGAAGGAGGAGTGCTCAAGACAATTAGATGCCCCGACGACAACGGAGCAAGATCACTCACGCAAAGTTTCCAGACCTCCTTTCCAGCGCCGCGCCCTGAACCAGCAGCCCTACTCACTACGACACGTCGCGCAGGCCCCGCATCCTGTTGCTGTCAGGCACAAACGACGCGAGTCCTTTCCCGGAGAGGGCTGCACGAGAGGGGCATCATTCGAGGTGTTGGTTAAGCCCGTTCTCCATTTGTACTGCTTGCAGCCTTGAGCGCGTTGGAGGGTGGCCAGTTAAAGGTGGCGTGAGCTTACGTTGTGTACAATGTGAGATTCACTTCAGGACTGAGGTCACCTCAGATGCCAACGGCGCACTTCCAGCCCCGCGTGTTAGTCGTGGACGACGAACCCATCATCCTGCAAACGCTTTCTGCGGTGCTTGAGAGCGACGGCTTCGTGGTTAGGGTGGCACAAGACGGCTTCGCTGGGTTGAAAGCCTTACGCGAGACTCAGCCCGACATCATCATCTCTGACCTGCGAATGCCGAATATGTCAGGCTTCGAGTTTCTGTCCATCGTTCGCCGTCGCTTTCCGCACATCCCAGTGATCGCCATCAGCGGCGAGTACGTTACCGAGGCGATGCCTCCTGGACTTCTGATGGACGTGTTCTTCCAGAAGGGTGGATATACCCAAGCAGAGCTTTTCGCGACCATCCGCCGGCTCATCTCCGAGGCTCCGATTAGGCCTCATCCGGCGAAGGCTGATAAGGCTCCGCTCTGGATTCCTCGCCGGGATGCCGGGTATATCGTTGCAGTCTGTACCGAGTGCCTACGTTCCTTCCCAGTGGCTGACGAGTCCACCGGAACGGAGATACGCGAAGCCGAATGCCCGTCGTGCGAAACCGCAGTAAAGTACATGGTGGATTCGGCGGTTCTGAAAATGTTGGAGCAGATAAAGAACCGACTTCCTAGCACCTAGGCCTTCGATGTCCCTCCCCACACCCATGCCGCTCCAGCGCCGCGCCGAGCCGTGGGATCACGCAGGCTGGCTCTGCAGTACGCGAAGTTAAGCTGCCGCATGGCTAAACCGGGCAAGGAGACCCACGCGTACTCACTGGAAGAGATCAATGTAAATGCTGGCAGTCCTCCCTGAACGCAGCAAGGACTACCTCGCGTAGCACACACGCTGGGCAGCGACTGGTGAATTAACGTGCAACGAAAGCGTCCTACTCGGCTCCGCTCACCGTTTCCAAGTTGTTAGGAGAAGACAGGTTAGATGGTGAGTGCGGCAGGATTCGAACCTGCGACCCATGCCTTAAAAGGGCATTGCTCTACCAACTGAGCTACGCACCCACGCTTTCTTGAGTTTTAATTTATCACACGCAGTCGTACTTACCACCCGGAATCGATTCCGAAACGCATCATCCTAAAAATGCTACGCACAACAAGGCTGGAGCGATTCCGTAGAAGATCGGTCACTGCGACTGGCGCACGGGTTTCGTGCGTTCCCTTTCCGTCCCGACTTCGACGGCCAGAGATGTGACAGACTGATGCTACCGACATCTCACGGACAAGGGACTACTATTCATGCCGATCATGAATTCCGAAAACTTGGCGGCAGATCTCAAGGCTCTCGCCGAATCCGAAATCTCGCCCCAGACGCTTATGAAGGCGATCGTTACGAAGCTGAGTGCAAATCCGAAGTACAACTGGGTCGGCTTCTACATGATCGAGAACGAAACCAGCGGCGAACCGATTCTGGTGCTCGGACCGTACTCCGGCGCACCGACGCCGCATACCCGCATTGCTCTAGGCCAAGGTATCTGTGGAGCGGCCGCATCCAGTGGCGAAACAGTCGTGGTAGACGACGTCAACTCCGACCCCCGCTATCTTGCCTGCTCTATCGAGACACGATCAGAGATCGTGGCTCCGGTCTACGCCGGCGGCAGAGTTGTGGGAGAGTTGGATATCGACAGTCACTCGCACGCGGCGTTTGGCGCTGAAGACCAACGGATTTGCGAGCTCGCAGCCAGACTCGTCGGAAAATCCATCGAAGCTCACGCTTCCAAGGACCGACAGGGTACCTGAAATTCACATGCGCTTTGGGTCACCTACGCACCTGCTTCACCTTCGCTGCGCAACTCTGTTCTGTTAAATTGAAAAGAGTCACACTGAACTCATGAAACAGGTCGTAGCCGCACTTATACTTCGGGAACCCGACGAAGTACTGATTTGCCAACGCACGAAGCATCAGCCCATGCCGCTGAAATGGGAGTTTCCCGGCGGCAAGATCGAGTATGGCGAGCAGCCTTGGGATGCTCTGCGCCGCGAGCTGGATGAGGAACTTGGGATCGCTGCCAGAATCGGCGACGAAGTGGCCCGCATCAAGCATTACTATAGGAACGGCGGGGCTGTAGAACTGCGCTTTTTCGTGGTGCAGGAGTTCAAAGGCGAGATCAACAACCGCATTTTCCGCGATGTCCGCTGGAGCAAACTGACGGAACTGCCGTCCTACGACTTTCTCGAAGCCGACACCACACTGATCAGAGACATCGCAGCCGGCAAAATCTTGTGAACACGAAAAGTTCCGCTCAAGATACCCAGATCAAGCCCAAGCTGAACGCAATGATGACGATCGTGGTCGCCCATGCCACCAAGTTGAAGAACCGGGAATTGACGTGCCGGCCCATCAGCTCGGGTTTGTTGACCAGCAACAACATAAAGATCAGCACCAGCGGAAGCGCTACGCCGTTGATAACCTGCGACAGTACCAAAGTGCGGACCAACGGGAAGTTGGGGATGAGCACCAGGCCCGCCCCGGCCACGATCAGCAGCGTATATAGCCAATAGAAAACCGGCGCTTCCCGAAACTTCTTTTCCACTCCTGATTCGAAGCCCAGCCCTTCGCAGACCGTGTACGCCGTCGAGAGCGGGAGAATGCACGCTGCAAATAACGAAGCATTCAGCAAGCCGGCCGAAAACAATATGTACGCGTACTGCCCGACTAGCGGTTTCAGCGCATAGGCAGCGTCGCTGGCGTCGCGAATCTGGCGGTGCCCCGAGGCATGCAGGGTCGCCGCGCACGCCAAAATGATGAACCCGGCAACGATCACTCCGAAGATGCCACCAACGATCACATCAAGGCGTGAGGTCGGGTACTCACGTTCGGTTACTCCCTTTTCTACAATCGACGATTGCAGGTAGAACTGCATCCAGGGCCCAATCGTTGCACCCACAATTCCAACGACCATGTACAGATAAGCTGGCTGCTTCAGTTCCTGCCACGCCGGTGGTTTCACAAGGCTGATGGCCGCATGTTCCCAGGCAGGGTGAGCGAGAACGCCCGCAACGATGTATGAGACGTAGAAGAAAGACGCTATGAGGAAGACCTTCTCGACTGACTTGTAGCTCCCCTTGACGATCAGCAACCAGACCATTGCGGCAGCCAGAGGTACCGAGACGAGCTTAGGGACACCGAACAACTCGAGGCTGCTGGCGACGCCCGCAAATTCGGCAACGATGTTGACGAAATTTGCGGCAAGGATTGCCAGCATCATGAAGAAGGTAATTCGAAAGCCGTACTCTTCTCGGATGAGGTCACTAAGACCCTTGCCGGTGATAGCTCCCATGCGGGCGCATATTTCCTGGCAGACTACAAGTGCGAGCAGAACAGGAAGGACTGTCCAAAGAAGGGAGTACCCGAACTGCGCGCCGGCGGCGGAATAGGTATAGATCCCGCCAGCCTCGTTATCGACGCTGGCAGTAATAAACCCCGGCCCCATAACGGCCAGTAAAAGCAGGATCCGGGTCTTCCAGCGTCTCAGCCATTTCATTAGCCACTTCGCTTACGGGAACTTGGTCTCACATACGAAAAGCCAGAATAAACGTCAGAACTAAATCCCGCCAACCCCAAAAAAAACAAATGTTTAGGTGCATCTAAGTAGCTATGCAAGAGCGGGCAAGACTCCTTTCTTTGCTTTTCCTACTCCTGACGATCGTTCCAACAGCATTCGCCCAAAAACATGAATTTGCGATCACAGCGGGGGGGTACATCCCGAGTGGGCTGCAAACCGACGTGCAGACCGCTCCGATCATTCAGGGGACGTATGCTCACAGGATCTTTGGGGTTCCCTTGGCGTCCGTTTACGTAGAAGTGCCCGTTGCGCGAACGTTTGACGTGGGTTTGGGCGCGCTTCAGGGCGACTACACCGCAACGTTCGTCGTACCGGGAGTGAAGCTGAAGCTCGCGCCGGAGTTCCCTGCCTCACCGTACTTCATGGCTGGCGTTGGAATTGCCCATATCTCGACGAACGGAGTGGCCTCTGGCGCTGAAGTAGACACAAGCAACACATCGATAGCCGTGGACTTCGGCGGAGGTGTGGATTTCAATGTCTTCCCTTTTGTTAGCCTGCGGGGCGAGATCCGCAACGTGAACTCTGGTGGTCTTGGCTTTGCAATCCCGTTCGTGTCCGGTCGTCAGAACAACATCATTGCAACCGGCGGACTGGTGCTCAGGTTCTGACATACCCTGCTGCACCGACACAGACCAGAGACGAATGTTAAAATTCGAGCAGTGAAGGCTCCTATCCGACTGCTCGCTCTCGACATCGACGGGACGCTGCTGGACCCGCAGTTCCAGATCTCCTCAGCCAATCTCGCTGCGCTGAGACGCGCACACGAGGCGGGGGTGGAGATTGTTTTGGGCACGGGGCGCCGACATGCTTTTGCCATGCCAGTTGCTGCGGAACTAGGTTTCGACGTCTGGCTGATCACCTCGAACGGAGCTGTCACGAAATCCAGCCGCGGCGAACTCTTCCATCGCGATCTCCTGCCGGCGACAGTCGCGCGCAAACTGATGGCTCATATGGACGCGTTCCGTCCGAATGTGGTGTTCACGTTTGACGTGGAAGGTCGTGGCGCGCTGGTTATCGAAAGCGCTGAGACTCTGAACGGCAGCATCCAGCGTTGGATGGAGAAGAATGCAGAGTACATCCTCACAGTGATTCCGATTGAGAATACCCTCTCAACCGACCCGGTCCAGGCCATGTTTTGCGGCCAGATAGCGCGGATGAAGGAAGCCGAAGCGCATCTGGCAATCGCTGACTTCTCGAGCGAATTCACGGCCCTCAAGACACAGTACGAGGCGCGCAATCTTTGCATTCTGGATGTCCTGAACCGGGAGTGTTCGAAAGGACACGCTTTGCGACGATGGGCGGAGTTCCGGGGCTATGGTCGCGAGGAAGTGATGGCCATAGGGGACAACTACAACGATCTGGAAATGCTTGAGTATGCCGGAATTCCGTACATAATGGGCAACGCGTCAGAGGACCTGAAATCTAATGGCTTCAAGGTGACACTTGGGAACGACGCCAGCGGAGTGGCCGCTGCGTTAGAGGACGTCGGAATTTAGAAGGTCCCAAGTAGGCAAACTGCAGGTCGGCTGATAAGTATAGGCGGGCGGTTGTAGCGCAAGTGAAGATTTTGAATTACCTCGCAAAACTCGGCGTGTTCCTGGTTCTACTGCTTGCGCCCATTTGGTTGCATGCGGCGGATATCGCACGGCTCCGCAACGGGTTCGAGATTCGTCACGAGCAGCGCGAAGTCTCTGGTGCCAACACGCGACTCTTTCTCTCGGTTGACCGGACGGGCGGTTACGTGGACGTGCCAACCGGGGAGATTGTGTCGTTCGAGCGAGATGAATCGGTACGAGCGGCAGATCAGAAGCTGCCAAGCCCGCAGACCGGACCGCGAACCGCCAATACAGCACCAGAGCAAGCCGTCGATGTGCACGCGATCGTCGAAACGGCCGCGCGGTCACATTCTCTCGATCCCGACTTCATCGCAAGCGTGATCCGTGCCGAGAGCAGTTTCAACCAGAAGGCGATCTCTTCTAAAGGCGCTCAGGGACTCATGCAGTTGATGCCGGGCACGGCACTGGAACTCGGCGTTAAGGACAGCTTCGACCCACAAGCGAACGTTGACGGTGGCACCCGCTACTTGCGCGAGTTGCTGCTGCGCTACAACGACGACGTGGCGAAGGCGCTGGCGGCGTACAACGCTGGGCCTAAGCGCGTCGATCAGTACCGTGGGATACCTCCCTATTCAGAAACCCGGAAGTACGTGGCTCGGATCATCCGCGAATACAACCGCAAGAAACTTGCGGCCAAGTCTGTACGAAAGGCACCTCCCAAGAAGACCAAGACCAAGGTTGCCGCTGCGGCAGCACCACCCGCATCAAATGCCGTCGGCAGCTAGGTTCATCCACTCTGGGCTTGTATCTCCCCGAGCATGATCCGCGTTCCCCGCAATCTCGAGAGGGCTTTCAAGCAACCAATCTTTAATTGACCCTGAGCGGCGGCTCATTTACGTTCTAAGTTCCCTTAGGTCAATATTTAGGTTTGGTGTCGGCCTGCAGCTTGCGATGAACAAGAAACGAATACTCGTGTTTACTGTTGTGGTTGTGGTACTTGCAGTTCTCGTGTACTTGCAGGTCCGCACCTGGCAAAAGTTCGACTGGCATACATTCGGGCGAGAGACGAGTCAGGTCGACCCCCTTCGCATTCTGTTCGCGCTTGTCGTTATTTACGTTACCTACTTTCTCCGTGCAGTTCGCTGGAAGATATTCCTGAAGCCAGTCTGTAGGGCGAAGCTTAAGCAACTGGTAGGACCACAGTTTATTGGCTTTACCGGCCTCGCATTACTCGGCAGACCGGGCGAACTGATTCGGCCCTACTTGATCGCCAAAAAGGAGAACCTGACGGTTTCATCCCAGGTGGCGGTCTGGACTGTGGAGCGGATTTTCGACATCGGCGCTTTTACCGTACTGATGTCGGTAGACATCTTCTTCTACGGCTCGCAGCTCCCCTACCCACCGGAACTGCGGAAAGCGGCCTGGTTGTTAATCGTAATGGTAGGCGGCATGGCTGGCACTGCATACCTCATCAAGCGCCACGGACCCGCACTCTCCTCTTGGCTACAGCGCAAGTTGAGGCGACTTTCTCCGAAGTTGGCAGATTCCGTCTGCAATAAGATCAGCGCGTTCGGCGAGGGCTTGAATACAGTACACAACACGTGGTCTTTTGTTCAGCTGGTTACCGTGTCCCTGGCCATCTGGTTGCTGATCGCAGTGGCATACGAGGAGATCCTTCACTCCTACCCTGCCGGGGCTGAAGCTGCGAAGCTGCACGACCTGCAACTGCCACACGTGTTGCTGTTGATGGGCTCCAGCATGGTGGGGTCGCTCCTGCAACTTCCGGCGATCGGCGGAGGCTCACAACTCGCAACCATAAGCATGATGTCGTCCCCGCATTGGTTCCAGGTTCCCAATGAAGTTGCGGTCAGCGCTGGGATGCTGTTGTGGCTGGTCACCTTCATGGCTTGCGTTCCAGCCGGGTTGATTCTGGCGCGTTTCGAGCATACATCGCTTCGAAAGCTGACCCAGGAGAGCCGCCTTGAAGAGAGGCAAGAAGAACCGGTGAAAACATAGTACCGCCGAGGCAGAACGGGACTACAATTGCGCTATGGATGATTATGATCGATTAAGGCTGTCCATCCAGTCCGCACTTGTAGGTTCAGTAACTGACGATCTCGTCGCAGTCACCTGCAGTATCGAATGCAAGCACCTGACAATCGAAGCTTACTTTGAGGGCGCCGTCGGCCCCTACGAGTTGGAGTTCGTTCGCGGGATCACCCGCGAAGTCATGGCCGGATTTTCAGACAAGTACACCTCTGAATCGCGTTGCTACTCCATCCAGCAGCGGGAGCCGCAGATGCTGGATTTTTGGGCTTTTCTCAGGGCAGGTGCCACCGGGCACCGGCGTGCCGCGACGACTGGTCCGCGTCTGGTCGCAAGCTGAGTTGCGAGGGCGGGACGAGCAGAGATCTCGCCCGCCCCTTTACCATCAAGACACCGGGCAGATTCGCCGTCTTGCGTCCTCACTCGACTTGTTACAATGAAGACAGCCGTTTCGCGGCTATCTGACACGTTTTCCGGTGCATACGCATGAAATGTCCTTTTTGCGGCTTCGTGAATGACAAGGTAGTTGATTCGCGAGAAAGCAAAGAGGCGGAGTCTATACGTCGGCGTCGCGAATGTCTGAAGTGCGGAAAGCGCTACACCACCTACGAGCGCATTGACGAGATCCCATACATGGTGGTGAAAAAGGACGGGCGGCGCGAGAAGTTCGACCGCCAGAAGGTCTTGAACGGTTTATTGCGCGCGTGCGAGAAGCGGCCGGTGCCGATCTCGAAGCTGGAACATATCGTCAACGAAGCCGAATCGTTTGTTATCGACTCGCCAGAGCGCGAACGCAAGACGACTGACATCGGCGAACTCATCATGAACGAGCTTCGCAAGCTCGACAAGGTCGCCTACGTCCGCTTCGCTTCGGTTTACCTGGACTTCAAGGACGCTGGTGAGTTCCTTTCTGAGTTGCAAGACCTCTTGAAATCAAAGGAACCGCAACCGAAAGCGAAACCGAGCGCCAAGGTTCAGTAGTCTGAAATACCGGCTCGCAGTTAGGCCCCACGTCTTTACCTGCAACCCGCTCCGTCTAAAACAAAACTAACTGTTACCAAACAGTACCAAAGTAAATCAAAGTAGCGTATGGCATATAAGATCACGCTCATACCCGGCGACGGCATCGGCCCTGAGGTTATGGGTGCGACTGTGCGCATTCTAGAAGCGACGGGGTTGAAGTTTGAGTGGGAACGCTTCCAGGCGGGAGCCGAGGCATTCGAGAAGTTCGGCGAGTACATCCCGAAAGAACTCATCGAATCGTTCGAGCGCACGAAAGTCGGCCTTAAGGGGCCAGTGACCACCCCAATCGGCGGGGGGTTCCCCAGCATCAACGTTTCGCTCCGAAAGCGATTCGAGCTTTACGCTAATCTTCGCCCTATTCGCAACCTTCCGGCGGTACCAACACGCTATCCCGATGTGAACCTGGTTATCGTGCGCGAGAACACCGAAGGCTTGTACTCGGGCATTGAGCACGAAGTTGTGCCAGGCGTTGTCGAAAGCCTGAAGATCATCACGCGAAAGGCGTCAAACCGTATCGCAAAGTTCGCATTCGAATACGCTCGGAAGTACAAACGCAAAAAGATCCACGCCATTCACAAAGCCAACATCATGAAGATGTCTGACGGGCTGTTCATCAGGTGTTCGCGCGAGGTATCCCACGATTATCCAGAGATTTCGTACGGCGAGCACATTGTGGATAACACCTGCATGCAGCTCGTTACCAATCCTTACCAGTACGACATCCTGCTGCTGGAAAACCTTTATGGCGATATCGTGAGCGATCTCTGCGCGGCGTTCGTGGGCGGCCTGGGGCTGGTGCCGGGCGCGAACATCGGCGACGGATGCGCCATCTTCGAGGCCGTACACGGATCGGCACCGGACATCGCGGGGCGGAACATCGCAAACCCCACGGCATTGCTGCGCTCAGGAGTGATGATGCTGCGTCATTTGGGCGAGGGACATACGGCCGATCGGGTGCGCGGCGCTTACAATCAGGTTTATCGCGAGAAGAAACACCTCACGCGAGACATGGGTGGAAATGCGAGCACGAGTGAGTTTGCGGACGCGGTGATTGAAGCTCTTGAGACCGCTCCAGCCGAAGCACACAAGGAGTATGTTCCGCAGACACAGTCGGCATAACGGAATTCTGGGTAACAGCAGGGGACTTGAGGGCTCGAAGTCCCCTTTTTCACGTCGCCAATCGTTGCATCCTGAGGTCTTCATGGTTAGACATGCATTATTGCCACTCCTAGTCGTACCAGCATTGCTGCTCGCCGGATGCACGGGAAGGAACACGCCGAACCAGGAATCGGCAGCCAATACCCCAGTACAGCAAAGTATGAAGTACGATCCGGCCACGGTCGGCTCGATCACCGGCACGGTGACTTTTGGAGGGGCAGTTCCTAAACCGGTAACCATTGATATGTCAGCCGATCCGGCCTGCAAGGGGCAGAACGCTTCGGAAGCACTAGCGGTTCATGACGGTAAGCTGGCCAATGTCCTCGTCCACGTAAAGAACGTTTCCGGCTTTTCGGATCTTGTCCAACATCCGGAGGTTGTGGTTACGCAACGTGGGTGTCGATACGCTCCGCACGTCGTGGCGGTCATGGCAGGTCAGACGGTGAAGTTCGTAAATGCCGACGACACAATGCACAACATTCACCCTATGCCGCGAGCAAACAGAGAGTGGAACGCCGCCCAGGCGTCTCATGCTGAGCCACTTGAAAAGAAATTCATAGCGCCTGAACTCATGGTTCCCGTGAAGTGCAACCAGCATCCCTGGATGAAAATGTACGTCAACGTGATGAATAACTCGTTCTTCGCCGTGACAGGCGCCGACGGCAAGTTCGACCTGAAGGGACTGCCTCCCGGGACTTACACAGTTGAGGCTGTTCACGAGAGTCTGGGTGCACAGCAGCAGGAAATCACGTTAGGCAACAAAGAGAATAGGAACGTCGAGTTCACGTTCGCTTCACAAAAAGGCGCAGCCGCCGCTAAGTAGCTTGCATCTAAGCAGTTCGGGTGGCACTTCTCTGCCCAGAGAGTCCATTCAAACACCCGCATTCCACCGCAGCCGCATAGCGGAGGGAAAGGAGGCTGTTCTGAACCCGCAAGCACCCCAGAAGCCCCAGTTCGCGCAAATCCTGCGGGGCACGGGGGTAACGCCCTACAACAAGGCGCATCACTCTTTCGCAATCTTCACGGCGTGCGCAACATTCATTCTGATAATCGCGGGAGCACTGGTAACCAGTAACGACGCCGGTTTGTCTGTACCGGATTGGCCGACGTCTTTCGGCAAATGGGTAAAGATGCCACCGATGGTGGGCGGCGTTAAATTCGAACACAGTCACCGCATGATCGCCCAATTCATCGGCGTGCTCACAATCGTTATAGCCGTCTGGACGTGGCGTGCCGACAAGCGTTCCTGGATGAAGAAGCTGGGCCTCGCGGCGCTGGGGACAATCATCGCTCAGGGTATCCTGGGCGGTATCACCGTTCTACATTTCCTGCCTCCCGCAGTTTCGACCGCGCACGCAATTGTTGGCCAGACGTTCTTCTGTATCGCTGTTTGTATTGCCATGTTCACGGGCCGAAAGTGGGTTGCGGAAGAACCTGCAACCGCCGTCGAAACCCAGCGGCCCACTTTGATGACCCTGTCCTTGCTGTCGGTCGCTGTTTTGTACATCCAGCTCATTTTGGGTGGCATGTTCCGCCACAAAGGCATGGGTTGGGAGCCGCACGTCATAAACGCCGCGCTCGTGACGTTCGTGCTTACGTGGACTTCGGTTCGTGCTTTGTCGCGGTTTTCACACGTGGATGCCGTGCGGCCTCCAGCAGTCCTCCTAGTCAGCCTGCTGATGGTCCAACTCTCGCTCGGTTTCTTTGCTTTTATTGAAAAAGTTATGCTGGGCGCGGCCGCCGTTCAACCAACTCCCGGCATGGTGCTGGCGACGGTGACCCACACGGCGACCGGGGCGCTGCTTCTTGCAACGGCTGTGGTGTTGGCCATCCAAGTTTGGCGTCACGTACCAGTTTTGAGTGAAGAACGGGCTTCGTCCGGAGCCCGGAAGGCGGTAACAGCTTGAGTACGGCTTCACAGTCCATTGCTGTACCCCGCAGCAGCTTCTCGATGCTGCTGCGGGACTATTCAGAGTTAGTCAAGTTTCGCGTCACCTCGCTGCTAATCATGACAGCCTGGGCGGGGTTCTATTTCGGCGCGGCACAGACTGGCATGTCCCCCTTTTCGTGGCAATTGGCACACGCGCTTCTGGGTATCGGACTCGTTTCCGGCGGGACGGCTGCGCTGAACGAAGTGTTGGAACGCGATATCGATGCTCGGATGCGGCGCACACAGTTGCGTCCACTAGTGACGGGGCGCATTGGACTTGGACACGGGCTGGCGGTGGGCTTGCTCATGGTTGTAGGCGGCGTGGAATACTTGGCCTTTACCACCAACCTGCTAACTGCGTTCCTGACCGCTGCAACAGCCGCTGCGTATCTTGGTGCTTACACACCGCTGAAGCGGGTACATCCGCTGTGTACTTTTGTAGGGGCGTTCCCAGGGGCCATGCCTCCTGTGCTCGGATGGACGGCCTTCCGCGGCAGGTTGGATTGGGAAGCGTTGGTGTTATTCGCCATCGTATTTTTCTGGCAGTTCCCACATTTCCACTCCATCGCGTGGCTTTATCGTGAGGATTACGAACGGGCTTCGATTCGCATGCTGCCCGTAGTTCATCCTGACGGACGCTCAACTGCACGCAGCATATTGCTATACAGTGTGGCCCTCCTGATTGTGACGGCAGCACCAACAATGATGGGCATGGCTGGCAGGTGGTACCTCGCCGGAGCATTGATGCTGGGTCTGGCATTCTTCTGGACCGCGCTACGGTTAGCAAGAATCCAATTGCCAGCAACAGCAACTCAGTCGAAGCGCTACGCCCGTAACGTGCTGCAGGCAAGCGTCTTCTATCTGCCGTTGCTCTTCGCGTTGATGATGATCGACGCTCGTAGGCTCGGATGAACAAATGAACGGCTGAACGAACGATCCGCACAGGTCGTTCTCAGTCCTCTTCTCACCTCGGTCATGGCAGAAGCTCAGATAGCAAAAACGAACACGACCAGTGCGGCGACCACCACGGTGATCCGTCTAGAAAGCTTGCGCCATAGCTATAACGGCCGCACGGCGCTGGACGGGGTGAGCTTCGATGTACGCCATGCTGAAATCTTCGGCCTGCTTGGTCCCAATGGCAGTGGCAAGACCACCATGTTCCGGATTTTGTCGACACTGATGCTGCCCCAGAGCGGCCGCGCGGTGGTTTTGGGCCATGATGCAGCGACGGATCCAACAGGCCTGCGCCGTGAAATCGGTGTAGTGTTCCAGGCGGCCAGCGTAGATGTGAAACTCACGGCCAGAGAGAACTTGCGGCACGTCGGCCATCTTTACGGGCTGAAAGGGAAAGCGCTCGATCAGCGCATCGCGGAAACGCTTACGCGTGTGGGGTTGGCAGATCGAGCCAATGATTCCGTGGAAACTTACTCGGGCGGGATGATGCGGCGGGTAGAACTAGCGAAGGGCTTGCTGCACCATCCCTCGGTGCTGTTGCTGGATGAGCCCACGACGGGGTTGGACCCCGGAGCACGAAGAGATCTGTGGGAATATCTGGCGATGCTGCGCGATCAGGAACGGGTCACGGTAGTAGTCACGACGCACCTGATGGAAGAAGCTGAACGTTGTGATCGGCTGGCAATCCTCAGTCAGGGCAGGCTCGTTGCCCTGGGCACACCAGGCGAACTCAAATGCGAGATCGGCGGGGACGTCATCCTGCTGGAGCCTCGTGAAGATGCGCCAGCACTCGCTGCAAAGATCTACGGCCGGTTCGGTCTGGAGGCGCAAGTCATCGACGGCAAGGTCAGGCTCGAAAAGGAGCAGGGGCATCGCTTCGTCACGGAGGTGATGGATGCATTCCCCGGCGAGATCCAGTCCATCAGCGTAAGCCGTCCGAATCTCGAAGATGTCTTCATCCACCGTACGGGGCACAGGTTCTGGACGGAGATGAGCGACGCGGCAGCGGAGGATCAGAGCAAGAAGGGAAAGAGACGCTGACGAGAATTTGCCCGCCATTTTCATGTTCTGGCAGGAGAGGTTCGGAAGAATCGAACAGAATAGCACTCGGAATGGCTACTCAGACGCAAACACGATCATTGCCAGTTTCACCTACTTCGCGGGCGACAGCTGGACTTACGCCCACTGTATCGCTTTGGTGGCGGGAGATTGTGCGCTTTTATCGCAACCGCGGGCGCGTGATCGGGGTTATCGCTTCCCCGCTCTTGTTTTGGGTGGTGATCGGATCGGGTTTCGGCACGTCGTTTCGCTCAGATGCACCGGGCGGACAGTCGCATTATCTCGAGTACTTCTTTCCCGGCGCGGTCACAATGATTGTGCTCTTCACCTCGATTTTCGCAATGATGAGCGTGATCGAGGACCGCAAGGAAGGCTTTCTGCTATCAGTGCTAGTTGCCCCTGTTCACCGATCCGTGATCGTGATGGGCAAGGTGCTGGGCGGCGCGACGTTGGCGGCCTTGCAGGGACTCATCTTCCTTGCGTTCACGCCTTTTCTGGTAGGCGCTCATCTCGGATTCGATAACATCTTGCCAATCGTTCTGACGGTCTTCCTGATCTCATTTGCGCTTACTTCTCTGGGCTTCGCGATCGCGTGGCCTATGGACTCTACCCAGGCGTTTCACGCGATAGTGAACCTGTTTCTGCTGCCGCTCTGGATGCTGTCTGGCGCTCTGTTTCCGCTCAGTGGAGCCTCAGGATGGATTCGAGTCCTGATGCAGGTGAACCCTGTGACGTATGGCAACGAAGCCTTGCGAGCGCTGATCTTCCCAGGATCCGCGTCGCTGCTGCCTGTCGGAACGTCGCTGGGGATTCTTGCCGCGTTCGCGGCCGCAATGTTCGTGTGGGCGTTTGTGATGGCGAACCGGCGCACCACCAAGCCACCGGCGTAAAATTGATCCGTGACTGACTATTCGCTGTTCCCTGCTCTCAACGCCGCACTTAATGGAACGAGCGCCGTGTTGATCGCGGTAGGCGTACTGCTTATCAGGCGACAGCGCCGGATAGCACACAAACGCGTGATGATTGCTGCGGTCATCACCTCTACGCTGTTTCTAATCTCGTACCTTTACTACCATGCACACGTGGGGTCGGTGCGATTTCAGGGTCAGGGCCTCGCCCGACCGGTGTACTTCGCGATCCTGCTCTCGCACACGGTCCTGGCTGCTGCGGTATTGCCCCTGGTACTCATGACGCTGGTGCGCGCGTTTCGGGGAAGGTTTGAGAAGCACAGGGTCAGCGCACGCTGGACCTACCCGGTATGGCTTTATGTCTCAGTCACAGGCGTGATCATCTACGTGATGCTCTACCACATCTACGCCGTTTGAGTGGCCGCCCTTTGAGCCGTTCCTTCAGGCAGGTACATACTCCGCGAGCGCGCGGTCGAAGTCGTCGGCTGTAAGCATTTCTCCGCTATTCATGCGACGCAGGAGGTCATCAATGATCTGCTTGGCTTCATCTTTCTTGAAGTTTCGGATGAAGCCGTCATAGAAGTGCTCGCCTGAAAGCGCGCGGTTGATCTCGTATTCCTTGTTGTGCTCATTCAGTTCGGTGAAGTACACGACGCGGTACTTACGGTTGTAGCTCGTCTCACGATATATCTCGAACATCACCTTGTCGGATTCCATCGGCATGGGCTAATCGGCTCCTACTGTCATTCTGCCCAGGGTTCATCTCCCGTTCTGTGCTCAATCTCTGGACTCGCGCCGCATCGGGTTCCCGGCCTGCACGGAGGAGGAAAGGACCGGAAACCCGGTGCTACACGAGTTTCAATCGCCGGCGAGTTGCACGACATCGCTCGGTGCAGCCTGTGGTTGCACGTGGGCGACGGCGGCCATCTCGCGGCGAAGTTGTTCTTCGAAGTGCGCTAGCCTTTCGTCGATCGAGAGCCGCTTCTGCGATTCCTTCACCATGTCCTCGCGATAGCGCTTGAGGAAGTAGTGGATGGTCTCGATTCGGATCTTAATCGATCCGCTGGGCTTGTTCTCGTCAATGTCCTTAAAGCAGAAGTACGGCGTGCCCGAGTGTTCAACGATTTCTTCAATAACCGTGTAGATCGGGGCGTCGTGACCGCACTTGAAACTCGAGAGTTCGAGCGCGACCAGGTTCGGGTGACGTGCAACGTACTTCGCGGCCCAGACCTTGCGCGTGGTGTTCTCGGAATACGAGTTCTTCCACGCGTCGGAGACGTCCATTGGGTGCGAGATGATGCCAGCACGGACTTCGTCGCCGAAGAGGTTCCACACGATTTCATCGTCGAGCGGTAGCGAATCTTGCGAGAACACCGGGTATCCGAGCTTCTGGAATTCCTCCGGGATCTCATGGCAGATGCCGGGATCGTTGTGATAGGGACGCCCAAGCAGCACGATGCCCAGCCGCTGTTCGCTGGTGAGGCGGTCCAGAATGTCTTTAGCTTGCTTGCGCATGGACTGGTCGAACTTGCGCATCGCCTCGAAGCCGACCTGGGTGGCACGGAAGTTCTCTTCCTCGCTCAGGCCGAGGACGTCTTGCCAGTCGCCGAACATTTGTCGATGCGCAACCTTCGGGTCGTCGAGGCACACCAGCGTGTCCTTCCACAGGACGCCCTTCTCGCCGAACAGGTCTCCTTCCTTCGTGAAGGCGGCTTTGACCGACGCCGGTGTCGCGGTGACGGTCGGACAGGCCCGGTTTGACTGCGTCGCCTTGAGGAACGTCGGAAGCGCGTCGATCATCGGGAAGAAGATGATGTTAAGGTTCTTCTTCGGGTGCACCGAGTACAGCAGGTTGTGAACGTGCGGGATGCCGACCTTCGACGGGAAGCACGGATCGATGGCGCCGCGCTTTGCACCTTCCTTGTAGAGTTGCTCGCTCGTGTACTCGGACCAGAAGATGTTCTCCGCTTTGATGCCCAGCGACTCGAAATATGCCGTGAAGAACGGCGAGCACGAGTACATGTTCAGCGCGCGCGGCATGCCGATCTTCAGTTCGGCGCGCTTCTTCAGCATCTCGGCGCGCTTCTTCTGGGCGGCCGTAATCTGGAACTTAGGCGGCGAATCGGCGACCAGCGCAGGCTCGTAGCTCTTGAACGCGATCTTAGCAGCGACTTCAACGAGGTTCGGGTTCTCTTTCTTAATGGCGTCGATGTTGCCCTTGATGACGCGCATCTCCTCGATGTTCTCGACCGTTCCCTTTTCGCAGGTGGCGATGATGAGGCGCTGCGCTCCGGTCTCGAGCGGGACCTTGGTCTTCACCGGCGGAACATATGACGTATTTGGAACAGCGGTTTTGACGTCAATGAACGTACGCAGGCACTTGTTTTTGCAGAAATAGCAACGCGTGTCTTCGTTGCGCGTGGTTCTGAAGCTGATAGAAGCGACATTCTCCAAACCGATGAACGATGTCTGCTGACCGTTCTCCCACAGGCGCACAGCTTCGAAGCCGCAACCAATCGCGCCGGCTTCGCCGCAGTGCTGGTGAACGACGACTTCCGCCTGCGCGTCTTTACCTTTGAATCGAGACTCGATGAAATCCACCTGGGATTTTACGGCGGCCAGGTTGTGCTGCGTGCCGCCCTGCAGAATGAATTTGCGTCCCAGCGAGGCAAGGTTCGGAATCTGCGAGACGTAAAGCCAGATGTTCTTGGGCAAAACGTTACAGAGTCCTGCCATGATTTCTTCCGGCTTCCATCCCTGGCGCTGGAAGTCGACGATGTCCGACTGCATGAATACCGCGCAGCCGTAGCCGAATTGCGGGAACGACTTCGCTCCGAATGCGATGTCGGCGAACTGCTCGACCTTGAAGCCGAAGCCCTCGCAGGTGCTCTGGAGGAAGTAGCCGTTACCTGCGGAGCACTGGGTGTTCAACTTGAAGTCTTTTACGCGTCCGTCTTTCAGGATGATGATCTTAATATCCTGCCCGCCGACGTCGCATATGACGTCCGCGTCAGGGTAGTAGTGCAGGGCGGACTGGGTGTGAGCAACAGTTTCGACCAACGCCACGTCGGCGCCGATCGTGTCCTTCAGAATGTCTTTCGCATAGCCGGTCGTGCCGACGCCAAGGATCTTCAGAGTGGCCCCCTGGCTCGTGACCTGGGCGGCGACCTTGGCGAGGACTTCCTGCGTGTCCTCGATGGGATTGCCCTTCGAAAGCTGGTACGTCTTGCAGAGAACATTGCGGTCCTTATCGATCAGCACGGCTTTCGTGGAGGTCGACCCACCGTCGATGCCGATGAAGCCCTCGACCACCTGGCCGGGGTGGAACGTCGTAGGGATGAATTTCTTCTTCTCGTAGCGCTTGCTAAAGGCGGCCAGTTCGTCGGCGTCTTTCGCAAGCGCCTGCGCGCCGCCCTTCTTCAGTTTCTCCTGCGCGCGACCCTCGGTGATGTACCACTGAAGGGCCTCGTAACCGAGGTAGACGCCGATACCCGGATCTTCCTGCTTCCCGAATTCAACTGCGCCAATGCAGGCGAAGTATTGCGCATTGTCGGGCGTGCGCACGAGCTCCTGCGGATCGACTCCTTCCGGCAACGGGTAGTTGCGCTCTTCCCAAATCTTCGGGATGTTGTGCTTCCAGCAGTCGCGCATGCCCTTGATGTAGCAATTTGGCCCACCCAGCAGCAGAACCACCGGACGAAGAGTATTGCCGCGCGTCAGTACGGAGAGGTTCTGCTGGATGATGGATTCGAACAGCGAGGCCATCAGTTCGTCCGGCGGTACGCCCTGCTTCTGAAGGCCGTTGATGTCGGTCTCAGCGAACACACCGCACTTCCCTGCCACCGGGTGCAGCTTCAGTCCGAAGTAACCCATGTCGCACAGCTGTTCGGAAGGGATGCGCAGCTTGGCGTTGATCTTGTCAATTACAGCGCCGGTGCCGCCCGCGCACTTGTCGTTCATGGAGGGCAGCTTCTTCTTTTTGCCCGTCTCCGGGTCTTCCTTGAAGATGATGATTTTCGCGTCTTGTCCGCCGAGTTCGATTACCGAGCCGCAGTCGGGATAGAGCTTCTCGACCGCGAGCGAAACGGCGTTCACTTCCTGCACGAACTTGGCGCCAATGTGCTTGGCGATGCCGCTGCCGCCTGACCCGGTGATGAAGACCCGAAAATGTTCTTTAGGTGTTTCTGGCAGATCGCGTTGGACGGCCTTCAACATCTCCAGCAGCTTTTCAGGTTGCTTGGTGTCGTGACGCTGATAGTCCTGCCAGACGATCTTGTCGGTTTCGCCGTCGACGACGACGATCTTTACCGTCGTTGAGCCCACGTCAACGCCCATCCACAGCAGGTCATAGCGGTTGTGGTCAACCTTGGAGGCATCGCCAGCGGGAGCGGGCACAGGCACTGCGACAGCGGCTTCGGGTTCGCCAGCGAGAGCGCCTAGTGCGACATCGAAGCCCTTGCTGCTGCAACATCCCTTTTGAGTCGATTCAGACATTCGGTCCTCGGAGAATCAAAGACGAAACCACAATTGGGCGGCTCCACTTCGGAATTCGAAATACTCCCGAACTTCGCAGTGCAACCGCAATGGTTTGCGGCCGCCCTTCAGTGCGCATGCTGGTGGTACGGCACGCTCGTGCCCATCTTTTCGGCCACATGGATTGCGAAGTTGGCGGCTGTGCCGATCACGCCTTTGTACTTGGGTACCGGATATAGCGCGCTCTGCAGTTCTTCGTGGCGACCGACGTATTCCCGCAGCTCATCCGCGGTCTTGCCGATGTTTTTGAGGACTTCGGCGAACTCCAGCTTGGCCTTGGCCTTAGCCTCGCCGAGGGCCATCTGCACGCGGCTGTGGGCATTTATCTCGCCCTCACCGGAGGTCTCGATCGGAAGGAAGATCATGTCCTTGTAATGCGAGACCACGGCTGACTGCGCACCATCCGATTGCGTCGATGGCATGCAACCGAAGGGCTTGAGCGAGAGCACCATGTGGCACAACTCGTGGTTTGAGTAATAGATGTTCTTGGCTACTTCAAGATGTCCTTCACCGCCGCCCGCGCGCGAGTTGTAGTACGGGTGGCCAACACGTTGGAGTTCGTACTGGTCTACCAACTTGTGCGCCGTGCCTCCAAGCGCGCTGACGATCTTGTGGTACTCGCGGGCAAAGATCATTTCCGCGACACGCATCTTGGCAAGACGTTGACGGTAGTTCCACTCGATCCTGGCCTGCTTGTCCAGACGCCACGATGGTGGCATAACTGCGCCCTCTTCAAGACCGCGGAGATCGCGGATCTTCTGCACGACCTGATGGATCATGTACATGATCCAGGTGCCGATGGGCTCCACGATGATCTGCGCACCTTCACGATTGAGAAACGCGAAAATGTTGAAGTTACCGTCGCCCTCGGTCGTCTGGGCCCAGAACTCTCCAGTAATCTTCACGATCGGCTTGACCCGCAGTCGATCTACCTTAACGGCTCCGAAACGATTTCGTACCTGGTGCAGCGCGGTGATGTAATCGTCTGAATACAACTGCTCAAGGAACTTGCCCAAATACTCAACCATGCCCTTGATGGGCAGCTTGCCTGCAGCCTTGCCCCATGCAGCTTCCACGGTCCAAGGCGACTTGCGCTTTAACACTTCGTGCAGGTAGTCGATGGAATGATCCAGCACCGCGTCGGTGTCGCCGGAGTTGACCTCAAAGGGCCGCACCTGGTGCGCCACTTCGTTTATGACGTCGCCCATATTCATGGCGTTCAGAATGTTAAGGAAGAAGTCCAGGTTCATGTGCAGTCCGGCTTCGGCTTCGGACTGGTTCAGACCTCCTCCCTGCTGGAACAACAGCACGCGGAAACCGTCGTAGCCGGAATTGCGCAGGGCCAATCGGTACTCGGCTTCATACATGCCGAACCGGCACGGCCCGCAAGCTCCGGCGGTCAGGTACACATAGTTGTTAACCAGATCTTCACGCTTAATGCCGGACGATTCCTGTTGCTGCAGGTACTGGACGAGGTTGCCGACCGTGAAGTACGTGGGGTTGCACTGCCCGTTATTGCCGTATTCTTTCCCAAGCTGGAAGGCTTTAACGTCCGGCGTTGGCAGCACTTCGCACTTGTACCCGAGCCCCTCAAGAGCGCCATGCACCAGTTTTTCGTGCTTCCACGTCAGGCCTCCGAACAACAGGGTGGTGTGGTTGCGTTGATCAGCCGTGAAGGGCCGCTCCACGGGCTTTTGAAAGTGATGCACCTGCCGATGCGCAACCCCGGCTTCCTGCTCAAGCCTCGCGCGTTCGGCCGCAACCCGTTCCCGGATCATTTCTTCCGGACTTTTGATCTGAACCAGGTTGCCATTCCCCGCATTGCGCGGCATATCGTGGACGGAAGTACCCATTCCTCACCCCTCACAGCAGTCGGCCTTATCACGCCGCCTTGTGACTGTTGTCACACGTGGGTAGGATTCTGCACGTGGTCGCACGGTGGGCTGAACCGGAATATACCGAACGGTGTAATTTCGCGGTCAAGCGGCGCCCGTGAGGGGTGAGCGGTGCCGAATCTGCTGGAATTTCAGCAAGTTACGCTTCCGAACGGGCAGACCACATCGCAAGCCTAAAGCTTGTTCTTCTTGGGTTCTGCGGGACGACAGTAGGGCAGCAGCTTACAGCGGACAGGGCCAGTGTTCGGCTCATACATCACCGCCATCAGTCTTGTGCCCCATCCTGGACTTCGGGACGACTCACAGGCCTTCGAGGTTCACGGGCAAACAGCTTCCGGATCAGCGAAGAACCGCTAACCGCCCATGCGCGTTGCTTCGCAGCCCAATCGGGACGAGCTACCAGCACGGAGGTCTTCGCCGTTTCAAGCAATGAATAGACAACGGGCGTCATGAGCAGCGTGAGGAACAGTGCGAGCGTTTGGCCCCCGATAACCACGATTGAAATCGCACGACGCTCCTCTGCGCCGGGTCCCGTGCCGACTGCAAGCGGTATCATCCCGGCGACAAGAGCCAGCGTCGTCATCAGGATGGGTCGAAGCCGTTCCCGGTTCGCTTGCAGGATAGCTTCATGTTCGGACAGTCCCTTATCCCTGAGTTGGTTTGTATGGTCGATCTGGAGAATTGCGTTCTTTTTCACAACTCCAAACAACACAAGCATTCCCAACAAGGAATACAGGTTAAGACTGCCTCCTGCCAAAGCTAGCGACAGAAAGGCGAATGGCACCGAGAGAGGCAGAGAGAGCAGGATAATGGCCGGCTGACTCAGGCTCTCATACTGTGAGGCCAGGATCATGTACATGAGAACGATCGAGAGCATGAAGGCCCAAATGAATTCGCGGAACGTATTCTCGAGTTCGCGCCCTCGGCCAACGACACGGCTGCTGTAGCCGAGCTCCGGACTAAGTTTACTGAATTCCTCCCGCAATACCTGAAGACGGTCCCCCATGGCATACCCTTCAGCCACAGAGGCCCTTAGCGCTACCATCCGTTGCCGGTCGAGGCGATCAATGCGCGAGACGGTCTGGCCCTGTTCGGTCTGCACGAGATTCCGGAGGGGCATGGTCTGACCGTCGCGAGTGGGAACGGCCAGTTCCGGGATATCGGATGGCTGATTTCGAAAGCCTTCGGCAAGGCGCAGTTGCACGTCATAGTGCTCGTTCAGACTGCGGTCGTAATAACGAGTGACTTCGTCATCACCGCCGACCATGAGACGAAGTCCGAGCGCGACGTCCTCGACCGAGACCCCGAGATCTGCCGCTCGCTCGCGATCGATAGCTACCCGGGTCTCGGGCTTGTCCATCTTCAGAGTGACCGAAGCGTCCACCAGACCAAGTTCGTTCGCCCTGCTGCGTAGGTTTTCAGCGTACTTTGAGAGTTGCTGGAGATCCGGCCCAAGGATTGAGAAGTCAATATCAACCGGGGCCCCCCCGATGCTGAACGAAGGATAGTTGCGGACTCCGATCTCCAGCGCTGAGTACTTCCTCAACTTTCGGCGAACCTGCTGCATCACCTCGTGCTGGCTGATGTTGCCGCGGAATGCGTCGCCGGGAGTGCCGCTCAGCGTTTCACGCAAAAGGCGAGTGATCGAAAACGTGCGTTGATCGTGGGGCAACAAGTCGACGTGAACGTCGCCGCTATTAACGCTACCGAGGAATCCGCCTCCGACCGTGGCAAGAACGTTTTCAACTCCAGGGGTGTCCTTCACCTCAGTCTCAATCTGCTGCAAGACCTCATCCATGGCCTCCAAGCTGGCCGACTCCGGGCCAGTGACAGTGACGCGGAACTCGGACTCGTCAACGCCACCTGGAAGGAACTCCTGCGGTAGTGCTTTGTACAAAGGAAGCGAGAGTGCAATGATGACCAGCGCCACCACGGCGAACGCAACTCGATGGGCAAGCGCAAACTCAAGCGACCTTGTGTAGGCACGATCTAGGTAAGCGTAGAAGCCAGTTCGCGACTGCACTGAATGGGACTTAGATTCTGATTGCTCCCTGCTCAAAATGCGAGACGCCATCATGGGAGTCAGCGTGAAAGAGACCAGCAGACTCACCATCACTGAAACCGCCGCGGTTATTCCGAACTGGTACAGGAAACGCCCAGAAATGCTGGACATGAATGATACCGGGACGAAGATAACAACCAGACTCAGCGTCGTTGCAAGTACCGCGAGCCCGATTTCAGCAGTCGCCTTCCTCGCCGCCTCGCGGGCCGACAGCTTCTTCTCTTCTACGAAGCGATATATGTTTTCGAGGACAACGATCGCATCGTCGATCACGATGCCAACCATGAGCACGAGAGCCAGCATGGTTACGCTGTTCAGCGTGAAGTCTAGAGCCCACATCATCCCGAAGGTCGCGATGAGAGAAGCAGGAATAGCCACGCCAGCTATGAGAGTCGATCTGAAGCTGCGCATGAAGGCAAGCACCACCAGTGCGGCGAGAATGCTGCCGATGATGAGGTGGAGCTTGATTTCATGCAACGCCGCGTAGATGTAGGTGGACTGATCTCTGATGATCTGGATCTGTACATCACCCGGTAGGATCTGCTGCAGCTGCGGCAGCTTTTCCTTGATGCCCTCGATTACCGCGACCGTGTTGGCGCCAGACTGTCGCCTGATATCGAGCACAACAGTGGGCTGGCCGTTGAGGCGAGAAAAAGAGCGCCGTTCCTTGGTACCATCCTCGACATGGCCGATATCTCGAACGCGAATCGGGTAATTGCCGGAATTCGCAACGACGACCTCGCTGAAGTCCTCTGGATTGGCTAGTCTTCCAAGCGTTCGCATGCTCTCTTCGCGTCCGCCGCGAGTGAGGTTCCCGCCTGGAATTTCGGTATTCTGCGCGACGAGGGCGTCGCGCACGGCCGTGATTGGCAGTGCATAGGCTCGGAGCCGGTCGGGGTCAATCCAGATGTTAATGGCGCGCTCGGCTTCACCACCGAGATCGACTTCGCCTACACCAATTGATCGCTCAAGTTGCGGCTTAACAACCTTGTCGGCGTATTCGGTGAGTTCGCGCAGAGAACGACCGCTTGAAAGCGCCAGCGTGAGGACTGGGGTGTCTTCGTTATTGAACTTCGAGACGGTCGGAGGATCTATGTCCTCGGGAAGTTGGCGTTGAACTCGCGCTACTCTTTCCCGAACCTCCTCGGCCGCGACGTCTATGTCGCGCTCGAGATCGAACGTTACGATGATGATGGCAGTGCCCGGGCCGGAAACTGAGCGCAGCTCGTAAATCCCTTGAACCGTGTTGATCTCCTCTTCCAGCACCTCAGCCACCTGCGTTTCCATCTCCTCAGCCGTTGCGCCGGGCAGCGTCGCTGAGACGCGCACGGTTGGCATGTCAACGGAAGGAAACCGATCAACGCCTAATCCGAAGTAGCTGGTTGCACCCACCACAACCAGTGCGAGTATCAACATGCTCGCAAACACCGGTCGGCGTATGGAAATCTCCGCAAGCTTCTGCATTTCACCTCGTCGTTGCTTCGACTGGCTGGCCGATGTCGACCCTTTTTGGATCAGCGATCACGGCGTCTTGCTCTGTCAGCCCGGAAAGAACTTCAACCATCCCGTTCCGCCTTCGTCCGAGTTCTATGTCGCGCTCCACTGCCTTGCCTTCCGCCGCGACCCTGACCTTATCGACACCGGCGAAGGTCACAATCGTCTGCTCGGGAATGGCGAGCGCTTTTGCATCAACGCTCGTCACGATATCCGCACGCGCGAATGAACCGGGCCGAAGTCCCGCCTGATTTTTCACTTCTGCTTCCACAAAAACGACTCGGCCCTCGGCAGTTATCGCGGGGCTGATCCGCTTCACGACCGCAGGGTAAGCATTCGCATCACCTTCAACTCTGAAAGTGAGTTTTTGCCCGATTTTCACAGCTGCTGCATCGCGTTCCGTGACCTGCAAGCGCAAGCGAAGCGGGTCCATGCGCACAAGGTTTACGACCGGAGCGCCTTCGTTCAGGTACTCCCCAACATTGGCGCTACGCTGCTGAACACAACCTCCGAAAGGAGCACGGACCTGAGCATCCGCAAGATCCTGGCGGGCGATGGACAACTCGGACCGACGCTGCACGACAACTGCACGGCGGTTGAGAACCTCTTCAATTGACTCCTGGTACCGCGCATCGGCCACGTTGTGCTCGGCGACAACTGCGTCCATATCCGCCCTGGAGACGATTCCCTGCCGGAATAGCTCCGCAGTCCGTTCTCGGCTCATACGGGCCTCTTCGAGAACTGCTCGTGCCTGTTTCGCAACGGCCGTATCCTCAGGCTTGATAGATCCTGGATTCGCCCCACGCTGAATTCCCAAGCGAGCTTCCGCTTGCACCAACGCCGCTTCAGCCTGCTGAACACGGAACTGAAGTTCCTGAGAATCGATGCGCGCCAGAACGTCCCCCTTTTCCACGCAATGTCCGATGTCTACGCTGAAAGACTCAAGCCTGCCTGCTACGCGCGCTCCGACGTCGGCTTGTTCATCTGCTAGCAAAGAGCCTGTCGCCTGTACGACTCTTTCAAAAGGAATTATCTGGGCACGCACGACACGCACCTGGGCCGTGGCCGGTTGCTGATTCGCGGCTTCGGCTGTTGACGGTTCCGAACTGCATCCCACAAGCAGCAACGGTATTACCAAGAGGCTGGCCAGCTTCACTGGCGCAGCAAGACAGCGGTGCAAGTGATCCTCCATCGAATCTCTTCGTGATTAGAGCGCTGGGGAGCATCCAAAGACGCCGCACAAACGACAAAAGTTGCTGAGCAACACACGACCCTTGCAGATGTCCAGCATGCCACTCCGGCGAGTTGGGACGCGCAGCATCAGTCGCACGGGTTGGACGGTGAGCAGGTTGGCCAGAAGCCCGGTCCGGGGGACGCATCGCTCTTCCACACCGAATCAAAGCGGAGACGAACTTACAAGGAAATGTCACCTAGAATAGGCGCAGTGGCTTGGTAGCTGTCGACATATGCACAAGAACGGGACATTCTGATGGCCAAGCGGGACATTTCTAACGAGGTTTGACAACAGACCCTGTTGGCTCCTTGACACCCTTGGAGGCGAAAACTACACTCGAATGTACCCTGTGTTTTCTGGAAAATGGCACTCTTATGCCCGAAAACTACTTCGCCCGTTACCTGCCCTTGTTGATCCATATGCTGGTCGCTCTTGGGCTGGCGGGGATCATCGTCGTGCTTTCCACCCTTGTGGGTAGGCATCGCTTCTCACGGGCAAAGTTCCAGCCCTATGAGTGCGGCATGGCACCGGTCGGAGACAGCCGGGAACGGTTCTCGGTCAAGTTCTACATGGTCGCGATGCTGTTCATCTTGTTCGACGTGGAAGCGGTGTTTCTGTATCCCTGGGCTATCCTGTTGAAAGACCTAAAGATGTTCGGCTTCTGGGAGATGCTGGTATACATGCTCATCCTCATGGTCGGACTGTTTTACATTTGGAAAAAGGGTGTGCTCGACTGGGCGGAAACAAAGTCTGCCCCGGTCAGCACTTACTCCTCACAGGAATTCCTGGCCGCAGTACGGGGTGGAACCAGAACCAACGTCGCCGAACTCGACGAGATTAGCGCGCAGGGGAGATAGGATGGCGCTCGAACCCGCTGTTACCGACCTGGATCAATTGAAGGACCGGCCGCCGCTGGCACGACTACTGGAGTGGAATACCGACGCGGTTGAAGGCGCGAAGTTCGACCGTGGTGAGCTCACGATCTGGATCACCCGTGCGCTGATTCGCGAGGCCGTCGCGATCCTGCGGGATACTCCCGATCTGCGCTTCAACTATCTTGTGGACATCACCGCTGTCGATTGGTACCCAGCGGAACCGCGTTTCGAGGTGGTTTACCACCTCTTATCTATTCCCAACAAGACTCGCGTTCGACTGAAGGTTAAACTTGAGAGTAGCGACCCTCGGCTCGAATCCCTGACTGCGGATTTCCCGAGCGCAAACTTCTTCGAGCGTGAGGTCTTCGACCTCTTTGGCGTCCATTTCGAGGGGCATCCCTATCTCCGCCGCATCATGATGCCGGAGAACTGGGAAGGCCATCCGCTACGCAAAGATTATCCCGTTGAGGGCTATCGATAATGGGTCACCTCGTACAGCCTCCCGTGCTGGAACCAACTGCTCAGGATCGCACCATGATCCTGAACATGGGCCCGCAGCATCCGTCTACTCACGGAGTGCTGCGCCTGATCCTCGAGATCGATGGCGAAACCGTGGTCCGCATGATGCCGGACATCGGTTATCTGCATACGGGGATCGAGAAGACGTACGAAGCCAAGTTCTACCAGCAGTGCGTTCCGCTTGCCGACCGCATGGACTACCTTGCCCCATTTAGCAACGAGTTGGGGTACTGCCTGGCTGTCGAGAAACTGCTAGGACTGGAGGTTCCAAAGCGTGCATTATGGATGCGCGTACTGCTTACGGAACTCACGCGTATCCAGTCTCACCTGGTCTGGCTTGGCACGCACGCCATGGACATCGGTGCGCTCACGGTTTTCCTGTACTGCTTCCGTGAGCGTGAAGACCTTCTGCGACTGTTCGAAGCCATCGGCGGGCAACGCATGTTTACGTCGTACTTCCGTGTTGGCGGCGTCAACATGGAAGCTCCGCTTGACTGGTTTGAGCGCGTGCGCAAGTTTGTCGATGCTTTCCCTGAGAAGATCGACCAGTACGAGAACCTGCTGACGGGCAATCCCATTTGGCAGCGCCGTATCAAAGGGGTAGGTTATCTTTCGGCTGAGGACGCCATCGCCATAGGTGCAGCTGGTCCCACATTGCGCGCCAGTGGCGTCGACATCGATCTTCGCCGCGATCAGCCTTATTGCGGGTACGAGAACTTCCAGTTCAATGTACCGGTCGGCGATGGCTGTGACGTTTGGACCCGATACGTCTTGCGAGTGCAGGAACTCCGGGAGTCACAAAAGATCTGTAAGCAGGCGCTTGAAGGAATGCCAGAAGAAGGCCCAATCAAGGCTGACGCGCCGAAGATCGTGCTGCCGGAACGTGAGAAGATGAAGACCCAGATGGAGTCCCTCATCTATCACTTCAAGATCATCACCGAGGGATTCACGGTGCCCGCTGGCGAAGTCTACATGGCTACTGAATCGCCACGTGGCGAAATTGGCTTCTACATCGTCAGCGACGGCGGGCCGAAGCCTTACCGCGTGCACGTCCGCGCCCCATCGTTCGCAAACTTGCAGGCCCTTCCCAAGATGTGCGAAGGTCGCCTGATCGCAGACGTCGTTGCCGCTATCGGCAGTATCGACATCGTGCTCGGCGACGTGGACCGGTAGGAAGAGTTGGTAGTCGGGTAATTGAGAATCGCTAATGCAATTTTCTATCGAGTTTGAACAACGCTTTGCTGAATGGCTGACGCATTACCCGGTCAAGCGCTCGGTGCTCGTGCCGACCTTGCTGTACGTCCAGGATGAAGTTGGCCACCTGAGCGATGATGTAATCGCTGAGATCGCGAACCGACTCGACTTGAGCGTGCTGGAAGTGAAGAACGTCATCAGCTACTACTCGCTGCTGACGACGAAGCCTGTCGGCAAGTACAAGGTGCAGGTTTGCACGAACATCTGCTGCATGCTTCGCGGTGCCGAGGAAGTGTTTGACGCCGCAAGGAAAAAGTTGGGAGTCGACCACAAACAGACCACGCCTGACGGACTGTTCACACTGGAAGAAGTCGAGTGCATCGGTGCCTGCAGTTGGGGTCCCGCGATGCAGGTCAACTATGACTTCCACGAGAACCTGACGCCGGAGAGCGTGGGCAAGGTCATAGACGAGTACGCCACGAAAGCGAAGCAGTAGGCGACACAAGAACTAACGGCTGAGAGCTGAGAGCAATTCTCAATGGCGAATTTGGTTTCACATCCGGATGAAGTAAGGGTGGTCAGCCGCCGCTTCGGTCAGGGCGCGGAAAACATTGACCGCTACCTGGAACTCGACGGTTATAAGGCGGCTCGCAAAGCGCTGGAGATGGGTGCGGACGCAATCATCAACGAGGTCAAGGCGTCCAACCTGCGCGGCCGTGGCGGAGCTGGATTCCCCACCGGCATGAAATGGTCGTTCGTGCCGAAGGAAAGCGCGAAGCCCAAATACGTTCTATGCAACGGCGACGAATCGGAGCCCGGTACCTGTAAGGACCGCCTGATCTTCGAGCACGATCCGCACTCGGTCATTGAAGGCGTGATGATCGCGGCGATGTCCATCAACTCGCACCATGGTTACATCTACCTGCGGGGCGAGTACCGCTACCTAATCGACATCATGGAGCAGGCGGTCAAGGACGCCTATGCCAAGGGCTTCCTCGGCAAAGGTATCTTCGGCTCGAACTACGACCTCGATATCTTCGTTCACAGCGGCGCCGGTG
>DASPIK010000081.1:0-12135 GCA_035629075.1 Terriglobales bacterium | reverse complement strand
ATCGACCACACCAACTTGCGGGTCATCTTACGTCGCAGGAACAGAAGGCCAACAATCATAGCGATTGCAGCCGCAAGGAATACATACTTGCCGCTATTGTCATCTCGAGCCGCGACGGTGATGCTTTGAAAGTCCATTTCTCCAACGGCTTGGATTCTACTTCGTTGATAGCTGTCGGTAAATCGGCTTTCATCCACCAATCCCGATTCGGGATACGGAGTTGAAAGCCCTGTTCGCGCCAACTATCGTGGAACTCTGCCGGGATTCGGCGTAAAGTGCTGACGTGGCGATAACAAACCGGAAAATTATCAACTGGCGTATCGCAGCCAACGTTTGGGTCACTGTCGTGAATCTGGTGCTCGCTTCGGTGTTCCTGTTGTTCTTATTCGATGTTTGGACGCACACGCCGTTAATCGAAAGAGCAGTCTTTCAGGCGACACAGGCAGGGCTTGTGGCTGCTCTCGCGTTTGGAATCGTCCTTCATTTCCGACGAAGCCCGAAGGCTCGTAGATGGAATGTTTCATCACAAGCATTGGCGGCGACGTTTCCCTGTGCAGTATTTCTCGAAGTCCTGCATTTGGCGAATCGCAATGGCGAACGGATTGATGGCATTGAAGCGATGTTGGTGTGGTACGGCTTCTGGATATTCGTCGCGTGTGGCGTGACGTGGTTTCTGTATTCACGCCTTAGCCTCGTACAGATACGCGATAGCTGACGGCAAATCGGCTTATATCCAACAAATCCGATCCGGTGTCCAAAAGAACATGAACTTGTCATCCGGTAGGCGGTTTGCGCTGGTCGTTCCAATACAGGTTGTCGCGGCACTGCTGCTCCTGTGGTATGCGTATCCTATTTACTGGGACGGGGCAGGGCCGATGCCTTCGTTCTTCTACTCCGGTGATTTGCCTTCAACGGCTGAGTACCATACCAACGAGTGGCAGTACGATGCGCGTTTCCTGTTCCCGTATCTCGTCGCGTCGCTTCTCCTCGTCGCTGTCGCTTTCGTGCTTGCGCCGAAGATAGCCAAGCGGATTGACCGTCGGCGCACTACGTTGTTCATCATCTCGTTCAGTCTGCTGTTCGCTGTCGCGGCTATACTTGACGTGCTTGTGCGGACTGCGCGGCTGAACTGTGGCGTGTTCCTCTCGTTCGCACCAGATTCAATTTTGGCCTTTCTGATGGTAGTCGTTCCAGTTGCCCTGCTATCGGCCTTGTTCGCGGATAGGTGACGAGAAATCCGCACATCACTCGCGGGGCACCAGCCGAACGCAACAGCGAACACGGCGATAGTGTCGCGTAGCTTCGCTCCAGGGAAGAGCTCCGCAGCAGTCATTCACATTTCATGACCGTGCAGCGTTCTTTGCTCATACAATAAGCGCCCGGAGGTGTACATGCGTTTTCGCAGCATCTCAGTTCTCGTTCTTTGTGTCATTCTCTGTTCAACCCTCTTAGCGCAAGTCCCGTCCGCTCCGGCAGTGAGCGCATCCGAGCGTCTGACCACCGACGCACCACGAACCACCGTTCTCGGCAATACCTTCATTGCCCCAAAGGATTGGTCCATCCGAGTGAAAAGACAGGCGACCATCCTCGAAGCGCCGGAGGGCGACTCGTGGATCGCGCTTGTCGACGTTCAAGAAGCCGTCCCCGAAAAAGCTTTGGCCGCCGCGTGGCAGGCCTACAAGCCCGACGCAAAGTGGCCTGTGAAGGTCACTCACGATCTGCCCGACAAAGATGGGTGGAGCCGGCGTCGCGTGTATGAATACCTGACGTCGCCAAACGAAAGGCGCGGAGTGGCCGCCCTCGTCTACTACTCCGGGTCCAATTGGACGGTGGTCATTCAGGATATGGCAGATCAGGTGGCGGAAAAGCGCGGAGGTCAGGCCGCTCTCATCTTCGGACGCCTGCTGCCGAAGGGCTACACCCGTGAGTCGTTTTCCGGCAAGAAGGCGAACAACCTTGATCAGGCACGCATCGCGGAACTCAGCCGGTTCGTTGAGCAGGGACAAAAGGCAACGGGGGTTCCCGGAGTTGCTCTTGGATTAGTACAGGACGGGAAGGTCGTGTTTGCCGATGGCTTCGGAGTGAAGGAACTTGGTGGCACCGAGAAGCCAGACGGCGACACCCTTTTCATGGTCGCCTCCAACACGAAGGCAATGACCACGCTGTTGCTGGCGAAACTCGTCGAGGAAAAACGGATGACATGGCAGACGCCGGTCACCACGTTGCTGCCAACTTTCCGCCTTGGCGACGCCGAGACTACGCGCAGTGTCCTCGTCAAGCATCTGATCTGCGCCTGTACTGGAATGCCGCGTCAAGATCTGGAGTGGTTGTTCGAGTACGGCAACATGACGCCCGAGAGTACGCTGACTCTACTCGGCACCATGCAGCCTACCTCGAAGTTCGGTGAACTCTTCCAGTATTCCAATCTTATGGCGGGGGCTGCCGGATACACGGGCGGTCATGTGCTCTATCCGCAGATGGAGGTTGGCGCCGCTTACGATCGCGCGATGCAATCGTACGTCTTCGATCCGCTTGAGATGAAGTCCACGACCTTCGACTTCGCTCGCGCACAGTCGATGAACCATGCAGGTCCGCACTCGCCGGACGTAGACGGAAAGCCAGCTACCGCCTTGATGTCGGTCAACTACGCCGTCTTGCCCGTGCGCCCCGCTGGAGCGGCATGGAGCAGCGTGCGAGATATGTTGAAGTACGTATCGATGGAACTTGCCGAAGGCACGCTTCCCAACGGCAACACCTACATCTCGAAGGAACCCTTGCTTGAGCGGCGTGCGCCCCAGGTTTACATCGGCAAAGACGAATCGTACGGCATGGGGTTGATGGTCGATACCACTTACGGGGTGCCTGTCGTTCACCACGGCGGAGACCTGATCGGCTATCACAGCGACATGATCTGGCTGCCAGAACAGAACGTTGGCGCCGTCATCCTTACGAACAGTGACCCCGGATGGCTGCTTCGCAACCGCTTCCGCCGCAAGCTGCTCGAGGTGTTGTTTGATGGACGCCCCGAGGCGGATGCCCTCCTCAGTGCGGATGCCAAGACTTTCTATTCCGCCCTGGCCGCCGATCGCAAGCTGCTCAACATCCCGGCTGACGCGAAGGAAAGTGCTAAGCTCGCCAAGCGCTACGTCAACTCCTCGATGGGAGATATCGTCGTGAGCACCTCAGGCTCGTCGACAATCTTCGATTTCGGCGAATGGAAGAGCGAGGTAGCCAGTCGCAAGAACCCCGATGGCACGATTTCTTTCGTCACGGTTGTGCCGGGTATGATCGGTTCCGAGTTCGTTGTCGGCTCCGGCCCGAAGCGGACCCTGATCACTAGAGACGCGCAACACGAATACGTATTCGAAGAGCGCTGAAACATAAAGAGGACGGGGCCCAGCCCCGTCCTACCACCCTGCCGACCGAATATCGACTGATCATCGCCTTCCCGTAAAAATTGATCTAAGCCCAATCAAAAGGCTAGGAGTGAACGCAGCGAAGAGCTGCAAAGATGTTGGGTTTCACTGAGGCAGGAGCACGACCTTTTCCTTTGCAGACCGCAGAGTCTCAGGAGTACGTTCAATAAGCTGCACTCAAGCGAAGAAACGAACTCCTGAGGAATGAGAATGAAGCGACTGCTGATTCTTGCGATCATCTTGCTGCCCTGTATGGCTAGTGCACAAGGCAATAAGCTGGCGATGACCCCACCAATGGGCTGGGCCAGTTGGAACAAGTTCGGCTGCAAAGTTTCCGACGCTGTCGTCAGGGCCCAGGCCGACGCAATGGCCTCCAACGGCATGCGCGAAGCCGGCTACACCTACATCAATATCGACGACTGCTGGCAAGGCAAGCGCGATGCAAACGGCGTCCTGCAGCCCAACGAGAAATTTCCCGACATGAAGGCGCTGGCCGACTACGTCCACAGCAAGGGCCTGAAACTTGGGATGTACACCTCGCCGGGACCTAAGACTTGCGCGCGCTTCGAGGGCAGTTACCAGCACGAAGAGCAGGACGCGAAGATGTTCGCCGACTGGGGCGTTGACTACCTCAAGTACGACTGGTGCACCGCAAGCGACGTCTACAAGCTCGAGCAAATGCCCGAAGTTTATAAGAAGATGAGCGACGCCCTGAAAGCGACCGGACGTCCGATCGTCTACAGCATCTGCCAGTATGGCTGGAACGAGGTCTGGAAGTGGGGAGCGGCCGCAGGAGGAAACCTGTGGCGCACCACCGGCGACATAGAGCCGAACTTCTTCAGCATGGTGTACATCGGCATGAACCAGTCAGGCCTGGAGCAGTACGCCGGCCCCGGCCGCTGGAATGACCCCGACATGCTCGAGGTAGGGAACGGACGTTTCACTCAAAACGAAAATCGCTACCACATGAGTTTGTGGGCGATGCTTTCTGCTCCGCTGATCGCCGGAAACGACCTCACGCAAATGAAGCCCGAGGTGCTGGAAGTCCTTACTAACAAGGAAGTCATTGCCATCGATCAGGATCCTCTCGGCAAACAGGCAAAACGCATCCGGCAGATCGGTCCGCTTTCGATCTGGGTGAAAGAGATGTCGGACGGATCGCGCGTCGTCGGCTTCTTCAGCATCAACGGCCAGCCCACCAAAGGCTCCATTGACCTGAAGGAACTCGGCATGGGCAAACGTGTGCAGATTAGCGATATCTGGGAAAAGAAAGATCTGGGGATCGTGGAGAACTCTTTCTCGACTGCGGTTCCCGCCCGCGGCGTCACCCTCGTCCGTATCGCAAAGGCGAAGTAGTTCGAGCAAACACCAGAAAACAGAACCCTCTTCGGCTGGCGGGTGCCACCGTCTCCCGGGGAGGGTTTGTTTTGCCAGGAGACAGGGGATGCGCTCCCCTCCCGCCATTCTGGGTGTGAAATAATCAGGGTTGGCATCTTTGGTGCCGGGCCGCAGGGTAGGGCATCCAATCAGAGTTACCCCGGAATTCAGTCAAATGGAAAAATCCAGATTTCTCTTTGAACGCTACGGCCTGACCGACACCGACCTGGAACGCTACCTTGCGGCGGCACTGTCGGCCGGCGGTGATTACGCCGACCTCTACTTCGAATATTTAGCCTCGACCTCGATCAGCGTTGATGAGTCGCTAGTAAAGTCGGCTACCCAAGGCATTTCTGCCGGATGCGGTGTTCGCGTCGTCAGCGGTGAGCGCACCGGCTACGCCTACACAGACGATCTCGCGCCAGAGCGGATCCTGCACGCGGCGCGCACGGCGGCCCTGATCGCCAGCGGTCCGGCCAAGCAGCCAGTCGTCAACCTAAAGCGCAGCGAGAACACCCGTCCTAATCTGTATCCTGTCCCGCTGCCGTCGGTGGAAGCCGACATCAATGCCAAGCTCGACCTCGTGATGCGAGCTGACCGTGCTGCGCGAGGTTACGATTCGCGCATAAAAGAAGTCCGCGCGGCCTATGCCGACGAGTTGCGGCGCATTCTCGTCGTAGCCAGCGACGGTACCTTGGCCGAAGACACTCAGCCGCTCGCCCGCATGAGCGTCTTCTGCATAGCGCGTTCGGACGCAACCTCTTCCCGCGGACAGTCCGGAGGCGGCGGTCGCGTCGGCCTCGACTACTTCCAGACCGAGAAAACGCCGGAGCACTTTGCCGGTGAAGCTGCACGGCAAGCCATTATTCAACTCGACGCCCGCGAAGCTCCGGCCGGCGAAATGGAAGTCGTCCTCGGTCCCGGCTGGCCCGGCATTCTGCTGCACGAAGCCATCGGTCACGGCCTTGAAGCCGATTTCAATCGCAAGGGCACCTCGGCCTTCACCGGACTGCTCGGAAAACGAGTGGCCAGTGACAAGTGCACGGTTGTAGACAACGGCACCATGCCCTCGCGCCGCGGCTCGCTCAACTTCGACGACGAAGGGTCGCCCACGCAGAACACCGTGCTGATCGAGAACGGCATTCTGAAGAACTACATGAGCGACAAGCTCTCGTCGCGCCTGATGGGCATGACCGATACCGGCAACGGACGCCGTGAGTCCTACGAGCACATCCCCATGCCGCGCATGACAAACACGTACATGCTCGCGGGCCAGGACGATCCCGACGACATCATTCGCTCGGTGAAACGCGGCGTCTTCGCCGTAAACTTCGGTGGCGGGCAAGTTGACATTACGAATGGCAAGTTCGTGTTCTCGGCGTCTGAAGCGTACCTGATCGAAGATGGTAAGATCACCGCGCCGCTGAAGAACACCACACTAATCGGCAACGGCCCCGACGTGCTCACGCGCGTCAGCATGGTCGGCAACGACCTTAAACTAGATGAAGGCGTTGGCACCTGCGGCAAAGACGGACAGAGCGTACCCGTTGGCGTTGGTATCCCGACCATAAAAGTCGATCGAATCACCGTAGGCGGAACCGGACAATAGAAGAAATCGAGTCATCGGGTGATCGGGTCATCGAGCCATTGGAAGTTCCATCGCAATGGCCAAATGGCTCGATGCGATGGCCTGATTAGGAACGACTTGTAAGACGATGCAAAACTACTTGCAACTCCCGATCGGCCCTCGCTCTCCAGAACTGGTCAACACTGTCGTCGAGATTCCGATGGGCAGTGTTAACAAATACGAATACGACAAAAAGCTGCACGTGTTCCGGCTTGACCGGCGCCTGTATTCGCCGGTGCACTATCCCGGCGACTACGGCTTCATCGCTTCGACTCTCGCGGCCGATGGCGATCCGCTCGACGTTTTGGTGCTCGTGCATGACCCGACGTTTCCCGGCTGCCTTGTCGAGGTGCGCCCGATCGGCGTGCTCGAAATGACGGACCAGAACAAAAAGGACGAGAAGATCCTTGCGGTTCTGGAAAGCAATCCTCGACATGCTCACTTCAAGGACTACACGGACGTGTATCCTCACCTTTTGAGAGAGATCACACATTTTTTCTCGATCTACAAAGACCTTGAAGGCAAGCGCACGAAGATGATTGGGTGGCAGAGCGTGGGCCGGGCGCACGAGATCATCAACGAGAGCCACGACCGTTATTTGCAGACGCTGAGGGGAAGAGAATAGAAAGCAATCGGGCCTTTGAGCCATGGCGCCATTTGCGTTCGTTAGCGATGGCCCGAGGACCCGATCTCTTGATCTCATGATGGATTTAAGGCAAATCGCAACCGATGTTGTCGCCCGCGCCATGCAAGGCGGAGCGACCGCTGCCGAGGCCGTTGTGGCTGAAGGCGATGAGTTCTCGACCGTCGTACGCTTGGGCGATGTCGAGACCTTGAAAGAATCCGGCTCCAAGGCCATCGGCGTACGCGTGTTCTACGGACATCGGGCAGCCAGCACCTACTCGAGCGACCTCTCTCCCGAAGGGCTGAACCAGATGGTCTCGTCGGCGCTGACGCTCGCCAGGGTCACCTCGGAAGATCCAAATAGCGGCTTGCCCGCGCCTGACGAGCAAGGCCAACTCTCCGGCGACCTCGACCTCTTTCATGAGGACGTTTATTCGCTCGCGAACGAGCAGCGCATCGACTACGCGCGTCGAGCGGAGCACGCTGCAATGTCGGCAGACTCGCGCATCAAGAACTCCGAAGGCGGTTCCTTCGATGCTGCGACAGGCCACAAGGTGCTGGCGAACTCGAATGGCTTTGTGGGCGAGTACCGTCGGTCGTACTGCTCAGTTTCGGCAGTGCCTCTGGCGGAGACGGAAGACGGGTTGAAGCAGCGCGATTATTGGTTCTCGGTCGCGCGCAGCCTCTCGAAGCTGGATTCTCCAGAAGACGTCGGCCGCATTGCCGCAGAGCGCACGGTCCGGCGCCTTGGCGCACGCAAAGTGAAGACCACGCGCGCGCCGATCGTGCTTGATCCACAGATGGCGCGGTCGTTCCTGGGCGAAATCTGCGATGCAGTAAACGGTGACTCGATATATCGTGGAGCGAGTTTTCTGGCGGGCAAACTCGGCGAGAAGATCGCAGGCGACAATATCACTGTTATCGACGACGGCACTGTCCCCGGACTCTTCGGCACGAGTCCGTTCGATAGCGAAGGTGTGCCCACTCGCCGCACGGTCGTCATCGAGAACGGCGTGCTCAAGTCCTACCTACTGAACACGTACACGGCGAAGAAGCTGGGTTTGAAAACTACAGGAAATGCCGCACGCGGTTTGGCCGGGAACCCCGGAATCAGTGCCGGGAACTTCTTTCTACAGCCCGGAGCCAAGGCACCGAAAGACATTATCGCCGGTGTGAAGGACGGCCTTTACGTCACCGAGTTCCTCGGTTTTGGGGTAAACCTGGTCACTGGCGACTTCTCGCGCGGTGCAAGCGGCATATGGATCAGCGACGGTGAACTCACCTTTCCTGTCGAGGAAATCACGGTGGCAGGAAATCTGAAAGATATGCTGTTCAATGTGTCTGAAATCGGCAGCGACCTCGAATTTCGCAGCTCCATTGCGAGTCCCACGTTGCGCATCGAAGGTCTGACGATCGCGGGCGAATAAACCAGCCCACAATCAGCGCCACACATGAGAGCTTGTCATGCTGACCAAGGCGCAGGATCCGGCATTTCGCCAGCCGCGAAGCACGGGTCCTCCGCTGCTCTGTTCTGATCACGGTCTTTCTTGCGCGCAAACTCCCGGCGCGGCAAAGCATCCCACCGAGAAGCGATTTCAGCATGATGGCAGCATGTCCCCGCCGCTCGCGCGAGGCCGTGCACCATTCTGCTCGTTTTCCTTTCAGGAGTTCTGCATGGCAACGAATCCGCATTTACCTCACGACAGGGACAAAAGGCATGACGGGCGAATGACGCTGGTTAAAGAAGGGACGCGCGGCCGGAACTGGTGGCCCATTGTGATTCTGCTCGTCGCAGCAGCCGTCCTGGCGGGAGTCATCGCGTTCGCACCCTTCGCTCCGAAGGAGAGAGTTGCACCGACTTCAGCCGATGTCCCGATCCAGCCCACCGGCGGGCAGGTTCAGGTCAGCGACGTGAACATCACAAAGTCCCCACAAGATCAGGCAGCAAATCTCACTGGCACATTGTTCAACGCAGGGAACACGGACATTAATGCCATTCAAGGTGTCGCCAACTTCAAGGGAAACAACGGTCAGAACGTCGCCTCGCTAACTGCTCCCATCATGGGTATGCGAGAAAACGGAGGCACGCAACCGCTGGCGGAAAATCCGCTGAAACCCGGCGAGCGGCGTGCTTTCCAGATGCGAATAGACCGTGTTCCTGAAGGCTGGAACGGCAACCTGCCCGAGCTTCAATTCACAACCGTCACGGGGCAGACGCCGACACGCGGGAACCAGTCAGGCGGCAGCGAGCAAGAAGAGTAACACCATCACGAACATTCGAGAGGCCGCCCTTTACCCTCGGTACATCGCTACCACCCGCCTCCGCCGCCTGCTCCGGCTCCGCCACCCGAAAAACCGCCGCCCCCGCCTGAACCGCCCGAACCGCTTCCGCCTCCACCTGACAACACAGACGATCCGCCACCAGAGTGCGAATTTGTGTACGCCGCCAGAGAGGCTGCAGCGGCTGCATTGCCGAGCGACGGACGCAGGAAGAAGCGATGAAAGCTCAGCCCCACATACCAGTCAGGAGCATACGACCCACCCTGCTCTGCTGCCTGCTCGAGCGCCTTGTAGAACCGCCTTGCCCATTGCACCTCTATGTCCAGTGCCATTGCGTACCCCATGCAGCGCTCGAACGCGGCACGGTGCGCCCCGACTGGCTCCTCGTTTTCGAACCGGAGCTGGATGAGGTGTCGACGGAAACCCTCAAGCTCATCCAGCAAGCGCTGGCCTTCAGGCGTGGGTGACTTCATCAGGCGGGTGAACACGAAGTTCATCGTAACGAACGCTGCCAATATCGACGTCCACACGATGCTCGTAGACTGCGCAAGTGCAAAGGCGAGCACGCCCAATACGACGACAAGTCCGAGGACCAGCCAGAAATTGCGGCGCTCCACTTCGATTGGAGCAGAGCTCTTGGCCGAAACCGCGGGATTCTTCCACTCTTTCAGCGATGTCGGCCAGAAGTGTCGAAGCAGGATGATGCAGCCGGCTATGCAGATCAGCAGGATCAGGCTGGGCAGGACGTCTTCACGCTTCCAGCGGACAACCAGGTACCAACTCCAGGCGACAGCTAGGGCCGTGATGACCCAGGCAGGCGCAGCGAACTGCGAGTTGCCCGAGAAGTATTTGCCGTAACGATCCTTCAGCGCCTTGCTGAAGGCAGCGAGGGCTTTGCGAACGCGACGCGCTTCCATTCGTAGCGACACGGTCTCGCTCGCGCCGAACAGCGCTCTTGCCAGCGCACGTTCTTCCGGAGCGAGCGAGTGGAAGTCAGACCGAGTGCGGCGCAGGACAAAATCCTCGCCGTTATCCTCGACCTGAAGCACGCCTGCCGACGCCATGCTCACGATGGCCGTCGTGAACGTTTTGTTGTCGAGCCACATCTGCCTCAGGTATCGCGCTCCGGCAGGAGACAGCGCTTGCGGAGGGTTGTTGCGCGCAGCGATCGTGCCTCCGGCGGGATCCTTGCCGAACCAGGACCACGAGATGGACCAATACACAAGCAGGAGCACGAGAAAAGCCAGCGCGACACTCAAGCCTGCGTCGTTGAGGAAGAACAGTGGAATCCCCCACCCCCGATGAATGAATCCACGCGGCCAATCGACGCTGATGGTTAGCCCTTCATGGCGCGCCAACATGCCGGCGGTGAACGTCACCGCCCCCGGGGTGTCGAGGTCGAACAGATAATTCTTGCCCGCCGCGCCATGGGGTCCCGTGAAGCCTTCGGGGTTGAGAGCGTCTTGCGGAATACCCTCGGGCAGGTGGACAGTCGCTTTCGCCCATCGGATCGGAAACTCCCAGTGATTGCCCGTGACGTTCCAGTACAGGCGATCGCGTCCGTCGCGCTCGGAAATGACAGGCTCGGTTTCGTACAACAGCGAGAACTCGTGCTCACCGGGGCTGAGAGCTGATTCGGCAGCGCCTAGATAGATGCGGCGGTTTCCGTTGTTTTCTTCTTCACGAAACGGCACAGGCTTACCATCAAGCTGCGCCTCGCTCACGCGGAAGCGCATAGCGGGTTCGCCGTTCTGGGCAACGAATTCGCGGTAAATGCCGTGCCGGATCGCTTCGCCAAGGCTGCGCACGCGGATCGTCTCGCGGACGAGCAGAGTGGCGTTCTTGCGGACGGTGATGTCACTGTCGAAGCTGACGATCTGCTCGCGCGCGCCGAGCGCGTCTGCGCCATCGAGCGCTGCAGAACAAACAGGCGACACGAGGTATGTGGCAAGCGGGGCGAGTGCCGCTAACAGAAGACAAACTTCGGCAATTGATCTTTTCACAGGCAACTCCAGGCTGCTCAGGAGACGCCCCGGATGATAACGCCAAACGGCAAGTAGTAGAATGCTGCCCTATGGGCAGCGTCTATCAGCCAACACCTCAGCAGGAAGAAGGGTCAAGTTACCGACCTCTTATTATCGCGGCGGTAATGATCGCCGTTATCGGCGTGGTCCTTTGGCTGTATTCTCGTAACGCTAAGCCGCCTGCCTCAGCCGAAATGGCCGAAGCGCCTTACGCTTCGAACCTCGCCATCTCAGACCTGAAGCTTGCAACCGCGAAAAATTTCGTAGGAGCCGAAGTCACCTATTTGGAAGGCAAAGTCGCCAACAAGGGCGATAAGACTTTGACCGCGGCCCAGGTGCAGTGCATATTCCGCAATTCGCTCGGCGAGATCGTTGACCGCCCGGTCGTTCCCCTTCACGTGGAAGCGACCACCATCGGTGGAACTGAGTTCATTCCCTTGAAGCAGTCGCCACTCACACCTAATCAGCAGCGTGGCTTCCGCCTCACGTTCGAGCATGTTTCGGGCGACTGGAACATGGGCTTTCCGGAACTGAGAGTGGTGAACGCGACGACGAAATAGTATCGGGTTCGCATTCTGAGAAGCTGCGGAAGCATACGCAGCAAGTGTGGCACCCGTACGTAAGAAAGGACGGGGCACAGCCCCGTCCTCAGGCTGCTGACGAACCCACCCTTTTTCGGGGTGGGTTCGGTGTTTTTACAGGACTTCAGTGTCGAGAGTGAGGTTCGCTGTACCACGCCGATGCGAGCTGCAGGAGGCGTATATAGGCCGATAGAACGGCCGAGAGC
>DASPIK010000080.1:0-144952 GCA_035629075.1 Terriglobales bacterium | reverse complement strand
TCAGGCGGTACCAGCGACTCGATCGTCACCAGCTCCAGCTCCTGCTGCTGCACTCCAGCTTCTCTCAACATGACCGCATAAAAGCACAAAGCCCTCGTAATTACGAGAGCTTTGTGAGTACCTTTGTCAGCAGTCTGACCCATCGTAAAACGATGGGTTTTTCTTTTGCGCAATATCGTTTCTCTGGACTGCTTCGTATTAGTTCTTTCATTGGCAACGATTCCCACCGGTGGTCCATCGGAAAGTAACCAAACCCACAAAACAACGCAGGTTTTGACCATGGCTGAGGATCGCCAAGGCAAAGGGAAACCCCGCATAAAGGAAGCAGGGGCGGCGGAGCAGCAGCAGTGCAGGTCCGAGTTCGTCACAGTCTGATCTGAAGCAGCGGGAATATCGCGACGATCAGGGCAACATTCATCACCACACGCATACGAAGAACAGAGGGGATAAAGCCGCGTAGCAGTTCTGACAACAGAGAGGCCCTTCCGCGGGGCCTCTCTTGTAAACCGGATCGGTGCTACGGATGTCCTGTGATTGTTTGTGTCGCAGCGACTCCCTCCAGACCCATCTTACGAACAGAGATTTCGCGCATGATGAATTTCTGCACCTTGCCGGTGACAGTCATCGGGAACGAATCGACGAACTTAATGTGACGAGGGATCTTGAAATCCGCGATTTTGCCTTTACAAAAACGCCTGATTCCTTCCTCGCTGAGCACCGCGCCTTCTTTTGGCTTGACCCACGCCATAACGTCTTCTCCGAGACGGGTGTCCGGGATACCGACGACCTGGGCTTCCGCTATACCGGGGCACTTGTAAAGGAACTCTTCGATCTCGCGCGGATAGATATTCTCGCCGCCTCGAATAATCATTTCCTTGATGCGTCCGGTAATTTTGTAGTAGCCGTCTTCATCGGCAACGGCCACATCGCCGGTATGCAACCAACCGTCGCCGTCGATAGTTTCCGCCGTGCTCTTCGGGTCGTTGTAGTACCCGTTCATGACCATGTAGCCGCGGGCGCACAACTCTCCATTGCTTCCGACGGGCAATGTTTCTCCCGTTTGCGGGTCGACGATCTTCACCTCTGTGTGAGGGAGCGCCCGCCCGACACTGGATACCCGAATTTCCAGCGGATCGTCGGTGCTGGTCTGTGTGATCACTGGTGAGCACTCGGTCAAGCCATACGCGATCGTGAGTTCGCTACAGTGCATTTCCCTAACCACTCTGCGCATTAACTCGATGGGGCACGACGAACCGGCCATGATCCCTGTTCGCAGGCAGGTTACGTCGAAGTCCCGAAAGTTCGGATGGTCCAACTCCGCGATGAACATAGTCGGAACGCCGTGTACGGCCGTGCAACGCTCTTCGTGAATGGCCTGCAAGGTCGCGAGGGGGTCGAAGTATTCGGCAGGTATGACCATCGTAGCGCCGGCGACGACGCAGTTCATGTTGCCCAGCACCATTCCGAAGCAGTGATAGAACGGAACTGGAATGCAGATGCTGTCGTTCTCCGTCATTTTCATGGCATTGCCGATGAGCAGCCCATTGTTGACGATGGAGTAGTGACTCAGCGTTGCGCCTTTTGGAAAACCGGTCGTTCCAGAGGTGTATTGAATGTTGATCGGATCGTGGGGGTCAAGTGTAGCCTCGCGCTTTCGCAAAGACTCGGGCGTAACACTCTCTGCCATCTCCACGAAGCGGTCCCAAGCCAACATCGACGAAGGCGAGTCCTGTCCGATGAAAATCACGTTTTTCAGATACGGGAGACTGGCTGATCCGAAATGGCACGGCTCGCTGTTTCGAGACTCCGGAGCAATCGTGAACAGCGACTCGATGTAGTCGCAATCACGAAAGCCGCGAATCAAGAACAAGGTCTGGCATTCTGATTGGGTGAGGGCGTATTGCAGTTCGTGCGCGCGGTAACGCAGGTTCAAATTGACCAGGATCGCCCCGACCTTCGCGGTAGCAAACTGGAGCAGAACCCACTCCGCACAGTTGGTTGCCCACACGCCAACTCGGTCGCCTTTCTGAATACCTAGGGCCATCAGTCCGCGCGCAACGCGATCCACCTCGGCCTTCAATTGCGAATAAGTAAGGCGCACGTGCTGATGACGAACGATCAAACCCGGCCTGTCGGGGAACCGTTCGGCCGAGCGATCGAGTGCCTGGCCGACGCACAAGTTCAACAGCGCCGGAGTGCTGGCTCCTTTGGAGTAGCTGGATTTCGGCGATGGAGCAGTCACAGTGGCCATGTCTTTCCCTCGTGCGAATAGGTTTCCCCTTGGCTCGATTGAGGCAGTTAAGACCACAGTCGTCCTGAGGGGTTGATGGATACTAGCCTGAGTGGCCACTTATAGGCTTATTAGAAATTATTAGCAGGACTTCTAGGCGGATTTTGCAGAAGACGCGAAAAAGGGGCGGATGGTCCGCCCCTTTGCGTTAGCAGAATTGCGCCTTACTCGGCCTTGAATACGGGTACGTGTCGGCGCTCGTCCATCTCCACGCCCAGCAGAGGTAAGCGCGCCGCGCCGTAGAGGCCGGCATCGCTGCCGAGTAGAGCGCGGGTGATGATGGTCTTCTTGCCCGACGGCAGCGGCCTCAGATCGGCTGATGCCCCAGCGCGGATTCCGCGTACTTCATCCGGTGCGGTGGCAGCGTACACCATGCAGCGTTTGAATATCTCATCAAATAGCGCTGTCGAGAACGAAGGCCATGCCGCCGAGACTCCGCCACCAATGACGTACATGTGCAGGTTGAACGCATTTACCATGTCCGCCAGCAGGATTCCCAGCGACCATCCCACTTTCCTGAAGATCTCTTCGGCTGGCTTGTCACCCTGGAGAGCCAGGTTGTTTACGGCCTTGGCGCTAAACTCAACGTCGCGACTTTCCGCCAGCGCTGCTAGTGCCGGAGCATCGCCGGTAGCGATGGCTTCGCGCGCCATACGGACGATCGCGGTCGCGGAGGCAAACACTTCTACACATCCGTAATTGCCGCATCCGCACTTCGGGCCATTGGGGTCAATGGTGATGTGCCCCAGTTCGCCTGCCATACCGGTCATGCCGTGCCAAATGCGCCCGCGCAGCACGATCCCGCCACCGACGCCGGTGCCAAGGGTTATCATGCACATGTCGTCCATGCCCTTTGCGGCTCCGAGCCAGTTTTCGCCAAGCGCTGCGGCATTGGCGTCATTTTCCAAAATCACCGGCGTCTTCAGGCGATGTTCGAGGTCATCGCGCACCGGGTAGTCGTCCCATCCCGGCAGGTTTGGAGATTCGCGCAACATCCCTGTGCGCTTGTCGATAATGCCCGGAACGCCGATACCGACGCCCAGGAAGTTGGATCCGCCATGATACTTGGTAGCTAAAGCCTGGATGGCGGCGGCCATTTCCGAGACTACGGCTTCCCTGCCACGCGACACCTGCGTGCCCGTGGTCACCTTTTCGAGCAGTTGCCCGTCCTCCGTCACGGCGGCGATACGAAGGTTTGTTCCCCCAAGATCAACACCAATCGCAAAACCCATATCAGGATTGCCTCTTACCTGTTAGTAGTAGCACCAGACTATCATCCCGGATACAACGCTCACCCGGAGAAAGGGATCCGTCAAGTCACTTCTGGCACTCTGGGCAATAATGCGTGCCACGGCCGGCCACGATGATTCGTTTTATAGGGCTATGGCAGGTCAGGCACGGCTTTCCCTCGCGACCGTACACTCGGTGCTGCACCTGGAAAAATCCGCGCTCACCATCCGCGTCGACGTAGTCGGAGATGGAGGAGCCGCCAGCGGCTATGGCTTCATTCAGCACCTGCTGCACAGACTCGTATAGCCGTTTTAGTTCTGGGCGCGTGAGGGACGACGCACGGCGTCTGGGGCGTACGCCGGCGCGAAACAGTGCTTCGTCGGCATAGATGTTCCCTATTCCGCGAAGCAGTCTCTGATTCAGCAAGGCAGCCTTGATCGCGGTCTTGCGCGCGTGAAACAGCCCGGCAAACAGTTCAAGACCCACGTCCAGCGGTTCTTTTCCCCCGGCATCAAATACCGACTTACCACTGACGACCCACGTACGGCCAAACCTGCGCGGATCAATGAAGCGCAACTCGCGACCGGAAGAGAATTTGGCGATTATGTGGGTGTGTTTTTCAAGCTCACAATCCGGACTGGTCACCAGCATCCGCCCCGTCATGCCGAGGTGAACGATCCACTGGGCCTGCAACCTCCCGTCCTTTTGCAGATCGAAAACGATGTGTTTTCCTTGCCTATGGACGTGTTCGACCTTGGAGCCTTCCAGCACAAGGGCAATCTCAGCCGGTTCCGACTTGAACGTCGGCGCCTTGCCACTGAACCATGCGGACTCGACGACCTCGCCCGTAACGCGCTTCGCGAGGCTGCGTACTACGGTTTCGACTTCAGGAAGCTCAGGCATGAACTTCTAGTATTCAGTAGTATCTGCATTCGTGTCGAGTTCCCGTGCCCATTGCTGTCCGCTGATCATCACGGAACGCTTGCGGAGCGTTATGCTACAAATGTAGCGGGTCGAAATACGAGCAGATGATGGAGATGGGAGATCGAGTGCGGACCTTCGAATGTGCGGCTGTTCTCTTTGACTTGGATGGTGTGCTCGTCGATTCTACGGGATCGGTGGGTCGCGTCTGGAAGATTTGGGCCGAGCAGCAGGGTCTCGATCCTGAGACGGTCATCCGCGCGGCGCACGGACGCCGCACCTTGGAGACAATTCGCCTCTGCGCCCCCCATATCGACGCCGAAGCCGCGGTGGAGATGCTTGAGGAATTGGAGATCGAAGACACACTGGATTTGGCGGTCATTCCGGGCGCGCACGAATTGCTCGCTTCAATTCCGCCAGACCGATGGGCTGTAGTAACGAGCGGGACGCGACCTCTGGCTACTTCCCGTTTGAAAGCGGCGGGGCTACCCATGCCGAAAGTGCTCGTGTCCGCTAACGATGTGACGTATGGCAAGCCTCATCCTGAGCCCTACCGTGCGGGTGCCGAGAGACTGGGCGTAGCTGCCGACAAGTGCATCGTCATTGAAGACACTCCCCCAGGTATTGATGCGGGACACGCGGCAAGCATGCCAGTTATCGCCTTGAATACCACTTATGCGACCGAAAAACTGACCCATGCCGAAGCTATCGTCAGATCGCTCGCAGATTTAAACGTGAAGTTCAACGCCGGGACGATGCAGCTTTCTGCAAACGAAATTTTGGCGTCAGATCTTTCGCGCAGATGAGCGCATGCATGTAACCGCCATGCAAGATGTTAAGATTTTTGAGTTGGCGGCTCTCCTGTCGAAATCACAGGTCCGAACTTTTGCGATCCAGCAGGTGTGTGCTCGCACCGACTACGCGAGGAAGGAATACTTTGAGCGAGTTCAAGACAGCAGTAGTGGTCGGCGCCCAGTGGGGCGACGAAGGCAAAGGCAAAATCGTTGACGTGCTCTCGGAGCACTTCTCTGTTGTTGCACGCTACGCGGGCGGACACAACGCCGGCCACACGGTCACGATAAAAGGGCAGAAATTTATTCTTCAACTGGTGCCTTCCGGCGTGCTGCGGCCCGGATGCAAGGGCGTGATCGGCAACGGCGTTGTGCTTGATCCGATTGCGTTCCTGAAGGAAGTTGGCCGACTGCATGATGCAGGCCTCAAGATCGAGGGACCGGGCGCGACTTCAGCTCCTAACCTTTACGTCAGCAATCGCGCCCACGTAATACTTCCCTATCATCGCATGATCGAACTCGCGGCTGAGAATGCCCCTGGTCGCGTGAAGATTGGCACCACGTCGCGCGGAATAGGACCGTCGTACGAAGACAAGATGGGCCGCCGCGGGCTTCGTGTCGCTGACCTGCTGGACAGCAATCTCTTGAAGAAGACCATCGAAAACGCCTGCCGAGAAAAGAACGAAATCGCGCGCTGCCTGTTCAACTCGGAGCCGCTCGATCCGGCAGTTATTTACGAGGAGTATGCAAGGGCTGCTGAAAAAGTTGGACCTTACGTAGCCGACACGGCCGTGCTGCTGAACCAGGCCGTCGCACGCGGTGAGTCCGTCATGTTCGAGGGTGCTCAAGGCACGATGCTCGACATCGACCATGGCACCTATCCGTTCGTGACGTCGTCAAGTGCCACTTCCGGCGGCGCGGTGACCGGAACCGGCGTGGCCCCGACGGCGATAGACACGGTCATTGGCGTCACTAAGGCTTATTGCACTCGAGTCGGCGAAGGCCCGTTCCCGTCTGAACTGAACGACGACTTGGGCCAGCACCTTCGCGACAAGGGTCACGAGTATGGCGCCGTCACTGGACGCCCGCGCCGCTGCGGTTGGCTCGACATGCCGCTGCTTCGCTATTCCGTGACGATCAATGGCATTGCGTGGCTAGTGGTCACCAAACTTGACGTCCTGGACGAGCTACCCGAAATTGGGGTCTGCACGTCGTACAAGGTCAACGGCCAACAAACGACCGAAATCCCTGCCCGCGCCGACGGATTCTCGACGGTGGAGCCTGTCTATACGAGGCTGCCCGGATGGCAGACCTCAACCCTCGGAATCACCGAATTCGGCAAGCTGCCCCAGAAGGCGCGGGATTACCTGGCTTTCCTGGAGCGCGAGAGCGGCGCAAGAATCGGCGTGGTTTCCACCGGACCTGACCGCGAGCAGACGATCTTTGTTGATGAGTTTGCAGCCGCGCTCAGAGCTGTCAATACTGTTCAGGCAAAGTAACCTGTAGAGAGCGGGAAATAGATGCTGGTTCTGATCGTCAGCTACACCGTAATGGCCGGCAAGGAAGAGCAAGCGCGAGAGTTCGTGCGCCGTATGCAGGAACACACTCGCACGGAACCTGGTTGCCGTTTTTACGCAGGACAGCAGTCGCTCGATAACCCGCAGAAGTTCTGTTTTTACGAGCAGTACGATGATCAGGCTGCGCTCGATGCCCATCGGTCGCAGCCTTACTTCGCTCAATACATAACCAACGGGCTTGCTACGATCATCGAGCCCGGAACTCGGAAACAGGAACTCTTCACAACCGTCGGCTAGGACCGACGCCTCTGCACGTATTCGCAATTTACGGTAAGATACCGGCTCTGCTTACCACTGCGGCGGAGCTGGGGCCTCCGTCGTGATCCAGCATCTCCCAAACCCACCCAGGAGAATCACATGGCGAATGTTTCACCCATTCCCGCTGGATATCACAGCGTTACGCCGTACATCATCGTTACGGATTCGAACGAGGCAATTGAGTTCTACAAACGCGCGTTCGGAGCGGAAGAGATCATGCGAATGCCCGGTCCGGGCGGCAGGATCATTCACGCCGAGATCAGGATAGGCGACTCCGTCGTTATGTTGTCCGATGAGTACCCAGACATGGGCAACAAGGCGCCCATTAACGCGGGGTGTACCACAGCGGCCCTGATGGTTTACGTTCCGGACGTCGATGCTTCCTACGCGAAAGCCGTCGCCGCCGGAGCAAAGTCGGCCATGCCCGTCGAGAACATGTTCTGGGGTGATCGTTATGGCCAGGTCATAGACCCCTATGGCCATCGTTGGTCGCTGGCCACACATGTGGAAGACCTGAGCCCTGCTGAGATGGAGCAGCGCCAACAAGAATTCTTTGCCAAGATGAAGGCGGCGTCGTAAGGACAACGCGGAAGAACCACGGACAACACGGATGCAAATCGAAGCAGATAAAGCTCTGCTCCGACTGCATCCGTGTCTTCGCGTTCCTATGGAGTTCTACTTACTTGTTCTTATCGCACATCAGCACGCCGCCGCGCGCGTAGCAATCTTTCGCGACTTCCACGATCGAAATGCTGATGCCTTCCCTCTGAGTGCCAATCTCTTCCTGCAGCACCTGAGTGATTCGCTCGGCAACTTTGCGTTTCTGTTCGGTCGTGCGCCCTTCCAACATCGTGATCTGTACGTGCGGCATTCTTACCTCACCAATTCGTATCCGGCGAAGAAGTAGCTCAATTCAAAGCGGGCCGTATCTTCGGCATCGGAGCCATGGACTGCGTTGCGCTCGATGCTCTCGGCGAACTTCTTGCGAATCGTGCCTTCCTCGGCGTTAGCCGGATTGGTGGCACCCATCAGTTTGCGCCAGGCCGTAATCGCGTCGTCATGTTTCTCAAGCGCCAACACTATGATCGGCCCTTCTGACATGAAATTCGTAAGGGAGTTGAAGAACGGCTTGCCTGCGTGAACGGCGTAAAAGCCTTCGGCCTGCTCTTTCGTGATGTGAAGCATCTTCATGCCGACGATGCGGAAGCCATTATTGAGAATCATGCTGATGATCTCGCCCTCGGCGTTCTTGCTGACTGCGTCGGGCTTGATGATCGCAAGCGTGCGTTGCAGAGTCTTGGGCATTCTTACGTCAGTACCTTTCTAGATGATTGCGTGACTACATGAACTTAGGATCCAGCTCTTCAGTTTCAAGTCTCGACTTTCAAGTTTCAAGCGAGAAACATGATCCGGAGCTTGGAGCTGCTCGCGGCCAGGAAAGTCCTGCTGGACAGTCCAGGCGCGAACATAATCCCCATGACAGGGCATCTATTCCCCGGACGCGCCTCTCGCTTGAAATTGGGACATCGAGATTTCTTATGCCTTTACGCCAAGAACGCTGACGAGCGTTTCACCGATCTCGGCCGGCGACTTCGCGACCTTTATTCCGGCGCTCTCGAGTGCCTTCATCTTCTCGGCTGCCGTTCCCTTTCCGCCGCTGATGATGGCCCCAGCGTGGCCCATGCGGCGCCCCGGAGGCGCAGTCTGACCGGCAATGAACGATACAACCGGCTTCGTTACGTTCTGCTTAACGAACTCGGCTGCGTTCTCTTCGGCGTTCCCCCCGATCTCGCCGATCATGATGATGGCTTCCGTTTCCGGATCAGCCTGGAACAGCGCCAGAGCATCGATGAAGTTCGTGCCGATGATCGGATCGCCCCCGATCCCGATTGCAGTGCTCTGACCGATCCCGCGCAAGGTAAGTTGATGTACGGCTTCGTAAGTCAGCGTGCCAGAGCGAGAAACAATGCCGACATTCCCTTCCCGATGAATGTGGCCAGGCATGATGCCGATTTTGCATTTGCCTGGTGAAATAATGCCCGGGCAATTGGGGCCGATCAGGCGGGACTTCTTACCTTTCAGGAACTCCCAAGCCTTCACCATGTCCAGCGTGGGAATACCTTCGGTGATGCAGACGATCAGCGGCAGGCCCGCATCGGCAGCCTCCATCACCGCGTCGGCTGCAAACGGCGGCGGAACAAAGATCACGGTCGCGTTCGCGCCAGTCTCGCGCACAGCCTCTTCCACGGTGTTGAAGATCGGCCAGCCTTCGTGCTTGGTACCGCCCTTGCCGGGCGTAACGCCGCCGACCACCTTGGTTCCATACTCGGCGGAGGCCTTCGCGTGGAAGGTGCCTTCGCGCCCGGTCAATCCTTGAACGATCAGTCTCGTATTCTTATCAACCAGTACGGCCATCGATTCCTCCCCGCTATGCCTTCACGCTCTTGGCGGCTGCCACGACCTTCTCGGCCGCGTCTTTCATGGTTTCGGCAACGATGAAGTTCAGGCCGGAATTCTTCAGAATCTCGCGGCCTTGCTCCACGTTCGTTCCTTCGAGTCGCAGAACAATAGGCAACTGAATGTTCGTTTTCTTTGCTGCCTGAACCACGCCGTTGGCCAGCGTGTCCACGCGCAAAATGCCGCCGAAAATGTTGATCAGCACGGCGCGAACATTCTTGTCACTCAGGAGGATGTCGAAGGCGTGCGTTACCTGGTCTTCGTTGGCCCCGCCGCCCACGTCGAGGAAGTTGGCCGGCATTCCACCAGCGTACTTGATGATGTCCATGGTCGCCATCGCCAGTCCGGCGCCGTTGACCATGCAGCCGACGTTGCCGTCGAGCTTGATATAGTTCAGGCCGTACTTGCTGGCTTCGACCTCGAGCGGATCTTCTTCCGTGATGTCGCGGAGTTCCTTGATGTCCTTGTGGCGATATAGTGCGTTGTCGTCGAAGTTGATCTTTGCGTCAAGCGCGAGCACCCGGTCATCGGTGGTCGAGATGAATGGGTTGATCTCGACCAAGGAGGCGTCGGTCTCTATGCAAGCCTTGTAAAGGCCCATCATGCAGGCGACAGCCTGGCGGATGAGAGTTGGACGCAAACCGAGCGCGAAAGCCAGTTTCTGCGCCTGGAAGGGCTGCAGTCCGAGGCCGGGCTCGATGTACTCTTTTACGATCGCTTCAGGGTTTTCTGCTGCGACCTGCTCAATTTCCATACCGCCGGCCGCAGAAGCCATGAAGACGACCTTGGCGGCTTGCCGGTCAAGGACAATGCCCAGGTAGTACTCTTTCTCGATCGGCAATGTCTCCTCAATAAGCAGGCGCTGCACGACTTTGCCTTCGGGACCCGTCTGATGAGTCACCAGTTTCATGCCTAACATCTTGCGCGCAAGTTCCGCCGCCTCTTCCACCGACCTGGCGATCTTGACGCCGCCGCCCTTTCCACGGCCACCCGCATGGATTTGGGCCTTTACGACCACGCCCTTCGCTCCAGCATCAAAGAGGTTCTTCGCGGCTGTTTCCGCTTCTTCCACGGTCGTCGCCATTTCGCCGCGAGGCACGGCAACGCCATATTTAGCTAGTATGTTCTTGCCCTGATACTCGTGAATTTTCATTCGTAGAAGCCAAGCAAGCAGGTCCGGCCGGGCCCCACGACACGCCGGCTCCGCTGCTTCGATGGGGATTTAAGAACCGAGGATTGTACTCAATGGCGGTGTGAAGGGGCAATGAAGCAAATTGTAATTTGTTGAGTTGTCGTTTCTAATTTGAATGTTGTCGCGGCTCGACGTGTACTCCTGCCTCGATCATCACCCTATTTCAATTTACAGATTGCTACTTACGAATGATTTTTGAGGCTCTTCATCGCATCGCCAATCATCACCAGTCGCTCTCGCGAGACGAAGCCCGAGCCGTGATGGCTCAGATACTTGCAGGCGAGTGCACCGACTCGCAAATCGCGGCACTGCTTGTCGCACTCCACATGAAGGGCGAAACCGTGGAAGAGATAGTCGGGTTTGCCGAGGCGATTCGCAGCGCCGCAGTCCCGCTGCATGCCACTCAGAACTCAACTATCGATGTCAGCGACACGGAACGCGACGCGCTGGTCGATACCTGCGGGACGGGTGGCGACGCCAGCGGTACATTCAACATCTCGACCGCGACCGCGCTTGTGGTCGCCGGAGCAGGCGTTAGAGTAGCCAAGCACGGCAATCGCAGCGTAACTTCGAAATGCGGCTCAGCAGACGTGGTCGAGGCCCTTGGCGTCAAATTGACGCTACCGCCGGGCCGCATTGCACAGTGCCTTGATGAGGTCGGCGTTGCCTTCCTGTTCGCCCCCGCCATGCACTCAGCCATGAAGTACGTTCAGCCGGCAAGGCGCGAACTGCGTCTGAGAACCGTTTTCAATCTGCTGGGCCCCCTGACGAACCCGGCACATGCGTCGGCCCAGGTGGTCGGAGTTTACTCCGCGGAACTTGTTGAAAAACTTGCAGAAGCGCTCTGCATGCTGGGCCTCAAGCGCGCGCTTGTTGTCCATGGCAGCGACGGCTTGGACGAAATCACAATCACCGGTCCGACCCGAATTGCCGAAGTCAGGAACGACACGGTACACACTTACGAAGTTGAGCCTGAACAGTTTGGCCTGCGTCGCGCCACCCTCGAGGACATTTCGGGCGGAGACGTCACAGCGAACGCCGAGATCATTCGTGCGATTCTGAAGGGCAATCAGGATGCGCGTCGAGATGTGGTACTGCTTAATGCTGCAGCCACATTGGTCGCAGCGGGCAGGGCCAACTCGATTGCGGAAGCGATCCCGATGGCCGTAAACGCGCTCGATAGCGGCTCGGCTGCGGCGAAGCTTGATTCACTTGTAAAGTTCACGAACGCTAGGAGGGGTCAGCGAGAGCCGTAAGCCCGGGCAGCAACCACGCCGCGGTTGTCTCGCAAGGAAAACAGGACGCTCAACCGTTCAGGGCTGAGCGTCGCGGCCAACTACCCGTTGACGAGATTAGTCTTCAAAGCTCCTCGCCCCTGCCCCGAAGCCATTCTTGGCCTGACGAAATAACCACTTCATCACCCGCTTGCCGTCGTAGCAGTAGCTGAGGTTGTGGTTCAGAGTAGAGAAGCAGTGCTTCTCGCACGTCTTCTTCATAGTTTTCAGTTCAGCAGGATCGAAGTTGAATTGGTCGATGTTGCCCCAATTGTAAGTGGCCGGATACATCGGGAAGCATGGCGCGACTGTGCCGTCGGTCCGGATAATCACATTGTTCTGCCCTGCACGACAGTTCCAGTCAGTGAATCGCAAATCGCCATTTTCGTCTTGGATGATGCCCGGCGTGCGCTTCAACATCTCGGCCGTTTGACCATTCAGCCCGGTACCGTCGCCATACCAACCCACCTGCCGAATATCCAATCCCGACGACATCCGCATGAACGCTTTCATCTCCTGAAGGCGCTGGAAGGAGTTGACCATCTGATAGCCCGACTTGTTTTTCCCGATGATCCAGTCGATCAACTCGTCCGTAGCTCGCCAATCTTCAGGCCGGATATAGGTCGGATTGTCATTCAGGTGCTTGAAATGCTCGTCCTGTTCGAGCATAGGTGTTTCATTGATGTGGTAGTCAGTCGCGACGCGATGCTGGTGAGCGTATTCCGTTATGTGCCTCACATCCTCGTGGTTGTTGCGGCAGATGTTGATATTGAAGAACACCATGTAGTCGTAGACATACTGCTTACGCAGCACGTATTCAAGGTTCTTCTGCGCGGGCACAAGCGCTTTCGGCAATCCGGGTTTCAAGTCCCACGCATCCAGCGCAAAATTGAAAACCGCCACTCCGGCATCGCCCAGACGATCTGTAACGTCGGGCCGCAAGAGTCTGCCGTTCGTGCCGATGTAGATCCAGAAGCCCTTCTTAGCTGCGTAATACACCACCTTGTGGGCAAACTGTGGGCGCAACAATGGCTCGCCACCCATCAGCGCCAGGACGCGACACCCGTGGTCGTGCAGCCAGTCGATGGCGCGTCGCGCCACGTCCTCCGTCATACCCTTCACACGATTGTCGAAAGCCCAGCAGTACCAGCAATCGAGGTTGCACTTGTACTCGACAAAGAGATAGGACGTGATTGGATGAAACTCCCCTAGCAGGAAGCGAGATCTTATGTACGGCACGAGCCATCCGCGCATCTTGTGCATCTTCGATTTCAAGTCCCAATCACGTCGTTCAGGCGGTATTTCGGGCCCTGGATCGTCGAGTTTTTCAGGGTATTGGGGAAACACCGGTTCCGGCAGCGTCAGTCCCTTCGGCTCGGGAGGCTGAGGCTTGTTCGGAGCGGAGTTCATCAAGAGGTCGTGAATGGCTACATCGATACGGAACTTAGCAGGGGCGGTGGCCATTGTGCCGTCTCCATTACAAAAGGTCTTTCTTGGAGGCCGGGGAACGAGCCTTGCGAGCCCAAAATTATAGCGCTGGAGCAGAGTCTCGCTTCAAACGGAAAGAACAAAAAAAGAACGATGCTGATGCGGCGGCACTCGAGAGTACCGCCGCCGTGACAGTGTCAGCGAAGTGCAATTTTCTGCATATACTCAGCAATATTCACATTGGGCCACTTCAAAGAAGAAGAAATAGCGTTCTGCAAAGCGGAGGAAGCTGCCGGCTCACCATGCACGAGCCAGGTGTGATTAGGCGTGTTCCTAAACGTTCGCATCCACTCCAGCATCTCTGGCGTGTCCGCGTGATCGCTAAATTGCTCTATCGCAGCGACCTGTGCGCGCACAGGCACAATTTGTCCGAAGATTTTCACCTGCGGTTCGCCATCCTTGATCTGCCGACCTCGCGTGCCCACCGCCTGAAATCCGATGAACATGATCAGATTTCGTGGATCAGGCAGGCGAAGTAGAAGGTGATGCTGAATACGTCCTCCCGTACACATTCCGTTCGAGGAGACGATGATGCAGGGGTAACGGCTATCGTTGATCTTCTTCGATTCGGCAGGAGTGATCGCGAAATTGAAATTGTCCCACTCCAATGGGGACCCATATTGCCCGATGAGGCGCTTCGTGCCCTCACTGAACTCTTCAGTGTGCTTCAGGAATATCCTGACGGCGTTGATCGCCATCGGCGAATCCGCGAACACAGGGACCCGCGGTATCTGCCGGGTCTCCATCAGTTCCTTCAGCATGAAAAGAAACTTCTGCGTGCGCTCGACCGCGAACGCCGGCACCAGCACACTACCGCCGCGCTTGACCGTGTCGGTGATCAGTTTTGCCATTTGCGGACGCGGATCATCGTCGGGATGCAACCGGTTGCCATATGTCGATTCTGTGACCAGCACGTCGGCGGTCCTGCTCTCCTCTGGACCCGAATACTCAACGCGACCGGGCGCGATTTGGGAATCACGTACTCGCCCAAGGTCACCGGTGAACAGTAGTTTGCGGGCCCGACCTTCCTCCGTGACAGTCGCCTCGACCATAGAAGAGCCAAGGATGTGCGCCGCACGCACGAACCGGAACGAGAAATTCGGTCTTAGCTGCTTGACCTCGTCAAACGGCACCGGACGGAAATACTGCAGACATTCCTGCGCCTCTTCGAGCGTATAGAGCGGCAAGGCAGGCGTATGCTTCGAACTCTTCACCTTGTTGTGAAACGCCGCATCTTCCTCTTGGAGGTGCCCGGAATCAGGCAGCAGGATTCCACACAGATCGATTGTGGACGGCGTGGCGTAAATCGGACCTCGAAAGCCTTCTTTCACCAGCTTCGGGACCCATCCGGAGTGGTCAAGGTGTGCATGTGTCAGGATGACGGCATCGATCTCTTTCGCAGGTATCGGAGTTTCGCGCCAGTTTTTTTCTCGCCACTCCTTAGGGCCCTGGAACAAGCCGCAGTCTATGAGAACTTGAAAACCGTCCTTACCGCTTAGATCGCCGGACGTATTGATCAGGTGTTTTGAACCCGTGACGGTACCCGCGGCACCGAGAAATTGTATGTAGGCCACGCGCGCTCCTCGAAATCAGGTGAACGCGACATTCTAGAGCCTGAGCGCTGTTTGCGAAATGGACTGTACCTTTGTGGTGACCGCGGCGAAGATTTGGGGCGCGACTTGTATATGATCAAGTCATGCAAGTTGGCAACGTAAGGCTTCAGCAACAGATTCAGTTCATCGTAGAAATTGACAAACTCAAAAGCATTCTTCGGCAATCGCTTCTGTGTGATGGATCGCGCCGCGAAAACGATGCGGAGCACTCGTGGCATCTCGCCGCCATGGCCTCCTTGCTACAGGAATATGCGACTGAATCGGTCGACCTGGTGCGCGTGCTGAAAATGTTGCTGATCCACGACATTGTCGAGATCGATGCCGGCGACACTTACGCTTATGACCCGGAAGCGAATGTCACACGTGCCGCACGCGAACAAGTCGCCGCGGATCGTCTTTTTGGACTACTGCCCGCCGATCAACGGGATGACTTTCGGGCACTCTGGGAGGAATTTGAGACTGGGGTGACTGCCGAATCGCGCTACGCTAACGCACTCGACCGGCTCCAACCCCTCTTGCTCAACTACTACTCGGAAGGGAAATCCTGGCGCGCACACGGAGTCACCGCCGATGCCGTGATCAAGCGCATGCAGCCGATCAAGACAGGTGCCCCACAACTTTGGACAGTGGTTGAGCAGATTGTTAGCTCAGCTTGTGAAATGGGCTACCTCGCTGGCGCCGTGCCAGTCGCAGACTAGGGGGCACCCTCACTCGGCCTTTGCAGGCAGCAAGTACGAGTTATTCTCGGTGCTCGACTCCGGTACACTACCATCGTTCACCTTCGCAGAGACCGGCTGTGCACCGAGTCGCACGCGAACGACTGCAGTGGATCTCGCCTTTACAAGGAGGCGTTCGGAGACCTCTTCTCTGCCGACACCAGCGAATACCGGCACCTCCGCTGAGGCATTTCCGGCATTCTCAACGGTGATCGTGATAGTCACATTAGCGTCGAGCATCGTTCTCGCAAACGCCGTCTTCACGCTGAAGTCCGGCAATCCGCGATCGCGATAAACCCAGTCGTCGAAAAACCATTCCAGGTCGCGTTTGGCTTGAGCCTCGACCAGGCGCTGTATGTAACTGGGTTCCTTATCCTGGGCAGGGGCGTAACTCTGGATGACGCGCTGCAGCGTGTCGTCGCCGATCATGTCGCGCAGCATCCACCAGACGAACATCGCCTTGATGCTGTAGTAGGTCGGATCGGTAGCGCGGATCAGCGGCTGACCACCTGGAAGGGACCTCTGCGCTGCGACCGATGGCTGGTCCGCAGCGGTGGTTCTGCTCTGATTGTTATGCGCGGGAACGGCCTCCGCGGCCTGTTTCTCAGCGGCTCTCAGGGCCGGTTCGAGTCCGCCCATCCAGTTTAGCGCGCCCTGTCGGCCGGTTTGTCTTTCCCGAATGAGGGCTTGCGCGAACTGCGCCCACCCTTCCGAGATCCACAGCCGACCTAGGCCCGGAGGCTCGCTGGCATGCGCCAACTGATGCGCCGCTGTCAGTTCAAGCTGCGCTTTATCTGCAGTGCGCAGCGGCGTGAATACTATGTTGCCGGAATCAAACGGAGCCGCAGTCTCATCCGCCAGTTCAATCACCTGCACCTTCTCGCGCTGCCGCCCAAACCACTCAGTGATGACTGGCACAATACGCTCAGCGCCTGCCGCAAACTCTTCGGCGGCAACGCGGTGATCTTTCAGGTACGAAATCGTGATCGCCGGACGATCCAGAGTTGTGTACTCAGCGATAGCAAAACTCGGAGGATAGAACCCGACCGGATCAAAAGCGTACTGCGCTTCGCGAACGATCGGTTGCTCAGGCCCAATCGGCGCGCTTGCTTTGACTCCGGTAAGCAAACCGTTAGCCGCGATGCTCCTACCGCCGACAGCTTCGATCGAGAGCTTCATGACGGCGCTTGAGTTGCGCTGCTTCCAGTCGCCCAGAACATCGAAATAGCGGTTGCCCTCGCTCAGGCTGACAGCTTCAGCGGCCACTGGGTACCAGCAAACATATCCAACACCACGGACGCCAGTGAACTCTGGTGTGATGCGATCCCAGTCATTCCGCAACGCGATCGCCTCGGGCATGCCGATCCTGGTGAGTCTCGTTGCGTCAGAAACGATCTTCCCGCTATAGCTGACCTCCAGTTGAACCGTCTGCTTCGGTGCGATTTCTGAAGGAAACGTGATGACTGCTTCGGTAACTGCACCTGTGTGGTCTATGTCAGTCTCATACGACTGGGTAACGTAGGTGAGCGGCTTGCCCCCGAGTTGCACGCCATCCCAGGCCAGCGACGCAGAGACTTGCAGAGCGGCGTTCCTTTGAGGAACTTGCGAGTCATTACGCAGCGTGACCTTTCCTTGTGCGACGAAACCATGTGTCGCCGGAGTAACTCGTACTCGCAAATCGTACGCTGTGAATGTAAACGCGTCGCGATCGAGGCCGAACACCCCAGTTGAAAGCAAGCAGAGCATGACCGCCATCCGAACTACCGCAACGGCCATTCTCCGTTTTGCTACCACAAACACATACTTCATGCCTTCGACACCTTCGACGCCTTTTCGGCGCTCGACCGTGACGTCTTCCTTCGCTGCCGCGCCACTTCGTACATGACCACTGCGGCTGCCACTGAGACATTCAGCGACGGCACTTTACCGAGCATCGGGATAGAAACCAGGAAGTCGCACTTTTTCCGCACGAGTTCATGCACGCCCGCACCTTCGGCTCCCAGCACCAGCGCACAGTCCATGTTGTAATCGATTTCGTCATAGGCCTGCGTTCCACGCTCATCCAAGCCGACGACCCAAATGTTCCTGGACTTCAACTCCTCAATCGTGCGCGAAATGTTCGTTACTCGCGCGATCGGAAGCCATTCGGAAGCTCCCGCGGAAGCCTTCGCCACCGTTCCGGTAATTCCCACCGCTCGCCGCTCGGGAATAACCACGCCATCCGCACCAGCCCCATCGGCGGTTCGCAGAATGGCGCCAAGATTGTGCGGGTCTTCCACCCCATCAAGAACAACGACGAAGGCATGCTGTCCACGCTTGTTCTGTACCAAGTCGTCCACGTCAGCGTAGCGCCGCGAAGCCACGACGGCCGCAATGCCTTGATTCGACTGTGTCTGGGCCAGGCGTGCAAGGTCTTCGCGGGGCACGAAGCGCACCGAGACGCCGGCCTTGCGGCAGTCATCTACGATCTGCTGAATCTTGGAATCTCGACGGTCTTTCGCAACCGCAACATACTCGACCGTGCGCGCACGAGCTTGCACCGCCTCGGCAACCGGGTGGATGCCGTAAATGACTTCCTGTGCCATGTGGGAAGTGTACTAAACCGGAGTGTTCACCTCCGTTCCGCGCGGGCAACGATAGCTGGCAGCCTTTCTGGCGTCATGATGACTATCGAGCATAGAACGCCAATTCCCGCACCGGCGATAACGTCAGAGGCATAGTGATAGCGGTCGTACACGGCGCTAATGCAGAGCAGCACAACCAGCGGAGTCAACCATGCGCCGAGCCTCCGTTCATACTTCCACGCGAAGATCAGCGCCACAACTCCCGCCGCAACGTGCGAGCTAGGGAAGGCATTCCCGTGCACGCCTGCGTTTCTCTGGATCAACAGAACCGCCCAGTGGAACGGTCCTCCCCGCAACTCGACTGTGTGCAGGTGGGCCTGTGTGTGGGCCGGTCCCTCGGTTGGGAACAAAATGAAAAACAGATAACAGGAGAGATATGCGAGCACGCTGGCGGTCATTACTTGCCGAAACTCGCGTTTTCCGGGCCGATTGTAAACAGTCCCGCCCACAATCATGAGAAGGAGAAAGTAGCTGAAATAGCCAATCTCCAGCACCTCCGTCACCACCGGCGACGCAAACTGGTTCAGCCACACGGTCGGAGGCGTCGAGAACAGAAGCTCTTCAAATCGAAGAATGTAAGCATCACGCCAGCCGTCAACGATCAGAAAAGACAGTCGCGATGTCTCCTCAAAAGCCACAATAAACAGCGCCAGCGAATACCAGTCATGCAGGAACTTAGCTACGCGCGACTGTTCCGCAGCACTCGCCAACAACAGGACGACCCACACGCATAGGACGTGCAGAAGCAAGTAGTTTTGCCAGTTGTCCAGCCTGTGGTGAAAAATCCCGATCAGCACGCCCAAGCCGGTAAACCAAAACAGATATAGCCGATCGACGAAATTCAGAGCCCTGCCAAGCGAAAGCGGGAGGGCTGATGAAGGAACGCCGAACTCTAGCTGTCGCTTCTGATCTTCAACGGCACCCTGCGACTTCATGAGCTGACGATGGCACGACGATGCCGGCCGCTCAATGCACCGGAACTCCAGATAATTCGGTAAGTCACTGTATCTGCAGCAACTTCCTGAGCATCTGAAAAGGTAGGCCGCCCTTTCCCATTCGGAGGTTCTCGTTGGAGGCGTGTGTGAGCGATGCATTCGACCTGAGTGGCGCTCGATTGACGCTCCTGAAAACGGGTCACTATACTTTTTAGCTGGGTGAAACTTCGCAGCAGGAGACAGGATGGCGCTATCGGTAGTCATTGTTGACGACGAACAGCTTGCACGCGACGAACTGGCCTACCTTTTGAAGTCGGTGGCCGACATCGAAGTGATCGCGCAGGGGAACAACGGCCTGGATGCTGTAGCGCTGATTAAGGAACGATCTCCAGACATCGTGTTCCTCGACGTGCAGATGCCTGGGTTGGATGGGTTCGGCGTTATCAAGAAGCTGATCGATAAGAGAATTCCGATGCCGCAGATCATCTTCTCCACGGCCTACGACCAGTATGCCGTCAGGGCGTTCGAGGTCAATGCGGTTGACTACCTGCTGAAACCATTTGACAAGAAGCGCGTCCTGCAGGCAGTGGACAAGGCACGTAGGCGGCTCGGCGTAGCACCGTCACCTTCCGACAAGCTCGAAACGCTAATTGAGATGCTGGAGCAGCAGAAGCAGCCTGCGCACGCGGCACCGCCGGCGAAGATCCTGATCAAGTCAGCCGGACGATTGTTCCTGGTGGATCAGAAGGACATCTGCTTCGCCTCCATCGAGGACGGAGTCATCACGGTCGTTACGCCGACCCTGGAAGGTCAATCGAACTGCCGCACGCTCGAAGAACTGCTCGCAACCCTGGACCAGAACCTTTTCTGGAGAGCGCACCGGTCCTATCTTGTAAATATCAACCGTATTAAGGAAGTGGTGCCCTGGTTCAAAAGCTCCTACCAGTTGCGCATGGGAGACAAAAGCGGCACGGAGGTTCCTGTGAGCCGTGCCCAGACCAAGCGGCTTCGAGAATTGTTTGGGCTGTGAGCTGCCCTGTGCCCTTCCAAACTCGTCCAAGTCTATTTTTGTGCTCGGGGGCTTTGCGTGCATCCCACTCTCATGCGCAAGGCCCTGCTCTGCTTACTTATGTTTAGTTCCCTTCCTCTCTTCGGCCAGTACCGCCCCGGTCTTGAGATTTTCGGCGGGTACTCGAACCTGAATGCCGCCGCGAGCGGATGGCATGTGTCCACCACACTCGGCCTGACCCGCTGGTTCGGCGTGATGGCCGACGGAAGTGGATACTACGCCAGTGAGCAGCGGCGATTGCCTGCCAATGTGGGCTCGATAACGATTAGCGGCAATGCCAATGCATGGCTGTTCGGGCCACAGGTCTCCTGGCGCACGGCGCGTACGACCCTTTCAGGGCACGTTCTGGGAGGGATTGTTGATGTGAGTGCCGGCCTGCCGGGCTTGAACCTCGCACGCTCAGAACGAGAGACGACGTGGGCTGTGGGCGGGAAACTCGACTTGAATTTGACGCGGCTCATCGGCATTCGGATCATTCAAGCCGACTACATCCCCAGTAGCTTCGAAGGCGAGAAGCAGCACAATGGGAGAGTCTCGGCGGGTGTAGTTTTCAGGGTCGGAAAACAACTCTCAACGCCTTGACACCAACACTGAGCAACCCACGGTTCAGGTGCAGACGGAAACTCGAAGCTGTCCTTTGTTCCTCGCTGTATAATCGGGCCAGAATGAAAGCCTACGTGTACGTTTCGTTGAAGAAGACGGTTCTAGATCCGCAGGGCAAAACGATCCATGGCGCGCTAAAGAAGATGGGCTACCAGTGTGTCGGTGACGTCCGCCAAGGTAAGTACTTTGAATTGACGCTTGAAGACGGTCTTGGACGCGAACAGGCCCAGAGCGAAGTGGAGCGCATGGCGCGGGAAGTCTTGACTAATCCAGTGATCGAGGAATTTCGTTACTCGATAGAGGAATAGCGTTCACTTTCGGACGGCTGGGCGGCACGGCCACGTTTCCACCCCAAGTCCAGGTTCAGGCATCGTCGGCGTGGAATCCGGTTCCGGGCTCCGGCAATCTAATTGCTCTATCAGTGCTGCCGCCCGGAACAAGCGGGCGCAATTCTCCTTTTCCATTCGTGGGGTTATCAGATGTGCGGCATCGTCGGTTACGTCGGCAAGAAACGTGTTGTTCCCGTCATCATCGACGGGTTGAGGCGGCTCGAATACCGCGGCTATGACTCGGCCGGGATCGCCGTCGCCGGCAATGGGGACGGGCTGCAAGTCCGTCGGGCTGAAGGCAAACTGCGGAATCTGGAAGAAGTTATTCGCCTCAAGCCCCTCGACGGTACCTACGGCATTGGACATACACGTTGGGCAACGCATGGACGCCCCACCGAGGAGAATGCGCACCCGCACCGCGATTGCAGCGGAACAGTGGTGGTGGTGCACAACGGTATCATTGAGAACTACATGGTCCTCAAGAAGAAGCTCGCAGAAGAGGGCCACAAATTCTCGACCGAAACCGATACAGAAGTAATTGCGCATCTCGTAGAAAAATATTTCCTACGGCATGGCAACGGACAAAGACCCTCGCTTGAGGAAGCCGTGCGCCGTGCCGTTCGCCAGCTGACTGGCGTGTTCGCGCTGGCTGTCATCGCGACCGAGGAACCGAACAAGATTGTGGCTGCCCGCAATGGCCCGCCCGCGGTAATCGGTCTCGGAAATGACGAATACTTCGTTGCCTCTGATGTTCCGGCAATCCTCTACCACACGCGCGATCTGTTCTTCCTTTGTGACGGCGACCTGGCAGTTATAACCCCTGCCGGTGTAAAGCTCACCGATTTCGAAGGACACCCCATCGATCGTCAGGTGCAGCACATTACGTGGGACCCGATCATGGCCGAAAAGGGCGGCTTCAAGCACTTCATGCTGAAAGAAGTGTATGAGCAGCCTCGAGCAGTGCGAGACACGACCCTGGGCCGTGTTTCCCTCGACGCCGGGCGCGTGTACCTGGACGAGATGGAGATCAGCGACAGCGACTTCCGCGCGCTGAAGAAAATCAACATCGCCGCTTGCGGCACGAGCTGGCACGCCGGTCTGGCCGGCAAGTTCATGATCGAGCGGCTCGCACGGGTTCCCGTCGATGTTGATTACGCCAGCGAGTACCGCTACCGTGACCCCATTCTCTGCCAAAACGATCTGACCATGCTCATCACGCAGTCCGGTGAGACTGCGGACACGATCGCCGCACAGCGCGAGGCCAAGGCAAAGGATTCGAAGACCGTTGCCATCTGCAATGTCGTCGGCTCGGCAGTCACACGTGAAGCGCACGGCACCATCTATACACATGCAGGGCCAGAGATCGGTGTGGCCTCAACAAAGGCTTTTACCGCACAACTGACCGCGCTGTTTCTGTTCGCACTCTACCTGGCCGAGAAGCGAGGCAACATCACCGAGGAGCAGGAAAAGGCCCTGATCCTCGAGTTGACGCGTATTCCTGGAAAGTTGGAGTCGCTGCTGGCCCGCGAAGAGGACTGCGAAGACCTCGCCAAGATCTACACCCGTGCGCACGACTTCCTGTTCCTGGGACGCGGAATTCATTACCCGATCGCACTGGAAGGCGCGTTGAAGCTGAAGGAGATCTCGTACATCCACGCCGAGGGCTACCCGGCAGGCGAGATGAAGCACGGCCCAAACGCGCTCATCGACGAGAACCTGCCGGTAGTGATCATTGCGACCTGCGACAAGAACGATCCCGCGTCGGTTCTGCGCTACGAGAAGACCATATCGAATCTGAAGGAAGTCAAGGCGCGCTCGGGCAAGGTGATTGCACTCGCGACTGAAGGTGACGACGAGATCGCCGAATCTGCAGACCACGTCATCTACATCCCGGAAGCACCGGAACTCCTCGCGCCAATTCTGGAGATAGTCCCGCTGCAACTGCTGGCGTACCACATCGCGGTGCGGCGAGGCTGCGACGTAGATCAGCCGAGAAATCTTGCGAAGTCAGTAACAGTGGAATAAAGCACGAAAGAGAGAAGAAACTCGCAGCCTGCTGGACGGCTTTTCTTATTTCCTACCAGCGCCCCGGGCCGCCTGTATTGGCGTGCGACACTGAGCGCTCTGCAGTTGGGATGCCTTCCGAATTATCTCGCCGGAATCCACCACGGTGCCGTCTCGCGCTACCGATGCGAAGTACGCCGCATCCGGCCCAACCTCCAGAAGCATGAAGCTATTATCCTGGTCGAAGCCGCAGGCGGTCCCGTCACCGGCTCGAATGCCGTTTTTGCGGAGCTTCCCTGCCGCGCCAGAAATGAAGTACTGGATTCCACGCTGTGCAGTGTGGCGTTCGTAGAAGTGTTCGTGTCCGGAGAACACGAGGTTCACTCCGGCATCAACAAAGATCGGCTCCAACACCTCACGCATGCCCAGCTCAGGCCCGTGACGCTTCCCTGATGAGTACAGTGGATGATGCATGATTACGATTTTCCAGTTGGCACCTGGACGGGCGAGTTCCTGTCGGATCCAGCGAATCTGGGCATCGTTCAAGTCGGTCGTGTCTAGCGCAAACACGCGAACGCCAGGCGCGGCGTCGAACGAGTAGTACCGCTTGCCCCCCATATTGAAACCGGGGTACATGCGCTGCTCGGGTGTATCGTGATTGCCGAGGACGGCGTAAAACTTAACACCCGAGTTAAGCAACGCGCTATACGGCTTCTCGAATTTCTCGAGATAATCCTTCGGCCGCTCGCGTCCATAAAGATTGTCACCCAGCATGAAAACGGCAGTGAATGGAAAAAGCTGGCGCGCTTCTTGCAGCCGCTCTGCGATATCGCGCTGCCGATTGCCGCCCGTACCGGGATCGCCAATGATGGCGATCTTCACTGATTCTCGACTGTTTGGAAGTGGGATTTCAATCGCCCAAATTACGCCAGTAGAAAAAACGAGGACCGCAGTCAAAGCTGCGATCCTCGACCATGAAAATACTTGAGTCACTGTGGTCAGGTACTTCATGCCGCTCCCATGATGTTTGTTTTGGCTTCTTTCGCGCGTGCAATAGCAGCCGAGTAGCACAGCCGAGGCCCACAAGCGGCCGCTGCCATCGATTTCCGGCGTGCAGTGTTGGACCGCGCTTCCGTCGTAGCTGACGCATTTCCAAACAGCCGCATGCCGATGGCAGCGCGGTCGGCGAGGCTGAGTGACTCATCAAACAGAGGCAACACCATGCGGCGCAGGCGCGGATCCAGCGTGTTTTCGAGCAACTCAAGCGCGGTATCCCGTAGCGTTGGCACGCGCGAACGAATAGCTGCGTAAGCGGCGTGCAAGTTGTTGCCAGGGTAACGAACGCTCAGCAACCGGAAGATCCGCCGGGCCTCGACCTCTATCGTCTCCCGGAGTGCTGCAGTCTTCGCTGGAGCTGATTTTGCCAGCTCCGTCTGTTGTACCAGCACCTGATACGAACGATAGTGCTGCGCGATTTCGAGTGCGAGAGCGTTCTCGACCTTTCGTGCGTCGGAGACAACGCGGGTGTTCTTTTTCACGATCCTTGCGATTCCACAAATCACAGCATCCCGGACTTGCGGATCGCGATCGTCCAGATTCCCCTCCAGCGCGCGCAGCGCTTTCTGCGTACCGATGCCGACCAGCACATCCGTAATGGCAACACGGACCGTTGGACGAACGCTCGGATTGGCAAGGTGATCGTGCAGCGTGTCCGTGACTGAATTGCCGAACGCTATCAGTGCCGACTTCGCCACTGTGCTTAGGTCTGCATTGTCCAGGCGGTCGATAACCGAAGCCGCTTGGTTACGACGCTGTTGTAGCGCAACTAATGCAATGCCGGCACGCTGCATCTCCAGGTCGCGCGACTTCAACATGAACGCGAGTTGATCCTCGTCCGCCCCCAGTAGCGGAGCGTAGCTTTCAAGTCGGGGTGAAGGCGGTTCGGGCGCCAGCGGTGCCGGAGCAGCCGACTGCACGATTTCGCTCAGGCTGCGAACGTACGTCCGGCGTGCGATGAGTGCGACGCAGCCCCACAACAACACGGAACCCAAGGTGATCCAGCCAACGGAGCGCGCGGAGAGTTCGAGGTAGTTCGCCGCAACCAGAATACCGACACCGGCAAACCCGTCGCCCATGCGCCAGATCACCGTGTCAACGAACGACTTGGCCTGCACCTTAACCTCCGACGCTAGCGGCAGGTAAAGCATCTCTACGGTGGACTTGTCTACCGAGTAGCGGAATACCTGGTCGAATCCCTTGAGCACAACCGCGGCGGCTAGAGTCCCGAACGCCAGCAGTCCGCCCGCGCCTAGCAGCAACGCAATCGGAACAACCAGCAGTGCGGGGCCAATTCCGAACCGCTTCAGAATCCTGGACGTGAGGAACAACTGCACCAGCAACGACAAGATGCCGGCATAGAAATTGAACTCTCCAAAGAACGCGGCCAGCGCATCGGTCGAAGGTATGCTCTGCTTCGCGATAGCTTTGAACTGCCAACCCGATGTGGTGGTCGCAAACGAGGAAAGGCATATCAATGCCGCTATCGCCCGAACATGCGGCATTCCCATGATCTTTCGGAACTGCGCAACAACAGGTTCATGAGTGGCCGACTCGTCGCGACCGGCACCATTCACGTTCTCCCGCGCGTTCCAGATTGCCGCGACGACGAAGGTGGAGGCCGCCAGCGCGAACGCCATCACGAGCAGCAACGACTCGGCGCCAAAGCGAGACGCCAGCGCCTTGGAGAGGTAACCTCCGACGATCCACCCAGAGATCGCACCGCTGCCGATGACACTGAAACTGCTTTTGGCCTCACGAGTGGTGAAAACGAACGTTGCAAGCGTCCACACCTGAGCGGTTGCAAGCACGCCGAAAATTCCTATCCACACATAAACCACTGGGTAGATCCAGGCCACCTCGTAGCGCGTGCCAATCATCCAGAATGCCGCTGCGGTCAGCGAGTACCCCATCAGGCTCAGCATCAGGAGGCGATCCAGGCGGAAGAATCGGCCCAGTCGGACGTATGCAGCTACCACTCCCCCGACGAGCAATGCGATCGCTATATCCGCATAAGGCAATTGCACGGCCTTGAACTGATCGAGGAACAGCGCGTCGCGCGCGACCTTACCTACAACGTAACTGGTCAGCACGAGGAACAGGTAAAGGAACAGCAGAATTGCCTGTCCAGTTGCACTGCGATATAGGCTTAACACCAGGCTCGTCATGATTCCCTCACTCCACTTACTAACCACTGCCATACAACTCGTTCAAAAACTCCCGTAGGCCGAGTGAACTCTTGAAGCTCACTTCCGCAAGGCAGGCTTGACGATATTGCTTGCCACTCGCGTGCGATCGGCCACTGACCTGTCCAAGTAAGCGTCAACGATTCGGTCTCGCCTACCTATGAGCTGCTTCACCAGGTAGTCCTCCGCGGCCGGCTCAGAGATCTCCCCGGTCTCAACTGCCGCCCGAATTTGCTCATCGGTGAACGAACCGACGATCTCTGCCGCCCAGCGCGCATCCGCTTCCGTCATGTTCTCGAATGCAACCAACGGAAAGTTGGACTTCCAGCGGCGCGGATCGAAATCTTCAGCGCTGTATCGGCCAACGCTTGCGAAGCGGATTGGCTCAGGCTCAGTCCATGCCGGCTGTCGCAATCCCAACGTCAGCAGCGTCGTGCCGGCTTGTTTCATATCGAACTGATGTTCGTGGCCAACTTCAGGCCGGTTCGGGAACAAAGTATCGCTGCCCAAGGTCGATCCGAAGTCGATCAGGTAGTGACGCAGGAATCGGCGTCCGTGCTCTTCCACGTACATGTCGAGCGTGTTGCCAACGCGAATATCGTTGTGTTCCAGCCATGCGCTGAATACGCGCAAACCACGGACGTCGCGGCGATGCTCATGCGGGATGATGTCGTTCGGATCGTCCTCGCGCACGCCAGCGAACTTGAAGCCGCCTTTGGGTTTTCCCGGCAGAAGCTTGCTCGCCACTACCCGATATCGCCCCGACTTCTCCTGCGCCACGCGGGCGAGGAGCTCTTCCAAAACGGCAGGCGTTAAAGCCTGTTCGCGTCCCGCATTGTCCTTGTACGTTGCACCGTCCCCGATCTGCAGCTGACTTCGGCGAAAACGGAAAATCGTGTTCTGCGGAACGTTGTAGCCGATCGCGTAGAACAACTTCGTGCTTATCACTTCAGCAGCGGTCGCTAGTTCGGGATAGTCTGGCGGATCGAACTTAAGGATGTAGGTTGATCCTTGTTCGTCGCGGATCCACAGCCCTGGCGTGATACCGACCGTTTTTGCGCGGAGGACCGTGAAACTTTCGCCCACAGGGCCTTCGTCCTGGTTTGGGCCGCGGCGAATCTCGTACAGAGACATCGGAAGCATGCCATTGCGGTTCGTGAACCAGGATGAATCTGGCACGGCGTCAACGGCGTTGACATTGAGCGCTTCCTTCGAACGACCCAATACCTTGCGTGCAATCCGCGGGAAATCGAATCCCTGCTTAACTTGCTGAATGATGGTGCCGTCGATGAAGTCGTAGTAGTAACCACTGTCTCGGCCCGCCGGTTCGGAGATGTCGGCCTCGTCGTAATCAACCCACATCACATCGACCTGAACCACCTCCTGCTGAACCGCAAGCTGCTGCGCGCCGGCAGGCAAAGCAAGCGCTAGACCGATGGCCATCAGTAAAGCGAGATTCCGCAAGTAGTTCTTCATCGGAGGACCCCTTTAAAAAGTTGGACCGAACGAAATCATCAGGCGCGTGCCTTCACTCGAACGCGCCACATAAGTACGAAGCAGGATCGCGCGAGCAGTCTTAACCTGCAGACCGGCGCCATACGTTACTTGAAAATTGCTAGTGTTGAAGTCGGCGCGGCGATTGAAAACCTGCCCGAAATCCGTGAACGCGAATGCACCCAGACCGCCAGTCAGATCGGTGCGATACTCCGCGTTCCAAGCTGCTGCGTTCCTGCCGTAGAAGCGATTCGGATCGAATCCACGCAGCGTTTCGGAGTTTCCAAGCCGTGCTAACCGAAAGAACGGAACCTGCGATGCCCCACGCGGGTCCGAAAACACGAGCAGCGTACGGATCGCGAAAACTCGACGCGGACTCGCCAGTGGGACGTACGCACGCTGATCAATCTTGTACTGCCAGTACCCGAAATCACCATCGATGCCTTCGACGGAGGACGCAAGCGCCTTCACATACAGGCCCTTCACGGGAGAAGTTCTGCCGGCACGCGTGTCGTATTCAACGAACGCGGAAGTTTCAAAGAGTTGCGCGCCGCCCAGTCCCGCTAGCTCGGTTGGCGCATACGCCTGACGAGTGCTTGGAAAGTTCAGATCGCGACCGTTCACGATGACCGTATCCGAGAACTTAAGTTGAGTTCCGAAACGCACACGCTTGCCGCGTTTCACTTCGACAGTCGCCGAAGTAGAGCGCTCGATCAGGTTGTAATTCGTGCGAAAGTCACTTGCCGGTCCGACACCGTAAAAGTCCTCTTCCGGCCGCATCTTGTAACCAACACCCGTCCGAAACGTCAGCGCGCCGATAGGAGTATCGCGGCTGAGCAATCGTGCTGACAGGTTTGCTTCAACGTACTGCTTAACCGTGGCGTGCGCGTCACCTTCGAGCGCAAGCTTTCTCTCGTCAGTTCCGGCCGTGTTGAATGCGACGCCAAGCCCAAAGCCACTGCCATCACCGAGGTTGCCAACAATTGGCCGCACATGCGGATCAGCCAGCATGATTTGCAGGCGGTTGTGGATCTTGGAGTCCTCGACGATATTCAGTCCAGCCTCTACTTTGGACCCCGCTATGCTGAACGGCTTCAGGACGAAGCGCACAGGCGCCGGAGCCTGGCGGCGAACCGTTTTGGGATCGACGATGCGCTTTGTCGGGTAACTCTGTGGCGAACTCGTCTGCGCCGCGGCTAAGCCAGTGCTAGCAAAAAGAGCGGCTACCGCAACTGCGATGTACAGTACCCTTAAGTTTCGGCGCGCTGTACCGATCTGATTCGCTTCGGAACTGTAGGTGCCCAACATCTCGTTTCTGCCCTCACCTACTAATACGTTAAAGATTCGTTACAGCGGACATTCGTGACACGCTTTTTTCATCGGCGCTCCACAAAAAAGTGAATCATTCCTGAGGCCGGTTCGCACTGTGGCAAGCGTCGCAAGCAGGATCGAAGGGACAAGAGCAGCAAAAGAAATGGCGGCGTGCTTTGCGCATCACCGCCGATGAGGTTCACAAATCGCCTATTGCTTGAGCCAGTAGAACCGGAACATCGGGTGGTCGATAGGTAGCAATTCGACGCCCCCGAAACCCGCCTGGGTAGCGTAGTGGACGAGAGTCTCACATCGCATCACCGTTCCCGTGGCCGCCGATGGTTGCTCTGCCATTCCCACCGGCAAGCAGTGCAGCACGCTAAACCCATACATCAGCGACTCGAGTCCATCAGCACGCGGAACGAAACGATCGGCAACCCGTTCATCGACAACAAGGACGTATCCATCAGGGCGGACGAGGCGGCGCATGGTCTGAAGCGCGGCAACCGGATTCGACATGTCGTGAACACACTCAAGCGCCATAACCAGGTCATAGTTTCCGGCCACCTCGCTATCGGAAGCATCGCGTACTTGAAAAGTCACGCGGTCGGAGACACCGAATTCAGCGGCATTCGCCTTGGCCAGTTCGATAGAAGACGCGTCGAAGTCGAACCCGTGCACTTCCGCATTCGAACAGTGAAGAGCCATTCCGATGCTGGACCATCCGGCACCGCAGCCAATGTCGGCTACACGAACTGTCGCATTCGTTTGGAGCAGTTTCTGCCATCCCGGCAACACCGGCAGCCATTCCGGGGCGAGTTGGTGCAGAAAAGCGGCACGATTCATGCGAGCTTGCCCCTCCACGAACGTGCGCCCATATGCCTCATAGGGAACTCCGATTCCATTGCGCCACGCCGAGAGGAGCTGCTGAATAGGTGCGACAGCACCCGCAACAACCTGGGGCAAGGGAGCCAGGTAGTTGAGGCTCTCGCGGTCCGCTAGAACTTCGTCATGCCCCGCCGGGAGATAAAAACGGCGTCTTTCCGGCGCGTCGTCCGGGTTCTCGACTTCGAGAATGCCTGCGACGCTCTGCTGCTCCAGCCACTCACGAACATAACGGGGCGCGGTGCCGGTTCGGCGGGCGAGTTGTGTTGCGTTCATAGGCCCGTCTGCGGCTAGTACATCGTAAAGCCCTAGCTGATCGCCCAAATAGATCGTGAATAGCTGCATTGCAGTGGAAGCTGACGACACAATCTGCTCGACAAGGGCGTCCCGACGTTCAGCAGCAGCATCTTGGATGTTGGGAACAGTAGCCATTTGTAGCTCCGAATCTGGCGTATACTCTTCAGTAACTTTGGGGTGGGGTGCCCCCTCATCGCTATATGCGAGGAATGTCCGCCAAACCGGACATCAGGGGAGGAAGATTTGCCCGTAGGGCCAGCATCGGGTCGCGATAACGCAGACGTCCTGGAAGTGACACGATTACTGGTGGAGGCGCGCGACGGCGGCAGGGAGAACTTCGACCGCCTGATTGGTGCCGTCTACGCCCATCTGCGGCGAATCGCCCAACAGCAACTCCGACGGGAGCGCCCCGGCCACACACTTCATCCGACAGCACTGGTTCACGAGGCTTACCTGAAGCTGTCCAGTGACGCGGACCTGAACGTCAACGATCGCGACCACTTTTTCGCAGTGGCTGCGCGCGCAATGCGTCAGATCCTGATCGATCATGCCCGCCATCGCAATGCGGAGAAGCATGGAGGCGAATGGGTTCACACCAGCTTCGACGGCAAGCAGATCGCGGCCGGCGGAGCAGATGCCGACCTAGTCGCACTGGACTCGGCTCTCGACCGACTGGGCCAGATGGATGAGCGCGCCCGACAGATCGTGGAGTACCGATTCTTCGTCGGGCTTAGTGAACAGGAGATAGCTGAGTTGCTTGGGCTATCTGAGCGCACCGTGCGACGCGAATGGGTCAAGGCACGGGCTTGGTTGCACAAGGAAGTCTACGGAACAAGTTCAGAGCCCTGATGTCGTCCCGATGGGAACAGATCGGATCCTTGTTTGACCGTGCAATCGAATTGCCCGAAGATCAGCGGCACGATTGGTTGAAGCGGGAGTGTGAAGACCCGTCAATCCGCGCGGAAGTCGAGCAGATGCTTGCTGCAAACGACACCGGTCAGGGTCTGCTTGACACTCCCGTTGTCCAAAGCGCTCAGGCGCCGCAGGCCATGGTCATTCCCGATCGGGTCGGCCCGTACCAACTGGTCCGCGAAATCGGACGAGGCGGCATGGGGATCGTATACCACGCGTACGACCCCCGACTTGGGCGTAGTCTGGCGCTGAAGTTTCTTCCCCCCGAACTGCAGGCGAAGCCCAGCGCTCGCGAGCGCTTCCACACGGAAGCGCGTGCTGCCGCAGTCCTTGACCATCCGAATATCTGCGCGATCTACGATGTCGGAGAGACGGCCAATGGCCTCACATACATCGCTATGGCGTACTGCGACGGTGAAACACTGGCGCAGCGCCTCGAATCCGGACCTCTCCCGATCGAGGAAGCGATCAGGGTAGCATCGCAAGTCGCGAGGGGGCTTGCATGCGCGCATTCTGCCGGGATCCTGCATCGCGACATAAAGGCGGCCAACATCATTGTCCTGCCAGGAACTGACGCAAAGATTCTCGATTTCGGCATCGCGAAGTTCGAAGGGGATGTCGATCGCACGGTCGATCACGGTCGCATGGGAACACTGCACTACATGGCGCCGGAACAGATCCGCTCCGAACCGGCCTCACACTCGACCGACATGTGGGCGCTGGGTATCGTTCTGTACGAGATGCTCTGTGGCCGCCGTCCGTTCGAGCGGCCAAACGAGGCGGCTGTGCTTCGCGCCATTCTGGAAGAGGCGCCGGAACCGGTTCGTAAATTCCGTCCCGAAGCACCTGAGTGGCTCGTGTCAGTCGTCGAACGCCTGCTCGCCAAGAACCCGGACGACAGGTTCACGAGTGCGTCAGACCTCGTTGCTGCGCTGAGCGGTCAACACGCTTCTAAAGTGGCCGTCCGTGGAAACATTCAAAGCGAGGCGAACCCGCTTACGCTTACTTCCTTCGTGGGACGTGAGCGAGAACTTGCACAGCTACGAAGTGTGTTGAAAGCAAGCCGACTCCTTACGCTTACCGGGCCGGCAGGGACTGGCAAAACTCGACTCAGCATCGAGCTTGCGCGCGCCGCCTCTGGCGATTTCTCGGATGGATGCTGGTTCGTCTCTCTCGCAGCCCTGAGCGACCCTGCAGAAGTCGCACCCGCCATCGCCGATGCGATCGGGATCGTTGTACCAGCTCCCGCTGACGCGGTCCGAGCAGTCATCAACGCCCTGCGTGACAAGCGAGCTCTCATCGTTCTGGATAACTTTGAGCAAGTCGCGGGAGCCGCCCCTGTCGTTCATGAACTTATATCGAAAGCAAACCAGATCAGTATTGTAGTTACCAGCCGCGTCGCGCTGCGCGTCAGTGGAGAACATCAGTTTCCGGTACCGCCGCTTGGCGTGCCTTCACAACGGGACCTTTGCAATCGCGCGGTTCTTCGCAACTGCGCTGCCGTTCAGCTTTTCGTAGAGCGTGCGCAAGCGGCGCTGCCCAGTTTCAGCGTGACTGACGACAACATGCGTGCCATAGCCGAGTTGTGCATGCGCCTCGACGGACTGCCACTCGCGATCGAACTCGCGGCGGCGCGAGTAACCCTGTTCTCCCCGGAAGCCATGTTGAAGCGGCTATCCGCAAGATTCGATCTGCTGAAAGGTGGGCCTCGGGACCGTCCGGCACGTCAACGCAGTTTGCGAGAGGCGATCTCGTGGAGTTACGAGCTTCTCGCACCGGAAGAGCAGCGCCTTTTCCGCACACTCGGCGTATTTGTAAACGGCGCAACATTGGAGGCCTGTGAGGCAGTTTCGAACGGTGACAATCTGATCGACGGAATGGCTGCGCTCGTGGAGCACAGCCTTGTGCGGCAGACGCGGTCGCACGCCGGCGAGCCTCGTTTCGAAATGCTGGAAAGCATTCGCGCTTTCGCGATCGAGCAGCTTACAGCGGCAAGCGAGTTGGAAAACGTGCAGCGAAGCTTCTGCGAGTACTTCGTACGCTACGCGGAGACTGCGGAGCCGGAGTTAACCGGACCTCACCAAGTGTTGTGGCTGGATCGTCTGCACGATGACCATGAAAACCTCCGAGCGGGCCAGTGCTGGGCTTTGTCGCACGATCATGTCATGGCGTTGCGTTTCGGTGCGGCATTGTGGAGATTCTGGCTGGCCCGCGGCCACCTCCAGGAGGGTCGTCGTGATCTTGACAGGATCTGGTCCGCTGCCGGACACGCGGCCGACTCCAAGATCCGCGTCCGCTTGCTGAACGGACTTGCGACGTTGTTGCACAGTGAAGGAAACATGCGCCGTGCGCGCGACGTGCTGCGCGAGTTGGCTGAATTGCTCAAGGGCTCGGACGACCTGCAACTTCGAGTGACTGTGCTCAACAACCTCGGATGGGTTGAAGCTGAACTTGCGGCCCTGGGGGTCTCGCGGGAAATTTGTGAAGAGGCGCTTCAGTTGAGCCGAGAGGTGCGGGACGCCCGTGCGACGGCTCTTGCGTTCAACAACCTTGGCTGGATCGCGATGTACAGCGGGGAGTTTCGCGAGGCAATTCGTTTGCATGAGGAAGGCTTGCGCCTTCGTAGAGAAATCGGCGACCAGCGCGGGATCGCTTTCGCGCAAACCAATGTCGCTTTTTGCTCGTTGTGCGTAGGCGATGCGAGTACGTGTTCAGCGCTGGTGGCCGACAGCATTCGAATGCTGGCCCGAATTAATGATCGGTTGCTACTTGCGTGGGCATTGCTCGTCGAAGGCGAGCTCCATCTCGTCCGCCGCGATTACGACGCGGCACGATTCTCGATCGAACGCAGCCGGGTGCTGTGGGTCGAGGGCGGTAATCGTAGTGTTCTGGCGCATGCACTGGCAACGCTAGCCAGGGTGCATCTCGAACAGCAACGGCCGGATTTGGGCGAACCACTATCGACCGAGAGCGCTGCCATCTTCGAAGAAATCGGTGGGGTCTGGGGTTTGGGACGGGCACTGCAGGTCGCTGGAGAAATCTCGGCCGCCAAAGGCGACCTCGAGGCCGCGAAGTCGAAGTTGCTAAAGAGCATCGAGTTGCGACAGTCCATACCAGACATGTACGGACTTACGCAGTCCATGATGGCATTATCGCGCGTGCACGCACTCGCAGGGGAAGACTTCAAAGCGGCAGCTCTTCGTCATGCTGCCCGCCAAATCGCTGATGGACAGCAACAGGCAGCGGCCTAGAACGACGGTCCGCCTCCATTCCGAGATCACCAGCCCTTCCCGCACCTGGCAACTCGCGGTCAGCATTGTGCCTCGATAGTTCTCGCGAGAGCTGGACCAATCACCGTTTTTGAGGTTGTCATGACTTTGCGCGTAGGGAACTGCATGTTGGCTGTGCTGGTCCTATTCGGGACACTGCAAGCACAAAATCCGGATACAATGGCCGTCCGCAAGGTCATAACGCAATTCCATCAGGCGCTGGAGACACGAAACCTGAAAGCCATCGAGAGCCTCGTCGCCACAGATCTCGTCGTTTTTGAGAACGGCCATCGCAACGACGGCTGGGCGGACTTCCGTGACAACCACCTGATCCCCGAAATGCAGGAACCAGCTTCAATGTCCCAATGGGAGATCGTTCGTGTTGCCGCCAGTGACTCGATGGCCTGGGGTTACACGAAGGAGACAATTTCGCCGAAAAAGGGCGAAAGCAGTGGCGCGAACTTCCTCCTTTGGTCCGTCTACATCATGGAAAAGCGCCAAAACGAGTGGAAGATCGTGGTCCTTGACTGGAGTATAAGAAAGCTTCGTTAGTGCTGATTTTGGGTATCGCTGACGAGAGCAGGGCACCTCGAAGGAATGTGCAACCGGAACTCCTCAGCAGCGTCAAACAAATGGGAGCCTCTTTGCACGAGGACATTTCGACAGTATGCACGAGCACGCCTTCCACACCGCGAGGTTGACCCGAGCGATTGATCTCTCAGAGCAAACGCGCCATCTCGAGTTCCATGTGGACGGTGTCGAACGTTTCCACTTTCAGGCGGGCCAGTTCATCTCCGTCAAAGAGCGCAGAACTGACGGGCGCGAACAGACGCGCGCTTACTCTATCGCTTCGCCGCCACGCGGCGATGGCAAATTCGAGCTGTGCTTGAACCGTGTCGGCGAGGGCTTCATGTCCAACTTCCTCTGCGACCTCGACGAAGGGCAGCAGATAAGTTGGCATGGTCCTCACGGTCTGTTCACGTTGCACAATCCAGTTCAGGACTCCATCTTCATCTGCACGGGAACGGGGGTCGCTCCGTTTCGCAGCATGCTCCACCACCTCTTCGCGGATCACTCCCGAAATCGTGGGCATGAATTCTGGTTGATTTACGGCACGCGCGACGAAAGCGATATCTACTACGCTGATGAGTTCCGAAAGCTTGAACGCGAATTCCCGCACTTTCACTACCTCGTAACCCTGAGCCGTCCTACGAAATCATGGAACGGCAGGCGCGGGTACGTGCAAGAACACGTACTGACTCTTCTCGAAACCTTACCTGATCGCGGTGTGGAATCCATGCACGCCTACATTTGTGGAAGACACGAGATGGTTGCTGCGAACCGCGCGCTTCTGCAACAGCTCGGCTGGGATTGCACGAACATCTTTTACGAACGCTACGACTGACTCGCTTCTCTACCTTGGCCGCACGCGAATGATTCGGTCGTCTCCATCTGAGACCTTCGAACTCTGACGTCGATTGCTCGTTGCGAAATACACGAACCCATCAGGACCTTCGGCGACATCACGAATGCGTCCGAATTTGTTCACGAACAAACTGCTGAAACGTAACCGTGCTACCTCCAGGTTCGTTAAACATGATCTGGCGGACTTGATGTGCCTGCGGGTTGTCATCCAACCCGAGCACACCAAATAGGAACGATCCGCTCCAGCCGGGAATCACTGAACCCAAATAGAAGACTCCACCCGTCGGAGGCATTGACGGCTCCTTAGGGGCCAAATTGATGATTGGATCAACATAAGCAGGATTGTTGCAGGCCCCAACGCACTCCGGCCAACCGTAATTCTTTCCAATGCGAACAATGTTGACTTCGTCGTTTGCGGTCGGCCCGTGGTCCGTCTCGTACAGCGTACCCGAACTATCGAATGCAATGCCCTGCGGATCGCGATGACCATACGAATATACGTATCGGTTCTGCGGGAATGGATTGCCGTCAGCCGGCGTTCCTTCGAGGTTCATGCGGATGACTTTCCCGTCCCATGATGCAGGGTCCTGAGCGGACGACCGGTTCCGATGATCGCCCAGAGTGACATACAGCAAATTGTCAGGACCGACCTTCACTCGTCCGCCAACGTGATCGAAATTGGTGATGGGATAGTCGAGGAGCACCTTGTCGATTGAACCCGAGTTTCCCTCGACCACAATCCGCACCACACGACAACGCTTCGACGGGGTGCAGTAGTGAGCGTAAACCAGCCCATTCGAGGCGAAGTTGCGGTCCAGATCCATTCCTGTCAGACCACCCTGAGATCCCGGCGTCTCGTCACTGATGTCCAGCACGGGACGCGACACCAGCGCACCGTTGCTGAAGACACGCAGTCTGCCCCTCGACTCGGTGAAGAACAAACGTCCGTCCGGCGCGAATGCCAGTGACCATGGCCCCTCCAGGTTGCTGGCCATGGTTTCCGTAACCAGTTGATCCTCAGTTGCAGGCTCAATCGCACCGCCGCCCCCTCCTGTATCGCCCCCACCGCTACCGCCACCCGTACCACCGGTTCCGCCTCCTCCGCCTGCACCTCCGCCTCCTGTGCCGCCGCCCGTACCGCCCGATCCGCCACCTCCGCCCGTGTCGCCAAACGGAGCTGGAGCCGGCGAGCCTGGTACCGGTGCGTCATTCGAGGCTGAAAAGTTGCCGTCCCCACCACATGCAGCCAAAACGAGCAGCGCAGAAACAACTAGACCGAGCGCCCAGAGATTTATTTTCTTCATGATTTTCAACGAGGGACCCGATTGCCTGATTCAGATGCGCTCCGGGACGGGGCTTTGGCTCGGCGCTGAACAAAAGATCGTGCACGTGAAACCGGAGGCGGTTCCGCGACATCTATAAACTTGACAATGATAGACTCAAGTTCGATAATCCTGACGTGCTAAGGTCAGGGTTGATGGCGAAAGACTTTCGCCAGCAGTCACTTAGAGCAACCTAACAACGCAATTATCAAGCACTTATCAGCAGGAGGCAGCTCCAATGGGAAAGATTATAGGTATTGACCTGGGCACGACCAACTCGGTCGTCGCGGTCATGGAAGGCGGCGAACCCAAGGTCATTGCCAATGAGGAAGGCGGCCGGACGACACCGTCGGTTGTCGGCTTCACCAAAACCGGCGAGCGACTGGTGGGCCAGGTGGCCAAGCGCCAGGCGATCACGAATCCCGAGAACACGATCTATTCGATCAAGCGGTTCATGGGGCGGCGTTACGACGAAGTCAGCGAAGAGATGAAGATGGTTCCCTACCGCGTTGTGCGGCAGGGGGATCACGTGGCCGTTGTTGCGCAGGGCAAAGAGCACACCCCACCGCAGATCTCGGCTTTCATTCTGATGAAGCTGAAGAAGGCTGCAGAGGATTACCTTGGGGAGACGGTCAGCGATGCCGTCATCACGGTTCCGGCGTACTTCAACGACGCCCAGCGCCAGGCGACCAAAGACGCCGGCCAGATCGCTGGTCTCAACGTCAAGCGCATCATCAACGAACCCACGGCGGCAGCGCTGGCGTACGGTCTGGACAAGAAGAAAGACGAGACTATCGCCGTGTATGACTTCGGCGGCGGCACCTTCGATATTTCCATTTTGGAAGTAGGCGAAGGCGTTATTGAAGTGAAGTCCACCAATGGTGATACGCACCTAGGTGGTGACAACATCGACCAGCGCATCGTCGACTGGCTCATCGATGAATTCAAGAAGGATGAAGGTCTCGACCTGCGCGCCAAGGGCAACGAAATGGCCCTTCAGCGTCTGCGGGACGCAGCGGAGCGCGCAAAGATCGAACTCTCCACCACCATGGAGACCGAGATCAATCTGCCGTTCATCACGGCGGACGCGACCGGTCCGAAGCACCTCGTCAAGCGGCTCACGCGAGCCAAGCTTGAGTCGATGGTGGAGGACATTATCCGGCGGTCGGAAGGCCCGTGCATTCAGGCGATGAAAGATGCCGGTGTCACGGCCGACAAGATCGACGAGGTTGTGCTTGTCGGTGGCCAGACCCGCATGCCTGCCATTCAGGAACTCGTGAAGCGCCTGTTCGGCAAGGAACCTCACAGGGGCGTCAACCCCGACGAAGTCGTTGCTATTGGCGCTGCGATTCAGGGCGGCGTTCTCGGCGGCGAGGTTAAGGACCTGCTGCTGCTCGACGTCACTCCGCTGACATTGTCGATCGAAACGCTGGGCGGCGTGTCGACGCCGATGATTCCGCGCAACACGACGATCCCGACTCGCAAGACGGAGACCTTCTCGACGGCTGCGGACAACCAGCCCTCCGTAGAAGTCCACATCTTGCAGGGCGAGCGTCCGATGGCAGCGCAGAACCGTACGCTGGGCAAGTTCCAGTTGACGGGCATCCCGCCGGCTCCGCGTGGCGTGCCGCAGATCGAGGTCACATTCGACATCGACGCGAACGGCATTTTGAACGTCACGGCGAAAGACCTGGCCACCGGCAAGGACCAGAAGATCACGATCACGTCGTCTTCCGGCCTGTCGAAAGACGAGGTCGAGCGTATGGCGAAGGAAGCCGATGCGCACGCCGAAGAGGACAAAAGACGCCGCGAGGAAATCGAAGCTCGGAACCAGCTCGACTCGATGGTTTACAGCATCGAGAAGACGCTACGGGAGAACGGCGACAAGATCAGCGGCAGTGAGCGCGGCGATGTCGAAAACGCCCTCGCTGACGCCAAGAAGGCTCTCGAATCGAATGACAAGGCGCAGATGGATCGTGCCCGCGAGAACCTGACCAAGGCGTCGCATAAGCTGGCCGAGGCCATGTACAAACAGGCAGCGCCCGGCGCGACACCTGACGCCGGCACTCCGGGTGCGGGTCCAACCGGCGGAGCCGCGGCTGCGGGTGACGGTCAGGCCAAGAAAGACGAAGGCGTGATCGACGCCGAGTACGTGGACGTCGACGAAAACAAGAAGTAACGGTTCGCTGTGGGACGGGGCTATGCCCCGTCCTGCACACCGCTGACGACGTGTGCGCAGTGTCACAAGCTCTAGGACGAAGGTCACATTCCGGTTCTTAACCTCGCTGCTAACATTGTGAGCAGAAAGGAGGTTTCCCGGTGGACAAGTTTTACGTCGTCATGCACTGGCCCAAGGGCAACCCCGTGGGGCCAATGACGCGGTACCCGTACAAGTTCCTCACCCGCGTTGAGGCCGAGCAATTCCGCGACGCGGCAAAGAAAACTGAACCCAGTTACGAATACTTGATCGACGAACTGCAAGAGCTGAGCAAGAACTGAATTACATAACGGGGCTTTTAGTTTTGAATTCATACCTGGGGCGCAGCACGAATGCGCCCCTTGAAAATTTAAGGTTTCGGAGGTTTCGAAGGTCTCGGGAGTTTCAAGCCGGATCCTACGAAAAGTCCGAAACATTCCGAAACTGTTTTCTATGCCTGCTGCGACTGACAAGACGAAGGATTACTACGCGATACTCGGCGTGAAGAAGAGTGCGAGCCAGGAGGACGTTCGCAAAGCGTTCCGGAAACTCGCGCGCAAGTACCACCCTGACGTGAATCCGGGAGACAAAGTCGCAGAGGAAAAGTTCAAGCAGATTTCGGAGGCCCACGACGTCCTCAGCGACCCAAAGAAGCGGAAGATCTACGATCAGATCGGCTTCTACTCCGACAACATCGATCCGGCCACCGCTGAGGCGTACGCGCGTGCGGGTGGCGGGAGTGGCGGTTCGGGATTCGGCGCTGGTGGGTTCGGCGGATTTCCCGGCCGCGGCCATGGCGGCACGCAGGGCGGTGCTGAAGGAATTCCCTTTGACTTCAGCGGGTTCGACTTCTCCGACCTGGGCGGAGGCCCTGAAACGAAGCGCGGTGGCGGATTCCGCGATATCTTCTCGAGCATCTTCGGTGGTGGTGGCTTCGGCCGTGCTGCGGCCGAGGCACCAGAAGCGGGTACAGATCTCGAGTACACCGTGAACGTAGGCTTTTGGCAGGCCATCAAGGGGACCGTGATGCGCCTCAACGTGCCGCGCCAGGAGACCTGTACAACCTGCCGCGGTCACGGATACAGGCAAGGCACCGAAACCTGTCCGCAGTGCGCTGGAACCGGCACCATTACCCAGACCGGTGGGCACATGAAGTTTAATGTCCAGTGCCCGCGCTGCCAGGGCACCGGCAAGGCCCGGGTTGTGTGCCAAACATGCCATGGAGAGGGCGCAATCCACCGGACCGATGGGCTGGAAGTGCGCATCAAGCCTGGGACTCGGGATGGTCAGCGCATTCGCATCCCGGGCAAAGGCAATGCAGGGCAGAACGGCGGTCCTGCCGGGGACCTGTACATCATCGTGCGCGTGGGTGAGCATCCCGTCTTCCGGCGTGAAAGTGACGACATACAGATCACCGTCCCGGTTACGCCAACAGAAGCTGCGCTCGGCGCGAAAGTCGAAGTTCCGACGATCGACGGCCGTGCGCTGTTGCGAATCCCCCCGGGTACGCAATCAGGGCAAAAGCTCCGCCTGCGCGAAAAAGGCGTACCTTCGGCAACGAAGGAAGGAGTGCGCGGCGACGAAATCGTAGAAGTTAAGATCGTCGTACCACACGTTCAGGATGAACGTTCGAAAGAGATCCTGCGCGAACTGGCGAAACTCAACCCACAGGATCCGCGAGCGGAGCTGTGGAAGCAGATCTGAGGGACACGTAATGGATTCTCAGCAGAAAGCTCAGCAGCTCATGCAGGCACTCATGCCGTTCGCGGAAAAGATGCTGACCGAAAGTGGCGGATTTCTGCCGTACGCGGGCGTCATCACGCCAGACGAGCAGATCCACCTTATGCAGTTCGCGAACGAAGCGGAGGACGCCGACTCGCAGGAGGTGTTCGACTACGCCAACCAGGCACTCCGTGAGGGAGCACAGCAGGGCAAATGGACGACCACCGCGCTCGTCACGGACGTCAACGTTACGAAGCCTGGTGAACAAGAATCCGTGCAGGCCGTTAGCTTCGCGCTAGACGATTCCGATGGCAACTCGGTCGAGGTGTTCTTTCCGTATACAGTCAAGGAAGGTGCCGTCGACTTTGGCACGGCTTTCGCCCAGCAGGGTGCGAACCAGATTTTCAGCGAGGCAGGCAATGAAGGCTCCGCCTCTCAAGATCAAGATACTGGAACTGAATAGATCGGCCTATGGTTAAGAAACGCGGAAAAGGCGCGTACATGATCAGCTCGGTGGCGGAGATGTACAACGTACATCCGCAGACTCTGCGATTGTACGAGCGAGAGGGGCTGCTCAAGCCCTCGCGCACCGAGGGCAATACGCGCCTTTACACTGAAGAAGATCTGGAACGCCTGGAGTTCATCCTTACCCTGGCGCGTGAGCTCGGCGTGAACATCAGCGGTATCGGCATCATCCTGCAGATGCGCGAAAAGATGGAACTCATGGAGAAGCAGATGCAGGAGTTCATCCGCTACATGCAGAAAGAAATGCTCGCGCATTTCTCCCAGGCTTCTCAGACGTCCAAGGGCGCGCTCGTACCAGTAAGGCGGCCCTTTGTTCCGTCTGCCGTAGTAACCACCAGCGAGAAGGACAACAACCGGAAGAAGTAAAGTCGTAACCGCTTCCGAAGACCTGCAGTTCACCCAAGCCTCCGCGCTATTCTGTTGCCGCAGAGCGCGAGTTCGCTGGAACTATCGCGGCTGCGCCTCCGTTTCTAGCAGCCTCTTCTTCCGATCTTTGCCCCACCTGTATCCGCCCAATTCTCCGTTCGCCTGCACAACACGATGGCAGGGAATGACAATCGCTACGGGATTGTGTGCACAAGCTTGCGCGACTGCGCGGCACGAAGTGGGTGCGCCGATTTCCGTGGCAAGTTGCGAGTACGACCGCGTCTCTCCCCGAGGAATCCGTCGCAGAGCCTCAAATACTCGGCGCTGGAATGCTGTCGCCTGAATATCCAGCGGCAGATTAGAAGGTACGTCTCCGCCCTCCACTTGGCTGACAACCTGACTCACCCAGGCCCCGAGCGTCTCCTGATCACCCTCCACAAGCGCTTTAGGAAATTCCTTGAACAACTCAGCGATCAGGAGGCTGTCTGACTGTCCGACTTTGATGGAACACACACCGCGGTCGCTCGCAGCCAAAAGGATTCGTCCCAGGGAGCAGTCTGCGGTCGCGTAGCGAATGCGAATGCCCGGAGCTCCTTTGCGGTAGGCTCCCGGAGTCATTCCGATCTGCTCCGACGATCGTTCGTATATGCGACTGCTGGAGCCGTATCCGACTTCATAGGTCGCGTCCGTAACGTCGCGGCGATTCACTCGCAATTCGACCTTGAAAGCCGCCAGACGCCTTGCCTCAATGTACTGTCGGGGAGTCACACCTGTTGTGCGCTTGAATACTTTTTGCAGATGCAGAGGATCGAGCCCGACAACGGAGCCAAGTTCACGCAAGGTAAGACTCGCTTCCAAGTTGGAGTCTATATAGCGGCAAACCCTGCGGACGGCTTCCAACTGCGAGTTGCTGCTCGCGACGTTTTCCGGCCGGCAGCGGCGACACGGCCGAAAACCGGCGCTCTCGGCTTCGGACCGATCAAAGAATAGCTGCACTCGTTCGGGCCTGGGCTTGCGCGAGGCGCACGAAGGTTTGCAGTAGATTCCGGTCGATAGGACCGCGTAGTACACGATGCCGTCAAAACGGCTATCCCGTTCCACAACGGCGCGCCACTCGGGACTCGACGTCGCAGGCAAACTGCTTCCGGGTTGAGTCTCAGACTGTGTGCTCTGTGCTGCCATGCTTGTCATGCTCCGCAGCGTATCCGAGACGCTACGAATAGACTATCCGATTCTTGTGTTCGATGTAGATCTGATTGGACTTGTCGTACAAACACACAGATTACTGGAAGCAAGCTGATCTGCAGCTAGGCCGCTTTTTCCAACTCGCTCTCGTCGACATCACGACCGTTGATCGAAACGACAGGTTTCTCGGGGGAAGGAGCTTCCGGGAGAGCGCCGGTGTCCCGGCCAACAGGGAGAACTTCGTCCAACTCTGGATTGGCGAGTTCTTTGGGTGTTTCTTCTGAGTCCGCCTGCTGCACCGATCTGCTCTTGAACTTCACTGCGGGTACTCCAAATACGTCGCGAGCGCTTATTCAGATGCCGAACCCGTAACCTTGGAAACTGCTGGCCTACTTGAGCATCTCACAATGAAGTTCACGTGGTCTCATGTACATGTGTGTGGTGGTTCGCAGTTCTTGTACTCGCAACCACCTCGGCGTAAGCTGTGCGGACGCGTTATGCTGCGATTCAAGCTTGTCTACAGTGACGAGTACTACTTGCCCATCGGCGACCACGTGTTTCCCGGGCAAAAGTATCGTCTCGTTTACCAACAACTGCTCGGCAGGCGCATCGCGGAACGCAGTGATTTCGTCGAGCCTCAGCCAGCCAGCGACGATGATGTTCTCCTGGTTCATACCCGTGACTACGTGGATCGCCTGCGCACGGCGATGCTAAGCACACGGGAAGAACTGGCGATGGAGATTCCCTTTTCAACGCAGATCGTGAAAGCGTTTTGGCTGCATGCTGGCGGCTCGATCAAGGCTGCGGAACTTGCACTGAAGGATGGCGTAGCGTTCACGATCGGTGGCGGGTTCCATCATGCCTTTCCCGACCATGGCGAAGGCTTCTGCATGATTCACGACGTAGCAATTGCCATTCGCCGAATGATGGCCGACGGCAAAATTGCACGAGCGATGACGCTTGACCTCGATGTTCATCAGGGCAACGGAACCGCGGTGATATTTGGCAAACCGCAAACGGAACCACAGCCGCTGCCGTCATGGTCGGCTCCGATGTTCTCTCCGCCGCACCCCGTGAGCATGAAAGAAAATCATTTCGGAGACGTGTTCACGATCTCTCTGCATCAGGAAAACAACTACCCGGCTTGGAAACCGCCATCGTCAATCGACGTGAATCTTCCCGACCGAACCGCTGATGCGGAGTATCTGGCTTGGCTGGACAATGCGCTCAGCTCGGGCTTGCGGCAGTTCCAGCCCGACCTGATCTGCTATCTCGCAGGTGCCGATCCTTATCAGGATGACCAACTGGGAGGCTTATCGCTCTCAATGGACGGTCTGAAGCAGCGTGACGAATTCGTGTTCCGCGTTTGCAAAGAACGCGGGATCCCAGTGATGGTCAGCTACGCTGGTGGGTACGCGCGACGGCTCGACGACACAGTCAACATTCACTGCAACACGGTGCAAGCGGCAAAAGAAGTGTTCAATTGGCAGTAGCCCCCCTGGCACCGGGTCATTTCGATACCAGGGTGGGATATCCTTCAGCAACTCTCACATGGGAGGCGGAGTCGTATTGGCCGGCGGATTTTGGGTGCCAGCGCCCACCGCCCCAGTTCCGGCCGGTGTCGCTACTGTTCCTGAGGCGCCTACGCCCTGCTGAGGCGATCCTTGAGTACCGGTTGCAGTACCCGTCACGCCGCCCGAGGTAGCCGCCCCGGCCGACGTTCCAGTCCCAGGTTGACCCGCTGATGTGCCGCCTCCGGCGTTCATTCCCGGAGAACCGGCGGGGCCGCCCGGTCCAGTATTGACACCAATCGCCTCCCCGGAGACAACCAGGTCCACTCGACGGTTGAGTTGACGACCCTGCGCTGTTGTGTTCGCTGCGACCGGACTGGTTTGCCCAAAGCCTCGGGCCACGACATTGTTGACCGGGACGCCCTGGCTGATCAGATAATCGCGTACCGTAGCGGCCCGTCGCTCGGACAGTACCTGGTTGAATTCAGGCGTCCCGGTGCTGTCAGTGTGGCCTTCGATCTCGAGCCGCAGATCCGGGTAAGCCATGATGATTCCGGCAACCTTGGCGAGCCTCAACTTCGCCCCAGGCTTCAGCGTAGCCTTGCCCGTATCGAACAAGACATCCGACATGTTTACGATCAGTCCACGCGCCGTTTGTTTCGTTTCCAGGACGGTATTCAGCTGCTGCTGCAAGCGGGCTCGCATTTCCTCACGTTGACGTTGAGCTTCCTGCGCTGTCTGTTGCGCCTGCTCCGCTGCCAACTGTGAGCGCTGCGCCTCGGTCTGAAGTTGCTGTTGCTGCTCAAGCGCAGCCTGCCTTGCGGCTTCTGCCTGCTGACGCTCCTGTGCCGCACGCTGGGCCGCAGCTTCGGCTTCCAACCGGGCGCGCTCCGCTTCCGTTCTCGCCTGCTCGGCAGCAAGACGCTCCTGTTCTGCCTGTTGCCGTGCGGCCACTTCCTGTTGCGCCTGTGCCTGGGCTGCCGCTGTGCGCTCTTGCTGTTGGCGGCGCTCCGCGGCTAGCCGCTCTTCTTGTTTTCGGCGTATCGTCAGCAAACGCGCGTCTTCGGCTTGCTGGGTAGCTCCTCTAGCGACGGTTCCAATAGCCTTTTCGTTCTGATCTCGACGCAGGTAATCTCGTCCTTTGTCGAGAAACTCTTCTGCTTTTCGCAGCGCCTCCGGAGCATATTTCTCCGCTCCAGTTGCCTTGGCGATGGCTACTGCATTCTCTGCTTGCACCAGCGACTGCGGCGTCTCCGAAGTTGCCTTGATAGACGGCAGTTGCGAAACGGGAATATCGGCTGTGTATTCGCCGCGCTGAATTAAGTCGAATTTGGCGTCGATCGGCCGCTCCCACCCCTTCACGTTTGTGGGGATCACATTTTCTGCGACGACGAGGTTGCTGGGTTGCGAAACTGCGAAGTATGGTTCCGCAGTCACAATGAGCCCGAATGCCTGCAGGTTGGTCGTCACATCCGTATGAGCCTTGCCATCGTCGTTGACCAACAGTTCGCCCAGATTTCTTGGACGTCCTTCCGGAGTGATAGCCCACAGCACGTAAGTCAGATACTCGGGACCGAAGGTGGTCGCCGGCTTCATGTTCTCGAGCGAAGCCTCAATAGCCAAACGTCCGGGCTTAGGGTCGATCTTGGCTTCTCCCTTCGCGTTTGACATAAGGTCCGTTCCCTTGAACCCGATCTTGGTTTCACCCGTTCTATCGCGGTAATTCACAGCCTTTGCCGTGCGGGAGACCACGCTCACCCGATATACCGGCGTCTCGTCCATGGGCTCGACTTGAATACTCTGCTGAGCCGTGCCGGTCCCGGACTGCGGGTCTGGTGCAGGATTCCCGGACTGTGCCGCTACGGGCAGGCCAAACACGGCGAACGCCAGAACAGCGACAATTCTGCTCATCATGACAGTTCCTGACTTGTTCGAAATTTCGTTCGGTTGATAAAGAAAGATGCTGATGGCCGTGGTCCGAGTTTGCTTGGCAGGGCGCGTGCACTCGCATTTGTTGCAAAAGGCAACTGAACCGCCGCCCTGCCACTCCAACCCCTGACCCCCATGGTTCCAAAAACAGTATCCGGCCCCAAAAATCCTGCACGTCAACGCGATCCTGAGATCGATTGGTCACGCCTCCATCGAGAAGCCGAGCAGCGCTTCGGAGTTAAGAAATTCCGCCCTGGTCAGCGCGAGATTATCGAATGTGTTTTGCGGCAGCATGACGTAGTTGGCATTCTGCCGACGGGCGCAGGCAAGTCGCTAACGTACCAGCTTCCCGCACTCCTGCTCCCCAAGTCGGTTGTCGTCGTTTCGCCTTTGATCTCGTTGATGCAGGACCAACAGGAGAAAGCTGAAGATGCCGAGATCGATGCTGCAAAACTTGACTCGACCCTCACCACCTCAGAAACGCGGAACACGGTTCAGGAAATCCGAGAGGGAGAGCACGACCTGATCTACGTGACGCCAGAGCGACTCGAGAACCCTGAGTACCTGGATTTGCTAAAGAAGGCAGGGGTGTCGCTGTTCGTGGTGGACGAAGCGCACTGTGTGTCGCAATGGGGCCACGACTTCAGGCCTGCGTATCTCACGCTGCAACACGCGATCCAAGCCCTCGGGCACCCACCCGTACTGGCCCTCACAGCCACTGCCACGCCCGAAGTAGCGGCGGATGTCATCAAGCAACTCGGAATGAACAAAGCCGAGATCGTGAATACCGGTATCGAACGCGCCAATCTTTTCTTTGAGGTACTCCCGACAGTCAATAGCCAAGCCAAGCGCGAGCGCATACGACAGATGCTCGCCGGGGAACGAGAAGGAACAGGGCTCATCTACACGGCTACGATTCGCGCTGCCAACGAACTCTGGAGTTGGCTGCGAGAAGACGGGAACAACGCGGAACGGTACCACTCAAAGCTGCGGAAAGGCGAGCGCGAAGACATTCAGCAGCGGTTCATGAACAATGATGTTCGGGTCCTGATTGCGACAAAAGCTTTCGGCATGGGAGTTGACAAACCCGACATCCGGTTTGTCGTCCACTGGAATTTCCCCGACTCACTTGAAAGCTACTATCAGGAAGCCGGACGCGCTGGGCGCGACGGGAAATCGGCTCGTGCGACGCTTCTCTATCGACTTGAGGATCGAAGAATTCAAGGCTTCTTCCTGGGCGGCAAATACCCTCGCCGTGAACACTCGTTCAAGGTGTACGAGACATTGGGCCAACTCGCGTCCCAGCCAGAACGCTCCAGCGGCGTACATCTGCAAGAACTCGCCACCATCTCCGGCCTGCCTAAGCGGAAAGTGCAGGTCATTGTCTCGCAACTGGAGGCAGCCGGGGTGCTGGAGCGGCGAAGGGGTGCCTTTCACAAATTGAGGGATTTCGCTTCGAACGAGGAGCTCACTGCATTCCTTAGCGAATATGAGCGACGAGGGCTGAGTGACCGCGAGCGACTGCAGTCCATGATGAGCTACGCTCAGACGGCGCAGTGCCGAATGCGTTATCTCCGGGACTACTTTGGCGAAGACGCCGGACACGAATGTGGACACTGTGACAACTGTCGCGCCCGGGCTGAAGGACGCCTGCCCGCCGCGAATACTTTGAAAAGAAACTCGCGTCAGCGTAAGCCTCCGCAAGCGATCGCTGCCGCCGAGCCAGATGGCCGGGCAGACGCCGCTGTATCGCCTGAAGCTCCCTTCTCTCCGCCCCGGCCGGAGTTCCTCCAGCACACTCAGTCACCAGCACTGTTCACCATCGGGGATGGTGTGCGCCACAAGAAGTTCGGTCCCGGCGAGGTCATCGAAATCAGCGGAGACAACGTCACTGCTAAGTTCGCTCAGGGCGGCACAAAACGGGTTCGGTCGGAGTTTCTGGACCGAATCGCATGAACTTAGCCCGACCACCCCGGATGCGATGGCTGTGCAGCCGCTGGCCCATCGCGCGGGCGGCTCGCTCGCCCGCAGCTATTCATGCAGCGTCGCGGCGTCGGCAGCACCTTGCTGCTCCAAGGCACACGGCTCTCGCGTGTTATCCTGAAGCTTCGTTGCCGCCGAGTCGATACCCCGTCCGGCTGCATCCATCTATTTAGCATTCCGAGCTGAAGCTAAGCACTCATGTTTGAGAACCTTTCCGAGAAACTACAACGCGCATTCAAGAATCTTCGTGGCCAGGGCAAGCTGAGCGAAGAGAACATGGAAGAGGCGCTGCGCGAGATCCGCCTTGCGCTGCTTGAGGCCGACGTCAACTTCAAGGTCGTAAAGATCCTCATCGATCAGATCAGAGCCAAGGCTCTCGGCCAAGAGGTGATGACCGCGCTTTCGCCCGCCGAGCAGGTCGTGAAGATCGTCCGGGACGAGTTGATCGAAATCCTCGGCAAGGACACGGCGAAGTTCAAGTTCGCCTCCCAACCGCCTACCGTGGTCCTGATGGCGGGTCTTCAGGGTTCCGGCAAGACGACCACCTCGGGCAAACTCGCCTACTGGCTCAAAAAGGGCGGACACCGGCCCATGCTCGTCTCCGTCGACGTTTATCGACCCGCCGCCCGAGAGCAGTTGAAGGTCGTCGCCCAAGCCGTGAACTGCAACATTTACGAGGGCAAAGTCGAACAGGCGAATACAGACACAGTCATCCGCCTGGTTAAAGAAGCTCGTCGTGAAGCTATCAATTTCGGCTGCGACATGCTTATCGTCGATACCGCCGGACGTCTTCACATTGACGAACAATTGATGGACGAGATGCAGGGGCTGAAGTCGCTGCTGAATCCACAAGAAATTCTGTTCGTTGCCGATGCTATGACCGGTCAGGACGCTGTTAAGTCCGCTGATGAGTTCCACAAAAAGCTGACCTTGACTGGCGTAGTCCTGACGAAGATGGACGGTGACGCGCGCGGCGGCGCAGCATTGTCAATCCGTAACGTTACTGGCCAGCCAATCAAGTTCATCGGTATCGGCGAAAAATACGATGCGCTCGAACCTTTCCATCCCGATCGCATCGTCTCGCGCATTCTCGGCATGGGCGACATCATGTCGCTCATCGAAAAGGCCGAAGAGCGCCTGGACAAGAAGAAGTCTGAAGAATTTGCAAAGAAAGCTCTAGGCGGCGATGGTTTTTCGCTCGAAGACTTCCGGGATCAGTTGCGCCAAGTGAAAAAGATGGGATCGCTCTCGTCGATTCTCGGCATGCTGCCGCGCATCGGACCCTTCGCGAATCTTCAGCAGGTGGCCGACAAGGTCGACGACAAAGAGATCAACCGTGTGGAGGCCATCATCAACTCGATGACTCCTTACGAGCGCACCCATCACGAAGCGATAAGCGGGAGCCGCCGCAAACGCATCGCACGCGGATCGGGCACCAGCATTCAGGAAGTGAACCAGCTTCTGCGTCAGTACGCCCAGATGCGAAAGATGTTCAAGGACATGGGGAAAGCGAGCTTCGGCCGCAAGCTGGCCGGCATGAAACTACCCGGGATGTAAGTAGACTCCCGGGATGTAAGTATTCGATGGTGCCCCACCCTCGCGCCGTGCCTTTTCGGCGCTAGGGTGGGGGTCCCACGATACACTCTCCGCTGATCAGCTGACGCGCGGCTTATTCTATCCCTCGCAACCCGCATCAATCGCTTAACTCACCGTCTCTGCACTATACCTCGCAATCAAACCCGTCCGAACCGCATGGCGATACATTCGTGTAAAGAACCACGAAGCGACTGCGATGTACAGCACCGCCAGCCCTGCACTCAGCCCCAGGCTCCCGAGTGACACCGGTCGTCCGGCCACAATTGCTCGCATGGCCTCGAACACATACGACGGGGGCAGAATGTGCGAGATGTACTGCATCCAGCCAGGCAGCGTCTCCAGCGGATAGAACACTCCCGCGAACGGCGAAAGCAGCGCCGGGATTGGCCAGACAAACCACTCCGACGCTGGCCCTAACCGCAGTACCATTCCGCTGCCTACAATTCCCAGCGCGATACCAAACATAAACAGCACCAGAAGAAACGGAACCACGAGCAGCCCGTAGCTGAGGAACGAAAGGCCAAACGCGAATGTCGTCACGACCAGCATCACCATCAACCCGACGGAACTTGTGGCAATGCTTGAAGCGACTAACCCGCCGACGTATTCCGAAATCGTCAGCGGTGTCGCGAAAAAATTCAGGAAGTTGCGCGACCAGACATCCTCGAAAAATGCCATGGTCACGCCCTGCATCACGCGACTGAAGAAGTCCCACAGCAGAACTGCTCCTAGCATAGCTGGAACGAAATTGAAACCGGGCGATGCAACCGAGTTCAGGTAGCGCGTGATGAATCCCCAGAGCACCATGTCGATGCCCACCCAGGCGAACAACGGCAATACACGCGACAAGCTGTTGCGCATCAGGTAGTACTGGCGAAGGACCACGGCTGCGGTTCGTTTTGGGTTCATGCTATGTCCAAAGTCAGCGGTTCGCGAGCCACGGTGATAAACAGATCCTCGAGCGTTTCCTTCCCGTATTCACGCGGCAACGTCTTCGGATTCCCCTCCAGCAAAATCTTGCCCTTCGACAGGAACAACACGCGGTCGCACACCTCTTCGACTTCGTACATGTTGTGTGAGGTCCACAGCACGCCACCGCTTCCCTGTCCCGCAAACTCGCGAATCGTCACCCTGATCTCGCGCGCAGTAGCGGGATCCAGCGACGCCGTAGGCTCATCCAGCAACAACAGCTTCGGGCTGTTCAACATAGCTTTGGCTAGCGCCACTCGCGTCTGCTCACCGGATGACAAAACGCCGCATTTCGTGTTTCTGAAGCGCTCAAGGTCGAACTGCGATAACAACGCGTCGATGCGATCGGAAAGGTGCTTCACGCCATAAATCATGCCGAATATGCGCAGGTTGTTGTAGACCGTCAGGTTGCCCGGCAACGGCGCATACACGGCAGCAAAGTTCGTACGTGACAGCGCCTTGGAACGCTGCAAACCGAGATCAAGACCGTCCACGCTAATACTGCCCGACGTGGCTTCAAGCACTCCCAGGATCATGTTGATGGTCGTTGTCTTGCCAGCACCGTTTGGGCCAAGTAGTCCGACAATCTCGTTCTGCTCGACCTCGAACGTGATGCCGTCCACGGCAAGCGTCTCGCCATACACCTTTGTTAGACCGCTTACGCTGAGTACTGCCCTCGCCTTCATGCTTGTTCCTGTATTCCCGCTGGGGTGCCCTATGGTTCGCGCAGCGAAGCGCGTCTTTTACTTACTGCTGATCGCCGATGGCTGAAATCTGGTTTCTACCTGGAGTATCGAGTTAGTGTAAGCGTCCTTCATCGCGCCGCCTTGATTTGCTTGACGAGTCCGTCCACGACTTTTCGCGCCGATTCCGAGCGGGCTTTGTCCGCCGAACCTCCCGTTATGTTGCCAAACCCGGCATATCGTCCAGTCCGCTCCAATCGCAGCACCTCGGCTCCGCTCACAGCGTCACGAAAGACCATCACCACCTTGACCTTCGCCGAGCCGACTCCGTACCCTACTGCCAGGCGTGCAGCCCGGTTGCCTTTGGCGAAATCGGATACTTCGCCTGACGCTATCAACGTACCGGGCTCTTTGAGTTCCGGAATCCCCCGCCCAGCCTCCACCACGCTGTAAAAGACCCGTTCCGAGAGCAGCTTCGCGAAGAGTGTTTTCTGGAGTACATCTTCGTAACCTGAGGGCATTCCCGCCGCTTTCAAGTTAGGGCTGACGGTAAACGGCTGAATAACAAGTACAGAATATCCGCTGAGCGGCTTTCCTTTCTCCGCGCTAAAGCAAACCTGCCCAAGTGCTGCAACCAAGAGCAACAAAGAGAGCGCCGTGCCAAGCAGGCTCAATCTAGATCGCATGCTCCTCCTCAGCTCTCAAACACCGTCGGGTTATACTACAAACGGCGCGACGATTGGCTGGAATCATCCGTGTCGACGCACGAGAGCAGTTGCCAATCGCGCCAAACTACGCAATAATAACGGTTTGTCTTACCCTTCAAGGAATAAGCAGGAAAGGACACAGATTCCCAGTGTTAATGATTCGTCTGTCGCGCCGTGGCGCGAAGAAGCAGCCGTACTACCGCGTTGTGGTTATCGAGAAGGATCGCGCCCGTGACGGCCGTTCGGTTGAAGTCGTCGGCACTTACAATCCGCGTACGAACCCGGCTAGCATTGATCTGAAGCGGGACCGCATCGATTACTGGCGCTCCAAGGGTGCGCAGATGTCTGAAACGGTTGCCCGGCTGCTCGCGAAAGCGCCTGCTGGCACGGAAACTGCGGCGTAAGTAGCTGATGTCCTCGCCAACGGCTCTGCAGGAGCATGTCCATATGACGAGCGAGCAAGGTGGAGACGTGCGGGTCCTCGTTGAGCAGATAGCGAAAGCGCTGGTCGATGAACCGGAGCAGGTCTCAGTGCACTCGGTCGATGGCGAACAGACCACGGTACTGGAATTGCGCGTAGCCCCTGGCGACTTGGGCAAGGTGATCGGCAAACAGGGTCGTACGGCCCGGTCCATCCGAACCATTCTCGGTGCTGCGGGAATGAAACTGCACAAGCGGTTCACGCTGGAGATTCTGGAATAGACGCCCAGTTTGTAACCATCGCAAAAGTTGTGAAGCCTCAGGGCCGGCACGGTGAAGTCGCCGCTGATGTACATACCGACTTCCCCGAGTTGTTTGCCGACCGGACACGGCTCTTTGCGCTTCTTGCGGACGGATCACGGCGCGAACTTGGACTTGAGGCGTTCTGGTCGCACAAGGGCCGGATCATCCTCAAGTTCGCCGGAGTCGATTCCATCTCCGACGCCGAGGCACTAAGTGGATGCGAGATTCAGATCCCGGCCGAAGAACGTGCACAGCTCGAGCCAGGAACGGTTTACGTTAGCGATCTGAAGGGCTGCGTCGTTTGCGTCGTCGAAAGTTCAAGCGAAGCGACCGGCGAGCGGGCAATCGGCTGGGTAGCCGACGTGCTATTCGGTGCCGGTGAGGCTCCGCTGCTCATTGTTCGCGAGGCCGAAGGGGGCCAGCGGAATCAAAAGAGCGGCAAGGAGTACATGATCCCCTACGCCGAGGAGTATGTGCAGTCAGCCGACCTCGCGGCAAAACGGATCGTGATGGCTTTGCCCGAGGGGATGCTCGATCTGGACGCCCCGCTCAGCCCCGACGAGAAGCGTCGGCAACAGCAACCGCAAGACGCTGATCAGGGATAAGCGCAGCCCAATGCAGCACCGGCAACAGATGTAGCTCCGGCAGCTCGCCGGCTGTCGCGCGGGCGGCTTGCCCGCGCAGAATAGTTTGAGAGAACGCTGACGTTCGGCGTAGTCCCGGACACCCGGGACGTTACGATGAGATTCGACACACTAACGATTTTTCCGGACTTCTTCCGCGGCCCTCTGGACTACGGAATCGTGCATCGAGCACGGCAGGCCGGTTTGATCGAGGTAGTAACTCACGACCTGCGGGCCTTTACGCACGATCGGCACCGCACGGTTGATGACCGCCCATTCGGCGGCGGCGAAGGCATGGTCCTGAAGCCGGAACCGATCTTTGAGTGCATGGAAACGCTGCAAGTAGCTCCCAAAGCGGAGCGCCTGGCCGCGCAACTGAACGCCCGGATGGCAGCCGTCGAGACCGCCCAGAAAAAGCCTCAGGCAGCCGGCGAGTGCGTCGTCCTGATGTCCGCCTCTGGCGCGATCTTCAACCAGCAGGTTGCGACGGAGCTTTCGCAGTTCGACCGTATCGTGCTCATCTGCGGTCGCTACGAAGGGATTGACGAGCGTGTAGCCGAGCATATCGCCGACCGCGAACTCTCGGTGGGTGACTTCGTCTTGAGTGGCGGTGAGCTACCGGCGGCCATCATCATTGATGCCGTAACGCGACTCGTACCGGGAGCGCTGGGCAACGAAGCTTCAGCCTTCACGGAATCCTTCAGCCCTCGCGCCTGGGCAGGAGTGGAAGGGTTACCGGACTCGACAGCGGCATCCGGCGGATTGCTCGATTACCCGCACTATACGCGGCCCGCAGATTACGCTGGTTTGGCCGTTCCCGAAGTGCTTCTCGGCGGCAATCACGACGAGATCCGGCGGTGGCGGCGCTACAAGGCACTTGAAAAAACGCTCCACAATCGGCCTGACCTGTTGCAAAAAGTCACGCTGAGCAGCGAAGATAAAGAGTTACTCGACCGCATCCTTAACGAAGCGACCGCGGCGAACAAAGTTTAGGAGTGCGCTCCGGCGGTGGCCAGCGAAAGAATCAAAGCTTGGCCGGCCCCATGAGAGCGAATTCGGAATCCAGACGCGTTTGGACTCGCGTGAATCGCGGTGCCGCGTCAGACATAAAGGAAGAAGTCATGCCCAATTCACAGATTATCGAAAAGCTCGTGGCCAAGGCGCGGCGCACGGATTTACCTCAGTTCGCACCCGGTGACACCGTTCGCGTTCAGGTGAGAATTAAGGAAGGCGACAAGGAACGCCTGCAGGCGTTTGAAGGCGTCGTCATCAAGAAGAGCAACGGCCTTCAGGCGAGTTTCACCGTTCGCAAGATGAGCTTCGGCCAGGGTGTCGAGCGCATTTTCCCCATCAACTCCAAGGTCATCGACAAGATCGACATCGTTCGTTCCGCGAAGGTGCGTCGCGCGAAACTGTATTACCTGCGCGCGCTTCGTGGTAAAGCGGCTCGTTTGAAGGAAGCCGATACCCGCGCCAACGCGTAGTCTGGATCGTGGCGAGCGACGGGGCGTATTGCCCCGTCGCCGTCGTGTCTACCTCAGTGCCCCCTCGAAGACTCGCCACTGACACGTTTCTCTCCGGGAACGACAGCCGGTCTATGCCTCTAGTTAGCCGAAGCACCTGTCCGTTCGTTTCACTGAACCGCTTAGGACTCGCAAGCGCGTCGTTTCGCTCGGCGCTAAGGTGCGGAGACACTTGCTCCGGCGCTGGTTTTCGGCGAAACTACCCCGCATGCCGTACCACGAGCTCGAGGCCGTCCGCGCTCCGCTTTATGGCATCGGTGGTCTGCTCGGTGTGAGCATGATGGTGCTTCTTCTGGCCGGCTTCCCCGAGGTCCGCTGGTTCTGCCTGCTTAGTCTGCCCCTTGGTTGCTTCTTCGCAGTAGTGTTCCGTTATTACTACCGTTTTGCAGACCGGCGGGAGAGACAGATGATCTGGACTCGCGGCGGACGACGCTTCCGTTGGCCCCAGCCAATAAGCTAATCTGCTTGTAGTTTTGTCGAGAAAAAGCAAACTCGATTCGGAGAAACCCATCTCCAAGTCCGCCGCCAAGCTTCGGCTTCTCAAAACGCTGAAGTGCACCACGCGGTATGAGAAAGAGGCATGGCAATCTGGGGCTCGCCTCGTGGCCGGCGTCGACGAAGTCGGACGAGGCTGTCTATTCGGTCCGGTAGTAGCTGCTGCGGTCGTCCTTGATCCGAACTACCGGATACGCGGCCTTCGCGACTCGAAGCTGGTTCCCCAGAAGACTCGTGAAGAACTGGCCGAACGAATCAAGCAACATTGCATCTGCTGGTCTGTTGCCGCAGTGGACGCTGCTCGGATCGACCAAATCAACATCTACCAAGCCTCGCGCGTGGCAATGCTGGAAGCGGTTAGCTTGCTTTTACCCCAACCGGACTATCTCCTGATCGATGCCGTTCGGATTGAGCACCCGTGCGTACAGAAAAAGATCATTCATGGTGACGCGTTGTCGGCTTCAATCGCGGCCGCTTCGATCATTGCCAAAGTGCATCGGGATGAAATCGTTCGGGAGTGGGACGCCGTTTATCCCGCCTACGGTCTGGCCTCGAACAAAGGTTACAGCACACGAAAGCACATCAACGCTTTGCGCGAAATTGGTCCCTCTCCGCTGCATCGCCAGTCTTTCGCCCCGGTCTGGATGGCGCCATCTCCGCAAGAAGTGCTCGACTTCATGCTCGACGAGGGTCCCGATCTCTCATCCGAAGATGATCCAGGCCTTGCTTGCCCTTGGCGATGACGTCGACTGAAGGCCAACTCACGCTCCCTGCTTGGTCAATAGAAGTCCAGGTGAAACTTGCAAAGGCGAAATCCAGTAGGGGATAAGACTTCAAAGACCACGCGCTCATCCGTGGAAACCGTTCGAGGCAGGTCGAATGACACTTTGAAGATTCGTTCCTCGTAGGGGACCTCCGCCGGCACGCCGATCATGTGAACGTTCTGCGGTTCAATGCGAGTGACATCGAGCCCTCGGAATACAAGCAGGCGAAATCCCAACTTGAGCAGGTAATCGTTAAGCGATCCGCTAGGCACGTTGAGCGTGCCGTAGGAATCGATCATCAGCAGCTTCGGCCTCATCGCTGTTGCAGTTAGTCGTAGGCTAACGCGTCTTGGAAAAGAACGGACCGGCTGTCCGTCGGCCCCAAGCAGCACCTTTCGCTGCCCCGCATGCTTAACACGCCAACCTTCGAATTGAGGACTCTCGGCGGTAGCTAGCAGGTACAACTCAGTTTTTGAGGGTCTTAAGTCGATCCGTTCAGCTCCAAGTGGAACCGCCGACTGGAACACCCTTTCATATTCTGAGGATTCGGGTGCTTCTGCTGTACACGTCGCGACCATCAAGGCAGACAGGATAACTGTTGATATCCACTTCATAGGAGCCCGCGCTTGTCGACGTTGTGCCGGGGGTGGAGATTCTGCGCTACTTTGATGCATGATGGCTACAGCACGCGATGCTCCATAGCGCGAGGCTGAGTGTCAGACCGAGGAAAGAATGTTGCGCCTGCTCTGTGTCACTGCACATCCCGACGACGAAGCTGGAGGTTTCGGCGGCTCACTTCTGCTTTATAGAGACCGGGGAGTCGAGACCCACGTTATATGCCTCACTCCGGGTCAGGCTGCCACACACCGGGGGAACACGAGATCTGACCACGAACTCGCCACCGCTCGTCGGAGAGAATTCGCTGAGTCGTGCCGGATACTCGGGGTTCTCCGTGCAGAGGTGCTGGACTATGACGACGGAGCGTTAGATCGTGCTGATTTCTACTCGGTCACCGCAGACCTCGTGCGCCGTATTCGCGAGATCCGGCCCCACGTCGTTATGACTTTCGGACCGGAAGGCGCGATCACAGCACATCCTGATCATTCCATGGCCGGCTTATTCACGACCCTTGCATTTCAATGGGCGGCCAGGAGCAATCGCTTCGTCGAGCAACTCAGCGACGGTCTGCACACGTATCGAGCGCAGAAACTCTACTACGCTACAGCGGCCTTCACCTTGCCCGACCGTCAACCGGTCGCTCTGGCTCCGGCATCGGCTCTCATCGAAATCAGCCGCTACTTCGATCGCAAGGTCGAGGCATTCCGAGCGCACAAGACACAGGCACCACTTTTCCCGGTGTTTGAGAATGCAGTGAAGCAGCGAGGTGGTCATGAACTATTTCACCTCGCGGCCAGCATCACGCTTTCGAAAGTTGAAATTGAGACTGACTTGTTTGCCGGAGTCGTCGATGACTAAAATCTGCCACTCGCAGCACGCTCAGGCGCCAGAGTAAACTCGACAACAACGAGGGTCTCCACCTCCATGGGCTGTCCATCCCGGTAGTAGGGCCTGTACGCCCATTGCTTAACGGCTTCGACCGCCGCCTCGACTAGAAGCGGGTGACCGCTAACCAGAGAAACGTCTCCGATGTTGCCGTCGCTCCGGATCACTACATTGAGTACCACCGCCCCTTGAATTCCAGCCTCGCGTGCTGCTGGGGGGTAGGTCGGTGGGATTTGCCTTATCAGCAGCGACAGCGACTCGGTTGGCGCAACTTGTACTCTCATAGGCGAAACGGGCGGGGCCGCTGAGAAAGGTCTTCCGGTAATCGCAACGCCCACCGCCGGCTGAGCTGGCCAGGGCTGAGCCACACGCGCGAACACAGGGGCGATTCTCGGTCCCGGCTGCCCTTCAACTTTGACCGTCAGAGGGAAAATGCTTGAAGTGCTCACATGAGCCGTTTGCGCGGAAGCTGAAGGTCGAGAGGGACTCGGTTTAGCTGAGGTGCGCTTACGTGAACTCGCATTCCGGGGCGTCGCGTTCGCTGTCCGCGTCGGCTCCTGCTTCGCATCGTCAGCAGGCCAGAGCTGCGCTATCTGGTCCGAGACGGCTTTCTTCAGCATGGCAAAGAAGTTCGTAGCCGTGTTGCGCTGCTGGTAAGCGAGAAACACGATGACAGCCAGCAGGAGCGGCACTGCGACCAGCCTGTAATCGAACTTCTTGTCTCGCTCTTCTTCGTCGCGTTCGTCTTCCTCGGACTGCTTCGCTTGTCGGTCTCGTCCATAGATCTGGCTGAACAACTCCGGCTCAACACTTGAGGGTATTGCGTACTCCGGCGGTTCAGTCGCGGTGGGGAACACCCGAGAACTCTGCTGTGGAGCTACGGAAATCTCTGCCGTGCCAGTCGTAGGGGCAGATCGCGGCTCTACCGCCGAAGTCGTTTTCGATCCTTCCCGTATCGCACCGCACATCCAGCAGAACTGAGTGTTTTCCGAAAGAGGGCTGCCGCATTCAGTACACACGATGCTCGCCTGCTCGGCAGGATCTGCATGAGGGCGAAACGCCTCCATCCGAGACTTCAGCAGGTCGCCCAAAGCACCGTCATTTGGCGAATTGTTCTCTCTATGGCCATCCACAGACGCCTCCCCACTCGAGCCTCACCCGAGTTCCCCGAGAAGAGCACGGCATTCAGAGTGCCACTACTCCGAACGAGGGAGCGAATGCAAGTGCCTGCCAGTGAGCAACTTTCACCGTGGCTGTGTGACACCCCTGCTGTGAGCCAGTGCAGATCGTTGCACATCTTTGTAAGCTATTGCCGATTCCTCGGCCATCGCGTGGCATGGCTAGGCTGGGAATTGGATCGCACTTTTCTTCTCTCCTGCTATGATTCTGCCGTGACAGATCGGTTCAAACGAGGACGATTCATCACCATCGAAGGACTGGATGGCTGCGGGAAGAGTACGCAGTTGAACCGTCTTGCTGATTCGCTTCGGCGAGAAGGCCTGGATGTGGTCGTGACACGCGAGCCCGGCGGCACTCCTATCGGAGAGAGAATTCGAGCGGTGCTGCTTGATTCCCGGACGCGCGGACTTTCTCCGTGGGCAGAGCTCGCGTTGATGTTCGCTTCGCGTGCACAACAGATTGATGAGCTTGTACTTCCCGCGCTTGAGAGCGGCAAATGGGTGTTGTGCGACAGGTTTACGGATTCGTCAGAGGCATATCAGGGAGGCGGCCGTCAACTCGGCAACGAACCCATCCTCGACCTCCATCGCGTTTTGTGTCGAGGGCTGCAGCCGGACATGACGATTTTCATGGATTCCGACGTTGCGCACAGCGTTAATCGCGCACGCCGCCGCAACCAACAGGCGGCGAACTCAAACGAGCCAGACGAGAATCGCTTCGAACAGGAGAGCCGAGCCTTCTTTGAGCGCGTATACAGCGCTTACCTCGCGATCGCTCGCCGCGACTCTCAGCGGGTCTTCGTGGTCGATGCCCGTCGCCCAGCGGACGTGGTCGAAAAAGAGATCTTTGCCGAAGTACACCGTCGATTGATCACTTCCTGAGGCGAAACTAAATCGACATAGAATTCGAGCCTCTGCCGGAGAACCCTCCTCCCCTCTATCTGGTAAGCTGTACATACTTCAGCCTTGAACGATCGAACGCGCTGTTGATACTGCGCTGAGTGCCGAGCAATGAGCTTCGACGCATTTCACGGAAACCGGAACGTTGTGGATCGCCTGCGCGAGATGCTGGCTCGTGACCGTTTTCCCCACGCGATCATTCTCTCAGGGCCATGTGGAGCCGGAAAGTACACGCTTGCGCAGATGCTCGCCAAGGCGATGAATTGCCTTAACCCGCCGCAAGCGGGCTTGCCCGACTTCTGCGGTGCTTGTGAAAACTGCCAGCGAATCGCGCAGGCAGATGACATGGACGCGCGGTTTGCAGAAGCGGTCGACGCCCGAGATGCTCTGCGTGAGGTAGACAAGAAAGAAACCCACATCTTCATTCAGACTCACCCTGAAGTACTTGTAATTCCGCCGGATCCACCCCAGATGATGATCAAGGTGGACCAGGTACGGCATGTGATCGAGACCGTTTACCACATGCCGGAAAAAGGCGCGCGCCGCGTCTACATCTTCACCGACTCGGCATTCATGAAGGAAGCCGCGAATTCGCTGTTGAAAGTTCTCGAAGAGCCGCCTGAGTTCGCAACCATCTTCCTACTGACCGAGAACCCCGGAGAACTCCTGACCACGATTCGGTCAAGATGCATTAGCTTTGCTCTCGCACCTTTGAAGCCCCAGGAAATCGAGCGAATCGTTGCGAAATTCCATCCGGAGTGGAACATGGCCCAGCGCCAGCTTGCTGCCCGCATCTCCGGAGGAGCGGTGGGGAGCGCTGCCGGCTTCGACCTCGCAGCCTACACCGCAGCCCGGAAGGACGCGCTCGTTCTCCTCCACGCTGCGATCGATGCCCAGGACCATTCGGCGCTTTTTAAGACCACAGAGAGCTATCGCGCCGGAGCTGAGGGGCGGAGCAAAACCGAGCAGCTTATCCGAACCTTGTACTGGCTGCTCGAAGACATGCTGTTCGTTAATTCGAACACGCCTGACATGGTCCGCAACCCCGATATTTTGTCTGAACTGAAGAGGCTTGCCGATCTGATCGACTTCCCTTGGATCAGTGCCGCCTCGGAGCGCCTGGGCGAGGTCGAATCCGGAATGCGCCGAAACCTCTTGCGCTCTCTTTCGCTGGACGCCTTCGCCGCTTCCCTCAATCGCGATTAACACGTTCTCGGCGAAAAAAAAGATTCCCGTGCTGTGCCTTTTTGAACCTGATGTTGTTCTCAGTGTTTCACTTAGGATTGTCACCGACCTTCTGCTGTGATACGGTAAACGCAAGTTCACACCTCTGAACCATTCTGGGTTTAATCGTGTAAACAGTAGTGCGTTTGGCAGTCAAGGCGGCTTCGATATGCAAACGCGCGTTTAGCGAGCACCCAGGCGGTGACCGAACTGGTTCGCGAGGAGGCGGTACCAGACATGAAGGATGGAATGGATTCCACCGCGGTAGGCCGGGCACCTGAACGTGAGTCCGAAGGATTCACCAGCAGGAAACTTATCCGTCCCACGCTCAACAGAGCCGATCACCTACGCAACGAACACGCCATGATCGAGAGGCGTGAACGTGCAGACCGTTCTGCTGCGAATCTGGGCGGTGCTGCTGCTAGAAAGTCCGCTCCGCCGGAGCAAACACACGCGGAGAATTTCTACTATCAGAAGCAAATGCAGGCCAAGACTCCCATGGTCGTGGTCTTGCAGGACGGCGAAGAGATACGCGGCGTAATCGAGTGGTATGACCGCAATTGCATCAAGGTCAATCGAAATGGCGCGTCTAACCTGCTGATATATAAACCCAGCATCAAGTACATGTACAAAGAAGCGGAACTCCGCTAGCACTCATACAATCTTCAAAATCGAAAAAGGGCGCCTAGTCGCCCTTTTTTCGTGTTGTCGCACGCCACAACGTCTCGCTTATGCTCCCTCCCTGAAGCGAGTGTCTCTCTCGAATCCGAACTGCCGTTGACAATCCTGCATTCTGTCTTTATTATCAGCGCTTTACCGTGAGTTTCACCGGCTCCTGCGCAGGCTGCGACAAAGGGGCCGAATTCGAAATCGGAGCCGCACGTGATTAAGCTCGACATCATCAACGAAGTGGTCAACAAGACCGGCATCACCAAGACGAAAGCCGAGTTGGCGGTCGAAGCCGTTTTCGACACGATGAAAAAGGCCCTCGCGCGCGGCGACCGTATTGAGCTCCGCGGCTTCGGCGTTTTCAACGTCCGCCCGCGCAAGACCGGCATTGGACGCAACCCGCGGACTGGCGCGGAGGTCAACATCCCTCCAGGCAAAGCAGTGAGATTCAAGCCGGGGAAGGAACTGCAGTCCATCGACTAGCGAACAGCGCCCCCGTCTGCAACAGGCAGTTGAATCAGCCTCTTGCAGGATCTAGGTGCAATCGCGAACGCGACTGCATCTATAACCATAGCAGCGCAGAACACCGGTTCAAGTGGCGAATGCGCCCTTTTTGCGGCATAGCCGCGTCGCCTATCATCAGATTTTAAAGATGTCTGACTCGACACCGCCAGTGAATCCCGCCTACGACCTGTACCGGCCTGTCGAGGTAATCGTAGTCTCGCGAACACAACATCGATACTGGCTTCACGTCCTGCTGCTGGCCGCAACTACGTTCACAACGTTGGTGATGGGTGCCCGGCTCCAATACAACTTTCTGCATAACGTACCGGCGTTTTCGATGGACGGAGGAGCTCTGTCCATCTTCCCCGTCAAGTGGGCACTTCAGGACGCCAACCTGCTGATGGGCATACCTTTTGCGCTGACCCTGATGATGATTCTGTTGGCGCACGAGATGGGACACTACTTCTTCTGTGTCCGTTATGGCGTCAGCGCAACGCTGCCGTTTTTTATTCCGGCTCCGACTCTCATTGGTACTCTCGGCGCGTTCATCCGGATTAAGTCGCCGATCCGCTCACGTTCAGAACTGTTCGATATCGGTCTCGCCGGCCCAGTCGCAGGATTCGTCGCAGCGACAACTACTCTGGTGTTCGCGCTGCCGCTCTCAAAGCCCATCGCCGATGCTTCCGCCTATCGCGATTTCGGTTTGCCGCTCGTGTTTTCATTGGTTCACAGTTGTCTTGCAGCGCTTCAGTTGGCTCCGCACGCTCCCATTGACCTACTGACCCTGCACCCCACTGCGGTGGCCGCCTGGGTTGGAATGTTTGCGACAGCCCTGAATTTGCTGCCAGGTGGTCAGCTAGACGGCGGACACATCGTGTACGCGCTCACCCCTCACCGGCACCGCTGGATCTCGCGCACAACGATAGCTGTGCTCATTGTTCTCGCCTGGTTTTGGTACGGATGGGCGATATGGGCAATGTTGCTGACGGCAAGCGGTATGCGCCATCCGCAGGTCGCACCTTGGCCACATCTCCCAAACAATCGGCGCTGGCTCGCCTTGGTTGGACTAGTTTTGTTAATCCTGACGTTCGTGCCGGAGCCGTTCCCAGGCGCCGGTCTGAAAGCCACGTTGTTCGGAATTTCTTCCAGGTAGGCCGCCGTCTACGTCAGACTCAGTGCATCCACGTCAACGATCACACTAGTACGCGGGATTTTTTGCTCCGTCGCAAGCTGGAGCATTGATCTAACCAGCGCATTCAACTTCTCGCGACTCGCCGACTTCAAGATGATGTGGTAACGGTAGTCATTTTTCAGCCGCACGATCGGAGCCGCAGCCGGCCCCATCACTCGAACGCCCTCGTGTCGAGTGTTTTGAAACCACTGCCCCAGCGCGCCCGAGTACTTCAGGGCTTCTTCAAGTTTGTCGCTACGGATCAGCACATTGGCTAACGCCGTGAATGGCGGATACTGCATCCAGCTTCGATACCGAAGCTCCTTATCGTAAAAGCCGTTGAAGTCATGATGCGCTGCATACTGGACGGCATAGTGCTCGGGGAAATACGTTTGCAGGACAACTTTGCCTGGCGATGATCCCCTGCCCGCGCGCCCTGCCACCTGTGTGAGCAACTGGAAGGTGCGCTCGGCTGCGCGAAAATCCGGTTGGCTCAACGCGGTATCTGCACCCACTACGCCAACCAGCGTCACTCCGTGCACATCGTGCCCCTTCGCAATCATCTGCGTGCCCACCAGCATGTCCAGTTCGCCGGCGTTCAACTGGTTCAGCACGCGCTCAAAATCATGGCGACCTTTCACGGTGTCGCGATCCAGTCTGCCGATGCGCGCCTGCGGGAACATGGCGTGCAACAGGTCTTCCAATTTTTCCGAACCCGTTCCGAGGAAGTTTATGTACTCGCTGTGGCACTTCGGGCATTTCTGCGGAATCGGCGTCACATAGCCGCAGTAATGGCATTCCATCCGGTGCGTCTTCTTGTGGTGCGTCATCGAGATCGCACAATTGCGGCATTGAATCGTCTCGCCGCACGTCCTGCACATCACAAACGCCGAGAACCCGCGCCGGTTCAGCAGAACCATGACCTGCTCCTTGCGCTCAAGTCTCTGCCCGATCTCTTCCGCCAGCCGCCGTGAGATTGCCTGTTCCTTGCCCGTCTCCTGGTACTCCGCCTTCATGTCGACCAACTCGACTTCGGGCAACGGACGCCTTTCTACGCGGTCCGGCAGTTCGATAAGCGAATATCTCTTCTTCTGCGCATTGAAGTACGACTCCAACGAAGGAGTCGCAGATCCCAGCACTACGGCTGCTTCACGCATCTTCGCCCGAACCACCGCCACATCGCGCGCGTGGTAGCGCGGCGTCTCTTCCTGCTTGTACGAGTGATCGTGCTCTTCGTCCACGATGATCAGCGCCAAATCGTGGACAGGCGCGAAGATCGCCGACCGCGTACCCACCACAACTTTCGCTTCGCCTCGCCTGATCCTGTGCCACTGCTCGGCGCGCTCATCATCGCTCAACGACGAATGCAGGATTGCGACATCGTCACCAAAAACCGCCTGCACCTGCGCAGCCGCCGCCGGAGTAAGGCCGATCTCCGGCACTAGCAGGATCGCGCCCTTCCCCTGTTTCTGCACCTCGCGCATCGCGGCCAGGTAGACCGCCGTCTTCCCCGAACCCGTCACACCATGCAGTAACGCTGGAGAAAACCTGCCCGCGGCCACGGCCTCGTTGATCTGCTGTAACGCTTTCTTCTGAGCGCCGTTGAAGATGAAGTCCAGCGGCGACTTCGTCTTGAATGCAGACACCGCAAATCCGGCCGGCTCCTCCTCGATCCTCACCAATCCGCGATTCACCAGCGTTTGCAGAGTCGTTCTGGGAGCGACCTCACCCGCCTCGTTTCGCAGAAGGCGTAGTTGCTCCACGGACATTCGCCCGCCACCGGCTTTTAGCGCCTCCACAATCGTCCGTTGATTCGCGTTCAGCTTTGCCACATTCTCCGAATGAGGCTTTGCTGCTACCTTTGCTGCTGGCCTTTCTTTGCTTTCGTCATCCCGAGCGACGCGAGGGATCCCTATCCCCTCCGCCTCGTCCACCAGCACCGCCATCTTCATAACCCGGATAGCATCGCGCACCGCAGAGAGGTCCTTCCGAGCGATCCACTTCTTGCGCAACAGGCTGTTCAACACTTCCTTCGTTGCTCCGGTAGCCGACCGCACTGTGGCCTCGCGCGCCACGTCGGTTTCCAGCAGATACTTCAGAACCGCCAACACGAGGGGTGCCGCCCTTTTCCCGGAAGTTGACGGTGCGGTAAGCTCAGCCCTCTCGTCCAACATTATGCCCGCGCCGATCAGCGACTCCTGCTGCACCAACGCAAGCCCTGCATCCGTGATCGAGTACCCGACAACACGCCTGAACTCCGCCATCAGCGGCAGCATCGTCCGGTACACCTCGCCAATGGGCGCGACGTAGTACCGCGCAATCCACTCGCCCAACTTAAGCAGGTGCTCATCCAGCACCGGAACCGCATCCAGTACGTTCAACAGGTGGCGAGCCTGCATTGATGGCGGCTCGTCATGCACCCGCGTCACGATGCCCGACAGCCTCTTGTCACGAAATGGCACAAGCACACGTGCCCCCACAGCCGGAATCGTCCCGTTCAGCCGATAAGTAAACGTGCCTTCCAGCGGTCCTGGAACCGCCACATCACAGTATTCGGGCATTGATACCTAGTTTCTTGTTTCTGCTGGCGAGTTTCCAGTCATTTGTTGCAGCCACGTTGCCTTACGCTCCGAGGTCACGCTCATCCACAACTAAGGCTTTTACCGACTGCCCAAGCCGAACTCTCGGGGCTACGGTTGACACAGACCAACCTTAACCCGGAGCAGTAATGAAGAGGTTCATACCGGTAGTGTGTTTCGTGCTCTGCAGCGTGTTAGGTTCTGCTGCGGTCAACGTGACGGTTACTGCGCCTTCCGCTCCGACCGCTACGGTATCGACCGCGGTTCGGGTGGTCGCCTCTGCCACATCTCGCCGCACCATCACAGGATGGGCCATTTACTCGGACGGCAAACGCGTGTGGTCGACGAAAGGCCCCACATCGAAGATCGACCGCACCATTAATCTCGCCGCCGGCACGCACAAAGTTGTCGTCCGGGCCTGGGACTCGCGCGGCGCGTACGACTCCGCTTACCTGAAACTCACGGCCATCGCCAACACCCGCTCCAGCCTCACCCCGCCTTCCACCGCAGTCCTCTACAACAACATCGATCAGATGAACTCGTGGGGAGACTGCCGTAGCCTCGACTGTTCGGGCAGCGATGCCTGGGCCAAGTACTGGATCGCACAGTCTCAGACCGCGCCTTCGCTCGATGGGGCTTCTACCAAGTTCTATATGAGCGGCAATTCGTGGGCCGATGTGCTGTGGTGGAAAAAGTTGGGCGGTACTCATTCCGCCAAGACACGGTTCCTACTCGAGTTCCACGTCAAGCCCGGAGCCGACACGCTGAACCACACGCAGGCTTTGGAATACGACGTTGTGTTAGTGCAGAACGGCCGTAAATGGGATTTCAGTCATCAGTTCCACTACACCAGTTCGGGGTTTCCCGGCTATCCGCATTGGGACACGTGGGACGGGCAGAGCCTCCAGTGGGTACACACCGACATTTCTGTGCCCAAGCTGGACCCTAACAAATGGAGCCACGTTGCGATCTACGGAGAGCGTGTCGGGAACCGCACGCACAACATCTCCGTTACCGTAAATGGAACGAACTACCCTGTACCTGATCGCTTCGCATGGCACGACACACGCACGACCTCATGGCAAAACCACGTTGGCGTGCAGGTACAAATGGACCTTAACGGCACAGGCGGCACTTCCAGCCAGCACTTGGACAAGCTTAAGCTGTACCTTTGGTGACGAGTCGCTAGCTTAAAACCTGTGTAAGGAGAGGGTGGACTCGCCTACTCACCGCTCTTCTGTGGCATGGCCATTCCCAGGCGCTTCATTACCATCTGCAGGTCGTGCCACGTATGCACCTTCTGGCGGGGGTCGCGCAGCAGATAGGCCGGGTGATACGTGACGGCCAGCGGGTATCCGCGAAAATCGTGCCACTGGCCTCGCATCTCGGCCATGGTCTGATTCACTCCGAGCAGCGTTTTGGCAGCCACGGCACCAAGAGCCACTATCGCCTTGGGCTTGATCACGTCGATTTGCTTCAGCAGGAACGGCGAGCAGACGGCGCACTCAGCCGGTTCCGGCGTGCGGTTTCCCGGGGGACGGCACTTGATGACGTTGGCGATATAGACGTCTTCCCGGCTGATCCCCATCGCCTTGATCATGTTGTTCAGCAACTGCCCCGCGCGTCCTACGAACGGCTCGCCCTGCTCGTCTTCGTCGGCGCCCGGCGCTTCGCCGATAAACATGATTTCAGCGTCCGGATTCCCTACCCCGAAAACAATCTGCTTCCTTCCCTGCATATAGAGCGGGCAGCGCGTGCACTCGCCGATCTCCTCGCGGATGGCCCGCAACGCGGCTGAGCGATCAAGTGATGGGGCTTCAGCCGTCTGCACATCGGCGGCTGCAGGGTCGCCAGTGGCGCTCGCAGTTGGCTCGGCGGTCAGATCAGAAAGCATGTGTTCGGTCACCTCGCGCCGATAAAAATCGTAAACACCCATTTCGCGGTAGTACTGCACTCGGTCGGCGAGCGCGCGTCGGGTTTCCGGATCCAATTTGCTGGGCATGACTCAATGATCGCAGTAGTTAGATTTTCGCCGAACTAACGGACTCAGAAAGGCGTTGCCGGATTCGCAGTACAGTGTCAAGGATGCGGTGCGCGACCTCGATTTTGCTCTTTTCCGGCACCTCGATCTGCTCGTCGGGCGTGATGATCGTGACGGCGTTCCTGTCGGAATCGAAGCCGATTCCGGGAGCAGATACATCGTTTACGACGATCGCGTTTAGTCCTTTGCCAGTGAGCTTTCGCTGGGCATTCTCGATGACATTCGTCGTTTCAGCCGCAAACCCCACCACGATCTGGTTTGTGCCGGCCTTTTGCCTGGCCACTTCTGCGATGATGTCCGTCGTCGGATCGAGTTCCAGAATCATCGGCCCCGACCCGCGTTTGATCTTCTCCCGCGCCGGACTCTTGATCGTGTAGTCAGCTACCGCCGCAGCCTTGATCACCACTGTGGCCTCGTGCAAGCGGCTAAGCAGCGCGTTGCGCATATCGGCCGCTTTCTCGACGGGGACCACTTCGACTCCATCCGGGACCTTGAGCGCTGTCGGCCCGCTCACCAGAACCACCTTTGCGCCCCGTCGAATTGCCGCCTCAGCCAGTGCATAACCCATCTTGCCGCTCGAGCGGTTACTGATGTATCGAACGGGATCGATGGGCTCTCGGGTCGGTCCGGCCGTGATTACAATTGTCTCGCCCTTCAGGTCCTGCGGCCTGAGCGCCTCCACAACGGCATCCACGATTGTGTCTAGATCCGCAAGCCGTCCCGCGCCAATCATGCCGCATGCGAGGTAGCCGCTGCCCGGCTCGACAACACGCACCCCTCGCCCCCGAAGCACCTCAAGGTTCGCGCGCGTAGCCGGGTGGTCCCACATATTCACGTTCATTGCCGGAGCGACAATGACAGGCGCCGTGGTCGCCAGGTAGAGCGTCGTAAGAAAATCGTCGGCAATGCCATGAGCAAACTTGGCGACGATATTCGCTGTTGCAGGTGCGACCACCAGCGCATCGGCCCCAGCCACTGCGATGTGCTCAACGGCCGAGTCGACGTTCGGCTCGGAATTACGTTCGCCAAACATGTCGGTTATGACCTTGTCGCCGGAAAGCGCGGCAAAGGTCAGCGGACGCACGAATTCCTGCGCCGCATGGGTCATAATGACCTGTACGCGCAGACCACGATCCTGCAGCAGGCGGACGAGTTCCGCCGCTTTGTACGCTGCAATGCCGCCACTGACACCGAGAGCAACTTTCATGTCTATCTAGTTTAGACGCAATGACCCCTCATCCGGTCTCGCATCGGCGAACAGCATACGCCCCAAGCCGCGGAGTCGTCACTGGGGTTCGGGCGCTTGCCGCACCTGCGGGCCAGCCCCGACTAGCTCCAGAACTACGACTCCTTGGCTTCCGGAATCGCCTTATCGAGCAATTCGCGAGCTACGTCGGCAGCAGATTTTTCGATTTCAGGAATATTCCACTTGACCTTGCCGGCGCGAATTTCGTCCTGCGCAATGCGGCAGGCCTTGCGCGAAGTGGATTCGACCTGTGCCTTGGCTCCGGACTGAAGCTGACGCGCACGCTTCGCTGCCACGAGAATGAAACGATAATTGCTGTCAAAACCTTGTACCTGATCCATACCGCCTCCGATATCGCGAAATACATGCGCAGCCGCTATGTCCGCTGCGCCAAACTAGTGTCCTGAACGCGCCGGTTCGCTTTCTGTGAAGCTGACAAGTATTTGCTGAACGCGTTCCCGGACGTTACTCAAACGGCATCGTTCCGCCGTTTCGATTGTCTGTTTTTCTTCTGAACCAGCCACAACATTGCCCGAACGCTTTATGCGCTCCGCCAGAATAATGGCGCTCAGTTCGTCTATCGATTGATCAAGCTGGTCGTTAACCAGAATATAATCGTAAGTTGGGTAATTCTCAATCTCTCTTCCCGCCGCACTCAGACGGCGAGTGATAACTTCTTCGTCAACCTTTTCTGACTTCGAACGAAGTCGCAATCGCTGCTCGAGCACGGTACGCGATGGCGGCAAGATGAAGATACTGACCGCGCCGGGCACTCGTCTCTTCACCTGCGCCGCACCCTGTACGTCTATGTCGAGCAGCAGATCATGTCCTTCTTTCGCCGCTTTCTCGACTGAGCTTCTGGCTGTGCCGTAGTGATCGCCGAAAACGCACGCATGCTCCAGGAACTCGTCGTTGCCTATCATGCGCTCGAAATCATCCTTGGGAACGAAGAAGTACTCGACTCCGTTGCGCTCGCTTCCACGCGGCTTGCGCGTGGTGTATGAAATCGAAAACTCCAATCCTGGGACGAGCCGCATCATCTCGGCCGTTAAGGTACTTTTCCCCGATCCGGAGGGTGCAGAAACTATGAAGACGATGCCGCTCATTCGATGTTCTGCACCTGTTCCCTGGCTTTTTCGATCTCCGATTTCAGAGCCAGTCCGAGTTCGGTAATGCGCAACGCTTCGCCAGCAACGCCGGTTGTCTTTGAAAGCAGGGTATTCGCCTCGCGATTCATCTCCTGCAGCAAGAAGTCGAGCTTCTTCCCGATCTCGACACCCTGATCCAGCAGTCCAGCGAAATGCTTGATGTGCGTGTGCATGCGGACGATTTCTTCCCGAATGTCGCTCCGCTCTGCAAGCAGGGCGGATTCCTGCAAAATGCGCTCCTGATCGGCGTGTGCTCCGACAAGCTCTTGCATTCGCGTGCGAATCTTTTCCATGTACGCATTCAACACTGCAGTGCGGTGCTTTTCGATCTCGTCCACAGAGTGTTGAACTCGCTTGAGCAGATCGCGCATCTCGCGCTCGATGCTCGCGCCTTCTTCCGCGCGCATCTCGTTAAGTCGGGCAACCACCTCTTCGACCTTCGCGATGATCCCGGCTTCAAGTTCGGGCTCGATACCGCCGGCGTTAGATCCTTCAAGAGCACCCGGTAGCTTGAAAATTGCGTTCAGGTCGGGCTCGGAATTGACGGCGAATTCCCGGGCCGCGTCACGGAACGCTTGAACGTACCCAGCTACCAGTTCCGTATTAATTCCAATTGCAGTTGCCGCAGTGCGCTGCACGTTAAGGATCAGGTCAACGTGACCACGCGCGATCTTTTCTTTCAGCAACCGCCTGAGCTTCATCTCCAGCGCATCGCTGTCGGGCGGCATGCGCAGGTGCAGGTCAAGAAAACGATGGTTTACAGATTTCAGGGACAGCGTGAAGCTGAGCTGGTCTGTGACCTGCTCTTTCACCTGGGCGAATCCCGTCATCGAGCGAACTTTCATGGATCTGCCTTAGTCCGATACGGTAGCGCCACTCCTGGCGCCCGCGTTTTCAAAGTCTATGAACTGCAACTCATAAAGTCGGCGGTACGTGCCCAGTCTGGACATCAAGTCTTCATGGGTTCCCAAATCAGCGATTCTGCCGGATTCCAACACCACAATGCGGCTCGCGTGACGCACGGTTGAGAGCCTGTGAGCAATGACAAATACCGTTCGTCCGTTCATCAAGTTCTGCAGAGCCGACTGAACCAGGGCTTCACTCTCGCTGTCCAGGGCGGACGTGGCCTCGTCCAGGATAAGGATGGGAGCATTCTTCAGAATAGCTCGAGCTATCGCGATGCGCTGGCGCTCGCCTCCGCTAAGCCGCAACCCACGCTCGCCGATCACGGTATCGTAACCATCGGGCAGCCGCATTATGAAATCGTGCGCCAGGGCAGCACGCGCGGCATCCTCGACAGTATCCAGCGCAACGTTCGGTTGGCCGTACGCGATGTTATTCCGTACCGTGTCGTTGAACAGGATTGTTTCCTGAGTGACAATGCCAATCTGCGAACGCAGCGATGACACGGTCACATCACGAACGTCGTGCCCGTCAATCGTGAGGCGGCCTTTGCTTACGTCAAAGAAGCGAGGGATCAGGTGCACCAGCGTGGATTTGCCTGCTCCGCTGGATCCCACAATAGCAACCACCTCGCCCCGGTGAACCGTAAGATCGATGTCGTGCAGGATCTCTCGATCCTCTCCCGATTCGTTCGCGTACGAGAAGTTGACGTGGTTGAAGTGAATCTTGGACTGGAACGGCGGCAGCAGGGTGGCACCGGCCTTCTCGTGTACGTCATCTTTGGCGTCCATGAACGAGAAGATAGACGCCGATGCGCCTAGCGCCTGCTGAAAGTTGTTGTTAAACAACGCAAACTTGCGAACCGGGTCGTAGAGCTTGAATACCGCAACGATGAAGGCCAGGAATGAACCGGCCGTAAAGACGTGATTCTTGATATTGTCGCGGCCAAGCAGAAGTAACATCGCTATGGCAATCGCACCGAAAACGTCCATCAGCGGTGAACTTAAGGCCGCAGCTCGTACTGACTTCAGGTTCGCCTTAAATAGCTTTTTCGCAGCTCCCCGGAACCGCAGGATCTCCCAAAGCTCCATGCCGAACGCCTTCACGATGCGAACCCCGGTGATGGTTTCGTGAAGGATGTTCTGGATATCTGCGAGCTTGTCCTGACCCCCTCGGGTGGTATGCCTTACTCTGCGGCCGATCTTCGTCGCCGAGGCAACGATGAATGGAATGAAGATGACTAGCACCCATGCCATCTTCCCGCCAAGTAATACGACCACGAACGCGGTAAACAATAAGGTAAAGAATTGCTGCAAGAACTCAGAAAGCACGGACGACATCGCATACTGCACGCGTTCGACGTCGTTTATCACAGTAGAGAGGACAGTACCGGTCGAGGTCTTATGGAAAAACGCTACCGAGCGTCGAAGAATTGCGTTGTACAGGTCGTTACGCAGATCGGTAATCATGCCGAATCCGGCATAATTCACCAGATACGTTCCGAGATAGTCAAAGATGCCCTTGAGGATCGTGGCCGCCACTAACGAGAAGGCGACGATCGTCCACGCGTTAGTGAAACGTTCCGGCACAAGTTGCTGGAGATAAACAACGTTCTCCGATCCGGGAAAGCGAAATAGCGCTATGTTCTGCGAATTCGAGGCCGGGTTCAGTACGCGGTCGAAGATGGGACCAATGAGCAGCACACGGAAGGCGTCAAGCAGACCGACCATGGCCATCAACACGACCGAGGTGATGAACTGAAGCCAGTACGGCGCAACGTATCGGACCAGCCTTATGATCTGCCGCATACACTCCGCCGTGTAGTCGTATTTTCCTGAAGGGAAGTCAAGCTTCTATTCTAAAGGAAAGCTGGTCCCGGAGTTTAGCAGGAAAGTCTTAGGATGGGTATGGAACGGTCTTAATACCCGCGACCGGCACTCCCAAGCCGTGCCGCTAGTACCGCAAGTAGAGCTGCCTCAAGTCCAGGAAGTCCTGCATCTCATCTTTCCAAGTCGCCTCCAGGTCCGCGATCCGCTCTCCTTCCTCTAATCCGATGCGAATCTTGTCCGTTCCACAAAGGATGTCGATCGGCAGCTTCTGCCACTCGTACTCAAACGGGGGCTGCCGCCAGCAGAAGTTCGCGCCGCCCAGTTCCATCGCAGCCTTCAGGATTGCCAGCCCTGTCCGGAACGGGCGGAAGCTGTCGCGATCAGTAACATGCACCTGCACACCCCCACAAAGTTCGCCCTGCCATTTGTCGAATGTCGGGCGGAACCATGCCGGACGAAAGCAGACGCCGGATAGGCCCTGCTGGTTCAGTCGGCATGCAAAGGCATCACCATTAAGGAAAGGTGCACCAATGAGTTCGAATGGCCGGCAAGTGCCACGCCCCTCGGACAAGTTTGTACCTTCGATGAGAACAGTCCCGGGGTAAACGGCCGCAGTAGCGACCGATGGCATGTTGGGTGAAGGCATCACCCATGAAACCGTCGTTTCGTCCTGCCATAGCTCGCGCCGCCACCCTCGCATCTCCATCACGTTCAGCTCTGCGCCAATGCCCTGCTCGCGGTTGACCAGCTCTGCCAACTCCCCCAAAGTCAGGCCGTGGCGCATTGGAAGCCGCACCATGCCGATGAAAGAGCGAAATGCCGGATCCAGCAGATTGCCCTCGACCGCTAACCCGCCAATGGGGTTCGGGCGGTCTAACACGACGACGCGCTTCCCTTGCTCCGCGCACGCTTGCATCGACAGCAGCATGGTCGAAAAGAATGTGTACGGACGGCATCCGACGTCAGGCAGGTCGCAGATCAGCACGTCTAGGCCGGTGAGCATTTCGGGAGTGGGCTTCCGGTGCTCGCTGTAAAGGCTGTACACGGGAACTCCAAATCGCGTGTCGACCGCGTGCTCGGATTCGATCATGTTGTCCTGCTGATCACCGCGCGCCCCGTGCTGCGGCCCGAAAACAGCAACAAGACGCAAGTCAGTACAAGCCGCAATCCTGTCCACCGAATGCACGTAAAGCGAATCGACCGAGGCGGGGTTCGCGACTAGCCCGACCTTGGCACCCCGCAACCAAGCAGGTACTTTCTCAACCAGCCTGTCCAGACCGCTTGCGCATTCGACGAGGTTCACGCTGTTGGCTTTCTCTGAATGGAGTACACGAGGGCAAATCCTACTTAGGAGCATCCCTGTGAATGACTTTCACTGGATAGCCGGACTTCATCAATCGCTTAAACACTTCCTGAGCGATCAGCACGGAGCGGTGCTGGCCGCCGGTACAACCAAAACCAATGGTCAAATAGCTTTTACCTTCCTCAACGTAGTGAGGCAGCAGATAAATAAGAAGATCCGAAATCCGATTGATGAACTCTTGCGTCTGCGGAAACGACCTTATGTATTTGGCGACCTTGGGATGCTTGCCCGTGTAGGGACGGAACTCTGGAACGAAATGCGGGTTTGGCAGGAAGCGCACGTCGAAAATTAGGTCCGCTTCGATTGGCACCCCATGCTTGTAGCCAAAACTCACAACACTCACCAGGATGTTCTTGGCCGAGGGCTCCTGCTGAAGACGTCTTTGTATGTGTGCCCGCAGTTCGTGAACATTGAAATTCGAGGTGTCGATAACAACGTCGGCCAGCTCACGAACCTGCCTCAATTGGCGCCGCTCTGTGGCGATCGCGGCCTTGACCGGAACCGACTGCCCACTGAGCGGGTGCGGGCGGCGGGTCTCGCTGAAGCGCCGAATCAGCGAGTCGTCGGTTGCTTCCAGAAACAGCACGGTCGTGGGGACCCGATCCTTCAACTGCCTGATGATTCCGGGTAGGTGTTTGAGCGACTCGCCCTCCCGCACGTCCGCAACTAAAGCAGCCTTGTCAATCTCGTTCGATTGCTTCACAAGTTCGGCGAAGTTCGGGATCAAGTCAACCGGCAGGTTATCAACGCAGTAAAAGCCGAGATCCTCAAAGACTTTGAGAGCGGAAATCTTACCTGAGCCACTAATGCCAGTGATTATGACGAGTTCCGGCGAGCTCGTGCTTTTGCCCTGCCCATTGCGGTTTCGGGCGGCACGATGGCCGTTGCTGCGGCCGGACGCCTTTCTCGACAGCGGAGCGGTACGGTCTTTGGAGCGGCTGGGCATACCTGATTAGATCGTATCATCGCTGGCCGAGAACGACATATTGTCGTGTCGGAGCCCGGTTCCAGCACAGACCGAAACGCCTTGCTCGTGTCGCCTACTGAATGTAGTCCAGCAGGCTAAGTCGCGATACTTTTCCTGCCGCCTCCAAAGCCGCGGCGTGAGCGGCCTGCGCGTTCACAAACCGGCTGATTGCCTCAATCTCATCTACCCCTGCGATATCGTTCTCTCGACGTGCCAGTTCCAGCTTTTCGTTTGCAAGGTACGTTTCTTCCGAAGCCATCTGCGCCAAAGCACTGCCGTAGAAAACGCGTTGGCCGGAAACGTGATCAAACGCGGCTCGCACCCTGGAAGTAGCAACCGATATGGCGTCCGCTCCGCCGGCCTCCAACGACGTGATCAGGTCCTGAAGCGACTGGAAGACATCTGCTTCTGCTGCGGCAAAGATTTGATCTCCCGGAACATTCATCTGCATCAAACGTGACTCACCGATAGGAACCTGGCAGGTACCCTGGTTCCCTTGATAACGCACCATGCTGCTCGCGTCCGCATCGGAGACAAACGGTTTCGTGCGAGTCTCTGTGCCGGCGAAAATGTACGTACCGTTTATCGCGACGTTCGCCAGACCTACTATATTCTCGCGGATGCCTTTCACTTCTAACGCAATCGCTTCACGGTTCTCCACAGACAGACTTCCATTAGCACCACGCACACCGAGACTTACCGCTCGTTCCAAACTTGAAACGACAGAGTTCAGAGTCGAATCCGCAGTGTGGAACATTGCTTTTAGCGTTCCAATGCTGTGCGAAAACTCATCATTATTCGTCGCGCGAGAGCGGTTCCGTATCCATTCAGCCATCCCGGCAGGATCGTCGGAGGGTGCAACTATACGTTTGCCCGAAGAGATCTGAGCCAGCGCCGTTTCCTGCGCCTGTTGAGTGCGTGCCAGGGCGGCAATCAGGTCAGCCGTTGAATCCGGATTGATGCGCATTCTTTCAGTTCCGTCCCAAATTGATTACAGTTTGCGTCAAGTCGTCTATCACCGAAACGACACGGGCGGCCGCCTCGAACGCGCGCTGGTAGCGAATTAGATTTGCGGCTTCTTCGTCGAGCGACACTCCCGAGACCGCGGCCCGCTGGTTCGATAGTTGACGCATAATCAGGTCAACTGCTTCACGTTCTGCTTCGGCCTGACCTAAGTCATTCCCGAACCGCCCGACCATACCGGAGTAGTAATCAAGAGGCGTTTGCCCTGAAATCACGGCCGCGGTAGCCACATCGCTAAGCCGTGAAACGTTGCCACTGTCGCCCACACTTCCGTCCGAACTCGCGGCGATCGCTGCAGGATCTGAAATCACAAGCCTCATCTTCGCGGCTGAGTCGGTTGGCGACGCGGGTGCAAAGAGGTCTTGACCCGCAACTCCGTTCAGATCGAAGCCCTGACGATGAGCCGCATTGATCTCTGTGATCACCCCGGATGCCATCCGATCCAGGTCGGAGAGTAACGACTCAGCGCCAGCATCACGGGCCCGCAACAATCCACCCATTCGGCCGCCTGAAATTCCACTGGTAATGTCACGTCCCTGGGAATAGACGTGCCTTAATCCGCTCGACTGAAGGCTTGTTTCAATTTGAAACGCGTGAGCGCCAACCACCAGTGCCGCCCCGTCTGCCGTGGTTAGCGTGACACCATCATCCGCGTTGATGACAGATACATTGACCAGTTCAGAAAGCTCGCGAATAAGTTGTGTGCGCTGATCCTCAAAGGTGCCGGCATCGTCGCCCAACGTTCGCTGTCGCGACACTTCGACATTAAGATCAGCAATCTGTGCCGTTATCGTATTTATGTCGCTGGCCGCTTGAACGAGTCCACCATCGAGTGTCTGCTGCAGAGCCTTCAATCGATTCGCGACATTATTGAATGTACTGGCGAGATTACCGGCCGCAGTAACTACGTTTTGACGCAAAGGAATGTTGTCGGCACCGGTAGACAGCCGGGTAAGGCTCTGAAAGAACTTATCGAGTTGCGCTCCAATGCCATGATCGACATCGCTGAAAAGAGACTCGACCTGGCGCATCGCCCCGATATAGCCATCCAGTTCGCCCTGCTGTTGCGTCTCCTCGTGAATGCGAATTTCCAACGTCCCATCGCGCAGGCTCTCAATCCTCGCAAGGTGCACCCCGTTGCCGATCGTCAAACGGCCATCCAAAACGGGATCATCCTCGATCATGACTGCCCTGCGGCGCGCGTAACCTGCCGTGTTGACGTTGCCGATGTTCTCGGCTGTTGTCTGCAAAGCGGCCTGTTGCGCCAGCAATGCCCTGAGGGAAACCGACATCGTACCAAATAGGCTGGACATGACATTCTCTAGATATAACGCGCAAGTGAACGGCTACCGTCGACCGACTCAACGGAGCAAGTGGAAAACACATTCACCATTACGTTGATGGACCGTCGTGAGCGCCTTACGAGCGCCTCTTGAACACGATTGGCACGGGTCAGTTCCTGCTCCGCTTCTGCAATGCGTTGCCGCAGGGACGCCAGCTTCTCACACGTGGTCGCATCTATTGCAAGCCGAAGATCAGGCGACTCCACGCGTGCGATTTCCTCGCGTACGAATGCCAGTTCGCAACAGATGCTCTCTTGCCTGAGCGTCTGCTGCTCAATCGCGCGCAGGTCGAGAGTGGCAATCGCAGTTTTGCTGTCGCAAAGTTCGACCATAAGAAGCCGTGAAAGCTCCAGTTGGCGTTCAAGCAGGTCCACATAGGTCGTCGGTTGGGCCGCCATTGTGCTCGGCATTGGCTTAAGATCTCTGCCAGCCGAAGTCGGCCGACATGGCTTCCGCAATTTGTTCGGCATCGACGCGGTAAGCACCTTGCGCCATGGCTTGGCGCAGCGCTTCCACCTTTTCTTTTCGGACCTCGGGCAGTCGCCCAATCTCCGCCTCAAGCGAGCGAACCCTGGCCTGATCGAGAGAAATACGGGCCTCATCTGAACGGAGTTGGTCGTCTTTCGCTCGAACGCCCTCACTCGAACGCTCATGCCTGCCGAGCCGCAACATCTCTGCGGCAAGATTCGCAGGTGTGTTCAATCCGATTTTCATCTGCTACCTCGCTATCACATCTGTCCCTGCAATCCATTATCGGCAGGTGCTAAGAAATCTTTAACTTTGTTTTTCGAACTCCAGCCGGGGTTCGGGAATCGTCGGCAAGGAAGAGGGCAACTTTAGGTCAGCGGCCGCGCCCGATTTTGCTTCACGGCCTAGATAAGGCAGGATTATGCGTGCAATTCCCACTCCCCCGGATTCGGCCCAACTCTTCGCAATTTGCTGCACGCCTATGCCTTTGAAGTCGTCCCCTGCCGCATCCTCCGGTTCGCCAGACAGGTTCGACATCGCTGATTGCATGTTTTCCAAAAGGTTAGCCAGCAGCACAGATTCGAAATCCTGAGCCGCCTTGGTCAACTTTCGATCGTTCGTCTGGTCGACTGGCACAGTCGCCCCCTGAACACTCGCAATACCAGACATCAGATCACCTCCAGTTCCGCCTGAAGTGCGCCGGCGGCCTTGATAGCCTGGAGTATCGCCACCACGTCGCGTGCTGTTGCGCCGATTGTTTGCAGGCCGCTCACCAGTTGCTCGACGCTTGCGCCGTCGGTCAGTTCAATCCGTCTGATCGGCGATTCCTGTGCTCGAACCCTGGGCTGCGGTATGACCACTGTTTCTCCCTGGGAGAACGGTGCGGGCTGAGATGGCCTGAACTCAGTGGACACCTCGATCGACAGGTTCCCATGCAGAATGGAAACTGGGCTCAACCGCACGTCACTTCCAATAACCACGGTTCCGGTGCGCTCGTTAACTACAACCCGAGCCTTCGGATGAACCGCCACCTGAAGACTCTCAAGCCTTGCGATAGCCGCAGGCAGCCCATCAGCGCCAATCGCATCCCTATCCAGGTCGATGCGCCTGGAATCCACCGCACGCGCCACATCCTTGCGGAACTCGATGTTGATTGCTCGAACAATGTCGCGAGCAACCCCGAAGTCGGCATCCGCCAGTAGCAAGGACAGATGCGGCAATCTTGCAAGATCCACCACATTCTCCCGTTCAACGACGCCCCCCATAGGTATGCGCGCGACAGTCGGATGATTTACCTGCTTACTGTTCCCCTGAACTCCCGCCGTATACCCGCCAAGCGTAAGAGGCCCCTGAGCCGCGGCGTAAACTTGCCCATCCGCGGCATGCAATGGCGTAAGCAGGAGAAGACCACCTTCCAGGCTCTTGGCATCGCCAATAGACGAAACGGTGACATCGACCCTCGTGCCCGGTCGGGCAAAAGCAGGGAGCGACGCCGTAACAAAAACCGACGCCACGTTGTTCACTCGAACAGCTCCAGTCGGAATCTGCACGCCCATTCGGTCAAGGATGTTGGCGAGAGTCTGCGTGCTGAACATTGTCTGGCGACGATCTCCCGTCCCATTCAAACCCACAACCATGCCATAGCCGATTAGCGAGTTCTCGCGTACTCCCTCGATTTGCGCTAGATCTCGGATGGCTACACGGTTGAGTTGGTCCGCGCGAGCCGACGATGTGAACGCCACGACAACTGAGGCTAAGAACACCATCAGTTTCAAATGCATGAGCTTGTTCGCCCTCAGAAACCGGTAAGCCACATCAATGCGCGGACCGCCCAATTCGGACGTCGGGTTGCGTCACTCACTACCCCTTTTCCCCGCAGTTCAACTTCGAGATTGCTTAGTTGAGTGGAGATGACCGTATTCTCAGGCGTAACATCTCCAGGCCGCACAACGCCACGCAACAGCACCGTTTGCTTCTCATTGTTCATGACCAGTTGCCGGCGGGCTTCCACCACGAGATTGCCATTCGGGAGCACCGCTATGACCTCGCCGGCAACACTTGTCTGCAACCTGGATCTCGAAGCTGTTTGTGCCTGGCCTTGCAGCTTGGTATCGGAGTTGGCAGACAGTAGCGTATTTATCCCACCGGTGCTAATGCGGCCTGCTAGTCCGGTCACACCAGACGCTGTATCAAACTTCCGCTGCGACGCAACTGCCCCGCTCGCTTCGGCCAGAGTCTGCTCGACGATGTTAATAATGATCAGGTCCCCCAAATTTCGCGCCTTGTAGTCCCCAGCCAGATTTGTGAACGAGCCCCCAGCAATCCACAAGCTGCCCGGAGTCGGACCTTCAATGTTCGGGCTGGCGCTTGATCGCAGACGCGCCAGGTAATCCGCCCGGGAATCGCTCTGCACGTCTTTCTTCCCGTGAACTTGCGCACAAACAACAAGCACGATGGCGAGACACGCGAGTGTGTTTCCTAATCGGACCATACGGACGCTCCTGCAGACGAAGTCACATTTGGCTGGGTGAGAATGCCGCTGTAAATACGATTTGTCCCAACAGCACGGACCCGAAGCGCCTCGCCGCTCCGCCGAGTTTCGAGGCTGACGGTTGGGATGGAAACCCGCATCTGCGGTGTCGTTACCACAAGTAACAGCGGACTGCCGGCTTTAACGACCGAAGCTTTGGTCCGAAAACTGTTTTCAGCCGTTATCGCTTTCCCCGAGTAGGTTGGTCTGACCTCGACGACACGATGCTTCAAACTGTCGGGAATACTCTTCGGCCCGATCAAAACGTAGAACGGCAAGCATCCGCCGTTGGTGCACTTCACGCGAACATCAATTTTCTGCCTTGGACCATCAACTAGAATCCGGTCTACTCTGAGCGCCAACGATGTCCGGCTCATGCCGCGCGCCCCAAGTACAGTCACGTCTTCGGAACCGAACACCAAACCATTACCAAAAGCCTGCCGGATGGAACTGCCAAGCAGATTCTCGATGTCTTGAGCTTCTGTCACAGCAGCATCAACACGCGGGTTCTCATTTCTCGGAAATGCGTTCGCGTCCAAAAGACAAAGCGCTACGACAACGAGAATGAAGTGACGCATAATCATGGCGAGCATCATCGGGTCATGGTGTTTACTTGCTGGAACATCTCGTCAGCGGCGCGCACTACGCGTGAGTTTGCCTCGTATGACCTTTGGGCCATGATCATGCCGATGAACTCTTCTACGACGTTCACATTCGACTGCTCCAGTGCATACTGCTCAAGCGAGCCGATGCCCTCGGTTCCTCCAGGCGTGCCGATGATCGGATCGCCAGACGCCGTCGTTGCTAAAAACAGATTCTTGCCGACACTGTTCAATCCTCCCGGATTGGCAAACATCGCCAACTGAATCTTCCCAACCTGTTGAGCGGCGGTCTGTCCCGGCTGGGTCACGCTGACTGTTCCATCCGCTCCGATCGTGATCGAGCCCGCATCCGCGGGGATCGTTATGGCCGGTTCCAATGTATTGCCGTCTGCAGTAACCAGATTGCCTTGTGCATCGAGATGAAAGGTGCCGGCGCGTGTGTACGCAGTGTCGCCATTGGGTGTACGGACTTGGAAGAAGCCCTGACCCTTGATCGTTAGATCGAGCGGATTACCGGTGAAGTCAAAGTCGCCCTGGGTCTGAATAATCTCCGACGCTCCAGAGCGCGTACCGAGCCCAATCTGAAGCCCCGCGGCCACGGTCGTCTGTTGTGACGACGCAGCTCCAGGCGTGACCATGTTTTGGTAAAGCAAGTCATGAAACTGCAAGCGCCGACGACGAAAGCCGGCAGTGCTCGCGTTAGCCAGATTATTGGCGATATTGTCGAGGTTGAGCTGCTGGGCAACCATCCCGCTTGCTGCCGTGTACAGAGCGCGGAACATAAGCTACTCCTATGAAATCCGCGGCAGATCTTCTGCCGCAATCCGGTTGAACTCCGAATGAAAAACCGTCACAGCACGTTGCAACAACTCAGCGTGGCGCTGAAGTGCAATCAGGTCGATCGCGCCTTCGACAGCGCTCACGTTCGACGATTCGAGCATCCCTTGTCGAACGACCGCTCCTATGGCTGGGGACGCTGCATTTGGGGGTGCCGAGAAATAGGCTGAGCCTTCCGCTTGGATGGGGGTGCCTGGTGGAAACTTAATGATCTTTAACTTGCCAGCAAGTGCTCCGCCGACCGAGACAGTGCCGTCCGGTCCGACCGACACTGCTCCCCTGGGCAGTTGTAGCGGGCCTTGGTCACCAAGAGCTGGATCTCCAGAAGACGTAACCAAGTGGCCCTGCGTAGAAATCTGAAACTGCCCGTTACGCGTGTAACGAACGCCATACTTCGTCTGGACCGCGAAATAGCCATCTCCCTCGATTGCAAAATCAAGGTCGTTGGACGTTCGTTCCAGGCCCCCCGCCGTTGTGTCAATGTGGCTGCCGTGCAGCACAGCATAATCATTGACAGCCTGATTAAGGGGGCTGAGACCTGTATTCGATGAGTGCGCGAGTAGTGAGCGGAATGTCGCGCGCTGCGCACGGTACCCGGCCGTATTGACGTTGGCAAGATTGTTGGCCGCTAGATCCAGAGATTGCGTTCGCGCTATCAGCGCCGTACAAGCCGCATACAATCCACTGTCCACTGAGAGCCTCCGCGCATGTCGTACATGCACGCGGAAGACCACTCGGTTTCATGCGGATGCATCCCAAGTGCCTGAAATTAATGAGTTCGCTTTTCGCTCACGTTAAATGCCTCTAATGCAGGAGATGCTCATCAATCCGAGGCTCGGGTCACATGTGAATCTCGACACACACCGAGACGCGTTCGCCGCGAAACAGAAAGTCGCGCTGGGTGGCACTACCATCGGCAAGCGATCGCACGGTGTAGTCAGCGCCACTGACGATCGTTGGCACCGATAACATGCACCGGTCACCAATCCCGCCCAGTTTTGCCTTGAAGTTGCCCGCAGTCATGTTACAGACTTCGCCCACCGCATCCCATGCCTGGTCGGTGACTGCCTCCTCGTCGATTCCCAACATGGCCGACGTCATTGACAGCGCTGCCCGGACTGTGCACCGAACGATGAACGCACCACAGAGCTCCCCTGCAAGACCGACGACTGCGGTGACTTCGCCAGGTCTGGATGCGGGCTCCACCACCGGCTCAAGGTCGCTCCCAAGCATCATTCCAAATACTTCGCGAGTTGCCGATTCAAGGATCGGGCCCCAGTCTTCGCGCACCTGGCAGGCCGGTCTGTTTGTTAGCGGCATTCAATTCTCCAGTATGGGCACGACGTGCTCCTTGACCTGATCAGGAGTGAAGGGTTTTCGGATATAGCCCTTCGCCCCGCAGGAGAGGGCCTGCATCACATGTGACTCGCTGCCTTCCGTGGTGATCATGACCACTGGTGTGCTGCGCGCGTCCGCAAGCGTCTGCAATTGACGCACGAACTCTAGTCCGTCCATAACAGGCATGTTGATGTCGCTCAGAATGAGATCCACCTTGTTCTGAGCAAGCACCTGAAGGGCTTCCACTCCATTGCCGGCCTCGAACACCTGCTGTAACTGAAGCCCCGCTTGCCTTAGCGAGCGCTCCACGATTTTGCGCATTACTGACGAATCGTCCACGATAAGTGCACGGATAGTCATAGTTAGTCCATGTGTTGAACGCGCTGCCTCGAACAGTTAGCCTCTGAGGTTCGGAGCGCTGCGAACCAGCGAGATAGGTCATACCTTAGCCTTTTCTCTATTTCCTGCATGTGTCCAAACGGATCGGGCAGGAATCGCGAGAGTATCTCTGCTAAGTTCGCGATGTATGTGTCGGCTGGAGCAAAGCCGAGCCCCACACCGTGAAGCTCACAGATCTGGTTGGCGGCTGCGGTGATTGATGTTAGCAACTGGTCATGCCTTGCACCTGCCGGATTGTGATGGTGCTCAATCACGTCCGAGATCAGCGACGGCAGTTCCCACATTTTGGACAAGCGTGCGCCCACCACAGGGTGATGTCGAAGCACACCTTCTGCGGGCACTCTGGCGCATTGAGTTTGCGGCGACGCCAGAATCAAAGGCACCTTGCCAATGTCGTGTAGCAGGCCCGAAACGTAAGCCAACTCCACCTCGGGATAGCCGCACTCGACCGCTATTCGTCGGCTCAAAACAGCCGTGAGATGGCTATGCTGCCACAAAGCCTTCAAACGGGCTGTTGTGTATTCATCGGTCGGAGCCAATGCAGTTGTGAAAACCAGGCTCCGCATTATTGAAACCCCCAACAGCACGACGCATTCATCCAGTGGACGAAATCGCTCACCGATTCCGGAGTGCTCGGATTGCACGAGTCTCAACACGTGCGCAGCAATGCTGGGATCTGAGTGCGCAATATCGCTTACAGCCCGCAGATCGACGGGAGTCACACTCAGAAGTTGATTCAGTCTGAACAACGAAGAACCGGTTGTAGGCAAGCAGACCGAGTACTGCGCAGCAAGACTCAATACCTTCCGCTGTTCGTCGGAGCCGGATGCGATATGCATCGCCTCGCGCCTCTCTGCCGTTGCGTTCTCAAGCTCAGTGAGCGACATTTTCTTCTTCCGCTCAGTTCATCGGCAGCATGAGAGGAAGCTTTAGTTTTACGACCACAGTGACGTGCGAACGCCAGTCCCGCTAAGCTTTCCTGCACCTCTTTGGAACAACAGATTGAAGATATGTCTGGGCCGCAATAATCGAACCCACACGTGCTCGCCGCAGGCAACGACCTTGGCCGCGTCTGCGTGCAACTGTGCAGCGTAATTACGGGTGATCTTTGCCATTTCCGAAGGGCTCTGGTTGTTCGCGAACACAACCTCATCTGGCCGGGTAGTCGACCGAAGGCGGGTCAAGGTTCGTTCCATCGTGCTGTCTGAAATGAGGCACGGTTGCGTACGGCATTGCAGCATCCGTTCAACACCGTAGAGGACCGAGTGATCCACCTGATCGCAGAAGGCGATATACATGTTGCGAGGGGAGTTGCTGTAGTGAACCGGAACCATGCGGTAGTGTTCGAGCAGGCGAACAGGAACCGTTTCTGCTAATTGGGGCGATACGCTACTGCTTCTGAGCACAGGGCAGCACAATTGATCGCTTAACGCCTTCGTGATCTGATCTTCATTCACCCCAGCTATTCGGCCCAACCATTCGCCTATTCGCCCCTTACCCGCTTGCCGCTGAGCCTCGAGTGCAGCCGTAAGCTGAGCGTGGTCGATCGCACCATGAGACATCAGCAACAGCCCGAGCGGAACGCGATGCATGCGAGACCCCTGGCGGCTCCTTTCCTCTGAAAGGAGCAGTTGAAACTCATCTCGCATGGCACGTTCGAAACACTCAGGGGAGCAGTACCATCGCGCATCTACGCGGATGCCGGTACCGGACGAGCGAACCCGATCCAAGATGCGGGACTGCTGCCGACATTCCTCACTGGCGCACGGTGGCATGATGGACCCAAGTGCGTTGTAAAGCCGGGGTACCCAATTACGAATCACCACTCCACTTGACACTGACTCCTCCGCTATCGCAGAACTGCCATTTTTTGTTGTGGTGAGGCGACTTCCGTGACCCGAAGACCATAGTTGCCTTCCACGATTACGACTTCTCCTCGAGCAACCAGCTTTCCTTCAATCAACAGGTCCACTGGTTCATGGACCTGACGATCCAATTCGATCACCGACCCCGACGTCAGTTCCAAAATGTCGCGTAAGGGCATCACCTTCCGACCAAACCGTAGAGTTGCTCCCAAATCGACATCCATCAGCAGGTCGAGATTTCGTGACGACATTGGCTTCTCTTGTTGCGCAGCACCGACGCAAACCCCGCAGGCTGGAGCAATTGAGCGTAGTGAGTCAAGCAATTCGGGGCTGATGCGAACCGTCATGTGCACGACTAGGTGTTCTGTTGAGGCACTAACCATGTGCTCAGATGCCGGCTCCCACTCTGGTCGCGCACCAGAAATCAACTGTAGCTTGACTTCACCGGCCAGCGGCTTCATCGCTAAGGCGGCGTCGCCTGCTATCTGCCGGAAGAGTTCCTCCGCGGCGTCCTGCAGTGCAGGTGTCCACTCGGCTGTATCGGTTTCCGGCGACATCATGAATGCGGAAGAGAGACGAGCCGCATTTGTGCGTGATAAACAAACACACCACTCACCGTGTATGCCTCCGGTTGCTCCGAACGCCAACGTAACTGGGTCTTCGCCTTTTCCAGCCAGTGTTGTGACTTCTACGTTCCATTGTGTTCCTAGTGCCTGCGATAGGACTGCGGACGCACTGGTCGCGAACGTACCCAGGAACGGTTTGCAAGCCAGCTCTTTAGTTTCTGTTTCCCTGCACATGTCACTTTCCTCCAACCGTCGATCGCAGTTCTATCCGACTCTTCACCTGTGCAGCTCGAGCATTTCCCTTCCTGACAGCCGCGGCGGTAAACAAACGCTGGTCCCCGACGACAAGGTTGATAGGAGAATTTACCGATCGGCGCAATGGCAAGAGGTCGCCGGGCCGAAGTCTCACAACGTCTGAAACGCGCAAACGCACTTCCGGTAGTCCCAGTTCCACTACGAACGAGCAACCCAGTAGACGCTGACGAAGCTGTTTGCTGATTTCAGCGCTCGCTTGGGGCTTCTGATACGCCCAGTCGAGCGACAACTTGCGAAGGAGTGCTGTGGCCACGACGGACGGGAATATGAGGTTGAGCGTGCCACGAGCCTCAGGCATACGGAGCTCAAAACTGAGACATAGCGTCAATTCGCTCGGTGCCATGACTCGTTGCATCTGCGATGGCTGTTGGCGTTGGTCGAACACGAATTCAAGGCCCAACGGTTGCCATGCCGTCTGTAACTCACGGCAGATGATCCTGACCACACCTTCCAATATCCCATCCTCAATCTCGGTCGCTTCGCGCAACTGCGACTCTCCACTCCCTTGGCCTCCGAGCAAGACATCAATGATCGGGAATGCAATAGACAGATCCAACTGCAGCGCTCCTATCGAGCCACCAGGATTGAGGCAGAAAGACGCGACATACGCCAACTCGGGAATTCGCGACAGCACTTCGCGGTACGAAATCTGTTCGACCGAGACCAGGTTGCACTCGAACGAGGTGCGCAGATAGGCCGCAAGCCAGTGCGTCAGATTGCGGGCAAACCCTTCATGCAACGCGCTGATTGAACGTACCTGGTCTGAACCGATTTGGCCTGCTTGCCTGAAGTTGCAGGGAGTCGTCTTTCGCTCGTTGCTGGATCCCCCATCGCTTGCAGCACCACGCGCGGCACGAAATACTGCATCGATCTCCTCTTGGTTCAGAACCTTCTCCATTGTTCCTCCATAGCTGCCGCACCAAGGGTCAGTGTCGCAGCGGGTTCCGAAGAAACTCCGAAGCTACGTAGCCGAGATCGCAGATGAACCAGCGCGAGCGAGCGGATTTGTGACACTCGACTTTCTCCGACGCCCAGCACTGCGCCGACTTCCTTCATCGTCAACTCCTCGAAGTAGTACAGTGCGAGCACCTGCTGTTCCTTTTCGGGCAATTCCGAAATTGCCTGCGCCAGCGCTTTTTTCCTCTCTGAGCGGAGACATTCAGCGAGGGGGCTCTGATCAGGATCGGTGGGAATCTGTTCTGCTAAATTCGTCTCCTGCCCGTCCTGCGAAGACTCAACTTGGCAACTGCTGATTTCAAGCCCGCCGATGTCCGAGACCATACGCTGGAACTCATCGAGGCTTACACCCAGGTCATCTGCCAATTCCTGCTCCGAAGCTGGACGCCCTAGTTCGATTGCAAGGCGATTGCTTGCCGTTTCGATCTGTCGCGCCTTCCGGCGGAGATCGCGTGGACTCCAGTCCAGATCTCGCAGGCTGTCCAGAATCGCTCCCCGGATCCTGATCGCCGCGTAGCACTTGAACTGAACGTTCTTGCCACGATCGTACTTGTGCAGAGCGTCAATGAGGCCAATGACTCCGGCATGCACTAAATCCTCGAGCGGAACGTGCTGAGGCAGGCGCTCATGTATTCTTCGGGCGATATAACGCACCTGCGGAAGCTGTTCGAGCAGCAGGGCGTCACGCGAGTCCTTGTCATCTTGCAGTTCGGTGTATGCGTTCTGAGCTGACGTCATAGCATTCTCGTTAGGCCGTGATTCTGGATCAGCGCACCATCCCAATCGACTGCACAGCTGTGATTGGGGGAATCTCTCCTGGTGACAACACAACTACCTTCGGTAGAAAGGGCTCAAGTAGCCGTTTCAGGTGAAAACGCGCTGGCGTATTGCACAAAAGAACCGGGGTAGCCATCGTGACCTGCTCTCCGATCAAGCTGCGCAACCCGTCAAGCACTCGCCTGATGAATGAGGGCTGTAGCGAGGTGGCCACCGAGACCGAGGCTTGCGGGCTGAATGCTCGCGCCAACTCATCCTCAATCGAGGGATCAATGGTCACCACTTTCAGACCGCCGTCCTCGGTGAGCAGCGGCCGGACCAGTGCGCGTCCCAATGCCTGACGTGCAGATTCAACCAGCAAAACCGGATGCTTGGTGGCAGACGCAGTCTCAATTAGGCTCTCGAGTATGGTTCCAAGGTCTCGAATGGAAACCTGTTCCCTGAGCAACTGTTGAAGCACTTTTTGCACTTCGCCTAGCGTCAGCAGTTTCGGAACGAGTTCTTCGATCAGTTTTGGGTGACTCTCGCCCAACTTGTCGAGCAGGCGCTTGGCCTCTTGGCGTGACAACAATTCGTGCGCGTGCTGCCTGATAACTTCAGCCAGATGCGTCGCCATGACAGACGTCTGATCCACCACAGCGTAACCGGCCGCAAGCGCCTGTTCTTGGTGCGCTGCGTCGATCCATTTCGCCGCTGCGCCGAAAGCAGGCTCGCGAGTATCTACGCCCGGAATCTTCGGCGCCGACATCTCGGAGCTGATCGCCAGCATGCATTCCCCACGCAACTCCCATCGTGCGATTTCCACGCCTCTCAGGAAAATCACGTATTCTCGCTGGTTCAGTCGCAGGTTATCGGTTATGTGAACCGATGGAACGATGAAGCCGAGCTGAACCGCAAGATGACGACGAAGCGCGCGAACGCGTTGCAGCAGTTGCCCTCCCTGTTTCGCGTCCACAAGCGGCACGAGACCGTATCCAACTTCCAGGCTCAAGTCATCTAGTTTGAGTGCCGCCTCAAGCGGTTCGGGCGTCAACGCGGTCCCGGAGGCAGTTCCTTGTTTTCCAGCATGATCTGCCGCTGGCGCGGAACCAAGCTCCGCTTGCTCTTTCAACCTGCGGGCGAGGAGCATTAGAGCCGTCGCAAGGATGCCAAAGGTCACTTTCGGCATGCCCGGGATAAGGGCCAGAACCACCAACACCCCGGCAGCAATCCAGAGCGGTAGTTTCTTCGAAAGAAGTTGAGTTCCGAGATCGGACCCCAGGCTGCTGTCTGACGATGCACGTGTAACCACAATGCCGCCACTCACCGAAACCAGCAGCGAGGGAATCATCGTTACCAACCCGTCGCCGACTGTGAGGATCGTGTAAGTTTTCAGGGCATCGCGGAACGGAATATCAAGTTGAAATACGCCGATCAGGAAGCCCGCCACGATGTTGATAGCGGTTATAAGAATTGTTGCGAGGGCATCTCGCTGATTGAAGCGCGCGGCACCGTCCATCGCGCCGTAGAATTCCGCCTCCCGCGAGACTTGCTCACGCCTTGTCCTGGCTTGTGCCTCGTCGATGATGCCGGCGTTCAGATCGGCATCAATCGCCATCTGTTTTCCCGGCATGGCGTCCAAGGTAAAGCGAGCGGTAACCTCCGCTGTACGGACGGCGCCATGGCTGACCACCATGAACTGAATGGCGATCAATGCAAGAAAGAGTACGAAGCCCACTACGTAATTGCCACCAACAACGAACTGCCCAAACGCTTCGATCACGCCGCCAGCAGCGCTCGCGCCTTCGTTGCCGTGCAAAAGAATTCGTCGGCTGCTCGCCAGATTTAGCGACAGACGGAACAGCGTCAAAAGCAGTAGCAAGCTTGGGAAAACAGAAAACTGAACCGGCCGCAGGATATGAATGGCCGACATCAGCACAAGCACCGATGCCGTGATGCTGATCGCCAGCAGGAAGTCGAGCACCAGCGCAGGCAGCGGCACCAGCATGACAAAGATGACGCTAACGGCCGCGATTGGCACGATCCAGTCTGTCGCTGTTCCCGTCAGCGCCGAGAAGAAACTCTTTTTTGCACGCGCTTCCGCCATCACTTGCCCCCTCGTGCCCGAACGTTCTGCTGAGTGCGGTAGACAAAAGCGAGGACTTCAGCCACCCCGGCATAAAGTTTTGCGGGAATGCTCTGGCCGACTTCGACACTCCGATAAAGGGCGTGTGCGAGCGGGGGATTCTCGACTTGCGGAACGCCGTGCCACGCGGCGGTCTGCTTGATTTGTTGCGCCAGTAGGTTTCGTCCCTTGGCAACAACGACGGGTGCAGCCATCTCCGGACGGTATTCGAGCGCTATGGCAAAGTGCGTCGGGTTGGTTACAACGACTGTCGCGCGTTGCACGTCCTGCAACATTCTTCGCCGTCCCACTTGCCTCTGCAGTCGACGAATGCGCGCTTTCATCTGTGGATTCCCGTCGCTCTCTTTGGCTTCTTCCCGGACCTCCTGCCGGCTCATTCGAAGATCACGCTCCATCTTCAACCTGACGAGCAAGTAGTCGAGTGCCGACCAGACAAGCAGTACCAGAGTGGATTTCCATGCGACTTCGTATGCCCGTGCGGCAAGATATTCAACAAATCCTCCCGGTTGAAGAAAGGTCAAGCGAGCTATCACGTTCCAGTCGCGGCGCAACATGGAATAGCCCAGGTATCCAATCACCCCAAATGGCAACAGTGACTTGAGCCAGGAGGCGAGCCCTGAAGGAGAAAACATCTGTTGCAGTTTCGTAACCGGATTCAGTCTCCCGCCGTTTAATGCCAAAGCCTCTGGCGCGAAGACGAAGCCGCCCTGTGCCAGTGTCCCCGTCGTGGCACATATCCACGCTGCGGCCATTGGTGCCGCTGTGCACTCGAGAACTGGAAGCAAAATGGATTTAGCGACGAACGAATTCGAGGGGATCTCCGGCGCGATGCCTGCCCTGAGAAACACCCGAAATACGTCTCTCCAGTGCTGTGCGAGTCCGTCCGCTTGCCACGCCAACACCGCTACTGCAGCCGCCATGCCGAGAGCCGACGATAGTTCGCGGCTGCGAGCGACTTGCCCTCTCTCGCGCGCTTTCTGTTTCCGTCGCGGTGTTGCTTGCTCGGTTTTGTTATCTGCACCCACTTAGTTCACCTTGCGAGTCGCAGCGTTCGCTCGCCTAGCACAATCGCCGTTGCGAAGTGGCGCTCGAGAAAAGTTGGCCAGAAAGCCAGTGTGGTAATGGTGACGAGTAATCCGAGAATGCTTTTCGCCGATATCCCGACAAAGAGAATCGGGAATTGCGGTGAGGCTTTTCCGAGAAATCCTAGAACGACGTCTGCGAGCATTGTGGCAACCAGAGCCGGAGCAGCGATTTGCACACCGATAAGCCAGATTCCGCCGGCGGCCCTCCACAGTTCGGAGGTAATCGCAGCGGGGTTGCCTAAAGAACCGACCGGCATGTACTCAAAGCTCTTCGCGAGCCCCCGCAGCAACCAGTGATGTACGTCGAGCTGCAAGAATATGAGCATCGCGATGGTCTGGTGAAAGATTGAAAGCACGGGCGAATCAACCTGGGTTTGTGGGTCGAGCACGTTGACGATCGACAACCCCATCTGCAATCCAAGAATTTGTCCTGCGAGTTGTGCGCCTTCAAAGATGAAGTTCAGTGCTAGTGCGAGCACTGCGCCGACGACGAACTCACTCGCACCAACTAGGGCCCACTCAGATATCCCCGCAGGAAGCGCCAGCACATGAGGACGACAGACCGGATAGAGGAGCCCAACGATCGCCACTACGAGTCCCGCCTTGACTCTCGCCGGCATGGTCATGCTCCCGAAGAACGGCGCAAACAGCATGACTGCGGAGACTCGCGCTCCAAACAGTCCGAGCGCCGTGACGATTTGTTCTAGGTTCGGAGTCATCGGTCAGTGGAGAAAAGGCCGGAAGTCAGAGAACATCTGGAGCGTGAATCCTGCCAGTTGCCGCATCATCCACGGCATCAGCAGGAACGCAGCACCGGCAGCAATGGCAAGGCGCGGTACTGTCGAGACCGTTGAATCCTGCACAGACGTCAACACCTGAACGATATTGATCACTAGGCTGACCACCATGGTGATCACCAGGATGGGAGCGGCGAGCAGCAACGTCGCCTGCAAAGTTCGGCGGCCAATATCGACTACCATTTGCATCGTCATCGGATCCTCACGCGAAACTCTTCATCAACGAGCCGACCACCAGGTTCCACCCGTCCACCATTACGAAAAGCAACAGCTTTAGCGGCGTAGAGATAACAACGGGAGGCAACTGAAGCATCCCAACCGAGGTCGTGATCGAAGCCACCACCATGTCGATCACCATGAACGGGAGGAATAGGATCGCCCCAATCTGGAAGCCTGCCTTCAGCTCCGACAAGATGTACGCTGGCGCTACTACCCGCATCGGAAGGTCGTCCGCGGTGCGCGGAGCCGGCAATTTCGCGAGATCCACGAACAACGCGGCATCTTTCTGGCGAACGTACTTCAACATGAACTTCCGCACCGGCTCTGACCCACGCTCAACGGCTTGTACTGCGGAAATTCGACCTTGCTGATACGGCTTGATCGCTTCTTGCTGAATCGCGACTCCGACCGGTTGCATGAGAAAGTACGTCAACACCAGCGTCAGGCCGATAAGAGTCTGGTTGTTCGGAGTGCTTTGCGTGCCAAGCGCCTGGCGAAGAAAGTGAAAGACGACCAGCAATCTCACGAACGGAGTCATGCACAGCAACAGGGCAGGTAACAGCGTCAACACCGTGAGTAGCACAACGATGCCCCACGGCATTGAACTATTCCCGTTCCACGAAAGCCCCGAAGCTGGATTCGCCGGACTTCCGATCGCTGGTCCTGCATGTGCTGACCCGCTGCACAAGAGCGTGACTATCATTACGGCCAGGATCGTTCTCAATTGGCTTGTTCGGGTCATCACTGTATCGCTGGCTGCTTCGCTTCGAAATCGTTCAACACATCTACAAATTGCTGCGAGTTCCCGGTTCTCGATCTCAGTTTCGCCAGCAGTTGAACCGAATTGGCACCGCCCCCGACCAGGAAGCGCCGATCTTCATATTCGAGAATGGCGACGAAGCGCTTCTCGCCGAGGCTGACCCTGCTTGAGACGAGCAGGCGAGCGCAGCTCTCCGACGTCCGTATTCGAGTGAAATGTTCGCGACAGCCGATGACGAGAGCCATGCATTTAGGCCCGATGCTCTTGGCGAGATACCGCCATGCAGAGCAGAGCCAATCGAATTGAGGGTTCCCATGCGACGGCGCCCATTCAGCGACTGGAATCGCCTCGTTGACTGCGGCAGCTTCATGTCGTTGCTGTTTTCGTTTCCTTGCCATTTCTGCCTCAGGCCAGTTCGGTTAGGCGAACTGCCAGTTGATCTCCAGCGACTTCGAATTCTGCCCATCCGATCAATGTTCCGTTTCCTTTCAGCGGAACGTCCTTGTTCTCGTCCCAATGCGTGTCAACGATGGTGCCGCTCGACATTCGTAGTAGGTCGCCGACGGTAAAGTGCGGCACCGGGACTTCTAGGGCGATCTCGCATGGCAATGAGTTTGCGATCGCCCACCTCGCATCCTCTTCCGCTTGGGGCAATGCAGGTTGGTGAGGCATGATTAGTTCTGGATCAGAAATTCCGTGAAATAGATTTCGTGCACCCCGAGTTCCGGCGCACGCTCTTGCAAAGCCTTAAGCAGCCGGTTCTTCAAGCGAACCTTCCCATCGGTGGTCATCACTTCTTCCGCTTTGACCTCGGTGAGAACTGACAAGATCGTGTCCCGCGCGAGCGCGCTTGAACTGGTGGGACTTGTGGCTTCGTCCTCTTTGGGATCGTCAGACTGACTGAGCAGGCCGACGTCGATCCCCACCCGCAGGTATGCTCGCTGTTCCTCGTCCGCCGTGTTGAGCACGAAGGGCTCCAGGTGCATCACCGCCTTAACCTTCTGCACCTCCGGTGCTGGGCTCGCTTGAGATGTTCTGTGTCGCAGCAGGAAAAACGCACCAGTGGCTCCGGCCGCGATTAGGGCCGCGGTGATGACGAGTAACACTGTCGTGGCACTCTTTCCGTTACGTGTCGTCTTTTCTTCAGCCATGCGCAACACAGAAGAGCAATTCACATGCCGAGATCTGCGCACGATAACGGAGAATCAGCCAGAACAACGATATGCAGACAAATACAGGATGCAGGCGACATTCGCGCTAAAGTCTTCGGCTAGTTCTGCCTTTCGACCCGCGACTAGGTTGGAGAGGCTTAATGAAGAAGCGATTAGGATTCGCCCTGCTTCGTCAGTTAGTTCTGCACGAAGCAGGACGGATTAGAAGATCATTAGAGGCAGCTATCGTTTGAGGTTTATCGTTTCTTGAGCAATCTCGTCGAAGGTCGTTATAGCTCTGGCGTTCGCCTGGAATCCCCGCTGGGCCATGATCATTTGCGCGAATTCGCGGGCGATGTCAACGTTCGACAGTTCCAAGGCGCCACCTGCAAGCGTGCCCCGACCGCCAGAACCTGGAACACCAAACACCGGCACCCCGGAACTCAGGGTCGAACTGAAGTTGTTGCTCCCCGCCCTGCTCAAACCTTCGGGATTGGCGAAGTTTGCCAGCGCCAACTGCCCAAGCACCATCGTCTTTCCATTGCTGAACAAACCCTGAATTAGTCCGTCCTCACTGATAGCAAAGTCCAGGAGCGAACCTGCCCCCATCCCGTCTTGGCGGCTCGTAGACGCGTTGCTCGGAGCGACAGCTTGCGTTAGCAGGCCTTCTCCGGTGCCGCTGAACAAAGCCCACGTCATTGACAGGTTCTCAGCACCATTGCCCAATCCATTGATCACCATGCCCGAAGCATCCGCGGGCTTGGAGGTCGAAATCGATACGGACCTACTTGCTCCAGGCGGATCGACCGCAATCAGTTTCCCATTGCCACCGAATTGCAGAGTGCCGCTCGACAACGTCACCGATTCCGGAACGGCAAGGTCATTGCCCATTGCATCTTTTCCGGGCGTGATGTCCAGTTCCGAGCCGGGCATGGATGCTTCATATGACCACTCGTTCGCGTCGGTCTTCGTAAACTTGAACGTCACAACGTGATTGCCACCTAGCGAGTCATAGACAGTCACGGGAGTACTGAACGATGTGCCCACGTTTTGATCGGCATTCAGGTTCGCAGAGAACTGAAGACTCGTTGTGGCACTAGCCGGACTGATCTGGCCCTTTCCAAGGCACAACGGTCCCAGACTCTGCCCCGTCGGAATCGTGCCATTTACAGCAGGGTAGCCCATTACCCTCTGCCCTTCTTCCGAAACGAGATAATCGTCGTCGCCAACGTGAAAGTTGCCGGCCCTCGTGAACTGGTAGTCCTCTGCATTCTGCACGACAAAAAAGCCATTGCCCTTGATTGCCACGTCTGTTGGCAGGCCACTGGGCTCGATACTTCCCCCAGAGAAGATGGTGGTAAGCTCGCCGACGGCTGAACCAGTACCGAGTTGAATTGGGCTGCCGGAGCCGCTCGTTCCGAGGGTTTGGTAAAACAGATCTCGAAAGACAGCGCGTGTCTGCTTATATCCAACCGTGTTGAGGTTCGCCAGGTTGTTGGCAATAGCCGAGAGCGCGGTCGAATTCGCCGTCAGCCCCGAAAGCGGAATAGAAAAAACCGGCATCAGTGTCCTCCATCGGCGTTCGGCGCCGTAGTGTCGTTTGAAGCGTCTGTACCCGTTTGCTGAGTTTCCAACAACTGACGTATCTCCATGATTTGTCCCAATGTATTGAACTGCACGAGTTGGCTGACCATCTCTTTAGGATCCATCGGTGAGAGTGGATCCTGCGTCTTCAACTGCGTCATGAGTAGCGTCAAGAACGTCTGCGTAGTATCTGTTCCAAGTTCGCCAGATCCTGCCCGGCTACTCGATTGCGCATATTGCGCCGACTTCGTAGGTGCATCGATGTACATTTCGACCTCAGGCGTGAACATTCAGGTTCGCGCGGCTCTCTACTAACTCGTTGACCGCAAGATCGGTGACAGGCGCATCACGTTCTTCATCACCCCGGACTTGCGGCCATAATCGTTGTTCATGGTGCTGATGTGATTGCCGGCCGCTACCCGTGTCAGGACCGAAAGGCTCCCGACCTGCGATAGCGAGTTGGCCTACCTCAAGGCTCTGCTGGCTAAGCGCGTTCTCGAGAACCGGCAGATGCGTTACAAGTGCGTCGCGAAGGTCTGGATTGTCCACCCGCAGGGATGCACCGAAACGCCCTTCCCGAACGAATGCACGCAGCTCCAGTTGGCCCTCGCCCGGAGTACGCAGTGTCATGTGCAACTCAGTTGGCGACAACCTTGGCACTTGTAACTTGTGCATTCGCAGGCCTTGATCGTCTGGCATGTAATGAGCTGCCACGTCGCGCGCATTTGCGCGAAGAGGTGCTTCCGGCGCTTGAGACTCGCGAAGCTGTTGCTCCTGTGGCAGGAGCGCCTCACCGACCCCGCCGTTCAGTTTCGAGTGCATTGGTGGCGCTGCCTCATCTGTGGGCTGGGAGTGATCCGCGGCAAGCGATGACCGGGGTTCGGTCAGTGGGCGTTCCTGCTGAGTTTCTGCTCCTGCGTTGTTGTCGGAACGATTCCGCTCTCCGGATTTCGGGTGCGCTCTTCTCTCGATCACGCGATCGGTGGTAACTACAGTTTCACTACTGACTCGCGGTGAACCGTTGAATGACGCACCAGAGCGCGATGTTTCTTGCCTTGACGAATTTTCAACGAGTGGCCCGACCGCGCCAGACGTCCCCTCTAGCGTGAGGTCCACTCGACCAACGCTACTGACTTCCTTCGAGGCTGGCCCCACTGATCCGAACGGTACAGAGACATGAAGAGATACTTGCGACTCAGTACTGCTGCTGCAATGTACGTTCGACCAGGTGTCCGACTCTGACGCGCGGTTAGCAATACCTGCTGCATTCAGCAACGATGAACCCTGCGTTCGTGAATGGCAGCCCAAGGCGGCGACTTTCGCGAGGTTGTCTCCGGGTAGATCGCCAAAATCAGCAGGTTCGTTCGACAACCTTACGAAAGTCGCACCGCGTTCCTGACTTGCTCTGCCAGGCGTACCCTGGTTCGCCTGCGGTGTTGCGGCCCCTAGCTTCACTTCTCTGAGCGTCGCGGCGGCACACGCTTCAACCGGGACTTCGCCGCCTCGATAACGCATCGGTCGTGTCAGCCCCCGGGACGCCAATTCCGCCTCATGTTGCAGCGGCACCGCCGTCCGCGACTTGTCCTCCCATTCAGTCACCGGAGACGTTGCAGGGGCCGCTTCCTGACCCCGTAGAATGCGACACTGCTCTACAGAGTTCCCGCGAACGGCTCGCATTAGATCCTGAATGGTCGCCCTGTTGGGCTGTTCGATTCCACCACCACCCTTGTCGATCCCCTCACCCTGTTCGACTAGCTCGCCCGACGGACGCGCCTGGCTGAAAAGACCAAATGTGCCGTCCACGTCGTGAGCTGACAGCGGAGAACTTGTCAGTCGCATGTCCCGCGACACGGCCCCAAGCGCCAACGACTGTCCCGGAGCCTCAGTTGCCGCCTGCAGGCCTGGAACACAAGCACAATGCGGCATTGCGTCTAACGTGGCCGTGCCCGTAAGCGTCGACGTCTCAGGACTGTCCATGCGAACCCTTGGCGTCCCAGAACCTTCACGAGTTGGCTGGAACGATGGCCGTCCGGTTTCGCCAGCCGCATCAGTTGCTCCAGAGAAATTGCTCAACTGCAGGTCATTCGTTTGCGGCGCGAGTTTTTTGATCGGCTGCGCAGGAGGCGGCACAAACAATAACAACGCGGCGGAGACGTTCTGATCTCCATCCGTTTCGCCACCTCGATCTTCTTGTTCCCTTGTCTCTGCGGTGTCCACATCAATCGTCGCTCGGCACAGAGACGGTACGCCCCGAACACTCGAAGCAACCGTTTCATCAGCGAACGTCGAGCTTGGCGGATGCGCAGATCCGCTCATAGCGAAAAGCAGCGAAGGACTGAAGTCAACACAAGCAGTCGCACACTCACGCTGCGCTTGCTTGTAGTCGCTGACCATAGCGAGTTGAGTCACACTTCCCATATCCAGTCACGAATCAATTAGCAGTTCGTGTTCCAAATGATCGCGGTCGGCCGTGCCATTTCGAACTCACTGACTAAAGGCATTTGCATCGCGTGTCGATATGTCACTGAAACTATTTTCCACACGAGAGCAGCGTCGCCCGGCAATCATTACCCACCTCATTCGGCAAGGCTTTCCCATTCACCTGTCGCCGCAATAGAAACGTTTCGTCTGCCTCGATTTGCTCTCGCCTTGCTTCCTCGCACACGTACGCCTCATGCTCCTGGTTCCGCAGACGTTCGATTACCTCGCGACGCTCGCGTGAACGCAGGAACACTGCTCTTTGCTTGTGGTAGTCCTCGTCCAGCTTTCGCAGTCGTTGGTGGAGATTGCTGATCTGATCCGCCAAGTTCTCTCGACGATGAACCAGAATGTGAAGCTCGGTAGCCGGCAAACCGTCGAGCATGCTATCTGCAACGCGCACAGATTCCTCATGTTGAAGTTGCCGAAGCGCGTCGATCTCAGCCCGAAGAGTGTTGGTCTGCTGGGAGATACATTGAAGCTTCATCCATTCCTGTTCTTCAATGCTGCAACGTACACGCAGAAGTGTTTCTAAACGAAAACGGAAGGACATCATTGACTCGCAAGTGTCATAAGTTGATCGACAGTTTCGCTTAACGGTGCGCGATCCGAAGGGCCATGTTGCAGGAACCGCTTGATCTCCGGCACAACCACGAGCGCTCTGTCCAGCGTCGCATCTGTTCCCTTCTGGTACGCACCGATCCTAACCAGATCAGCCGATCTTGCATGTGCAGCGAGTAAGCCGCGCAGTTCCTTGATTTTGTTCATGTGCTGCTTGGAGCAGATCACAGGCATCAATCGGCTGAGGCTGTCGAGAATCGAGATAGGCGGGTAATGATTTTCGGACGTCAATCTTCGATCGAGCACGATGTGCCCGTCAAGCAAGGACCGAACCGCGTCAACGAGGGGGTCCTGCTGATCGTCGCCTTCCATCAGCACGGTGTAGAACGCCGTAATACTACCCGTTCCGAATCTGCCGGCACGTTCCACGAGTCGCGCGAGAAGCGAAAAAACTGACGGAGTATAGCCTTTTGCAGTGGGAGGTTCGCCGGCAGCAAGTCCAATCTCTCGCTGCGCCATCGCAAAGCGGGTCAACGAATCCACGACAAGAAGCACATGCTTCCCACGGGCGCAGAAATACTCGGCAATGGCCGTCGCTGCCAATGCTGCCCTGATACGGAGCAGCGGCGACTGATCTGAAGTGGAAACGACCACTACAGAGCGCTGTCGGCCCTCTGGCCCGAGGGCATCTTCCAGAAATTCACCAACCTCACGCCCGCGTTCTCCGATCAGCGCCAGCACGGTCAGGTCGGCCGCCGTTCCCCGAGCCATCATGCCGATCAGCGTGCTCTTGCCCACTCCGCTGCCGCCGAAGATACCCATGCGCTGGCCGCGGCCGCACGTCAAGAAAGCGTCAACAGCTCGTATCCCGCATCCAAGCGGTTCTCGAACCGGCACCCGCGCGAGCGGTAGTGGCGCCGCGCCATCTACCAACACCTGATCAGACGTAACGCACGGACTGCCGAAATCCAACGGCATGCCGGTACCATCTATGACGCGACCAAGCAGAGCTTCTCCAACTCTCAGCGAAGGCCGTGCTCCCCACGTCGCGATTTGATTGCCATATCGCAACCCACTCGGCTTGTCCAATGGCATCGAGAGAACAACAGGGCCACGAAATCCGACGATTTCTCCCGCATACCGCCTGCCTTCGCAGTCGATGATCTCGCAGCTCTCCCCAACCGAGCATAATGGCCCTTCCGATTCAACTAGCTGCCCCACCACTTGGGTCACTTTTCCGCGCCAGCGAATTGCAGGCGTACATCGCACCTGCTCGAAATACGCGCCCAGCAGTGCCGCATCGAAGCTCACGCCTTTGCTCCTGGCCTCTGGGCGAGCAAGTCGAAGAGACCATTTTCGATCTCCTTCAACTGTGGCTCGATTCCAAGCTCCGTGGTGCTGATATCGGTGTGCAGAACGCACGTTCCCGAGCTGACAGCCGGATCAGCGACTACTTCCGGAATCGGGCGGAGGTCCCGCTCGCTACCAAAGTACTCTCGCCACCCAGCGGCCGCAGCAACATCCACATTGAGTTGAACCATCGTGCTTTCTTCCAACTTCGACAATGCCACTCGAACCATGCCGGCTAGCAGAAGCGGATCAACCTGTGCCTCTCGATGGAGCACTTTGCGTGCGATTGCAAGCGCCAATTGCACCACTTCGGCCTCGACACGCTTGTAGTAACGGTCTCGTTCATTCTCGAATTGCTTTACTGCCTCAGCTACGAGTTCCCGTTGTGCTCGGATTTCCTTGTCGTATTCGGCCCGAGCTCGCAATTGCCCCTCACGGAATCCGTCCTCACGTGCCTGTCGCGTTCGTTGTTCGTCCCCGTCGTCATTGGGACTGGCGACCACGTGCGCCGGCTCCTCAGCAGCTACGAGCGGATAGCTGAATGACTCAACCGGCAACGCGCCTCCGTTTTGCCACCACTGACTAGAGGAGATACTCATCTTCGGCCTCCGACTTCAGCGTGAGTTTTCCCTCGGACTCCAGTTTTCGTGCGATCGCCACCGCCTCCTGTTGGGCTTTAGCAACTTCGCGCGACCGCACGGGTCCAAGTACTTCCATGTCTTCCTTCAGCATTTCCACGGCCCGTGACGACATGCATTTGTACATATGGCTCCTCAAATCCTCCGGCGCGCCTTTCAGGGCCATCGCGAGCGTCTTCTTATCGAGGTGGGCAAGTAACTCGCGGATTCCCGCTTCCGGAACTCCCAACAGATCGTCAAAGGTGAACATCAGGTTTCTGATGTTGAGCGCAAGCGTAGGATCGTCATTCTCGATCATCTCGAGAATCGCCTTACCTGCAACGGGGTCCAATCGATTCAGCAGATCAGCAACACCCTTAAAACCTGCGTAAGCGCGCCGACTCTGCTCGCCAAGCGTCTGCAGACGTTTGTGCAGAACCACGGAGACCTTCTGGGCCATCTCCGGCGAGAATTGCCGTAGTTGCGCCAGCCTTTTCACCGATTCGGCACGCGCCTGTTCGGGCAGCCGCATGAGTAACGCGGAAGCCTGCTTGGATTCCAGATGCGCGAGAATGAGGGCGATCGTCTGCGGATGCTCTCCTTCGAGAAACTTTGCGAGCTGCTGTGGGTCTGCCTTTTGCAGAGAATCCAACTTACTTGCACTCATCTCTTGTGCCAGCGAGACTTGCTCCAGCAACTTCTTGGCACCGTCTTCACCGAAGGCTTTCACCAGCAACTTGGTCGCATACTCCCTTCCGCCCTGTGCCAGGTACTCCTGGGTGAGGGTCAGCTTCTGGTATTCCTCCAATACGTCCGCGGCCAATTCTGGCGGTACGTAATCTACCTCCGCGATTTCTTGCGTGATGCGTTGGACCTCTTCCTCCGAGAGATTCCGAAAGATGTTGCTTGCGGCGTCCTCGCCAAGGACGACCAGCAGCACCGCCGCTTTACGCATTCCGGTCATTTGACCAACGCCAGCGGCGCTCATTCATTCGCTCCCAGGCGAATCCAGCTCTGCACGAGCCGGCTGGCTCCCGCTGGTTCAGCCTTCACCTTGTCCAGCAGGTGACGCTTGAGCGCTACAGTTCTTCTTGCCTCTGGCGCCGTTTCATCGAATAGCTCGGCCCGCTCAATCTGCAATCCGGTTCCGTTTTCAACTTCGCTGTTCGAGCCATTCACAACCTTGCCCGACGGCAACGCTTTTCTGGTTCCAAGCTGGCGAAATGCAGTGACAGCCTGCTTCTTGATCGGTCTCAAGAACAACACGTACACCGCCATAAACAATGCCGCGATTCCGATCCACCGTAGGGCGCCTGACCAGTCATTTACGACTGTTCTGACGCGTTCGACCGTGCTTGGTGGCTCCGGGCTTTCAACTGGCGCTGCCTGGAACGACAGATTCTCGACGGCGAGCACGTCGCCTCGCGTCGCATCGATTCCTATCGCTGCTTTCGCCAGTTCCTGAATCTGCCTCATCTCGTCGGATGTGCGCTTCCTTCGCACCTCGGTTCGACTGCCGTTCTGCTCCCTCCACTCGACAGCGTCATCGACGAGCAGGGCTGCGGCGATGCGTTTGACACGGCCTGCAGGGACGATCGTGTGACGTACAATCTTGTTAACGGCATACGTCCCATTCTCACTGCGCGACGAATGGGAGCTATCGTCGTTCGTCGCTCCCGCTGACTGCGATGCCTGAGACCCCGGAACATTGGTCGCAGTACCCGGAACGCCTCCAGCACTGGTCCCGCCCGCGCGTTCTTCAGTCTTTTGCATCGTCAAGGCAACCGCAGTATTCGGGTCGTAGGTCTCTTGGCTCTCCTCGCTCGTGCTCAAGTCATATTCGACACGAACGCTCGCTCGCACTCTCTGCGATCCAACTACCGGCTCAAGGGTGCGGACCAGTTTGTTGGACAGTTCCTGTTCCAGCGAAGCCGAACCATCGCCAGTCGCACTCGGGTTGTTGAAAGGCGTGCTGGTATCGGCATCGACAACGGTCACGTTTTCGGGGCGCAGTTTATCGACAGCACTCGCCACGAGTCGCGAGATCGCCTGATGCGTCTCCTCGGTGTATCGCCCGCCGCGTAGCTTCACGATGACCGAAGCTTTCGGTTCGCGCTTGTCTTCCACGAACAAGGCCTCTCCCGGCAACACCAGGTGCACCCGCACGGCTTCAACGCCGCTGAGGGTCTGAATCGTTTTCTCCAGTTCGCCCTCCATCGCACGCTGGTAATTCACTTTCTCCGTGAAGTCGGTGCTTCCCCAGTTCGTTTTATCGAAGATCTCAAAACCGAGCCGCCCGCTGTTCGGCACACCGTCTGACGCAACCTCAAGCCTCGCCGAATCAAGCGCCTCTGCCGGGACACTGATCGTCGTGCCGTCTGGCGAAACCTTGTAGTCGATTTGCTTCGCGGCCAGTTTCGAGCCGAGCGACTGTGCATCAGCCGCATTCATGCCCGAATACAGCGTCTTGTATTCGGGCTTCTTTATCAGGCGCACGAATACGAACAGAGTCGACGCGACGACCACGGCACCGATCCCGAGTGTCAGTTTCTGGCGCGTCGTCATCCCGTTGAGGAACTCGCCGATCTGGCTCATTACCTGACTGAATGACCTGTTCTCGTTCACTGCGCTCTCCTGGGTCCTACTTAGAACTGCATGCGCGATATTTCCTGGTACGCGTTCACGATTTTGTTGCGAACCTGCATCATCAACTGGAATGCAACGTCAGCCTTCTCGACCGCAATCAAGGCTCCGTGCACGTCCTGCCCGTTGCCTTCGAGAAGCGCCCGGACCTGCGCCTCGGCGCTGGCTTGCAGCGTCTCTACATCCTGCATTGCGCCTTGTAGCGTCGTCATAAAACCCGAAGTTGATTCTGCGTCAGCTTTCCGGGTGGGTAGTTCCGATACACTGGGCCGAATGGGTGGGAAATTTAAATTGCTGGTCATTTCGCCTCGACGTTATCTCAGGATTTCAAGTGACTGCTGGATCATCTGCTTCGAAGCAGTTACAGCGGAAGCATTGAGTTGGTAGGCGCGAACCGCACCCATAAGGTCTACCATCTCCTCAGCGGGGTTGATGGCCGGATACGCCACATACCCGTCCTTGTCGGCATCGGGATGCGACGGCTCAAAGCGACGGAGAGGCGGAGTCCCATCTGCAACTACTTCCTGAACCTCTATGCCCTGTGCCGGAGCACCGAGCCGTCCGCCCAGAATAGTCGGAAAATCCAGCCAGTTGGATCTGAACACCACGTGACGTCGCCGGTAGGGACCGCCTTCGGGCGTGCGCGTCGTCTCCGCATTTGCCATGTTCGCCGCCACCACTTCCGCGCGTTCTCTTTCGGCGCGCAACGCCGATGAGCTGATCTCCATTACTCCGAACAGATTCATCACTGCCTCCCCTCATTGATTGCCGTGAGAAACCGCCGGAACTCAGCTCGTATAAGTTGCACGCCCACTCGGAACTGAAGCTGCGTTTGTGCCAGCAGCATGCTTTCGCGATCCACACTGACATTGTTGCCATCCGGGCGTTCGAGAAGACCGGGAACCTCACTCACCTGAGGCTTCGCGCACTGCGACCGCTGCAACTCAGTACGAAAGTCAAGGTCCCGGGTGCGGTAACCCGGCGTGTCGATGTTGGCCATGTTCGTCGCGATCAGGCCCTGGCGAAAAGCCGCCACATTCAGGTAACGGCCTAATGCCGTCAACGTATTGCTCTCAATCAAGCTCATGCGTAGCTTCTCCTCGGCAGACCATAGTCGCGGATCTTATTCCGTACGGTACGCAGGCTTACGCCCAACATCTCAGCCGCGCGAGTTCGGTTTCCATCTGTTGCTCGCAGCGTGACTTCCAGGAGCCTGCGCTCCGCATCTCGCAACGACACTCCCGGTCTGAGCTCAGCGTTGTCGTCCTGCTTGGACCCGATTTCAGCGCTGAGCAGTGAGTCGAGAAATTCGGGCCCTACAACTGGATCCGAACACAAGGCCATGACACGTTGCATGAAGTTGGCGAGTTCGCGTACGTTGCCCGGCCAGTCATACCGCTCTAAGCAGGCAAGGAATTCTGAAGACAACCTCGGCGCCGACCGACCCGGCACCATGTACTTTCGAGCAAAGTGGTACGCGAGATCAGGAATGTCTTCACGACGCTCGCGTAGGGGCGGCAAAGAAAGCGGAATCACGTTGAGCCTGTAGTACAGGTCGGCACGAAACCGGCCATCAGCGACCATCTGCCGAAGCGAACGGTTCGTAGTCGCGATCACCCTGATGTTCACTTTCACCGGGTGCGTGTCGCCAAGTCGATCAAACTCGCGTTCCTGCAAAGCTCGGAGAAGTTTTGGCTGAAGAGCAAGCGGCATTTCGCCGACTTCGTCCAGGAGGAGTGTTCCGCCGTGCGCCTGCTCGAACTTGCCCGCCTTTGAAACTGTCGCGCCGGTAAATGCGCCCCTAACGTGACCGAATAGTTCACTTTCAAGCAGATGTTCCGGGACAGCTGCGCAGTTCACTGCAACCAGACTTTGCTTACAACGTCGGCTCGTCTTGTGTATCAGCCTTGCAAGTAGTTCCTTGCCCGTGCCGCTTTCGGCTTCCACAAGAATGTCGGCGTCGGTTGCCGCTACCTGCCTCGCCCGCGCGATCGCATTTAGAAGTGCCGGCGAATGGCCAACGATATCGCCGTCCTGACCTAAGGCTTGCATGCCTCGTCGTGTCATGATTCGCTCCACGCCGGCCTGGAGATGTTCAAAAGAAATCGGCTTCACCAGGTAATCGCATGCGCCGTTCTTCATCGCATGCACCGCTTCTGACACATTGGCGTAGGCGGTCAGGAGAATCACTGCCGTGTGGGGCGCAATGCTCTGAACCTGACGCATGAAACTCAGTCCGTCGCCGTCCGGCATGTGAATATCGGTGATCACCAGCGGGTGCATCGTGGCGCAAAACTTTCTCACCGCATCATGCGGACCCGCGGATGTGTCAACGTTCCATCCATGCCGCCGGAAGTTGGCCTCGAGCGCAGCACGCATCGGCAATTCGTCGTCCACCACGAGGACGTTGCGTCTTTGTTGTTCCTGGGTCATTGCATCCTAAGCCGAATGAGGAATTCGGCCCCTTTTGCAGAATCGACCAGACTGATAGTGCCTCTGTGTTGCTCCACAATCTTTCTGCACACTGCCAGTCCGAGGCCCGGCGAACCTGGCTTTGTTGTGAAGCCGGCTTCGAACACCTTGTCGCGAATCTCGCGGGGAACACCCGGCCCTGAATCGCTAATCCGCACTTCAGCGGTCTTGCCTCCATCAGCCATGTTGGTCTTTACGCACAACGTGCCGCCGTTCGGCATGAACCTCATTGCATTCATGGCGAGGTTCAACAAAACTTGCTGCAAGCCGTGAGGGTCGGCCTCCACCGGCGCACCACAGAGTTGATCTTCGAAGAGCAACACAACTCCAGACTGGTCCGCGAGTGGACGCAAAAAGTCGAGGGTAAGACCGAGTAGGTTCGTCAGGTTGATGGATGTCAGTTGTTGTGGTGCCTCAGAATGAAATTGCAGTACGTTGTTGACCGTGGCCGCTAACGTTCTCAGGCCCGCCCGAACATGGCTCACGATCTTGCGGCTGTCGTCGCTCAACTCCGCATTCTCGGCGAGCAAGCCGGCAAAGAGTTCCAGACTTCCCAGAGGATTTCTAATCTCGTGAGCAAGAAGAGTGGCAACCTCCGACAAAGCCTGAGAACGCTGTGCTACTTCGCGCTCTTTTTCGAGTTCGCGGTTCGCATCTTCTAGCTGTGCCCGCAGGCGTGTTACCTCGTCGCGGAGCTGACCATATGAGTTTTCTAGCGAACCGGCCGCCTCGGTAAACGAAGCAAACGCCACAATCATTTCGTCTGGCTTGCGTATCGAGACCGACGGTGCGTTGAAATGTTTTGCGCTGGGCAACATGTGCCCATCACAGTGCAAAAAGTGTTCCAGTTGCACGCACGGGCGGTTAGAAATTACTCAGGATTCGCTACGCACGAAACTCTGCAGGAGAGATCACGATATGCTCGGGCCCGATTACGGTTTCATCCTGCGCCAAGATAATGGCTCGCTCCATAACATGTTTCAGCTCACGTACATTTCCGGGCCAGTCGTGGCGTTCCAGCATTTCGAGAGCCGCGAAGCTGATCGAAACTGGTTTCGCACTGAGCGTAGTGACGAAGTGTTGAGCCAGCGCCGATATATCCGATCTGCGGTCGCACAACTGTGGCAACTCGATCGGAAATACACTCAGTCGGTAATACAGGTCCTTGCGAAATTCGCCACTCTGCACCTTGCAGCGCAGGTCTGCATTTGTCGCAGCCACAACTCTAACGTCCACACGAAACACGTCGGTGCTTCCGAGTCTTTGCACTTCCCCATTCTCAAGAAAGCGCAGCAACTTGGCTTGGAGCCCCAGCGGAATTTCACCGATCTCATCCAGGAAAAGCGTGCCTCCCTGTGCGGCGTGAATGCGCCCTACACGCGACTGAATAGCGCCAGTGAACGCACCGCGCACATACCCGAACAGTTCTGACTCCAGCAGCGCCTCCGGTATTGCGGCACAGTTGATCACGACGAAAGGCTTTGTGTTGCGAGAGCTGAGCTGATGGATAGCTTGCGCAATCAACTCCTTGCCAGAGCCGCTATCTCCCGTGACGAGCACTGCCGTATCGCGAGCCGCGACAAGGCGAACCATGCGGTACACGCGCTGCATCGGCCCACTCGATCCCACCATTCCGGGTAGCGGCTCGACCGGTGAAGGCACCGATATGCTTGCACAATGCTCAGGCGCAGCGATGTCGCCTGAAGTTGGTTCGTTTGTGGCACTGATTTCGAGCGAGCGAATGAGGTGGAGTGCGCCTTCGGTCTTCGGATCGATCGGCGGTGTGGCGCGTCCCGTTTCTCCGTCGAGCATCAGCACGTCGACACCCGGAAATTGGAGGTTGATCATGCCCCTCAGTTCGGTGGAATCGAGGTCGGGCAAGCGACGATCCAAGAGCAACAACTCGCATTCGCTGTTCTCAAGTTTGTTCAGAGCGTCCGCGCCACCGACTGCTTCCTCGACCGGCCAACTAGTCGAATGCAGCGTTTCCACAATTCGCTTGCGCAAGAAGTCGTTTGGACTAGCCACAAGCACACCACCGATCTCTTTCGGACAAAATGAACTCGCTGCGATGCTCATGAGAATGTCTTTTTATTCCGTAAACTTTAAGAATCGATTAGCAACAGATTAGAAAACTCTATCCAGCTAAAACTCCTCTACAACCAGTAGACCAACATTCAAGCGCACGGGCCAGAATCGCTGGGGAGACGAACAACAAAACAGTGATGCTCGGCCGACCGCCAGTCGCTGACCTCTCCGCCAAGAGCCCGAATCATAGTTCGCGCGAGGACAACAGCCCGTTCGCCATCCCCGCACGAATCGATTGATTCTGTCGCCGCGTCACTCTCGAAATAACGGGCACCGATAGCGATCACCACAGAGGATTCGATCTTTCGGCATCCGATGTGCAGATCACCTCCTCTCTGCAGAGCGCGGTCGGTCAACAGGAACAGCGCTTGGCGAAGTCTTGCCTCATCCGCCCTCACCGCAATGTCTGTACCCACGCGGCACACGATCTTCGAACCCCGAGATTCGGCTACAGGCTGCATCTCTTCTACGAGTTCGTTAACGATTCCGTGAAGCCGGACAGCGCCAACCTCACCTGGATCCTCGGCTTCTGCGAGCAGACGTATGAACTTGACCGAGTCGATCGCTCTTGCGGTCATGGCGAGCGCGTCGCGAATGGCGCTCTGCTGCTCGTCGACACTTCTCCTCTTCAACGCGAATTCAAGCGAGCACTGCAGCGCCGTAAGCGGCTGACTTATCGTATGGAACACATCCGATACAAACTTCTGCCGCCAATGCCAATCCGGTTCGCGTACATCAACGGCCGTCGGCGCCATTACCGTGCTACTCCTTGCGACATCTCGTACCCAACTCCACGCACCGTATGTATGAGTTTTGGCGTGAAGCCCTCATCAATCTTCTTCCGTAGATAATTGATGTACACGTCCACGATATTCGTCGCGGTATCGAAGGACAGGTTCCAGACGTGCTCTACGATCATGGTGCGCGTGATCCGGCGACCAACATTTCGCATGAGATATTCAAGCAATGCGAATTCCTTGCTCGTCAGATCTATTCGTCGACCGGCTCGCTCGACTCGGCGCTCGATCCTATCGAGCTGCAGGTCCGCCACCTTCAACACCGAATCACTCACGGACCGTCCGCGCCTAAGTAGTGCCCGAACACGCGCTGAAAGTTCTGAAAACGAAAATGGCTTTATCAGGCAGTCGTCAGCGCCGCTGTCAAGGCAGAGCACGCGGTCCTCGACGCGGCTGCGAGCGGTGAGCACCAGCACTGGGAGGTCCGGTCTTTCGGGCCGAACCTGACGAAGCACCGACACGCCGTCCATTTTGGGAAGATTGAGGTCAAGGATCAGCAGGTCGTAAACACACTCGCTGACCAAAACGCGTGCTTGCTCCCCATCCGCAGCGACGTCCACGGCATAATGTTCGGCCTCGAGTCCCTTCCGGACGAAGTTGGCCAACGGGGAATCGTCTTCCACAACAAGAATCCGCATGCAAAAGACCTGTCAACGTTCAGGATGCCGTCAGGTTACCGGAGTTCCAGGCTCACACCTCCATCAACCCCTTCGGTGTTCCGAAAACGTAACAACGCAATCATCGCCCTGAAGTATTGGTCCGTGCTGCCGATGAGATCCACATGGGCCACGAGGCACCGGTGTTCCGCATGATTATTCAGCACCTCCCCAAGGTTTTGGTCGTCGACGACGAACCAGACATGCGTGCGTTCGTCATCGAGGCCCTGAGCGCATCTGCCGCGCAGGCAATGTCAGTCTCGACGGCACCGGAGGCTTTGACCGCTATCGAAAGCCGGGATTTTGACATCGTCATAAGCGACATTTGCATGCCAGGAGTACCCGGCTTGGAGTTGCTCAAACTGGCACAACAGTCGCGATGGGATCTCGCGATTATCTTGATGACCGGCCGTCCGCAAATCTGCGATCTCATCGATTGTGTCCGCTTCCGCGCCGCCGATTTCCTACCCAAACCGTTCACCATTCAACAGCTCACCAACACTGTCGCTAGAACCTACGCTGAGTTGAGCAACCAACGACAGGCACGCCGCCGAAGCGAAGCTCTAGATCTGGCGATGGAGACGCGAACGCGCGAACTGGAAACCGCGCTGTACGGTATGGAGGAGAGTTACAGGAGTTGCCTTGAGGTTCTAATCGCAACGCTTGATGCAAGGGAGCACGAGACCTATGCGCATTCGTTCCGCGTACAGGCATATGCTTCGCATCTGGCTAAGGTGAGTGGCTATACACCGGCCTTTATCCCGCAGCTCGAAACCGCTGCCCTGCTGCATGACATAGGCAAGATCGCCGTTCCTGATCGCATTCTCCTCAAGCCCGGCAAACTCACCAGCGAAGAATTCGAGCAGATGAAGCGGCATGCGCAGGCCGGCGCCGACATTCTGGAAAGAATTCATCATCTCAGACCCGCAACCGACATCGTTCGCCATCATCACGAACGATACGACGGCACAGGATATCCGTGCGGACTCACTGGCGATCAGATCCCTCTCGGATCCAGAGTCTTCACCATAGCCGACACGCTGGACGCCATCACCTCCGACCGCTGCTATCGAAGAGCGTCACCTTACTCAGCCGCGTATCAGGAAATTGTGCGTTGCAGTGGTACACAGTTCGACCCTCGACTGGTCGACGCTTTCTGCCGAGTACCCGAACGCGTTTGGGTTGCACTCAGGCTCCATGCGGAACGTCGTCGGTCGCCAAGACCATCTTCGTGCGATGAGGGTTTCCCGAACTTGACAGCGTCTCAGCTAACTTTTCTGCCAGATCAACAAGGCGAAATGGCTTTTGCAGGAACGACTCTCCAGCAGCGACACATCCTCTTGCCACCAGTTCTTGCAACGGAAAGCCGGACATATAAATGAGCTTGGTCGCTGGATGGCGAAGCGCGATATAGCCGCTCAGATCCTGTCCTGTAGTGCCCCTCATTACCACATCCGTCAAAACGACAGCGATTTCGTCCCTGTGTTGCTCACAAATCGTCAGCGCTTCCCCGCCGTCGCAAGCCGGGAGCACGCGATATCCCCTTTGGCGCAGGTACTCGGAAATCAGTTCGCGTGCGCTCTGATCGTCTTCTATGACGACAACCGTTTCTCCGTTCCCGTGGTTCACCTCAGAGTGGCGCTTCTGTTCGTGCTGCTTGTCGACTCGCGGAAGATAGATCTTGAACGTCGTGCCCTCACCTACTTCCGAATAAACCCAGATGTCCCCGCCGCTCTGCTTTACGATTCCGTAAACCGTGGCCAACCCGAGCCCCGTGCCTTTTCCTTGCTCTTTCGTCGTGAAGAACGGTTCAAAGATATGCGACCTGACTTCCGGGCTCATCCCACACCCGGTGTCCGTTACTGAAATCGTCACGTAGGATCCGGGTGTAGTCGCTAGATGGAAACTGCAGTAAGTATCGTCGAGTTCCGTATTCTGGGTCTCCATCACGAGTTTGCCTCCGCCAGGCATCGCGTCCCGCGCGTTAACCGCCAGATTCATCAGGATCTGCGTCAACTGTGCGGGATCGGCCTTGATCAAGCCGGTGTCCGGAGCAAGCCTGATGTCCAGCTCGACATCTTCGCCAATCAGGCGCTGCAGAATACCACTGATCTCTTGGACCACGCGGTTGACGTCCAGAACGCAAGGCTGGAGCACTTGCTGCCTGGTGAAGGCCAGGAGTTGATGGGTGATGCCGGCTGCCCGATCTGCCGCGTTCGTTATACCCGTGACATACCGCCGAAGAGGATGATCGTTCCCGACCTTTACGGCCATCAGCTCTGCGTAGCCCCGTATGACCGTCAACATATTGTTGAAATCATGCGCGATTCCTGCGGCTAACCGACCGACGGCCTCCATTCTTTGGGACTTTTGTACCTGCAACTCAAGCTTTTTGCGCTCTGTTATATCGCGCACAACAACCATGTGCCGACCAGGCAAAACATTCTTGCTTGCCACATATTCTATGTACCTGAGTTCGCCGTTCGGGCGATGAATCGACGTCTCTCCCGTGATCTCGGCGGTATACGGAGCTTTGCCAACGTCATCGTGAATATCGCATTCGGGAATAACGAAGGGTCCAGAAGTGCGCCCGAGAATTTCAGCTTTAGCACAGCCAAGCAGTTCGCACGCAGCTCTATTGGCGTCCAAATACTTAGAATGGTCGTCGAAGAGCAGAATGGCGTCGGAAACCCTGTCGTAAATCGCCCGAAGCTGTTGCTCGCTCTGCCTCAATTCCTGGGTGGCTTTTTTCCTTGCGGCAATCGCTTCAATCAACGCCTGTACCATGCTCGCGTGCTGACCGATTTCACCGTCGTATTCAACTGGGCTGACGTTTTCCGCGGCTCCATCGAATGCGGAAAGCATTTGGCTCGCCAAGGATATTCCTCCAACTTCCCCAACCTTGCCATAGCTGGAGAGGACGCGATCGCGAGTCGTCGTTTTGTTCTGAAAACGTATCAGACACGAATGGCTGCCATGCAGCATTCGAAAGTGTGGTCGTTCAGTAGCTCTTCAGGCGATAGCAGAAACTGCTGCCAATCGGTGTACGCTCAAAACTGTCGCTGAGATTGAGCGTAGTTTCAGCGCACCCTAGGAAAAGGTAGCCATCGCGACACATATGGCGCGCGACTCGATCCAGGATCTGCCTCTTCGTATCTATCCCGAAGTAAATGAGGACATTACGGAGCAGCACGATATCTGGCTTGCGAAGGTCAGGCCATGGCTCGGCCAGGTTGACATTTCTGAACCTGACTAGACGCCGGACACGATCAGCTACTTGCCACTCTGCTCCCTGCTGTGTGAAGTACTTTGTCAAGAGACGGGCGGGAAGGCCGCGGTTGACCTCGAGTTGGGTGTATCGGCCACGTTGGGCGCGCTCAAGGATGGCCAGCGAAATATCAGTCGCTGTAAGTTCAAAATCCCAGGAACACAGTTCTGGAAAATGTTCCAACACGAGCATCGCCAGACTGTATGGCTCCTGGCCACTTGAGCAGGCTGCACTCCAGATCGCTAGCTTTCGCTCGTTACTGCGCCTGCATATGATCTCCGGCAAGATCGTCGACCGCAAAGCTTCGAACGGAGCCAGGTCACGAAAGAACCATGTCTCGTTATTCGTCATCGCGTCCAGCACTTTGCGTTGCAACGTGCTGCACCTGGTCGTGCGCATCTGCTCAAGCAACGCCTGCACTGACGAGAAACCCTCATTATGTATAAGAGGGGCCAGGCGCGACTCCGCCAGGTACTGCTTATCTTCATCAAGCAGAATCGCAGTACCTTCTCGCATGAACTTGCGGAGGTAGTCGAATTCCGGCGTCGCGATGCTCATATCTCTAGAATGTCATCCCGATCGAAGCTACCGCCCGATGCAAGTTCGTGACTCTGACAATCTCCGAACCGATCTGCTGCAAAGGCAATATTTTGTCCGCTAATCCAGCTTTAGCCACAAACCCCGGCATGCCCCAGACCACCGAGGTTGCTTCGTCCTGCACCAGAACTCGGCCCCCGTTCTGCTTGACGCGCTGGCACCCGATCAGGCCGTCCTGCCCCATGCCCGTCATCACCAGCGCCAACAGCCCCGGACCATAGATCTCTGCTGCCGAACGAAACAGCACGTCGACTGAGGGCCGACACGAGTTTTCCGGCGCATCCTGCTTGATCATTAGTCGTACTCTCCCGGTTTCACGCACTACCGTCAGGTGGTAATTGCCCGGGGCCATCCATGCACAACCCGGTTCGAGCACCTCGCCACCACATGCTTCGGCTACTCGAATATTGCTGCAATCTGCAAGTCGATCTGCAAGAAACCGAGTAAACAGCGGAGGCATATGCTGCACGATCAGAATTGGAACAGGAAACTTTGCTGGCACATGCGGTATCACAGCAGCCAGCGCATTGGGACCTCCGGTCGATGTGCCAATAACAACCGCCTCGACGGCAACGCGCGAGGCAGTGCGTCTCTGCGCGATCTGCGACACCAGCCCGCAACTCTGGGTTTCACTCGTTTGCCGAAAGCGGAGAGCTTTGATTTTGGGAATTAGTTGAGAGCGGATCTGCTGAATAGCGGCAGGCAAGTTCCCGCATTCGCTAGGCTTTGTGACGTAATCGGTTGCGCCCCGAGTCAGAGCTTCAATCGTTTCTGCGGCTCCCCGTACCGTCAGCGTACTGAACATGATCACTGGCAACGAGGGCCGGACAGCCCTGATCGCCGCCAATGCCTCCAGCCCGTCCATGACAGGCATTTCGACGTCCAACGTCACCAGATCTGGATTGACCTGCTCGATCATTGACAACGCGATGGCGCCGTTCGCAGCTACGCCCGCCACTTCCAACTCAGGGTCAGACGAGACGACCTCGCGCAGCACACGGCGGATTACGACCGAGTCATCCACAATGAGAACTCGCAGCTTGTTCACGTTAGTCCTACGATCCAAGCAGGCCAAGCAGCCGTAACTTGTCTTCAATGATCTGCTGATTGAACGGCTTCATTACGTATTCGTTAGCCCCACACCCCAACGCGCGCGCAATTCCACTCATGTCCGTTTCGGTCGTGACCATCATGATTTGCATGGTGTCGAACCGGTGATCGGAACGCAGTTGGCGAACAAGATCCAGGCCGCCCATCTCAGGCATGTTCCAGTCCACCAGGGCCAGTTCCAACGGGCCGATATCTCCAAGAACCTCAACAGCGCGATTGCCGTGCTCCGCTTCGATCACATCAAATCCGAACTGCTTCAACATCACTCGCAGAACGCCTCTGATTGCCGACGAATCATCCACGACCAGAGCGCGCATTCCATTCTCCTCTTCCTCTTGCGAAAACGAATTGAGACAAGTTCCTTACAACTTATTCGGCAATCTTCATATTTCCTTGAAGGGACCGGCTGGCCCTGACCAGCCGGTCTCTCACGATCACTGATTACTGGACCGCAGCAACTGCCGACTCGTTCGCCAGAAGCGAATGACCGTTTACGCCGGGCGTACGCCTGGCAGGGTTCCGCTGCGAATTCTGAGGCTTCTCAAACCTGAACTGTGCAACCAGAGCTTGCAGTTCCTCGGCCAGGCCTTCCAGAGACTGCGCCGACTTCTGCGTATCGCCTGCCGCAGAAGTTGTGCTTCGCGCCGCTTCAGCGACTCCTGTGATGTTCCGGGTGATCTCCACGCCACCCTTTGCCGCCTCGGCGAGATTGCGGCTTATCTCGTTCGTCGTCGCGCTCTGTTCTTCGACGGCGCTGGCAATCGTGTTCTGGATATCATTGATCTGCGCGATAACGTTGCTGATCTGAGCTATCGCCGATACCGCACCATTCGTATCTCCCTGTATCGCCTCTATCTTCTGGCTTATATCCTCCGTTGCCTTCGCCGTCTCTTTTGCGAGTTCCTTCACTTCATTGGCCACCACAGCAAAGCCCTTGCCCGCTTCCCCGGCACGCGCGGCCTCAATCGTGGCATTGAGTGCCAGCAGGTTAGTCTGTTGAGCGATTGAGGTAATGACCTTTATCACCTGTCCGATCTCGGCACTCGACTGGCCCAGTTTGGAGATGGTTGCGTTGGTCTCCTCGGCAGTCTTGACCGCTGACATTGCAACCTTAGTTGCCTCAGCCGTGCTCTTCGCGATTTCCTTGATGCTGGCGCTCATTTCATCAGCACCTGTGGCAACAGTCTGTATATTCTTGCTGACCTGCTCGGAAGCCGCCGACACCACGTTCGCCTGCGCTGAAGTCTCATCGGCACTCGAACTCATCTGCTGGCTTACACGGTTCAATTCTTCAGAAGACGCGGCCAGAGGCGTAGCCATTCCTGCGATCTGCTGCAAGGCGTTGCGGAACACGTCTAGCATCTCGTTAACGCCGCTCAGAAGCTCTGCGTACGCCCCCTTGAACTGCGTGGAATCTCCGTGCTGGGTTAAGTCGCCACTACGCGCTGCGTCGATGAGCCTGCCCAACTCCGTTCGCAAGCCCACAATGTTTTCCTTCAACAACACCAGCCATTCGTGCACCTGGTCTTTCTCGCTCGACTTCGCGATACTCGCGGTCATGTCGCCGTGGGCGATTTTGTTGACGTAGTCAATCAGATCAGTAAGCCATCTGTGCAAGCCGTTCACAGCGTCTTTCATCTTCTGGTGGTCGCCCCTGCACTCCACCTCCATACGTTCCCGCAGATTGCCGCCGCGTATAAGGCCGAGCACGCGGTTCGCTTCGCCGATCGGCAGGAGAATGGCGTCCATCATCTGGTTGACTTCCTTCAACAACTCCGCATAGCCGCCCTTGCACAGCTCACTATGTGCACGCTCGTTCAGCATCCCTTCGCGAGATGCCGCCGTAAGCCTTGCGACTTCTCCTCTCAGCGTCTCGATGCTCTTCACAACCTCGATCAGGCTCTTGCCCAGGATGTCCCGTTCCGACCTCGGAACGACCTGCAGCGTCGTATCACCATCTGCGATTCGCTGCGCCTCACCAGAACGCTGCTTGATGTTCTCTGTCATTCCCCGGAACGCTTCAGCCAATTGCCCGATCTCATCCCCGGAGCGATGATCGATCGACTGCTCCACATCCCCGATTGCAATCTTTTCCGCAACCTCCGCCATGGCCTTCAAGGGGTGGGTGATCATCGATGTCATGAACACGCCGATCAGAACCGCAATGCTAGCGCCCACGAGTAGTACGATCACGACGATCATTCCGGACCGACTTGTACCAACGCTAAGCTGGTCTGACCTCTCGCGTGCCACTTTCTTGTTGTGTTCGATCGTCTGCTGGCTCATCTCGGTTAGTTCGGCGACCGCTTTCGCCACACTGCCGGTCAGAGTACTAACTGCCTGCTCCCGCCTGTTCGACAGGACGCTTGCAACGAAACTGTCGATTTCGGATTCGTAAGTCTTCTCCGCGCTGCTGAATTTCGCGAACAGCTGTCGTTCAGTTTCATCGCGAACACTGTGTTCATAGTGGGATAAGGCTGTCTGCAACCGAGCCCTTGAATTGTCAAGTTCTCGCCTCAATGTGGCGCGACGTCCGGGGCTATCCAAAGCAAATAGCCGAGTAGCATCGATACGCACTTGGAGCACGGATGCGTGAAGCTCTGCTGCTGCTATCTGGTCGTCGACGGCCAATGCCCATTCACTCGAATAATCCTGATTTGTGGCACGCAGTTGATAAATCGCAAAGATTCCCACGCAGATAAAAATTAGGGCAACAGCCACAAATGCGCCGGTCAACTTCATACCCAGCTTCATGTTCTTAATCATTGACCTGCTCCTGTTCGAAATTCCTCTACAGAGGCATCGCATGCCGTGTGTGAGGCAAGTGACGCCAATCATCGATCGCTGAGTTTGTGGTGCGAAACGTCGGAGCTAAGACATAAGACCCAGCGCTGTTCTAAGCTGCCTTTCAAGCGACGGCCTTCGATTCCAAAGCCAGGGTCGTGTTCAACACCAGCAGCAGTTTGTCTTTTAACTTGTAGACTCCGTGGACGAGTTGTCTGCTCTCGCCTGTCAGCGTGTCCGGCACAGACTCAAAGGCTTCTTCTTCAACCTCCACCACGTCACCGATCTCATCTACAAGCAGGCTGACGACACTCTCGTCCGTGCGAACCACAACATTCATCGGAAGGCGGTCCGCGCTCCGCTCCGGCAGACCGAGGCGACGGCGCAGATCGATGGCCGTAACGATCTGACCGCGCAGGTTAATCAGTCCCGCGACGACCGTTCCTGCAAGTGGCACGGGAGTCGTCTGTTGATGTCGGAGCACTTCCTGTACTTTGTGAACCTCGATACCAAAGAACAATCCATCGAGGTAGAACGTGCAAAACTTGCGATCAACTAGCATCGTTAGTTCCCCGCGGCGTTGCCGTCGCAACACTCCCGTTCGCAGTGGCGAGGACCTGGTGAACATCCATGAGATCCGTCACATGCTCCTGGATCACGGCCGAACCCATCAGTCCGGGACGAGTCAGCCCGTCTTCGATAGCAATCGACTGCTGGACGACATCCACTATCTCGTTCACCACCATCCCAACGCTGCGCCCTTGGCTGGTGTGTACAATCACCTGGAGCAGCTCACGCCTAGGACTGGCCCCCAAGCCGGTGACCTCCGATACGTCAATTAGCGGCATAATCTGTCCGCGGTACTGCACAACTTCGCGATCGCCGGCCTTCTCTACGCCCCCAGACTGAATCTCCTCCAGTCGAGCAACGGCAGAAAGTGGAACAGCCATGCGCCTGCGTTTGCCGGCCGTGAACAGGAGCCACTGCTGCTGTTCTGCAATGTCGGCAGTGGGTTTCCTCTTCGCCTCTTCGGTCTGCGTATGGTCGCGCACGTCGGAGACAACGTTGGCCCTCTGGGCCATTCCGAGCACATCGAGAATCAACGCAACTTTGCCGTCGCCCATGATTGTGGCTCCCGCAAAACATGCCAGGCCTTTGAGGTGCTTGCCGAGCGGTTTAACTACAATCTCCTCGGTGTCGTTAATCTCATCGACCACGAGCCCGAACTGTCGACCATCGGCCTGCAGCACGACGATATTCACAGCCCCGTCACGCGCGGCACATTGCTCGCTTATCGACAACTCGCGGCTAAGGAACACAAGTGGAAGCAGGTTGCCGCGCAGACGATAGACCGGCATGCCCTGAATGTTCTCGACCGGTTGCCCCGGCTCCAACCGGACGAGTTCCAACAAACTGATCTGGGGGATTGCAAAACGCTGACGGCCGCTGGTCACGATTAAAGCGGGGATGATTGCCAAAGTTAGCGGTATCTTGATCCGTAGCGTCGTCCCGGCTCCGGCGACCGAACTAACGTCGACCGTGCCACCGATCTTCTCGATGTTCGTCTTCACGACGTCCATCCCGACGCCGCGTCCAGAGACGTTTGTGACCTTTTCGGCAGTTGAGAATCCAGGTAGGAAAATCAAATTTGTGACTTCGCGCTCTGTCATACGAAGCAACTGCTCCGGACTGACAAGACCGCGACTCAACGCTTTCTGCTTCACACGATCCACGTTGATTCCGGCACCATCATCATTGATCTCAATATTTACTTGGCCACCTTCGTGGAACGCTCGCAATGAGAGTCGGCCCTCAGCAGGTTTTCCCATCGCTGCGCGGGCTTCAGGCGCTTCAATACCGTGGTCAACAGCGTTCCGAACCACGTGGGTCAAAGGGTCTTTGATCGCCTCAATGATGGTCTTGTCCAGTTCCGTCTCGCTGCCCTCTACTTCAATCCGCACTCGCTTGCCACAAGCGACAGCAAGGTCCCGCACGAGACGTGGAAACTTGTTCCAAACGTTTCCAATTGGCTGCATGCGCGTCTTCATCACGCCTTCCTGAAGTTCAGTCGTGATGAGGTTCAGCCTTTGTGCGGTGTTGACGAACGCCGGATCCTGCTGGCTGGCTGTGAACTGCAAAACCTGGTTGCGAGCCAAAACTAATTCCCCGACGAGGTTCATAACCTTGTCGAGCAGACCTACGTCGACCCGTATACTGCCGCTCATGGCAGCAGGCCGCCCTCCCGCCTGTTTCGTCAGTGCTTCGAGCACCGCCTCCGGCTTAACGTCGCCCCTGGCGACCAAAATTTCGCCGATCCTTCTCGGGTCTCCTTCGCTCTGTTGGACAAGCGCTTCCGCTATGGCTTCACTGGTGACCCCTGCATGCACTAGAAGTTCCCCGATCGGTGCCTCTTCAGTGACCGGCACACTCGGCGTTTCCGACTGGTGCACAACACCTTGCTTCCCAGCCGCCTCTGAGCACTTTGCAATCCGCTGGATCACTTCTGAGTAGTCACCCTCTCCTTCCGACCCGCTCGCTTCAATACTCGCAAGCATGGAGCGGAGAGCATCCACCATGGCGAGAAGGACGGTGGTGATCTGCGGGTTCAGTCGAAATTTGCCGTCGCGCATGCGGCTGAGTAAGTTCTCTCCCACATGCGCGACAGACTCCAGCTTAGGAAATCCCAAAACCCCACTCGTGCCTTTGATCGTGTGGATGGAACGAAAAATACTGGCAAGCAGGTCTCTCGAATCCGGCTGTTTCTCGAGGTTCACCAGATCGCGGTCCATCTGATCGAGTCCTTCGCGGCTCTCGACCAGAAACTCGCGGATGATTTCGTCCATACCGCTGATCTCGTCCATATCTTTGGTCCTTGCAGGCTAGGAATACCGTAGCGGTCGCTCGTCGGCGCACATATCGCATCGTGACCCCGATGCCTGCGCTGTGAAGTGCATCACGAAGTGAACGAAATCGTTAGTCACGGTTTCGCCCTGCTCAGCTCCCTTGACGGACTTTTTCGTCCGCCCGTACTGCCCAGTTTCACGTCTCTCAATCAACATCGGTCTGGCCCTCGCTGGGTGATAAGGCAGGAGGGTTGCCAAACTTGCTCAGAGTTCTCTAATGATTGCCGACACTACGCAACGTGACGCTACGGGCTCACTCGTCCCCAGTTTTTGTATCCGCCACCAACTCTGGTTCATCGAAATGAGCGTGGATTACGAAGCCACTTGTTAGCCAAGAGTTCGTCCCCGGCCTCATACCAACACTGGCACAACATCTGTTTAAGATTTTCTGAATCGAGGAGAGACGTTTAAATGTTAGGCGTAGGAGAAAAGTTTCCCGCGTTTTCGCTCACTGCTACCGTCAGCACGGATAAGAACAACGCTTTCAAGACCATCACCGATCAGGACTATCCCGGGAAGTGGAAAGTGTTCTTCTTTTGGCCCAAGGATTTCACTTTCGTTTGCCCCACGGAAATCGCCGGTTTTGGCAAAAAGAACCGCGAATTCCTCGATCGCGACACTCAAATCTTTGGCGGTAGCATTGATTCTGAATTCGTCCACCTCGCCTGGCGTACCCATCACGAAGACCTGAGGGACCTGCCGTTCCCAATGTTGGCGGATATCAAGCGTGAACTCTCAGAGCAACTTGGCATACTCGATCCGCAAGCCGGCGTCGCGCAGCGGGCTACGTTCATTGTTGATCCCGACAACATCATCCGCTTCGTTTACGTCACCGATTTGTCGGTCGGGCGTAATCCCGACGAAGTTCTGCGCGTGCTCGACGCCTTGCAGACAGACGAACTCTGCCCCTGTGGATGGCAGAAAGGCGAAGCTACGCTCGTAGCTTAAGGGCATCGAACAGGCCCCGACATACGAATCGGGGCCTTATGTCTAATCCAGGTCACGGAGTCAGAATGTCACTAGATGAATTGCTCGACAGCGTTCCCGCTTACGCCAAGGATCTGAAGCTCAACTTTTCTAGCCTCGTACGGCAGCAGACTGAACTTACAACGCAGCAACTCTGGGGAACACTTGTTGCTGCAGCAATGGCATCCCGAAACGTCCGGTTGACGGATGCCGTTCTCGAAGAAGCATCGAAGCACCTCTCAGCTCAGGCGCTGGAAGCGGCGAAATCGGCAGTTTCCGTCATGGGAATGAATAATGTCTTCTACAGATTCACGCATCTCACGAAAAATGAGAAGTACACCACACTTCCAGCGCGTCTGCGCATGAACGCAATTCGGACGCATGGCGTCGAGCAGGTTGACTTCGAGCTATGGTGCACTGCCGTTTCGGCGATAAATGGCTGCGCAGCGTGCGTGGATTCCCACGAGCGAACCGTCCGGGAAAAGGGACTCGCAGAGGAAAGCATCCTTGCGGCTATTCGCGTCGCCGCGGTGGTGCACGGCTTGGCCACCGTCTTCGACACGGTTCGGCAACAACAAGCCGTCGGCGTCTGAGTCACCATTCACCTTCTCTACAGCGGCGTCACGGGACAACCCAGACTTGAACAAAGGAACCTAGGCCGCAGTCCGCAGTCGCTGCTCGGCCACGGTTCCCTGCCGCTGGAAATCGGTAACGCTCACGACCACCATTTCGTTCGCCGCCTGCACTCGGAAGGGAAGCGCAGCCAAACTGCCACCGAACCCCATAATCGTTGGCATTCCCGCCGCCATCATCGCCTGAACAATGTCCAGCTTTCCGTGCGTCTCGAAGTCGATGGGGCGACGTCCGTCTCCGTCGTAGTCAGTCAGGAGAGTTAGACCAAGGACCATGAACCCGTTCACCAGTGCAACTGTGCTGGCGCGCTTGTGACGTCCCCAGAAAGCTGCTCCCAGGAGTAGAAATGTGCCCGCAGTCAAGTGGTCGAGCACCGCGTGCGTCTTGGGATCAAACACCTTCGGCACATTTCTTGTCAGGTTGAAGAACCTCTCGAACATGTCTCGTGCTCCTTGCTGTTGCGGCAGAAATGCCAAAACTCCTGCACATCTTCGCAGGGATGCAGTTTGGACACCCTCGCCTCACCCATGGTTGTCTGCTAACCATGGAGCGAAATTGGCCCGAGATGCCGGTGACGAAATTCATTTTCGCTGGCTGGATACAGTTGGAACATAATTGGCATCCACATTTCAGGTGCACCCGTCATTCGGTTTCGACGGTAAGAATGGCTGGCTATGAACACATTTCCTCTCCTCGTAGCCGTGCTCTGTGTTTACGCGATCGGCTACCGCTACTACAGCGCCTTCATTGCGGCGAAAGCGCTTGCGCTGGATGACAAGAGAGTCACACCGGCTCATGCCTATGAGGATGGTCACAACTACGTTCCGTCCCCAAAATGGGTGCTATTCGGCCATCATTTCGCTGCCATTTCAGGAGCCGGTCCGCTCGTTGGGCCCACACTCGCAGCGCAGTTCGGTTTTGCTCCTGGATTGGTGTGGATTCTATTCGGCGCGGTCCTAGCTGGATGCGTACAAGACTTCACCATTCTCGTCGCCTCGGTACGTCACAAGGGGCGCTCGCTTGCCGATATTGCCCGCAGCGAGATCAGTCCCTTCGCCGGACTGGTGGCCATGGTCGCAGTGTTGTTCATCCTGGTCGTCGCTCTGGCCGGACTCGCCATTGTGGTAGTGAATGCGCTTTCAAACAGCCCTTGGGGCGTCTTCACGATCGGAATGACCATTCCAATCGCAATCTTCATGGGCCTGTACATGTTCAAGAGCACCCCCGGCCAGATCAAGGTGTTCGTACCCAGCCTGATCGGTGTCATTTTACTGATCGCCAGCGTCATTGGAGGACATTGGGTCGCGCAGAGTGGCGCAGCACAAGCGCTCACCTTCAGCGCTCCCCAGATCACCATCATGATGGCGCTTTACGGATTCATCGCATCTGTTCTCCCTGTTTGGCTGCTGCTTGAACCACGAGACTACCTTTCTACTTACGTGAAGCTGGGCACGATCGCGATACTCATCGTCGGCGTGTTCATCGTTCATCCCGATATCAAATTCCCGGCAGTCACTCAGTTCATTTATGGCGGTGGGCCGATTATCAAGGGGCACCTGTTTCCGTTCTTGTTCGTGACCATCGCTTGTGGCGCGATCTCCGGCTTCCACGCGCTTGTATCGTCCGGAACCACGCCGAAGATGCTGAATAGGGAAACTGATGCCCGATTTATCGGGTACGGGGCAATGGTCGCAGAATCTCTGGTCGGCGTACTCGCCCTGATCGCCGCCTGCTCCCTGCACCCGGGCGACTACTTTGCCATCAACACCACTCCCGAAGTCTTCCGCACCCTTGGACTGTCCACAGTAAACCTCGACATGTTCTCCCTTGAAGTCGGAGAGGATCTCGCGGGACGCACAGGTGGTGCTGTTTCTCTCGCCGTCGGCATGGCCCAGATATTCAGAGGCATCCCGGGCATGCAGACCCTGATGGGCTACTGGTATCACTACGCCATCATGTTCGAGGCACTATTCATTCTCACCACCATCGACACGGGAACTCGCGTCGCTCGTTATGTCTTGCAGGAACTTCTGGGGAAGGTCTACAAGCCGTTCACGAATACGGCGTGGCTGCCCGGAAATCTTGGAACAACGTTCCTGATCGTGTTGGGATGGGGTTACCTCACATATACGGGCACCGTCTCGACCATCTGGCCGCTTTTCGGAACTGGCAACCAACTGCTCGCAACCATTGCGCTTGCGGTTGCAACCACATTCCTTGTGAATATGGGTAAGGTGAAGTACGCGCTGATCACCGCAGTACCCATGGTGTTCGTTGGTGTCACCACCCTGACCGCAGCCGTCCTGTCGATCAAAAACATTTTCTGGCCTTTGACCAAGGCACCCGGCCAACAGTTTACCGGGTACATGAACACCTTCCTGATGGTGATCTTCATCATTGGAGTGGTGCTTGTCGTCTCTGATGCGGGTCGGCGTTGCTATCGAACGCTCCGTGGCGTGCCCATTCCGAAGGAGGCATTCGGTCCGCCGATCATGCAGCCGGGGGTTTCCGGAGGCTGCTGCTAGCCCGTGGCGTCATCCTGAACACAGCGAAGATCTATGTTTCAGCATCGAATGCATAGATCTTTCGCCGCTTTAGCCATTTACGAATCATCGCCGCATGACCGCTTCTATTCTCAAATCTGCCCTGAAAGTCGCCGCCGCAACCGGCATCTACGCGGCCATTCACTCAGCACTGGCCAGTCGCGCCGCAAAGAACGCCGCCACCGCTGTTCTTGGCCATTCGAGACGTGCTGCTTTCTACCGCCCCTTCTACCTCGCGCAATCAGTAGTGACGTTGGCAGTTCTGTATTTTTATGCACGGCGTCTTCCCGATCGCACTCTGTACGAAGTTCATGGTGCTCCAGCCGCCCTGATGCACGCCGGCAGAATCGCTGGTCTCGCATACGCCACGTGGGCAGCGTACGAAGTAGGGATACCGAAGATATTGGGAATCGCGCCGTTTGTGGCATGGCTCCGAGGAGCAAGCGACATCGATCCCGAACCCGAAGCTCAAGGCCCGAGCTGTGCGTCTGGCGACCGCATGAAGGTAACTGGCCCTTTTCGCTGGAGTCGGCACCCGCTCAACTTCGCTCCGCTTCCGGTCTTCTGGCTCCGGCCCAAAATGACCGCCCAACTGCTCGCCTTCAATCTCGCCACGACCGTCTACATGGTCCTCGGCTCGCTTCACGAAGAACATCGCCTTCGCCTCGCCCACGGCGAACCCTACGAGCGCTACACTCACAGCGGTATCAGCTTCTACATCCCGAGGCCACAATCCCGCCGCGTGGCATGATCGCAACAGCGCGGTAGCGGGCGCTCGCCGGCCCAGTCCGGGTCCCCCCTTCCACAGCAAAGGGCGGGGTCTTTCACTGGCCGCACACATCTGAAGGCTGATAGCTGACTTCTCTTTGTCGCATAATGGGATTGCGATGACTGATCAAAACGATCCTCAAACCAACTGGAATGCCTTCGGACGCGTGAACGCCAGCCAGCGCTTTCGTGCTCCGTCCGCCGCCATGGGTCGCGCCATGACCGAGGCCATCGTTGCTGAAGTCCAGGTCGAGCCCGGCATGGCCGTTCTCGACATCGCCTGCGGCACCGGTGAGCCGGCTATCTCCATTGCCACCCGGTTGAACGGCTCAGGCAAGGTTGTTGGCTGCGACATCTCTCCCGGTCCGCTGAAGATCGCCGAACAGCGCGCCAGCGAGCGCGGCCTCGCCAATGTCGAGTTCGTCCCCGCCGACGTGCACGCACTTCCCTTCGCCGACGCCAGCTTCGACCGAATCACCTGCCGCCTCGGCGTAATGTTCTTTGCCGACCCCGCACGCGCCTTTCGGGAACTCCATCGTGTTCTCAAGCCAGGCGCTCGCCTCACCATCCTCGCCTGGGGACCGATGCAGCAGCCCTACTTTGAAACCACGGTTGGTACAATCCTCGCCCACGTTCCCGGTGCTACCGTACCGCCCTCGGGCGCCGCCATGTTCAAGTACGGCCAACCGGGCACCCTCAGCTCCGCCCTCCGAGCAGCAGGTTTCGCACACGCCAAAGACCGCCTAGCCCACGTCCCATGGAACTGGCCCGGCACACCGCAAGAATTCTGGGAGTACTTCCAGGAAGTCACCGTTCCGTTCAAGCCAATGTTCGATGCCATCCCGCCCGATCGCCGCGACCACGTCAACCACGCCGTCCTCGAAGCCCTCTCGCGCCGCTATTCTGACGAAGAGGTGAAGTTCGACGCCGTCATCGTCCTCGCTTCGGCCATTCGCTGAGACGTGCCACTAGGACTAACAGCTAACGGCTAAGAGCTAACGGCTAATCCTCTTTGGTGCGACTAGGACTAACAGCTAACGGCTAAGAGCTAACAGCTAATCCTCTTTCGCGCATCATAGAGCGGCGAAAGCTGACGTCGGGGCGATACCGACTGCGCCAAAACAAATCAGCCGCCAGGCTCCCCCAGCGGCTGACTGAATCGATCATAAATTACGAATTACTGCTTTCCGCCTTTCGTCCACTGGTCCACCCAGTCATTCACCGTCTTGTACCAGAGCTGCGAATTCTGCGGCTTCAGTACCCAGTGACCCTCATCCGGGAAGTACAGCATCTTCGACGGCACCCGCAGCCGCTGCAGCGTGGTGAACAGCTGGAAGCCCTCGCTCACGTCCAGCCGGTAGTCAAGCTGCCCATGAACGACCAGCATCGGCGTCTTGAAGTTCGTCACCTTCAGGTGCGGAGACCACTTGCGGTAAAGCTCGCGGTTCGTCCACGGCTTGCCCTTGAACTCCCATTCGTTGAACCACATTTCTTCCGTCGTGCCATAGGCCGACTCGGTGTTGAACATGCCGTCGTGCGACACGATGCACTTGAACCGCGTCGTGTTCCCGGCAATCCAGTTCGCCATGTACCCGCCGTAGCTCGCGCCCATGGCACACGCGTTGTTCGTGTCCGCCCACGGATACGTCTTCGCAACGTAATCCAGCCCGAGCATCAGGTCCTTGTACGCGCGTCCGCCCCAGTCCCCGTTCACGTCATCAATGAACTTCTGCCCGTAACCGGTCGACCCGCGGGGATTGATCATCACCACCACGTACCCATTCGCCGCAAACAACTGCGCGTTCCAGCGATACGTCCACGAATCGCCCCACGCCCCCTGCGGCCCGCCGTGAATCAGGAACTTCACCGGATACTTCTTCGTCTGATCGAAATTCGGCGGCTTCACGATGAATCCCTGCACCTGCGCCTTCTCCGACCCCTTGAACCAGAACGACTCGATGGGGTTCATCGCGATCTGCGAAAGGACGGCGTCGTTCAGGTGAGTGAGCTTTGTCGCTACTTTGGCTCCAGATGGCGGATTGATACCGAGTTCTTTCGCGTCGCGCAGGTCGTTCTCGGTGATCGTGGATCTTCCCTCAACAGCAGAGATCGAGGTATTAAGGTCCAACACAAACAATTCGTTTGGAACCTGAGCCGACATTCGCGTCAGCAGTAGCGTGCGGCCGTCGCGCGTAATCGCCAGATCGTCATTATGCCCACGCTCACGTTCCCAGATACGCCCATCCGCTACATCAACCGAGTAGATGGGAGCTTCGCCCTTATTTTCAGCACTGAAATAAAGCCGCTTCCCATCCGGCGCCCACACGAACGACCCGACCCACCGGTCAAAGTTCTCCGTCAGATTCGTGATCTTCCCCGTCGCCCGCTCGTATAGCACCAGCCTGAACCTGTCGCTCTCATACCCCGCTCGCTCCTGCATGCGCCACGCGATGTACTTACCATCCGGCGAATACAGCGGAGTCGAGTCGCTGCCCGGCGACACCGAAATCTTCTTCGGCGTGCCGCCCTTCACCGGCACGACAAAGATCTCATTGTTCGTGCTCGCGGCCTCGACCTCGTCAATATTGCTGGTGAACGCGATCTCCTGGCTGTCCGGCGAGAACGCATACATATCCTGCCCGCCCAGCGAGAACGGCGGAGCATCGTGGTCGCCCGGCGTCATGTCAACAGCACCGCTACCATCAGCCGCCGCTATAAAGATGTGCGTGCGCTTGCCGCTGAAATACGTGCTCCAGTGCCGATAGAACAGTCGCGTGAACACCGACGCCTTTACCTTGGAATTCGCGCGCTCCTCGTCCTTCTTCTTATTGCACGCGTCCTCCTTGCACTCCGGCCACACCTGCGACGTGAACAGAATGTACTTCCCATCCGGCGACCATATCTGCCCGTCCACCTCCGTGGACAGGTTCGTGACCTTCTTCGGCTCGCCCATCGTCCCGGCCGCGCTGTCGAACTCGGCCACCCACACCTGCTGCCCGCCATCGCGCGACGACAGGAACGCCAACCGCTTCCCATCCGGCGACCACCTCGGCCTGTCTTCACCCGGTCCGCCCGCGAACAACTGCTTCGCCTCGCCGCCAGCAAGCGGCACTACCCAGATGTGCGGCGTGCGCGTGTTGGCCTCCAGGTTCACGTCCACTGCGCTGAACGCGACCCACTTGCCGTCAGGCGAGGGCACCGGTTCACCCACGCGCTTCAGCGCCATCATGTCTTCAAACGTGAACGCCCGTTTCGCCTGCTGCGCGAAGCCGAACGACGCGATCATCACCATCGCGACCAGAATCAAACGACGCATCCGTGCGCCTCCTGAATTCGTATGAAACAGGAAAGTGTATATGACAGCACCGGCCAAACGGGAGTTCAGAGTTCCGCACCAACGCGGCGTCTCTACGTAGCGCCGGCGGCTCGCCCTCGCCTCTGCGACCTCCGGCACACTGTCGGCTTCGCGTATCGCGCCCTCTGCTTCCTCCCCTTCCTCTGCGAACCTCTGCGTATTTCGTTTCTGCATCTCATCCTGTCAACAGCCGCGAAAGCTTAAATCCCCGCAAGTTCCTCATTCACCTGGCAAAATAATCTCGCCCAACATGGCGGGTTTCCCCATCCAATCCGCTACACTGGAAGTAGCTGGCAGTGAATCGTTGGAACTCGATCTGACGCTTAAGCTTGGCGTTATGGAAGGCGCGCGCTGACGGCTGATGGCTGAGGCTGATAGCTGGTTTATATCCCCAAGAGCCTATATCCTGAACACGACTTACCGCTTACGGCTTACAGCTTACGGCTCTTATGAACCACTAATAGCCAACAGCTATGAGCTAACAGCTAGTTCTCATTCCAGAACTTTCACATCGTGCACAACTGGTAATTAGAACCTAAATTCCTTGTATTCAGGATTTTGAGAGATCACCCTCTCTGAAACCCGCATAAACACTGGATTCCCCAGAGTAGGGGGGACCCGGGGTACCCCCAACTAAAAGGCTGGCACCCCGGCCCTCCGAGGTTAGTTTTCGGTCAGCACGTCGTAGTGATGGTTGATCAGGAAACGCTTTGGGGTGGGCATCTTCCCGAGAGGAACTCGTTGGGCGGTCGTGGTGTTCCCCTGCATCACAAACGATCCCAAGCGTCCTGTCGCGCCGTTGGCCATCTCTATGTAGACGGGAACCGACATCTTGAAGTTCGGAGATACTCCCGACTGCGTCAGCTTCAGGTCAGCCGAAACCCCGTTCGCGTCGTTGACGATGTTGTAGGTGAACTCATATTTGGGCACTTCGGTTCCATAGACGAACTGATTGAAGAACCAGTCCATCTTTCCGTTCCCGTCGAGGTTCATGTCCGGCGTGATGTGCTTTTCCACAATGGCCTTGAAGTCCTCCGTGCTGGCCGGTTTGCTGTAGTGCGTCTTCACGAAGTCACGCATCATCAGCTTGAACTTTTCGTCGCCCGTCTTCGGGTCCCACATCATCATTCGGAGCATGTGCAGGATGAAGCCACCTTTGCCATAGATCAGCGTGTTGTAATGGCCAAATCCAGCCTTGCTGTTATTGACGCGAATACCCATCGTTACTGGACCTGCATCGATCGGACGCCAGCCGAAGTTGTTCTTCTGCAGCAGCCCTTCCTGCGTTAGGCGCCAGAACCGCTGGTACTGCTTGGGATCTTTCGCGTAAACCGCCTGTAGGAAGATCGACGCAGAAAGCTCCGAAAAGCCTTCGCTGATCCATTGATCGCGATATGAGGCGTAACCAACCGTATGTCCCCACCACTGGTGCGCAATCTCGTGAGCAGCCACAACGTTCCAATACGGCTGCCGCGTGTCATCCACACCGAGTTGATGGCGTACCGTGCTGTCAAAGAATGCGCAGATCGGCAGCCAAATCAGTGACGGCCACGCCTGTCCAAAATTGCAGGCTGCCTGCTGCGTCATAGCAATTCGCGTGTAGGGTATAGGCCCGAAGTAGTCCGTGTATATTCCCATCGCGAGCTGGGCTTCGGCCAAAGGCTTCTTCATCAACGAAGTTGTCTCCATCGAGCCCAGCGCGTAACCGTCGCTGGTGGTGTGAGAGCCCGGGCCCTCTTCCACCGCGTGCTGCAACCCGCGCACCCAATCCGGTTGCGAATCGTTTGCAAAGGACTGTACGAGGAAGCCGTTCTTGAGTTTCTGTTCCTCCAGTTTGAATCGTCCGAAATTGAAGCCGCTCACCTTGATCGGGCCTTCGCTCTTCCATTCGGTGACGTACTGATCACCCTCGTTCGCCTCGCGAATTCTGTTTCCGGTTGCGGCGATCTTCATACCTTTCGGTATGCGGAAGGTCATGTCATATTCTGCGTAATCGCCTCTCCTTCCGCTCGGGAACCAGTCGTCACGCGCGACGGGATAGTAATTGCCACTGCCTTCGTTTGTGACCGCTTCTTTTCCGCCATAAACGACATTCAAGGTGAACGTCTCCCCAGCAGCGAGCGGTTTCGGGAGGATGACGCTCAAATTACCCGGATCATCGCTCTCGTTCTCATTGAACGAGACGTCTTCCCAGATAAACGGCAGCGGACGTCCGCTCTCGTCCGTCACGCTGTCAATTTCGAAGTTCCGGAACAGGTTGAAGCTGGCAACTTTCAAGCCGGGTCGGACAGCACTAAACGTCGTCGTTGCTATGCCCCGGAGTTCGCCACTCCGGTGAAGCTGTGTCTCAAGTTTCTGGTGTGTTATATCGATAGGTGCGTTGACCTGCGTACCGGAAGCCGTGCGAGCCGCGTACTCGCTCTCAAGGTGGCCGGAATACCACACGCCCTGCTTGTCGGCGGCGTACGTAGCGAACACGACCTCTTCTGGCTGAACATCCCACATCAGCACGCCTTGCGGGTCAACTGCGAATATCTCACGGCTGTCGTATCGGCTGCCCTTGATAAACGCGTAGAACAACCCGCCGGGCCCCGTGCTGAGAACATCCTGCAGGATGCGCGCCGACAAGTTGTATCGCGCGTATCGGTCTCTCCGAAGCAGGTCGAGGTTGTCTTCAATCGCATCCGCTGCGCGTCCGGTATCCGCCTGTGCCGCACTGCCTATCTGCTTCAACTCTTCGTAGGTACGGTCCGTGAAGCGCAGCACAGCGGATTCAAAGCTTTCGTTGATCGCGCCCTCTTTCGTCAGGATCGCGACGCTCCGTTTCTCGCCCACCGTCGGAGGCGTCAGCGTGAACGAACCCGAACCGAGGAACACAGCGCCTGTAACCTTTCCTTCCACCGGCGCCAGGAAGTACAACGTGCCGTTGAATGTGAAAATGCCGATATCGCGCTTCAACTGCAAATTGTTCACGGCAACAGCTTCGCCACTGAGCCCGATAGTTCTCAGTTTCTGGTACACCGGGTCCGTGTTAGGCGCTTGTTTAGCAGGTTCTACAGCATAGGACACAGACATGCATCCGAGACACAAAATGAGAGCCATCGCGCTCCGCGCGAAGTTCATTGCCCCTCCTGGATCAAAGAAAAAGTCGGGCCATTCTCGGTCAGAGTTCGTGATTAGACAAGACTTATTCGCCTAGGCCGGGTTTATCCTGTTGATAAGGCTGCCCCGCATCCTCTAGTCAGGACGGGCATCTAATCCGAGCAGGACCTCAGGATATTTACTCTTATGCGGCAAAAAACGTTGTTCCACCTTCTGCTCACAGTCGTTCTGGGCATTGCGTTCACGACGCCGGCCGTTTTGAACGCTCAGGATCGTGGCGAGGGGCCACTCGTCAAAGAGGAACCCAAAGGCATCACCGTTGACGAAATCATCCAGCGCTTTGCTGCGAAGGAAAAAGAGTTCAAACTCGCCCGTGAGAAATACACCTATCGGCAGACCATCAAAGTGCAGACCTTGGATGGCGACACCGTTGATGGCGAGTACCAGATTGTTTTCGACGTTCTCTTCGACAACAAGGGTCGACGTATTGAAAACGTGGTTTTCGCTCCGCAGACTTCGCTGCAGCGAATTCAGCTAACCCCGCAGGACGAGCACGACTTTCGAAATCAGCTCCCGTTTGTCCTGACCAGCGATGAATTGCCCGAGTACAGTGTGCTCTACGTCGGTCAGCAGAAGCAGGACGAACTGCACACATACGTTTTTGACATCGCCCCAAAGCAGATCGAGAAAAACAAGCGTTACTTCCAGGGGCGCATCTGGGTTGACGATCACGACTTCCAGATCGTGAAAACCCGCGGGAAGACAGTGCCGGAGATCCGCAGCAAGAAAGAAGAGAACTTGTTCCCGGCTTTCACGACGTACCGCGAACAGATTGACGGCCGCTATTGGTTTCCTACATACACTCGAGCCGACGACACTCTGAAGTTTTCAGGCGGTGACGTTCGGGTGCGCGAAATTATCAGGTATACAAATTACAAGCGCTTCGGTTCGGACGTGAAGATCACGTATGAAGGCCAGGAGCTTGAAAAGACACAGAACCAGCAGCCGCAACAGCCTGCACCAACGCAGCCGCAGACCAGCGGTCCTCCACCAAAGAAGTAGGGACTTGGAGCTTTAACACGAAAGGCGCACTCATTGAAGTGCGCCTTTCGTATTTCTACTTAGTAGGTATTCGAGTGCCGTCCTCGCTCAATTTGCTTGTTCACGCTGCCGGCGCCAGCGACCTTTGAGCGGCCTGCTGGATAAACCGCTTCATCACGGTAGCCCACATAACCTTCTTGCGCACAGCGCTCTCCTTTACGCCTCTTCCCTGGGCGAACATGCTTAACAAAGCCTTCATTTTCAGCACTCGAAGCACTGCCTCCTCGGTTGGGTTCGCCCCGTAAGCGTCCAGAAACTCGTCTTGAACCTGGGTCGTGATCGCGCGGTTGCAGAACGGATACTTCTCCAGCGCCTCCACGGACGCCATGAACATGGCCACGTCTGTGAACGATGTCCCCCGCAGGATCATCTTCGCGTAGTCGCAGATGCCGATCCCCTGCTCCCCGACCACCACGTTGAGCGGCGTGAAATCGTTTAGCACGGCCGAACTCGGCAGCGACTTCTTCGTTCGCGCCAATATGGATCTTGTGCCTGAAAGGATGGTCCTGATCGCCGCGTCGTCGAGCCCCTCTCCCTTACAGCTTTCACAAAGCTTTTCGAGTTCAATCGTAAGCGTGGCTGGCTCAAATGGAACCGGCATGTCTGCCGTTAACTTGTGGAAGGTGCGTAGCCACTCGCCCGTCTTACGAGCAGCGATCTTCAACATGCCCCGGTCCGCATACCCGGGGAGCAAAGCCGCTTTCATAATGATCGACTGCAGCGGCAGACCACCGAATTTCTCGGCCACAACAGCCCCAAGCTCAGTGAAGTCACCGATTGGACGCGGCACGCCCGAGAGCTTCCTCTTCTGGAAAAGGCCGTGAATTCGCTCCAGATTACCAGCCTCCAACTTGGCCATTCCGCGGGCCCCAATAGATCCGCATTTCGAAGCCCGGTAAACCTTGGCCGCTACGCGCTCACTCCGGCTCGAAAAATCAACCACGATGTCGTAAATGTAATGGTCGGGTTTGGGTGTATGTCCTACAACTCTCACGTTCCGCAGTTCACCGTTTTCGGGGAAAAACACCTGCCCCGAACTTTTCAACTCGGTAACGATCTGCTCCATTACGTTTTCGGCCATTCGATCTCCCAACGAGCACTTCGGATTCCTGAGTGCATGCGCGCGTGCGTAGCCCCGCATGCGAAATCTGGAAGCACACCGCTACGATGCACTTTCTCTTCCACCCGGGTCCAAGTCCGACAATTTGATCAGTTTGATGAAATCCTACGGGGTTTACCGGAAAGTACACATCGGACGGAATGGCTGGCAGCAGCGCGGGGGTGGAACCGCGGTTCTAAGGGTTGGAAAGGGATTACGACAATCAGAGCCAGTCGCGGCGCAACGGACACCACGCCTCTTGTAGCCGTTCAGCAGGCTTACCTACGTCAGAAGGTTACCTAATAGAAGAGGTACTTGCGCCACTTTGCATCCGAGTGCCCCATCAGCCGCATGATGTGTCGGCTCGTATGCAAACTAAATGCCCGAGGCTCGCGCATGAGCCTCATACCCGCCTCGGCAGGCAGTCTATTTCCCTTCTTGCGATTGCACTCATGGCAACACGCAACCAGATTCTCCCAATTGGAAGCGCCTCTCCGAGATCGCGGAATCACGTGGTCGAGAGTCAGTTCGCCAGGCGGCAACACGCGACCACAGTACTGACAAGTGTTGCGATCACGCAAAAGAATGTTCTTGCGAGAGAGCGCCCTTGTTTGGTGCGGGATTCGACGATATTCGAGCAGCCGAATAACCGACGGTACGCGCATGGCCATGCGCGTGGTGTGCAGGAAATGGCCGTTGATTTCCTCCGTCATTGCGACGCCCTTGAGTACGAGCACAATGGCGCGTCGCGCCGCGCATACGTTGATCGGTTCGTATGACGCGTTCAGAACCAGCACAGGCGCTCGCATCGCCGAGTACCCACCCGGCAACGGCGCCACGGTACAGTCACCTACGGCTCGCTCTGCCTGCCCCGAATTGTGTTTCGCCGCCATAACCTGTTCATGCCCGCGCAGCCCTCGCGAATGCTTGTCCGGCTCCGGCCACTGCCGGTTCAAGCCCCTCCAAGGGTGCACCTATGCGTTCGCGCAGCAGCACGCGCGCGACGGTCACTACCCACACACGACTGGCGCCAGCGCGCAACAATACGCGGGCGCACTCCGAAGCTGTAGTGCCGGTTGTGAACACGTCGTCCACTACTATGATGTCTTTTCCGGATACTTCGACGGGACGCCTCACCTTGAAGGCGCCTCGTATATTCGCTTTACGTTGTTGCGGGGTCAAACCGGTCTGCGATTCCGTGGCCCGGCGACGCTCCAGCACACCTGCACATAGCTGACCGACGGGTGCAACCTTTAAGGCTGCTGCTGCAATGAGCTCGGACTGATTGAATCCCCGCTCCCGCAGCTTGGATCCGTGCAGGGGCACCGGAACAATGAGGGGAAGGTCAAGTTTGAACTGTGAACCAAGTTCCGCGAGTAACTCGCCGACCATGCGTCCCAATAGACTAGCCGTTGGTTTGACCCGGTCGTACTTCAAAAAATGTATGAGGTCGCGAAGAGCCCCGTCATACGATCCGTAGGCCACCGCCTTCGTAAACGGCGGTTCCTCCTTCAGGCACTCTCCACAGCAGGCGCTTGCTGCCTTGCCCGAGAACGACAGCAGCCGGTCTCCGCAGATCGGACAACGATCCCCTTCGAGCCGCTGAATCGCACCAATACAGGCGTCGCAGACGGGCAACCTGGACACTTTCAGGAGGGGAGCGCCACAGAAACGGCAGTTGGAGGGAAAGACAGTGGCAAAAACGCTGGCAGCAACGTCCGCTAAAATCGAGGCAATATGAGAGCCTCTTCTCGGATCATCTACTCCGTCGGCCCGAGTTAGGTCACCAGTACTGCTGAAGACGACCCTCCTCATCCAGAAGGGCCTTGCTCAGCCTTCCGGAATCTGTCACTCCAAAGTATAAACGGGTGGAGTGCCGGGTTCAATGCCCATTCAGGAAAGCCGCTGCCCTCTTACAAAGAACCACCGCAGCCAAGCTGACCAGCACGTACTGTGCAGCTTACAATCCCGCTTTTGCTCTGATCAGCCTTGTTTAACGTGGATTCACGTGCTAATTTGCGCAGTTCCACCTAAAATTGCTGTTGGACTGTTTACCATCTCGCGAGGATCTTTCATGAGCACGCAGACATCGCCGCCTCCGGCTGCTAGTCCGAAGTTCCGGCCTTACGTTCCCGCCGATATGAGTATGACCGAATTCACGGCTCGTGCTGTGATTCTTGGTCTGATCATGACCGTCGTTTTGGGCGCCGCCAATGCTTACCTCGGGTTGCGCGCCGGCATGACCATTGCCGCAACCTATCCGGCCGCCGTGATCGCCATGGCTGTGCTGCGCCTGATGAAGGGCTCGATTCTCGAAGAGAACATGGCCCGTACGGTCGGCTCCATCGGTGAGTCGGTAGCCGCTGGCGCAATCTTCACAATCCCGGCATTCGTCATTTCCGGCGCGTGGCCAGTATTTGACTTCAAGACCGCTTACTGGAAATCCACCGTGCTCATGGCAGTGGGTGGCACGTTGGGTATTCTCTTTGTCACCCTGTTGCGCCGAGTGATGGTGGAAGACCCAGAGCTTCCCTATCCCGAGTCCGTTGCCGCCGCCGAAATCCACAAGGCAGGCCAGCGTGGCTCTACCGCCGCCAAGATTCTTTTCGCCAACATGGGCATTGGCGGTCTCGTATACCTGCTCGGCCAGTTCAACCTATTCAGCGCCAGCAAGGACTTCGTTCTCCACATCGGTCAGCTAGGCAAGAGCTTCATCCGAATGGGAACGGGCACAGATGCGGCAAGGCTGCCCGTCGGAGCCGAAACCACCTTTTCCGCACCAGCGGTCAGCCCTGCGTACCTCGGCGTTGGCTACATCATTGGCCCGAAACTCGCTGCACTCAACTTCTCCGGCGGCGTACTCGCCTGGGGCCTGCTCGTTCCACTCATCATGTTCCTGAAGGGGCCCGACTTCGTCGCGTCGCTCGGCGTCGCACCGGGGACCGGTTACTGGGAAGGCCAGGCAGCGGCCGTGTGGCGCTTCGTCGTGCGTCCGATCGCTGTCGGTGGCATGTTGGTCGGAGCCAGCTACACCCTTTTCCGTATGCGCAAGAATTTAGCGATCGGCATGAAGCGTGCCGTCGCTGACCTGAAGAAGAGCAGCACGAGCACTGCTGTCGCCACGAACCGTACTGAGCGCGACCTGAGTGCCAAGATCGTGTTCGGCGGACTGTTCGTCGCCCTGCTCTGCATGGTCGCTCTCTACTCGTATTTCGCCGGGCACATCAGTGGTGGCGCAACCGCGGCCGTCGTGATGATCGTCCTCGGATTCTTCTTCGCCGCTGTGAGCGGAAACCTGGTCGGCATGATCGGTTCCTCCAACAACCCGATCTCCGGCCTTACGCTTGCGACGCTGATCATTTCGGCTCTGCTAATGGTCACCATCGGCGTAAGCGGAATTACCGGCGTGGCCGCAGTGCTGGGCGTCGCAGCAGTGGTCTGCGTCTCGTCGGCGGTCGCCGGCGAAATGCTTCAGGACCTCAAGGTCGGTCATATTCTGGGCGGCACACCGAAGTACATGCAGATCGGCGACTTCATCGGAATCGCCGTCGCCAGCCTCGCCCTGTACTTCCCGCTGATGGTGCTGCATTACGGCAACATCAATGCGGGCGGCATCGGTTTCGGAGATCGCCAATTGTCCGCACCGCAGGCCGGCCTGATGGCCATGCTCTCGCAGGGCATCGTCGGCGGCGAAATGGCCTGGCCGCTTATCGTTGTTGGAATCGCGATGGGCATCGCTATGATCATGCTCGGCGTTCGCAGCCCAATGCTGGTTGCCGTCGGCATGTATCTGCCGCTCGAAACGACTTTCGCCATCTTCGTAGGCGGCCTGTTCCGTTGGCTCACTGACACGCTGCGCGATAAGCGCAACTTCAACGACGCGCAGAAGGCCCGCATCGAAAACGCTGGCGTGCTCACCGCATCCGGTCTGATCGCAGGCGAGGCACTGATGGGCATCGTCATTGCGGTCTTCCGCTGGAGAGAATGGCCCGTTCCGCGTATCTTCGATACGCCGCCAGCGATTCTCGGCTTTGTCGTCCTGGCAGGTCTGGCGTTCCTGATGATTTCGCTTCCATTGAAGAACGCTGGCAACCCGGACGAGCCGGCACCGCCGACCGCGATTATGTAAGGGCAGAGGTAAGAGGGTAAAAGGCAGAGGGACGATTCCTTCTGCCTTTTTTATGCGCGACCTAAATGGCTGATGGCATGCGCCACCAAAATTGCTGTTGCAGTAGTGCGAGACCTAAGTCGCTGTTGGCAGCTTCGCAAAACACAAGGTCCTTCCACTTCGCCGCAAAAGCGTGCGGCTCCGGTCGGGATGACAGAAGCATTCCCCTTTCCCTCGGCCCTCTTCCCTCTGCCCTCTGACCTGTCCGGTTTGCTAAGCTGTTTCCGATGTCGATCGCAGACAACCTCTCGCTCATTCGAGAACAAATCGCAAAAGCTGCAACGCGTGCCGGGCGCAACTCCGCCGAAGTGGAGTTGATGGCGGTCAGCAAGACTTTTCCGGCAGAGCGGATCGAAGAAGCATATGAAGCCGGGCAGCGTGTATTCGGCGAAAATCGCGTTCAGGAATTCGCGGAGAAAGCACCCACCCTTGGCGCACGCGAAGGTACGACTTACCATCTGATCGGCCACCTGCAGTCCAACAAGGCAGCTAGAGCGGTGGAGCTTTTCAACTGCATCGACAGCATCGATTCCGCACGCCTGTTGAGAAAGTTGAACGACGCAGCCGCCAGATTAGAAAAGCAATTGCCTGTTTTGATTGAGATCAACGTCGGTGGTGAGGAACAGAAATCCGGCGTACCGCCAGTTTCGCTCGAACTTGAAGAAATTCTTCTCGCCGCCCCCCAGCTTCAGCACGTCCGAATCTGCGGGCTTATGACGATTCCGCCTTGGAGCGAAAACCCCGAGCACGCTCGTCCCTATTTCCGCATGCTTCGCCATATTCGCGAGGACCTTGCCAAACGTAATCTGCCCGGAGTCGGCCTTGATGTGTTATCGATGGGCATGTCGAACGACTTTCAAGTGGCCATCGAAGAAGGATCAACTCAGGTGCGCATCGGCACGGCAATTTTCGGGCGGAGGACCAAGCTCTAGATGAAAATCGTTGATCAACTGTTTGGCTGGGTGCTTGTCATTCTGGGATTGGTATGGACCGCATTCACGTTCCGCGCACATGGACTTGGAGGCATTTCTGTCTATGCACCGGGAGCCATGATCGTGCTTGCCGGATTGGTAAACGTGGCACGCGCCGGATCTTCGAGCGGCATGCTGCGTTTTGCATCGGTGTTCGCAAACTTGTTCGTGTTATCGCTCAGCCTGGCGAACGCCTTCAGCATGGCAAGTGTTCTGCGGCAGAATCCGCAGGCGCCTATTCTCGTCGTGGCAGCCGTGATCGAGACGATATTCTCCATCTGGGGCTAGCATGATTCCCATCCGCGACACTCCGCAAGGTGCGACATTCTCCGTCAAGGTTCACCCTCGCGCGAAAAAGAACGCCATTGCCGGTGAGGTAGGTGACGCACTGAAGCTGGCCCTCACGGCGCCCCCGGTCGAAGGCAAGGCGAACGAGGCATGCATCAAGTTCCTTTCCGAATTGTTGGACGTCCCGCGGTCCTCGGTTACCATAGCTGCTGGCGAAACGAGCCGGCAGAAGGTCATTCGAGTCATCGGTGTCTCTGCCACACAAATCGAGCAGCGTTTACGGCATCAAGTCGAGATGTGAACGTGCCTGTGTGGTAGCGGTTTAATCCTGATCCGCTACTTCGACGTGGTGCCGTCCTCACGAGGAGAACAATTTGTCCTTCGCGCAGCGCTGGCATGATATCCGCACTGGGTTTGAGCGCCCGTTCTGGGTCGCGAACATCACTGAGCTATTTGAGCGACTTTCCTACTATGCAGCTTTCGCGTCGCTCGCACGATACCTGCACGAAAGCCTCGATTTTCCGACAGAACGAGCCAGCGAATTAGCCGGACTCTTCGGCGGCTTGGTGTGGTTCCTGGCGGCATTCGGTGGCGCGATTGCGGACCGCATGGGCTTCCGGCGAGCGCTGTCGCTGGCGTACGCCATCCTGGCGGTCTCATATTTCCTGCTCGGATCGCTGCGTGCGCCCTGGATGATGCCCGTGCGCGAGGCAGTACCTCTGACGCTGCTGGTCGTCTTCGTCCTCATGCTGCCGGCGCTGGGCATTGCGCTGGTGAAGCCGAGCATTGTGGGCACGACCGCGCGGGCCTCGAATGAGCAGGTACGGTCGATCGGTTACTCGATCTACTACACGCTGGTCAATGTAGGCAGCGCGCTGGGTCCGTTCATGGCCTCGCGTGTACATAAGCACCTGGAAGTCGATGACGTGTTCCGCGTGGCGGCGTTGAGCGTCCTGCTGATGTTCTTCGCAGTGCTGCTGCTGTTCCGCGAGCCGCGAAAAGCGAACGAAGTGCACGCAACAAACCTGGGCGAGACGGCGCGGAACATGTGGGTCGTACTGTCCAACCCGCGTTTCATGCTGTTTCTCCTGATCTTCTCCGGATACTGGGTGGTGTTCTGGCAGGAGTTCATCACGCTGCCACTGTACGTAGTGCGGTACATAGACCCGAAGGCCGACACCGAACTGCTCCTGACTGCAGGACCGCTGACCGTGATCGCACTCACCGTGGTCGTGAACATCCTCAACCAGAAGATGCCGGCGTTCCGGGCGATTACGCTGGGCACACTCATTTCCGGATTGGCGTGGCTGATCTTGGTCGTTCGGCCGACAGTGCCAATGGCAGCGCTTACGTTGGTGGTCGTGGCAATCGGCGAAATCATTCAGTCGCCGCGCTATTACGAATACATCTCGCGCCTGGCGCCCCCGGGGCAGCAGGGCACCTACATGGGTTTTGCGTTCCTGCCCATAGGGATCGGATCTCTAATCGGCGGCTGGCTCGGTGGAAAGCTGTTGCGCCACTTTGGCGAGTTGCAGAACCAGCCAACACGCATCTGGTTGGCGGTGACAGCCGTGGGCGTGCTGACGGCGTTGCTCTTGTGGGTCTACGACCGGCTGGTGCAGCCGGCCACGCACGAAGTGAAGCAGGAGACAGTAGCATCCTAAACGGCGTTACGATTCCATGAAACCTGTCCAGTACATCGCCGCCCACATCCGCCGCGTCCTCAAGGACGGTGGCTCTGCCCCACATAGCGTGGAAGTGCAATGGTTCTTCAAAGAGCAGGTCAAGTCACGGGGCTGGTACACGAACGAGCTCCGCAAAGTCGCCTTGCGTTTCCGCCGGTCACTGCTCGACGATTGCGGCTTGGCCTACATGGTCCAGGTCGCCGATGACCTGTTTCGAGGCGAAGTGCTCGAAGAAGATGTGCTCGCAGTTGAGCTTCTAAAAAAGAGCATCGACGAATTTGGCGACAACGAGTTCCGACTGTTCGAATCCTGGATCGGTCGTGTGAGCAACTGGGCGAGCCACGATTCGCTGGTCTATTACCTGCTTGCCTCGATGATCGTAGCCGAGCCGAAACGAAGGTCGGCTGCCTTTCGCTGGGCCAAATCGCAGAACCGGTGGTATCGTCGCGCAGCCTGTGTAGCTCTGATCCGCGGCACTCGCCAGCAGATGTTCTTCGACGATATCAAGCGACTTACGGAAACACTGCTAACCGACCCCGACGACATGGTGCAGAAGGGGCTTGGCTGGCTTCTGCGGGAAACGGCGAAGTACAACCGCTATAGCGCACTGCCATACCTTATGGAGATTCGTGACCGCGCACCGCGCCTCGTTCTGCGAACAGCGTGTGAAACCCTGCCGCCGGCCATGAAGGCCGAAGTCCTCGGAACCCGCGCAAAGCGGCGTGCTTTTCCAAAACCAGTACAGTGATGGCCCCAACTAACCGGCACACGTTCCGAGTATTCTGTCCGCCGATGCTGTCGTACAATCAACACCGCTTATAAGCACGCGTTCGGGAATCGTCCTGTCCTGTCTCTCTGGCGTTATCAGAAAGGAACGGTCATATGAGAGTAGTGATTAGGGTTGTAGTCGCCGTCATGGCCCTTGCAGGCGGTTCCACCGGGCAGAACATGCAGATGCCCCCCTCCGCTCCAACCGCCCCAGAGCACAGCGCAAATTGGTGCGAATTTCTGTGGGAGGCGGCCGATGTGGGAGATCTTCACTTTGCTAAAGCTGCCCTTCTCGTCCCGGTGCGGGTTCCCGAAGACAAGCACACGTACTACATGCAGGTTGATACTGGTGCAATTACGATGTTTTACGATGTTCCGTATTTGGAACTAATCAGGAAACATGGCTCCAGCGATAACAAAACTAGCTTCACCGGAACTATTGCCAATCACGACGTCGTGAACTATCCAGTCCGCCTCGTTGAGAAATTTGGACATGCCCTGGGCGGCCGTGGGCCAGAAGTGATTGGGACACTGGGCATGGAATTCTTTGCCCACCATAACCTAACCATCGATTTCCCTAAGCAGCGTTTGCTCATTCTTGATTGGCAAGCATTACCAGATCATTATGTCGAACGGCGCATGACCTTCGTCGAAGGTATCTATCGAGACGACAGGTATTACGTGGCGCTCACTCTGGCGGGAAAGCAGTACAAAGATGATTTCTTCTTCGATACGGCATCTAGCAGTCAAGCGCTCATCACTGATGAGGCGCGCTGGCGCGCTCTTACCGGCCGAAACGGAGATGAGCCCAACAATCTGCAGATCGTAGGCAACAGATGGGGAGAAAAGGTAAGGTGGGTTGCGGCACCGCTGCGAGGTTCCATGGAGGTCGGCGGAGTCAAGCTCGACAACCCACTAGTCTTTTACACGCCGAATCGCCAAGTAGAACTACATTTGTTTGATGGTCGGATAGCCGGCCTCTTCGGCAACGCCCCATTCTTCGACCGGACAATCATCGTTGATCCGTACCGCAAACGCTTCGGTGTGTCCGACTGACAAGACAACAGTGATGATCGGGCGATCAATGGAAACAGCAACCATTCGTCCTTTCATCGTTCCAGCGCATCGAATACGCGGTAAACCCACTCGGAGACAACAAATGGAAGAGAACCTTTCAGAGATTTACGAAGCCATGGTCCACCAGCAGAAGCTCCTGCTCGACCTGAAGATTCAGATCGAGTCACTGAAAGCCATGATGTTCGAACATCGTCCTGCATTCACCGAAGCTTTCGCCCAGCAGGTCAACGCCATTTTGCAGAAGCCTGAGATCCAGCACATGCAGGCACAAATTGCCGATCTGGAAGCCAGCCTGAAAAGAGACCGCTGAGCCTCTTCGAATACTCGCCCCTTCCGCTCGCGTTCGCTACAATAGACTTTGCCCATGAACGTGAACGAAATTCAGACTGCTCTTAGCCAGCGCGACACCGACGCGTGGTTGTTCTATGACCACCATCATCGCGATCCGATTGCCTACCGCGTACTCGGTCTCCGAGAAGACGTGTTGGTCACGCGACGGTGGTTCTATCTCATCCCAGCCCAGGGCGAACCTGTAAAGCTGGTCCACCGCATCGAGGCGGGGCACCTGGATTCACTTCCCGGCACAAAGCGCGAGTACTCTGCCTGGCAGGAACTCCAGCAGAATCTCAAGGAGATGGTCTCGCCTTACAAGCGCGTGGCCATGCAATACTCGCCAAATAACATCATCCCTTACATCGGACTGGTCGATGCCGGAACTGTCGAGTTGATCCGCAGCTTCGGGGTGACACCCCTAACTTCGGCCGACCTCGTAGCCCAATTTGAGGCCACCTGGACCGAAGATCAGATCCGGTCGCACTTCGAAGCTCGCGACGCTATCGATTCGATCACCGCTGAGGCATTCCGGGAGATCGGCCGTCGAGTGCGCAACGGCGGCACGAACGAGTTCGAGATGATGCAGTGGATACTGGAGGCCTTAAAGCGCGAAGGGCTTACTAGCGATGGTGAGGTGCCAATCGTAGGCGTTAACGCCCATAGTGGCGACCCCCACTATGAGCCTACCGCCGCCAAGTCGCTTCCTATCAAGGAAGGCGACTTCGTCCTGCTCGATATCTGGGCACGTAAGCAACGCCCCGACGCCGTCTATTACG
>DASPIK010000079.1:0-25996 GCA_035629075.1 Terriglobales bacterium | reverse complement strand
GGGCGTGGTCAGAAGCAATTGGAGGCTGATGCGGTTTCCGTTCAGGTGTTCCAGGCCCTTGGGAAACTTTGGTGACGTCTCCGCCACCGTGGTTAGAGTATGGGGCGCTATCGCTGGAAAGAGAAATTCAAAGTTTCAATGCTCAGAATAGGAATTCCTGCGGCATGCACAATGTCCCGCCACGCTTGTTCGGGGAACGAAAGCTCTATTGCGATACGGGCAAAATTTAGCCCCGGCGAGGCAGCCGGGGCATAGTCAGAAGCGATTGGAGGCTGATGCGGTTTCCGTTCAGGTGTTCCAGGCCCTTGGGAAACTTTGGTGACGTCTCCGCCACCGTGGTTAGAGTATGGGGCGCTATCGCTGGAAAGAGAAATTCAAAGTTTGGATGTTCAGCATATGAATTCCTGCGGTATGAGGGATATTGGGGTCCGGGCGTTACACTAGGATGCACAGGTGCGCGACGCCTCAGCCAACAGCGCGCCTACATGGGCGATGGACTTCGATCAACTGTCAACTTTCGTGGAAGTCGCCGCACTGGGCAACTTCTCGCGCGCTGCCGAAAAGGTCCTGCGTTCGCAGCCGGCCGTGAGTGCTCAGATTCGCCAGCTCGAGCAGGAATACGGGGAGAAGCTCTTCGATCGCACGAAGAAGTCTGTGCGGCTCACTCCGGCTGGCGAACTCTTCCTTGAATACGTCCAGCGCATGCTGGCTCTGCGAGACGAGTCGCTGAGAGCCATCGCTGACAGCGGCAAAGTTACGCGCGGTGTGCTTTCGATCGGTGCGAACGAAACGACATTTCTGTACGTCTTGCCCGAACTGCTGTCGCAATATCACCGCCGCCACCCCAAGGTGCGGATCAGTGTGTACCGCAATTTCAGTCACAAAGTGCTGGAAAAAGTAGAAGATGGCGCCATTCAAATGGGCGTCGTCACCATCCCGGTCAAGTCTCCCAGCCTTGAGGTCATTCCGCTATTCCGTGATCCGCTGATCTGGATTGCGGACCCCGAACATCCGCTGGCGAGCAAGAAGAAGATCAAGCTGGCCGAACTCGCTGAACAGGAATTGATTCTGCACAAGGTGGGATCGCTCCGGCGACTCATGGAAAAACAACTGCGTCCATTCCGTCCGCAGTTGCGGGTCACCATGGAGTTGACCAGCACGGAGATGGTGAAGAAGTTCGTCGCCGCCGGGCTCGGCATTTCGCTTATCAGCGAGAAGTTTGCCGAAGAGGACATTCGCGAGAACAAGCTCGTGCCGCTGCACGTAGAGGCCGAACCCGCGTGGCGCGAATTGGGTTTGGTATTTCACCGTGAACACAGTTTGTCGCATGCGGCCGAGGCGTTCATCGCCTTGGCCCGCGAGGAACACGCAATAGGGACCGCGTCCTAGAAACACTGGTAGCAGCCGAATTGTGAAGTAGACCTGAAGCGTTGCGAGACGCCCGGCTGCTCGCCAGGCCCACGCGTCGGCCGTGTTGCCGGTGTGACATCTGCAACCAAAAGCCTGAGAACCTAATCCCAACTTTCTTATGCCTGTGGCCACTTACCTCGAGGCGATCCGGTCCGGCATCTCGGAAGAGATGGAGCGCGATTCCACGGTTTTCTGCATTGGTGAAGATATCGGCATTTACGGGGGTGCGTTCAAGGTCACCGAAGGGTTCATCGATCGTTTCGGGCCTGAGCGCGTCATCGATACACCGATAGCCGAGTCAGCCATCGTGGGTGCGGCATTCGGCGCGGCGCTTACAGGAATGCGCCCTGTTGCAGAGTTTCAGTTCATGGACTTTCTGCCTTGCGCCTTCAACCAGATCACGAACATGGTGGCGAAGGCACATTACCGCTGGGACGCGCCCGCGCCCCTTGTGATTCGCGGACCAAGTGGTGGCGGCGTACACGGTGGCCCGTTCCATTCGCAAAATCCCGAGGCTTATTTCACGCATACGCCAGGGCTGAAAGTCGTCTGTCCGGCATCGGCTTACGACGCCAAGGGCCTGATCAAGAGCGCCATTCGTGACAACAACCCAGTGATATTTTTTGAACACAAATTCCTATACCGCCGCATCAAAGAACCGTTGCCCGACGAGGAGTACCTGGTTCCGATCGGGAAGGCGCGTGTAGCACGCAAGGGGCGCGACGTCAGCGTGATCACCTATGCTTCCATGGTGTACGTAGCGCTGGAAGCCGCTGAATCACTGGCCAAAGAAGGAGTAGAACTGGAAGTCATCGACCTCCGGACGCTGCTGCCGCTGGACCGCGAAGCGATCGCGAATACCGTCCGTCGAACCAACCGCGTCATCTTGTTACACGAGGACGTCAAGACAGGCGGGATCGCCGGCGAGATCACGGCCATCATCAACGAGGAGGCATTCGACGATCTGGATGCCCCGATCGTTCGTATCGCGTCGCGAGATACTCCGGTACCCTTCTCGCCGCCTTTGGAAGCGGTATTCATGCCGAATGTGAAGGATGTTGTTCAGGAAGCGCGAAGGTTGAAGTCCTATTGAGGCAAACCTGCACTTGAACCGGGTGCCGGTGCTGCAGACTTCCGGCCGTTAGACCTATAATTCCCGTCTGTCCCGGGCCTGTGATTTCAATCAGAGAGGCGCAAGAAAGGTAGCTATGCCGACCGACGTAATCATGCCCCAAATGGGGGAGTCGATTTTCGAAGGGACAATCACAAAATGGCTCAAGAAGCCCGGCGAAAGTGTCCAGCGTGACGAGCCGCTCTTCGAGATTTCAACAGACAAGGTGGATGCTGAAATTCCCGCTCCCGCCTCAGGCGTTCTGCAGGAAATCAAGGTAGCGGAAGGCACGACCGTGCAGGTTAACAGTGTGGTCGGCGTGATCGCTGGGGATGGTGAAGCGGTGGCACCTGGCGCGGGCGCGCCGGCAGCCGTATCGGAACCCGCACCCACTCCTGCTGCGACGCAGGTTGCGCCAACGGAGCCCGCGCCCTCAGCAGGGGGAGATGGGGCCGGGGCTCGTCCTGTTGATGATATCCCGGCACCTGCGGCGCCCGCACAGGCGGAAGAAGAAGAGTACGAGACTGGAGGAGTGGCCGAGGGCGAGCGCATACGTTCGTCGCCGTTGGTGCGAAAGATCGCCAAAGAGCACAATATCGACCTGCATCGCGTCCAGGGCACTGGTCTCGGCGGACGAATCACCAAAGAAGACATCATGAAGTTCGTCGAGCAGCACCCGGCGGGTGCGCCCGTTGCGGCTGCTCCTGCTCGTCCACCCGCCGCGCCACCGCCAACCCCCGCTGCACCGAGCGTTGCCGCCCCGGCGCCGCCCGCACCTCGCGCACCACAGCCAGCACCGGGCGAAGTCGTACCGATGACGCAGATGCGCAAGATCATCGCCGAGCGCATGGTCGAGTCGAAGCGGACGAGCGCGCACGTTCACAGCGTGTTTGAAGTGGATATGACGCGTGTGATGGCGTTGCGTTCGAAAATGAAGCGCGACTTCGAGCAGCGCACCGGCACGAAGCTGACGATGATGCCGTTCTTCTGCCGCGCTGCCGTCAACGCTATGCGCGCATGGCCGATCATCAATGCTTCCGTGGAAGGCGAAAACATTCGCTACCACCGCAACGTTAACCTGGGTATTGCGGTTGCGCTGGATTGGGGCTTGATCGTGCCGGTCGTGAAGAACGCGGAGGAACTGAGCTTCCTTGGCACGCAGCGCGCCATCACCGATCTAGCCGACCGTGCGCGCGCCAAGAAGTTGAAGCCCGATGAGGTTCAGGGCGGCACGTTCACGATCACCAATCCCGGCAGCTACGGGCAGATGTTCGGATTGCCGATCATCATGCAGCCGCAAGTAGCAATCATGGGCATCGGTTCGATCAAAAAGATGCCGATCGTGATGACAGATGAGAACGGGGTCGATTCGATCGCAATTCGTTCCATCTGCCATGTTTCGCTGGGTTACGACCACCGCGTCATCGACGGTGCCGTTGCCGACCAGTTCTTGCGCGATGTGGCGAAGTATATCGAGAACTGGAACGAGGACCTGGGATAAGAGCTCTTTCAAACTCATCTGTCACCCTGAGCGAAGCGAAGGATCTATGAATTTTGCGCACGTGCAAGATGCATAATCCTTCGCTGTGCTCGACTTCACCCGATCGTAAACCTATCGAACGTGAGCCCTTTATGCCCTGGCTTTCGCCCACGAACTTGCGTTCAGGCACTGCACCACGCCGTCGATGATCTTGCCAAGACCCTCTCGGAACTTGCTTTCGTCTACGATCTCGCGTGAGCTGACGGCTTCAGTCAGGTTAAGTGCGGCGCCTACGAATGACAGCGCGGCTTCCTTCTTGTCGTTGCCAGCTTTACTGCCGAACAGTCCTTCCACTCCGTGTACGATGGCCGGTACGAAAGCGATACCACGCAAAAGTGTGCTGAGAAAATTCATGTATTCTCCTTGTTGAAGACTTGTTTTGAACCCAACCGAGATACGATCACCCAAGTAAAAGCCGGATCATTTCAGGCTGGCTGCTGATGGGAGTTCGTTTGATCTAGTTCGTTGAGTTTGTTCGCGCGCCAGGTGCGCAGCAGTTTGTCGGCGTACTCGGGGTCTGTGGCCCAGTGCTTGGCCAAGGCGCGAACGAACGCCTCGGGATCTTGCGCGCAGCGTTTCGCCTCCGCGTATACGGGCAGGGTGAGAATCAACCGGTCGCGGTCCGCAAAGCATTCCGCCATCGACGCGTACTTTGCGAACCGCGCGGTCGTGCGCGCAGCAACACCGTTTGTGACCTCGGTCGTGCCCATCTGCACGCTCTCGTGTCCCTTGTGTGCCTTGATCCCGAAGTAGTTGTTGGCCTGCCGTGATAGTCCCGACTTGCCCCACGCGCTCTCCAACGCGGCCTGCGCCACGGTAACTCCGGGAGGCAGTCCGCTGGTGCGGGAGGCGTCCCGTGCGGCAGCGATCGCCGCTGTAAGAAACTCCTGCTTGGTCATTCCGTCCTTCAATGGTGGATTCTCAGGTAGTCGATACCGAGATGGATCATGGTGACTATCGCGGCAATAGCCGCGCCCAACCCGCCGGCCCGCTGCACGAACGCCTCATGGCGATTGACGGTCCGCTCCAGGTCCTTAATCCGACCAGCGTTTCCATCGCCCACCAGGGCTTGCATTTGCGTACGCAACTCGGCGAGCTCGGAAAGGACCTTGCGCTCAAATTCAGTCATAAGGAAATGGAGACCGGTCTACAGCGGATAGTCCACGTGCAGCACGGTCGAGTGCCGCGAATACCGCGGCGGTGATCCGGCGTCGTATTGCCTGATGTAGTAGGTTTGCGTGCTGGAGAGCCTGGCCAGTGTGAACGTCTGCGACGTAAATCGGCCTACCAGATTGCGATCGTGCGACATGCCCCAGCCGGTATCGCTCCGGCGAACTTCGAAACCTCCGCCGCTTGCCGCAGCCACCCCCATGTCGACCGACAGAGTTGTGGAGGTCACGTTGGTGATTTCTGCCGTGGGTACATCGGCGATGAACGCCAGGCCAGCATCGATCGTTGTCTCCACCGGCTCGAGTGGTTCGCGCAGGTGCGCGGGATCAAACTCGAACGCCATTGGCTCAGCCGCATCGTTGGCGAAGCGCAAGCTGTATCGCGAGCGATCGTTCTCGAGATCGCAGACATCTAGCTCGACCTCCCGCACAACCGCGCTGAATGCAGCAGCGCGCGACGGCACGTTCACGCGGATCTCGTCACCGGGGAAGATGTCGCTTGCACCCGGCAAGAAGTCGCTCCAAACGTAGTATTCGCCAGACCACGCCGGGCGCGTCGTGTCATCCAGCAGCGCCAGTGCTGCGGTCTCGCACTCTTCTGCCGTGCGCGGCGCGGGCCAACTGACGTTTCGAACCGCAGGGCGCAGGCCATCATCACCGCCATGCGCCAGCGCTCTGATATTGTCCTGGTCTGTCACTCGCGCCATTGACCGCCGACCTGTTCGATAACTCACGCGAATAGTCTCGTTTGCAGCCGGAACATAGGCGGGGTAGAACCGGATCTGAGGGCTTTCTGTGACACGACATTGTGCACCTTCACTCAGCGAGCCGACCAGGCGCGTGCGTCCAGCTTGTCCGGGAAGCGTCGTTGCAACCTGCGCTTCCGGGACGCGAACGATTCGCGTGTAAGAAGCTGTCGCGTGCAGCGCGACGCTGTTGACCAGCGCATAGGTGCAGTGGGCCGGAGCATCGGCGATCACGCCCTCAAATAGCAGAGTGGAGGGAGTGGCCTGCGTTCCCGCATCTGCCGTAGTTACGTCATGGACCTCGAGAATGACGCGAACATCCGCTGCATTCGTCTCCCCACCTCGCTCCGCACCTGCCGGGTGCTGAGACGAGTGGAATACCTGTTGCTTTCGATAGTGCCGGTCGGCATAGATGCGCGTCGACAGCGTGTATCGATGTCCCGCCTGCGTCGTTATCGTGCTTCCGACAGGAGCGCCGTTCACCATGGCCGCGATTACCGACTGCGAACCGGACGGCGTGATACGAAAGCCGGCGACACAATGGGCGGCATCGGTGCTCCCGGCATACAGCCCGCCAAGAATGCCGCTTGAAGCCGCCGTGAACTCGACGTCGCCATGCTGCAACATGAAACTGCCACCCAGCTCGACCGGTTCAACGAACGTGACCGTCGTTGCACCGTCGGCCCCGGTACCGCCCTCGATTCGCAGCTTGCCGTCGTAAACCCGGAAGGCCTGAGCCGGATCGTTACAAGTCCAGAACCGCGGATGCAGCGCCGCAACATCGTACTCGTCTTCCAGCAGCACCTGCGTGCGGCTTACGAAAGGTATCTCCGACAGGTTGAAACCGAGATTGTAGCCATCGCCGAGAAAGTAGTCCTTCACGTAGTTGCCGGGCTCGACTCGGCCGATCACTGTGACGTCATTCACCAGCTTGTCAGGCGAGTGCAGCTTCAATCCGTCCGGAGAAAATTCAGCGGCAGACTCGTCCAGTAAATACGAGTTCCTTCCGACAGGGCTGAAGACGATCTTTCCGTCCATTATCCGATAAGCAGACCGCGCAAGCAGGGCAATGTCCGCCACGTGCTCAGACCATGTTCGCTGCGCTCCCGCTGTGTACGAGGGCAGCGTGGCGCATGGCTCCACCGCCTGCGTTACAAAGGCGCCGGGCAAAACGTCCTCCGCAAGCTGCCACGATGTCGCCTGCACTTCGGCAAATGAACGCTGCACGCTCGGGCAGCACCTTGCTGTCGAGGAGGTATTCGTCACTTTGTGCCGATACCGTGTAGCGATAAACTGGCCCGCCTTCACCCCAGCCAAGATAGTCGTAATCCGGCGAGGCAGTTACGTACCCGGTGAACAGCTTCGCCCCATCCGAACGCTCGATAATGATTCGCGCCCGGAGGGCAGGAACAACGAACGCCGATGTTGTGGCCAAAAGCGCCAGGCTCAACGAAGAAGGCCGGTTCAGTTTTCGCTGGATCTGCGGCGCTCTGTTGCTGTCGAGGTACGCGGAATAGTCGACCGGGCCGCACCCGTCGGCATTATCAATGGTCAGTCGCATGTATCCTTGTCATTGGGCGAAGCGCCCGGGCAAACGGCCGGTCTAGCCGGCAGAGATCGATTCAGCAGCGGGAACTGGAATGAGCGATTCGGAAACCGAGCGCATACTCGAACTGCAAAAGAATCTGACGATCAGGCTCGCCGAGTTGGGCTTCAACGGCACGCGAGCGGCCAACGTCGTGCATCGCCTGGCCGAGATAACCGTCCTCGCAAAGGATCTCGCCGACAAATCCGTGCCGCTTTTTGTCGAGATGTCGCCCGAACACCGAGACGCCATGGGAGCACTCGTCTCGCACATCAAGTGGGACATGGACGAGATTCGTGATGCCATCAACGATCTCGAGGCCGACTTCGTCGAACTTATGACTTATGTTCAGTGGCGCTGATTGCGCTGCGGATCAGTACACCGCTGCGTTCGCATCCGGGAAGTACGTTCGCCAGCACAAGACCGCTTCGCCATCAGTTGCATCCTTGAAGGGCAGCGCCAGGAATGAAGCTCGCAAGGCCAGCGCATGCAGGGGAGTGGCGATGTCGACTGTAGATTCGGCTGCAGGCGCACATGGTTGCAGCCGCGGGTAGTAGAAGCACACGCGACCGCCGCTCTCACTCTGAAGAACGAACAACCCCGACCACTCAGGAAAAAAGCAGCCGCCCTCGCGATCGGCGAAAGCAATCACCTTCTGCACTTTTGCATCCGGAGCCGGCGCACCACCAAGCAGCGGCTGCGAAAGCTTCAGGGAGTAGCCCGTTTTCTCAGCGATGCGTGCCACGTTGAACGTGACCCGCCGGATGTAATCAATCCCCAAGCCGAAAACGTCCTTTACGTATGCTGAAGGAACTCCGGTCCCGACGTACCCGGTTTGGCCGACGTAATCAACATCAACGGCGATCATCTCACCTACGGCAAACGAGGCCACCGCATCTGCACCCACGAAGATTTCCTCGGCCGTGGATCGAGGTTGAACAGCCACTGCCGTCATGGCCGTACCGCCCGAAGGCGCTCTTACCGCGCCTATCGCTTCGGCCAAAACGTTCAGTTGCTCCGAGCCTGCGGCCAGTGCCGTTTGCAACTTGCCCCACTGTCGGAACTCGAACTCGATCCGCGCCTCGACTTCGGTGCGAACCTGCGCCATGGCCGCGCCTTTACTCCCCGAGCGTACCGGCGAGATCTTCGTTCCGGGCACGCGTTTCATGTTGTCGATCCAACCCGCATCGATCCAGGCAACGGGCGGCGAGGCGAGATCGAACAAACCGTCGCTTGCGGGATCAAATACAACCGGCCTCCCATTGGCACGGTCCACCGGAGCAAAGTACGCGCGCCACTTTCGCGCGATCGGCGACATATTGGCGCGTCCTGCGAAATTCGTGCTCATGCTCGCTGCTCCTCGGGATAAAAGAAGATGGTCAGCGCCGCCGTCCGCGACAGTTCGTTGCCATCACCCGTAACGTCACCCAACTCAGGAGTGGTCCAGAAAATGCGCGTTTGCAGCTGCTGCGGTGGTACTTGCGCATAGTCCAATTTATCTGTGTTCATGGGCAAACAGATCGCCATCAGTTCGCCATCGAGTGCCGCCAGAGAGCGTCCACGATCGGCCGCACCCTCCTGCGTCCCACGCGTGCGGTACCCAATCGTGCAGGCGAGCGCCATCAGTGGCGTCGCATTCCGGGCGAAACCCTCCATTACCTTGGCCGCACCAAACCGCACGTGAAAACAGTCCGCCTGGTCCGCCGAACCCGTGGAGATTTCGTTTTCAGCAACCACAATCGCGGGCTGTGGTACTCCCTCCAGCATGACGGTGCGCTCCGCATTTAGCGCAGCCAGACGCTCCCGAAGCGTCATGTAGAAACTGTCCTTCGCGAATTGCATCATTCACTCACACGCGCTGACGCGGTAAAGATATGCAGCGCCGCCATAAAAATCGGACGAAACATTCGTGATTCGAAATAGCTTCTCCTGATGCACGATCCCCGCGGCAGATCGAAACAGCGCTTCAGCGTTGACAGCTTGGCGTTGTTCCACGATCGGCGCCAGCACCGAAGCTGGAATCACAAACTCGACTTCGGCTCTCTCGCCGCGCGCATCCAAAGTGCGAACGACTACGGGCGCCAACACGACGTCCTCGCTGGTGGGTGTGGCGGTCGCTAATCGTGCATTTCCGCTGCTGGTCGCGTCGGCCAGCAAGACCGTGAAACGAAGCGCCACCTCGCCGCCGCCGAGTGCGCGTAGCATGGCTTCCGCCGCCCGGCCCATCGCCGACCCACGACCGAAACCTGCGCTTACTTGCGATCCTGCCAAACTCACCCCACCTTCTGCGCCACATAGGGCGCCAGCAGCGTCCGAACGTCAGAATCAACCAGCGTGTCGCTGAAGTATTCAAGGTGCATGCGATCCACGATTCCGGCCCGCACGTTCAGCGCCGGTGTTGCCAACGCATTGCGCACAATCTGTGCACACGCGGATTTCACCGCGTTAGGAATTGGATCCAGGCCTGCTGTATACGTTATTTCCACTTCGTTGAAGCCGAGCCCGAGCGCGGATGTTGGCAGCGTGACTTCTCCGGTCGCTACGCAGAAGTCCAGCGTGGCCGGGTTAAGTGACGTCCACTGCCCGGGAAGTCCGAAGGCCAGGGCCACCTCTTCCGTGAATTCGGGATCGACCCAGGCCATGTTGGTGATGCCGAGTGCTGGCACGCTTTCTCCGCGTCGTGGCACGGCAAAGCGCGCCCGTGCTGACACGATGGCCGACTGGGCGGGCGCAACGATTGTGAGCGGCAGGTAAGTCAGGCGCACGGAGTTCCGTCCTCGCACCACCTGCAAGCGCTCACTGTAGTTCGTCACTGCAAGCGTTGGTCGCCGGCAATGTGAATCAATCAGCGCTGATGCAACCGTTACCCACGCCTCGGCCACAGTCGCCTCCAACCCGAACATCTCGTATTCGGAAGACGATAAGTAGTTCATTCAGTTCTCAGTTCTCGCTAGGGGTGAAAAGAAAGTGGTCAGCGAGCAGGCCGCTGACCACGGAAAACTGACAACCTCTTATTACCGCTGAACGACCAGCTTGTAGTGAGCGTAGCTCGCGCCCTTAACGGCGACTCCGCCAAACTTTACCACCACCGATTGCTGCGCCAGGTTACCGCTGGTTCCCAACTGGAAGACCCGCGGATTGGGATCGGTGAGCCAGTGGTACTCGATCATGTCTTCGCTGACGATGTAGAGCGGCAGTTCGGCCGTGCCGCTGCCGGGCGTCCCGGTGTAGCCGATGGCCCATTCCGGAATGAGCGGCAGTTCGCCTGCCTGGGTCGAGATCGTCTTGACGCGGAATCCCGCCGCTACTTCTGCAGTCGAGAGCACCACGTTGTATCGGGTCGTCATCTCGCGGTCGATCAGGTCGAGCAGCACCGGGTTGGCATAAACCGCGGTCGGGCGGACTTCGTAATTAGAATTCGAGACCATCATCGCGACCGTCTCGCGCACTTTGTCCACCACGGCGTCCGCCGGAGTAACCGTCAGGACGTTTCCACCATCTGCGATCTGCTTGGCTACGCCGTAATACTGCGTGCTCGTGGGCGCGGACAGCGACGTATCGTTGCCGTTCCAGAGCGCAACGTCGTGCGTCCGCATCAGACCTTCAACGGCGTCGGTCAGGTCCTTCGCCTGGAGATAAGCGAACTGGCTCTGCTGCGTGCCGATCTCCATGTCAAAGAGGTTGTAGTTGACCTGCGACACCAGCGCCTTCAGCGGAACGCTTCGCTCGACGCGAGTTGGTGATCCGACTTTGGCAACGATATTTCGCGGATCGACGAAAGCGTCAGCAGCCGCCGGAGCGACGATCGCGGACTGCTCGAAGAAGCGCGACGGGTGCCCCGTCGCCGGAGTTTGCTTAATGCGCTGTCCGAAAACGCCACGACGGCGAACGATATCGGTGATCTCAGTCTGGTAGCGGTTTATTTCCACCGCGCCCGGTCCCATGAAGTCGGCGGCGCTATGCAGATCAAAAAATTGTGCAGTCATCATTGTCCTTTCGAAAGGAAAAGGCACGCGGCAGCGTGCCTCAGAAAAACATCCTGTGTTGGGGCGGGGCTCAGCCCGTCGTTACTGCAATTACGCGATCATGCCTGCGCGCGCGAGTTCAGCCTTCACGGCGATTCGCTGCTCCAGACTCAACGAGCCGAGCGCCTTTTCCAGCGCACCAGCTTCAATAGCGGAAGCTTCCTCGACGCCGTTCTTGCTCAACAATCCCGAAACGAGCGGCGACAGCGTCTTGCGTGCAGCACGCGCGGCCTGTGCCTTCAGGTCTGCGTTTGCGCGTTCCAGTTCGGCAACGCGGTTGCGCAGTTTGTTGTCGCTTTGTGCCGCGCCTGCGATTTCCGAACTGTCTTCCTTCTCTTCGATCGCGGCGATTATGCGATCGACTTTCGCATGCAGCGCGTCCTGCGACACTTCCAATCGTGTCAGTACAGCTTGTATCCCGGCTGCGGCGGCAGCCAGGCGCTCGGCATATTCCGTCAGTCTGTCAGGCTTGTTCTCGTCCATGTTTCTCCATTAACTGAATCTGCTCGCACAACGGCGGGTGTCATCCCGAGCGTAGCGAGGGACCTGTTTTACTGCGCATACTGCTCGAAGAGCAGTTTCCTCGCCGCTTTACTCCTCCGAATGACACTGGGTTGAAAACTCGAGCAGCCAAAAAGCAAGAGCCAACAGCCAATAGCCAATTGCCAAAAGCCATAGCTAAAGGCTAACAGCCGTCAGTTCGCCAGTTCGATCCATGTATTCCGATATGCAGCTTTGTCTCTTCGCAGCAACGCGGCTCCGGTGAACGTGCACCGCACAATGTTCCAGATCGGTGCTTTCATGTCCTCGATGTGCGCGTCGGCTATCTCGTAAGACATGCCGAGTACATCGCGGCCGAAGCTCCGCATCTCGCGCACGACTTCGGGGAAGTCGCGTGCGTAAAGATATCCGGCAACCTCGATGTGTGCCGCCGCTTCCTGCTCGATCTGCTTCACGGAAAGCGGTTTCGTCTTGTGTTGCATCGGCGTGGTCGAAGCGACCTCGGCGCTGGTGATAACTCCGATCTTGCGCTTGGCGTCGTGCCGGTCGAGAGATGGCGTGTAATCCAGTGCCATTCCCAACAAAGAGGGAAGCGCCTCCTCGGCGGCCTCCCTGGTGAGAATGACGCGATGCCCCTTCGCACCTGACGGCGGTTTATCCGAGGGCACATCAACAAACGTCAGCACACCGCGAAATTCGGTGCGGTTCGGGTGGGCATCCACACGAGGCATCTCGATGGCCATCGATTGCAGTTGAACTTCCATGCATCTCCGATCGTGCGCAGCAAGCTGCAGCGGCTGCGCGGGTCTTGAGTCGCAGATAAACAGCGCAAAGAGACACTACGGGCACAGAGGCGTAAGGAGGCAAAACGCACATCAGGAGGAAAACGCCTGTGCCCCATAGTGGATCTGCGAACGATGGGTACTAACTCCTTGCGTTTTTAGGGTTAGATAAAGTTCGTGTCTCAACGCTTTCCTAATGCCCAACGACCTGACACCTAAGACCCAACTTGCGTCAGCTCCGGCAAACCGCGCATTCGGCGCACTTCATCCACCGTCAGCACGCCCGACCTGAGCAGAATCTCGTGAATTTCCGCCTGCTCGCGTTCGTTCGGCGCATCGACATCAATGAACACAAACTCGAGATCGTGCCAGCCGAGTCTCTTGCCGATGGCGTCGCGCGTGATGTGCTCCGCAAACAGCCGCGCAGTCGGCACGATCGCCGTTTGGAATGCGCTGGCCGAAAGTTCTTGCGCAGTCGAGCGATTCACGTCGCCTTCCACGCCCAGGAACATTGGCGGAAGGTCGAAAGCGTCTGCAATGATGCGCAGCAGGAACTGTTGCCATTGCAGGCGCAGGTCAGCATCCGTCCCTGCGGCGAAGCGCAGCACTTCCGGCTTGTGCTCGACGGAAAGGATCGGTACACGTCCGGTGCCCTCAATTTCGTCCTGCCACCAGCGGATCATGCGCTCGTGCTGCTCCGGAGCGACATCCTGGAGCCACAGCGCGTACTGCACCACCGAGTTCGCTGCGAGCTTGGCGGCAAAGCGATGCGCGCTCAGAAACTCGTTAATAGTCTCGAAGGCCACTTCCAGTCGACCCAGGCCGAACGGCGTGTGCGTGCGCGGGTTCAGGCGCATGTACATCAACTCGTCGTCCTTGAGCACGATCTGCGCCTCGGGACCCATCTTCCCAGTCGCCTGCACGTAACGAGGCAAATCGGGCCGCCCATCCCAGTCGGCCTTCATCTTGATCGTTGCGCCATCCACGGGCCAGATCTGCAGCGGATGCTCGGGATCATCGGTCACCCGCAACTCGGCTGCGCCAAATCCGCCAACGATTACGTCTTCTAGCACCTGCTCGGCAAACGACCGAAAACTGTCATCTGGATTTGGTGCCTCCAGAATTTCGGTGAGCACGCGCACGCGCTCCCCGCCGTTGGGCAACTCGTCGAGCGACCGCCCTTTGCGCGGCTGAATGCGCCACCTCATGCCGGCAATGCGGTCCTTTATGGTGTTGATGGCCTTGCGCGCAACCGGCGTCTCGGCAAAGCGGCGCAGATTTGCGGGTGTCGGCTTCGGCAGCGCCTGCTGGCGCGTGCCGTATTGGTTGAGAATCGACGGCAGCGCCAGTGTTCGGCGCCTTTCCGCCTCAGCAGACACACTTGTGCGATTGCGGCCAAACAGGCCGCGAACGGCTTCAGGAATGTTCATGGGTACCTAAGAAAGAGATCGATCTTAGAATCTAATCTAGAGCGAATGGAAACGACCAAACGATAAAGCAGCCAAAACTCAAAGTTGCCATCGCTAGCCGATTCCAGCCTTTACCGAAGAAGCTGCCAACGAAGGCGGCCAAATTGAGTGCTAGCGCAGTCCTCACCAACATCTGCGATGTTGTTGTGTGTGGCTCAACTGACTTCGTCACCAACAACGCCCACACCACAGCAGAGAAGAGAAACAACATACCTGTTGCCAGCAGTGCAATTCTATATACGGAAGATCGCCAAAGCGGAATGTCTTTGGGACGGCTAATCCAGCTTGCCACGATTCCTGCGGGTACGACGGCAGCAAGTCCGAAGTACACGATTCCCAAGGCCATTGCCTCTGGCCAGAGTGGCCATAACAAGATCAAGCCTAGAGTCGCCACAGAACTTGCAATTTGCAATCGACGTGCCGTCACACCTTCAACTCCACCCTGGCCCTCTGCGCAATCTGCGGCAGCTCGGACGTGGTGGCCACGAGTATAGACGTCTTCTCGAGAGTGTCCAACGCGAACCCAACCGCCTCATCTGTGCGGTCGAGGTCATCTTCGATAATGGCGGTTAGCGACGCCTTTGCGTTCTCCAACCGCGCTATGCCCTCGCGAATCTGCGGATAGCTGAACGCCAGCACCTTAGCCGAATCAACATCGGTCGCCAGCGAAACGGCCTGAAACAGATGCACAACCCCATTCGGCCTGTACCCACAATCGAGCTTCAGCGGGTCGCCTTTGTGCGTGTATTGTGCGACGGGGATGCGCTTGCGCATCAACTCCCACACGCCGGCCTGCTCAAAGCTCGTCCGCATGGCCTGATAGATCACCTGGCGTCCGCTCACCTCGCGCCGCCCCGCACGCCTTCCCCATTCGCAATACATCTCCGCGAGCCTGCCTAACTCGGCCGCCGGCGACTCGGTCAGCACACCCTGCATCGGCGTCAGTTGCAGCGCGTTGGAAGCCCAGTCTGGAAGCTTCTGAAACAGAAACACACGATCCAATTCCGCCGCGTTTTGCAGCGCAGCCCGAAGCTCGCCCTCAAGCGCCTCCAGTACCTCGACATCCGCATCTGGATCCAGGCACCGCACCCGCCGCCAATCCCGCGTGAAACGCACCTCGGCAAAAGTGCCTTGGGAGTCGGTTAAGACCACACCAACATTCACGAACTCGCCCTTCGACACGTCGGGCATGTATCGAACGAGGAAGAATTCGCATTGATGTAAACCAGCCATCAGCCCTCAGCCTTCAGCCCTCAGTACCTGCTGAGAGACTGACTTACTCAAGCCGGTCAGCATCTTCCTGACTTCCGCGATCGAGTCATATGCGCGTTCGTGCAACGTGGATTCGATCAGATTCAGATCTCTCGCAAGCAGAACAAGATACTCCAGTTCGCTCGTGAGTCCGATGGCATTCCGCGTGCACTTGCCGAACTCGATCCGGTCACTTTGGCCGCATCCCTCGGCGATGTTCATTGGAATAGCTATGGCCGCACGTCGCATAGTCGCGCCGAGTCCGACCCGTTCCTGTTGAGGGAACTGTGCTGTCTGCGTGTAAATGAGCAAGGCCAGCTCGTGCGCCTTTTGCCAAACCCCAAGTTGCCGAAAATCTCTCATCTGCACCTCACACTGACAGCTGATGGCTGATAGCTGAAAGCTGATTTATCTCTAATTCTCTTTCCAATTCCCAAACGGCTGCCTTGACGACTTTCTGAACTCACCGACCAACTCCCGCACTCGCGACCGCCGTTTGATCAACGCGCACACTAGCCGTTCCATGTCGTCCCAGTCGCCGTACCACTCTGGAGGCACGCTGCCGGCGCACTCGGCAATAGCGGCCTCGTCCATCTGCTCGATCGCGCTCAGCCAGGGCTCGAAAGATTCCCACCCGGTGATCCCGGCGTACACCCAGTTACGCGCATACACGCCCCGCAACGGCGAGTCAGGAAAGCTCCACTCGCCTGCATTGAAGCAGTAGCCCTGATCGATAAACGTTACGGTGTACTTTCGGTCGCGCGAGCGCTTCCAGAAAATCCCCTGTCGGCCGTTGGCGTTGCAGGTCCACTTATCCAGCGCCAGCATGCCGGCGAAGCTGCCAAGGTTACGCACGGAGTCAAACATCGTTTCCGGCAGGAAGTCGAAAATGCGTCCTTCAAGCGGGCTGATCACGTACCGGGCACCGAACTGCAACCCGGGTTCGCACGACAACGTACGCCCAGCAAGTTGAATGTTCAACTCGGGACTGTGTTCGATCAGCCATGGGCTGACTTCGACCACATCGGTCGCAGGAACCGGTAGCCCCACGCGCTCCGCCAGGCGCGTCGCCAGCATCTCGTTGGCGAGCACGCGAAGATGCTGCGGGTTGTTCTTGAACTTCACCACATAGAGATTGCCGTCCGAGGCGCGCATCAGGTGTGATTGCGCACCTCCGCGCATGCGGCGCACGTGTTGGACGGCGGTTACCGGCATTTGTTCCCGTTGAACTCATGTCCAATGTACCGGGAAGAGGGCCTCCTGCGCCGACTTTTGCGTTTGATTTCTATTTCTGGAACAAGCCATCTACATGCCCGTCCGCACCGCCTGCGCGATCGCCATAGCCATAACGCAATCATCGTGAGCGCCTGAAGCGGCCGCGGGAGCACCATCGAGCTTTCTCACAAACGTTCGGCACTCATTCAGCAGGCGCTGGCTACTGAATCGCTCCGCAGCTTCGCTCAGAAGTGCCGCCAGATTTTCGATCATCGGCGGCCTGGTCGCGACAGACGTCAGCCATCCCGCTTGCTGCCCCTGCATATAAATGTTGGTATAGCCGAGATTGGTCGTCAGGTGCGCTAGCACGGCGTGTCCGTGATTGTTGCGCTCCACCACTAACAGCGCTCCGTTGTATTCGTGTGCCAACTTCGCCACTCGCCACGCCAGTTCCTGCGGTGGAAAATGCCCATGCAATTCCGCACACTGCAGACCCATCTTGCGGTCGATCACCTGGGCACATGCAAAGTCTCCGTCCGTACCGCCGCCTGCAGCGTCAACCCCGATGATGTACTGCGATTCCTTCCGCGCCGGCAGCCAGACCGACAGCCTGCCATTGTCCCGACACTCAACCGGTTTCGTCGCCTGCGCCGCGCGTCGCGTAATCGCGTCGACGTCAAACACACACTCGCCCGAAGCCCTGAAGCACGACACCGGATCTTCAGCGAACTCCTGACTCGCCAAACCACCACGAAAGTTCGCCCTTACTTCGCGGCGGAACGCAATCTGCGCCTCACTAAGACCTTCGCGCTCAGCGAGCACCTTTTCATCTTCCGTGAGCGGCGATACGGCCCCCCCTTCGCGAGCGTAACGAGGTTCCAACCACCAGGGGAAAAAGTGGCGGACGTAACCCGTTTCCGAAGCGCGCTGCCACTCATCGTAGAAGCATCCTCCCGCTCCATTCGGCGTCGATTCCAGCACGATCCCGCCGCTAGGCGGCACAGCGGCACGCAATGAGCCCAGCGTCTCCGCCGCATCGCCGATCCAGCGGGCCACCTCCGAACAGTGCAGGTTCTGAATGGTAAGCCCGCGACCGGCGTTCGGGTCCGCCGCGGTCTCTACGCGGTACTCGCTATCGAGTCGCGGAAACACAAGCTGGCGGACGTTCGCGCGCGAGGTCTTCAGCGCGCCTTTGCGCAATCCTTCCGGCAGGTTCTCCAGGAAGCGATGCACAATGCGAAAGATCTCCTGCGCCGAGTCCTGATCGTGAGCCACTTGCACGCTCAGTGTGCCCGGTCGCGTAATCGTATGTATAAAGAATCTGGCCGCGATGAAAGTCGTAAGACCCAACTGCCGCGCTTTCAGCACGATGTTGCGCGACGCGCATCGTCGCGAGTACTCCGCTTGACTTCGGTTCGGTATGAGCGGCACCATTCGACCACCCTTGTCCCGAACCACCAGCTCACGTATTAGTGCGTCCCGAACTGTAACGCCGGTGAACCACTTCGCTTGTACATCCAGAGATCGTCCAAAACTCCGCAGCACCGAAACCTGTTCCTTACAGGGTAGTGCCGCACATTCTTTCAGCATTCAGAATCTTTGGCCCAAAACAAAAGCCGCCTGAAGGCGGCACGTGTAAAACGACCCTTAGTTCAACGTCAAAAGAGGAATTCACCCGTCATCATCAGGAGACAAGACCCCCCGTTGATCTGATCGCACTATGATGAATTGGCCCGATCACCCGATGCCCTTAGTACCCCAGCACCTCTCGACCGGCAAGTTCGCGGGGAACTTCCCCGTATTCTTTCAAGTATCCGCGAAGAAAGCGCTCAACGCTCTCAACGTAAACGTCGGCGAAATCGACCACCGGGCGCCTGGCTTCGATCACCTGCATGGCATCGTCAACCGACCATCCGAGCACACCCATAGTAGCCAACGTCATCATCGGTGCGCGGTGAACACCGGCAGCGCAGTGTATGAAGATCTTCGATTCCGGCTCGTCCAGCGCCTGCAGCGCGAACTCCACTCCACGCTGAAACACGCTAGGTGACTTAAGCTGAAAATCGTCGTCCACCGGGTTCCATAAGACTTCCACGGCATACGGCTCCGCGAGCGGTGTGTCGTCGAACTCCATCTGCATGTCGATGACGTGCGTTATCCCGGCCCGAGCCACTTGCTTCATTTTGTCGTCTGTCCAGATCCCTCCACCAAGCGCGATCCGGTCAGTGATCCAAGTCATGTCCATTGAAAGCATCCGTGAGTACAGCAGGAGTTACTTCGTTTATCGGCAATTATTACTGCATTGCTCATTAAACAGATTCAAATTTCGCTCCCCTGTTTGCTCCGGCACACCCTCTTCGACGTCATTTCTTCCTTCGTCCAGGTAGTATTTCAGCAGCGGCGACGGTTCGGGTGCCTCGTCAGCGCCATCCCCCATTAGGCCAGCGAACTCAAATAGAAATTTAACGGTGAGATAATTCCCGCCCGACTTCGCAATCAATTGTCGAATCACCTCGGCAGCTGACCGCAACACCTCTTGCCTGGCTTCGTTCCGCGCGTCTTCTGTACTGACCTGCCGGATCTCCGGCGCTGTCTCGACAATGACTGCCCGCCTCGGCTTCCGTCGCGTAATCGATTCAGCGGTTTTGACTCGTTTTTCGCTTCCCATAATGACAATGGGCGCGGCTTCCCGCGCCCCAGCTTCTTCTCTCATCTACAAATTTAGAATAACAGTTTGAATGCATTGAAACCGACAGCCTCGGTGGAACTTTTATTAGCGTGTTATGTGCAACTTACAGCGCGGCTCGCCACATCCGGCTCTTGACAAGCCGTAACGCGCGCCACCGGCTTCTTGGGTGGGAAGGCTGAATAACTGCGATGGCCTTCTCTTTCCGCCCCCGCAGCGTTAACTTCGTCCAGCAGTTCCAAATCCAGCAGAATCGAGCTGAGGCGGTCGAGCGCTTCAGGAAGCCGCCGCTCGACCGTGCGCAGGGTGCAGCCGAGCAGTTTCGCCGCTTCCACCCGGCTATACTCCTGCAGCACGATACGAGCAAGCACCTGGCGCGAGAACTCATCTAGTCGGGCTAGGCAGCGCTCCATGTCATAAACGAAAATGACCACGTCCTCAAAGTTGTGCATTCGATACGACGTAACGCGGGAACGAAAAAACTCGCGGCCCAGTAGTGAGGGAACGCGCCCAAGCTCCATTGAAAGCTGGCAGTAGCGGCGCAGCATCGCCGTCGTACGATCGCGATACAGGTACATCTCGGGCGACACATCTAGGTCGATATCGGTGGCCCTGACAGTTCGAGTCACGTTTTCCGCCTTGTTCCGTCGCGTGTTGCTGTACTTCATGCCTGCCTCCTTTGGGCCGCCTTGGCCGTTGGAAATCTTTCGCTCTGAGGCGGAATACGCATCGCTGAGACCGCTTCCAAGTGCCTCACCAAACCAGCGCAGGCCCTCTGTTCTGTCGTCTGTGCCCGCTGCATGAGCTCCACTTGTGCCGCTCGCTTAGCGGTCGTTGCTGCTGGCAAGTCGCGAATCTTGTCGTCGCAAGGCCCGCAGTAAACGACCGCTTCTCCCGAACGCCGAATCAGCAAACCGCCACATCGCTCGCAGTACTTCAGTTCCATCCGAACCATCCGCTGTCCCATACCGTGCTCGATCACTGTTCCTCCCATGAGCCGTAAACGACCGAATAAAAATGCCCTGCGCACCGGCTTGCCTGTGGCCTACCGGTAACGCAGGGCTCGTTTCTCTTACGATGACCTGCTTGGCTTTTTAGCTTTTGGTTGTTTTACCGCGCTTCACTGAGACGCGAATCGGTTCTGTGACTGAAATAACCTTCTTCGTAGCCAGATTTCAGCACGCGACCGTTCTGCACCACTACGCTTAGTCTTCCGGTGAAGTGTAGCGACTCCAACAGCCGCTCAACCGACGCCGAGAGTATCTCGGACTCGCGCACCTTTCGGCGCAGCTCGAGAAAACACTTCTCCTCGGCGGCCGGCCTATTCATCTCCAACATGGGCCACCTCAAACACCTCTAGCATGTAGCTATTTTACAATTCGCAACATATAGCTATTTGCAACGTGAGTCAAGCGGAGGATTATGCACTTGACACAGAAGAGGCCCAAGGTGGATTCTGTCGATGCCGTGACAGGGCAGAATGGAACCTAGTGCAACAGGGAGCGGTTGGTCAGTGGGTAAGTTGTTCTATTGTGAATGGAAGTTCCTCTGATGGCGGGGTTGGGCGAGCTGCGTAGTGCTGGTCAAATGAACTGTTGTGGCTGATCCATAAAGCGGTAGTACTGCATATCCATGAAGTTGCCTCAATGATTTCCTCCACATCCTTTTTCAGATCGCGTTCATGGCCAACCTTTCCGATAACGGACTCGTGATGAGCAACTCGGTTCCGCAGGAAGCGAATCTTCTTCAATCGTTTCGCCACTGTTTTGCGTCCAATTCTCACCTGGCGAAAAGCCTTGTGTAGGTATGGATCCCACAGGGTCTGAGCGTAAGCCTTACCGGCGAGTGCCGTCCAAAAACCAAACATCAATTCTGCAACGACTCGGCCCGGAGTCATTACGCGGCCATCATCTGTAACGCGTTTCTTAGCCTCTCGTACCAGCTTGCGCTGTTCTTCTTCGAGAGGCGCAATGTCATACCATTCTGCGCTACGGAACCCAGCCGTGAGGGCTTCGTGAACGGCATTGCGAAGCGTCACTTCGAAGCCCTGAAGGATGCTGTACAGAGCTTCAGATACTTTTGTGTTCCATTCATAAAGAGAGATGGCGTACTTTCGGTTTCCGCCAGCCAGCGCAAGATATGGGTCTAGACGCTCAAGGGAAAGACTGCGCTCTAGACGTTCCAAACTGGTTTCATCGTAGAGGAATTTTGTCGAATTCTCTTGCAACCTATTCGTCGTCCAATTAATCTCTATCAGCGTACACCCCGGAGTCCCCTCTACCTAGTGCGAACTAGGCACGTGCCCGGGGTTATTTATTGCGGTATAATACAATCGGCGGGCAGGGGACTTGAACCCCAATGGCCTGACACCATTTCCGGTTTATAAGACCGGTTCTGTCACCTGACAGTTACCCGCCATGCAAGAGCAAACTCACCATGGCTCGATTCGCTACCCGGCCAAGGATTAGGCGAATCGGGCCTTCGTGTTATTGGTCCAAACTGCGGTGAGCGCAGCGGCAATCAGGACCTAAGAACTCTTATCATCGTATTCCTCAGCGAGCCTAGCACCAGCTATACGCAATCCGCATTCCTGTCGATCTTCTACTGCATTGATCCGAATTCCTCAGGCAGATCATCGCCTTCTGGTGTCACAGTATTCCCGAACTCCACGAGCCCGAATGTGTTCGGGGCTGGACGGGTAAAGACTTTTCCGGCTCGCACATACCCAGCCAATGTGCCACTCAAAGACACCCTGCTTTTCTTGTCCGTGGGACGGCCTATCTGCTTCAGAATCTCACTTACGTGGAGGGGGGCACCAGCTTTCTTCAATACGTCTCTAGTCTTCGCTAATGAAGTTCCTGCCCTCAACTCGACGTCTACTGTCCCGCCCTCCTGGTCGCGCGGGAGAAGACGCATGGAGTCTTGAATGGCCTGAACGTATGCATTGGCCTCCCTCAGTTTCAACTCCAGATCGCGTATTTCCTGCGTCTTTTTGTCGATGAGTCGTTGGAAGTTATCTCGAATTCCCATATTCCGCCCTCTCGCGTACTCGCAATGCTAAATATATGGATGGAGGAAAAGCAAGTAAAATATGGGAATTGATTCACCATTTTGATATACTCGCGCCGAAAGGAGCGTCTCTGGATGGAACCGCTAGACTTTGTTGTGCGCGCCCTAGATGCGAAGAAACGCATGGCCCCGAACGGCGAAGAGTATTGGATGGGCCGGGATCTCCAGCCAATTATGGGCTATGACACTTGGCGTCGCTTTGATGAGGTAATTAGAAAAGCGGTGCAGGCATGTGACAACTCTGGCATTAATTCTAGCTATCACTTTGTCGATACCGACAAGGTGATCAAAGCAGGTAAGGGGGCGGAGCTAAAGAGAGGAGACTGGTATCTAACCCGATATGCTTGCTATTTGATTGCGATGAACGGAGACGCAAGCAAGGCGGAGATTGCTACTACCCAAACGTATTTTACCGTCCAGACCCGGCGACAAGAAATCAGCGATGAAGAAAGGCGAGTTGCACTTCGGGAGACAGTCAGGGTCAGTAACAAGATACTTGCCGGAACCGCTAAGGAGGCTGGGGTTACGCGCTTCGACCACTTCAATAATGCCGGGTACATGGGTCTTTATGGAATGGGTCTCCCCGACATAAAAGTCAGAAAGAGAATCGACGCAAAGGAAAACCTGTTAGATCGGGTTGGACGTGCCGAACTTGCAATGCACGAATTTCGGATTACCCAAACTCAGCAAAAATTAGAGCGCGAAAGAATTCATGGAGAGAGTGCCGCAATTAACACACACCGCAAAGTTGGAGAGGAAGTGCGAGAGGCGGTAAGGCGGATTGGTGGCACACTGCCAGAAAACCTTCCCGCAGAAGAACCAATCTCTGCTGTCAAGAGAAGGTTAAAAACCAAAAACAGGGCTGCGGGGTCGCTGCTCGGTCAAGGATCAAGCAATGAACGTTGATAAGGGACAATTCGACGCAGCGCTCAGCAAGATGCTCAAGGCGGAACCCATCAAGCGAGACGAGATAAAGAAGGGACGCAAGAAAACCGCGAAGGTGATACAGCCTAAGCCTTCGCGGTGAGTTGCTTGTACTGGATGTTCTTGCCGCTGGTCAGGTTCCGAACCGTGTCCTCGAAGATCGTCGCTATTTCGCGGCGATTGAAGCGGTATCCGAACTCGTTCAAGTATCGCTGCAAGTGCTTTATCGAAAGCTGGTGGTAGGTTCCTATCACACCGCGCTTCAGCAGTGAAAACGCGCTTTCAATCGTATTCGTGTAAACGTCGCCCCGCACATATTCACCCTTTATGTGGTTAACCTTGTCGTGGGGAACGCGGTGATACTGCGTCAGTTTGAAGTTGTAGATCCGCGATTCATCCGTCACGATGCGCTTAACGTTCTTATCCACGTTCGCCGCAATGTGATCGTAAACGGTGTCCTGCCGTGCATTGGGGACGTGCATTAGCCGAAGCTGGCCGCCGCGCTCACGAATGCCAAGAACGCAATCTTTCTTCTTGAGCTGGTGCTTGTGACCGCGCTGCTTCCCGCCGATGTAGGTTTCGTCAATCTCAACCGTACCTACCAGCTTCGGCGCATTAGGGTCCTGCATGGCCTCACGAATGCGGTGAGCTAGATACCATGCTGTTCGGTACGCTACGCCCAGGTGACGCTGTAGCTGCGCCGCGCTCATGCCCTTCTTGGCATCCACGATCAGCGCGATTGCCATGAACCACTTATTGAGGGGCAGATGCGTGTCATGGAAGATGGTGCCAGCGGTGGCGGTGAACTGCTGCTTGCAGGTAGGTTCAAGGCACTGGTAAACGCGGCGGGTCTGCTGCTTTTTGCTGCTCGAAACGAACTTGCTGATCTTGTCGTTACCGCAGACCGGGCAGCGAACGCCATTGGGCCAGCGCATCGCTTCAAGGTATTCGTAGCACTGATCTTCGGTTGCGAACTCTTTTTGAACGTCTATGAGCTTCATACTTGCCTCTCAACACAGACATCCTCTCACGATTATCTATCTGTGTCAAGTGCGTAATCATCGTCAAGCGCGATTTTGCTATTCGATATGTTACTTGCGTACTCTATAGCAAAATGATATAGTCCGTTTCGCGATGCGCTTCCGCACACTGCAGGAAAACCTCCGCAAGCAAATCTGGGCCCGTATCGAGGCAGGCCAGCTCACCGGACTCCGATTGGCGCACCAGACTGGCTTCCAGCAAGCCCATATCTCCAATTTCCTCAACGGCAAGCGCGGCCTCAGCCTCGAGGGGATGGACAATGTGTTAGCGACTCTGCACATCTCTGTGCTCGATCTCCTTGATCCAGGGGAGATCAACAAGCGCGCCAGCATCCCGCCCCCAAGCGATGATTCGTTCGATAATGTCTTGCTTGTTGAAGGAGCGATCGCGGCGGGCGAACCCCTCGTGACCAGCGAGAACGTCAAAGACATTCTCAAGTTCAAGAAGACTTTTCTGAAGCGCCTCCGCCCCGAGATGCAGACTCCCCGAGATGATTGGCAGCGCTTCGTCCTCGTCAAGGTGGACGCGCGGGACGGCATGAGCATGTATCCGAGGCTGCTACCCGGCGCAACGGTTCTCATTGATCGCCACTACAACTCGCTGCGGCCCTACCACAAGAACGAACAGAATATGTATGCCGTGCGCAAAGATGGCGGAGCCACCGTGAAGTACGTCGAATTGGCTGGCAACAACCTGATCCTGCGACCGCACAACCAGGCGTATCCGGTTGACGTCATTCCCGTTGAGACTGGCAAAACATTCGCCGATTACATCGTGGGCAGAGTCTGCCACGTAGCGATCGAAACGTAGGAAGTACGAAGGACGCGAAAATTAACTTTCTGGTGGCTGTTGTTTTTTCTCTGCTGATTTTCCGTCCCTCAACAAACAAGGAAAAGACAATAACGCGTCTCGCCCCAAAGCCGAACAGCAACTGCCTGAACTTGCCACTAACAGCCAAGAGCCAACAGCCACAGCCGCCTTTCATCCCTGCTACAATTCTTTGCTAGCGCCAATGCCTGCGCGGTGCTCACCGCATCTACCAACTGTTGGACGCTAGCTGCTGGAGGCATTCATGGATCAAGTTCCTTCCCTGCCCATCGGTTCACGCCGGAACGAAGATATTGCTCTCGACCTCATGAAGTTCATCGCCATGACCACGGGTTACGGCAGGACGGGGACGCCTAGTGCCGGATTTCAGGGCGCGACCACTCCGGCCAAGCCTGAGGAATATGCGGATCATCTGCTGAAACTTTTCGGGCGCTGCCTCGACGCGGTACAGGGCAGGAAATAGGGACCGAGCTTGCAACAGAAAAGGCCGCGCGTCAGCGCGGCCTCAGGCTGCTGACGAACCCACCCTTTTTCGGGGTGGGTTCGGTGTTTTTACAGGACTTCAGTGTCGAGAGTGAGGTTCGCTGTACCACGCCGATGCGAGCTGCAGGAGGCGTATATAGGCCGATAGAACGGCCGAGAGC
>DASPIK010000078.1:0-39536 GCA_035629075.1 Terriglobales bacterium | reverse complement strand
GTCAGGCGGTACCAGCGACTCGATCGTCACCAGCTCCAGCTCCTGCTGCTGCACTCCAGCTTCTCTCAACATGACCGCATAAAAGCACAAAGCCCTCGTAATTACGAGAGCTTTGTGAGTACCTTTGTCAGCAGTCTGAGGACGGGGCACAGCCCCGTCCTCACACAGCAGTTGTTATATCTGGAGCCTTACTTTAGCCAGCTTTCAAATTGGTGCTGGATGCGTTCGAACAAATGCGTGCGTGCCGCTTTACCTGTAATTCCATGCGTTTTGCGCGGGTAGAGTTGCAGGTCATAAGGCTTATTGGCATCGATCAGACTCTCGATCATCTGCACGGTGTTCTGCACGTGAACGTTGTCATCGCTGGTGCCGTGAACGATCATCACGCGCCCACTGAGGTCGTTGGCGAAGTTGACCGGCGACCCTTTGCGATAGCCTTCTTCGTTCTCTTTCGGCAGGCCCATGTACCGTTCTGTGTAGATCGAATCGTAGAGCTTCCAGTCGGACACCGGGGCAACAGAAACGCCGGCCTTGATGCGGTCGGAATGCGTCATCGCATACAGGGTCATGTATCCGCCGTAGCTCCAGCCCCACCAGCCAAGGCGGTTGCCATCAAGCTGCGGATTCGCCGCAAGCACCTGATCGACCGCCGCCAGTTGGTCGGCAAACTCGATCTCACCAAGCTTGCGTCTGACGGCCGCCGTGAACTCGCGGCCACGACCGGCCATGCCACGATTATCAACGTGCAGAACAGCGAAGCCATTGCGAGCCAGGATGACGTCGAACAGGTAGTTGGTGCCACCCCATCTGTTCACCGCATTGTTGGCTCCGGGGCCGCCATAGGGATTGTTGATGAGCGGCACCTTGCCGCCATTCGCCGCGATCACTTCGGGCGGCGGCATCAATAGCGTCCCGTAAAGGGTCGTCGTTCTATCCGCGGCTTTCAATTCCACCTGCTTCGGCTCAAGTAACTGGAATTGCTGCACGCTGCGCGCCTGCCAGAAGGGCAAACACGATCCGCCAACCTTGCAGAGCGACATCAGAGGAGGCGTCATCGCCGCGGAGAACGTATCAACGTAGTACGCGGGCTTGTCCGCCATTGAGATGCTGTGTGTACCCGTCTCGCGCGTAAGCCGCTGCATCCCGGTGCCGTCGAGTTTGATCGAGAACAAGTGCTGCTGACGCGGGTCGTCGGCATTGGCGCTGAAGAACAACGTGCTCGCCGCTTCGTCGATGCCATCAACCGACTGCACTTCGAAAGTGCCCTTCGTAATCTGCCCTTCGAGTTTGGCAGGCGCAGAAATCGGGTTCGATTTGTCGAAGCTGTAGAGATACAGATGGCTGTATCCGTCGCGCCAGCTTGGCCACAAGAAGCGATCGCCCGATTCGAAGAACGTGAACATGTCAGCGTCACGCACTTCTACCCATGCGGGGCTCGTTTCGCTCAGCATCCGCTGCGAGCGCCCGGAGTTCGCGTCGACGAAATAGAGATCAAGCTTGTCCTGGGCGCGGTTGAGTACCTGAATCCAGAGCACGCCTTCACGTACCCATCCGAATCGCGGGATGTACTCGCGGTCAACTGGCTGGCCAACCTCGATCCACTTCACGCCGCCACCGTTCGAATCAATGACGCCCACCCGTACCTCGGGATTCGGATCGCCCGCCTTCGGGTACTTCTCGTGATCGACATCCGGGTGCTGCGGCATCCAGTCGGTAATCGGATAGGTGGGCACGCGCTGCTCGTTCATCTGCAGGAACGCGATCTGCCTCCCTTCCGGAGACCAGAAGTAATTGCTGCGCACATAAAGCTCTTCCGCGTAAACCCAATCGACTTCGCCGTTGAGCACGTCCTCCGGCTTCTCGTCTTTTGCGTGCTTGGTGAGCTGTTTCTCGGAACCGCGAGCGACGTCGTGCACCCAGAGGTTGTGGCCGCGCACATAGGAGACTCGCCTGCCATCCGGCGAGAACTTCGGGTCCGTGACCGGCTCTGGCGAGGTGGTTAGTTGCACCGCAGTTCCGGTCGCGAGCGTGTACAGCCAGAGCTGACCTCGCGCATCGAAGAGCAGGTGCTTCGAATCAGGCGCCCAGTGGTAACCAGCGACAGAGTAGCGCTGAATGCGCTCTTTCTCGCGCTCGTCCTTGACCTTGCTGATCGGAGGTTCGAGCGTTGCTAGCTTCTCTTCCGCAACCAGCACCGCTCGGTTTCCGGTGGCAGGCTCAATGAAGTAGAGCGCGCCATGCTCGCCTGAGTCGTCGCGCTGGACAAAAGAGACTTTTGTGCCATCAGGACTCCACTTGACCGTCTCGGGACTCCGCCCGGTCAGGCCACCTTCCTGAAAGATGGCTTCAATCGTAAGTTGGCCAGGCTTTTCGGCCTGTGCGGCAGGTGGGGATCCGGCTTGTGCTATGGCAAATGAAGCCGGGATGAGAGCGGCCAGACACAGCGCGAGTACACGCTTCACGAACACTTCCTCCTAGTGCCCGGAAGTGTAGCAAAACAGACCTTCTACTTTCTCGCTTCTTCGTGGTCGAATTGAGTAATCCTGCTGACCCAGAAGTAGTTAGCTTGTTTATGCGAGTCCGCGCAGCATCAGCCAAATACGAACAATCGGAAGAGTACGACGAAGGCGCCGATGCCGAAGTAAATATTCCGACCCGTTTCGGTGGTCGGCGTGGCAGGGACAGGTACTCCGCGGGAACGGAAGACGAGGACCAGCGAGCGTTCCTGCTCGAGCAAGTAGTCTGCGATCGGCCTGTGAAATAACATGACAGCCAGCCCAAACGCCAGCTTTGCGAACTCCAGCAGCATGGGATCATCGTAGCCAGAGCACACCCGAGGCTCAATCGGGCGGACAACTTAGCACTACGTAGGCGGTCAGCATTCAGCAGAGCCGCCACGGCGCGCTTTGTCGCTGAAATCTGAGTGCTGAATGCTGAGTGCTGAGTACAGTGCTACAATCTGCACAACACATCATGCAATCCGATCTTGCCAAACTTCTCGAACTGCAGCGAATCGATACCGAAGTCGCGCGCCTGAAACAGGAAATTTCCGCCCTGCCCAAGCGTGTCGTGGAGATCGAAACCAAGCTGGCCGGTAATTTGGCCGCTGTCGAAAAAGCCAAAGCAGCAGCGAAAGAGAATGATCAGAAGCGCCGCAAGTACGAAGGCGAGATCCAGACGCTTCAGCAGAAAATCTCGAAATATCGCGACCAGATGCTCGCCGTAAAGACCAACGACGAATACCGGGCGCTGGGAAACGAAATCAAGTTCGCTGAAGACGCCATTCGCGGGTACGAAGACAAGATCCTGGAATGCATGGTGCAATCCGAAGACCTCGATACTAACATCAAGGCTGCGGAAAAGAGCCTCACTATCGAAAAGGCTGCGGTTGAGAAGGAGAAGAACGAAGCGCGCTCACGGACAGCCGAGCACGAGAAAGCGCTATCAGAGCTACTCCCCAGTCGGTCGGAGCTGCGAACCTCGATTGGTGACCAGATCCTTCGCCACTACGATCGAGTCTTGAAGCAACGCGGATCGGCCGTGTCGGAAGTTCGGGATCAGATCTGCCAGGCCTGCCACGTTATGCTGCGCCCGCAGGTGTTCCAGGAAGTACTCGCGGGCAAGAGCGTGCTGACATGCGACTCATGCGGCCGCATCCTCTACTACGATCCACCCCGGGACGTGGAAGCCGAGAACGCTCCGTACCTCAATCCGAAGCTCCCCGATGTGCCGCCGAGAGAGGCCGCTAGCGAAGCTTCCCCGGATGCAGAGAACATGTCGCAAGCGGCAGCGGCAGACGACGCCGCACACTAGCCGGGCGATCGCTTAAGTTCCACAATTAGCCTCGATTTGCGAGTAGCGGATTTTCCGCACGGCGCTGGCCTTCATCTTCCACGTATTCGTCTATCTCTAGACGAGTTGTCACAGCCTGCAGCACTGAAAAAATCCAACACCCGGCATACTTGAAAATCATTTTCAGCATCAATGCTCACACTGGTCGGTGGAGTCACGTTCCCGGCGCCCGTGAACTCTGCTCTCCCGCACGTTGGGAATCACCGGTTCAGCCGCGCAGGCGCCCCATCCATATATCGCGGCTCAGGGGTTCATATGCTCCGCCGCGGGTTGTCCTGTTTGGTCGTTGCTCTGCTCCTTTCGTCCTTAGCTTTCGCCCAGCGTCCCGGTGGCAATACCGGCGGTAACGCGGGAGGTGGCCGTCCGTCCGGTGGCGGGTCGCGTCCGATGCCCGACGTCGGCGATCTTGGCAGGATGGGCATGCCGCGTGCGTCCGAGCTCATCATCCGGGTCGTTTACCCAGACGACCGATCCGTTCCGTCCCACGTATCTGTGCAATTGATGTCGTTTGGCGGCGTAACCGTGGCGCAGGGCTTCACTAACAGCGAGGGGCAGGTTACGTTTGCAAACGTAAAGCCCGGCTCCTATACCGCCAAGATCTCCGGCGCCGACCTCGAGGACACCACCACGGAGGCCTTTGTCATTGATCGCAGCGATCCCATGCACATGGAGTGGGTGCACGTAAAGCGCAGACAAGACGGCACCCAAGTTGGCTCCACGCAACCGATGATATCGGCTGCCGACCTCAGAATTCCTGATAAAGCCAAGAAGGAGTTCAACAAGGGGAACGAGTCCTTTGTCGAGGGCGACATGGAGAAGGCCATTGAGCGCTATCAGAAGGCGGTGAAGATCTATCCCGACTACGCGACGGCTCACAACAACCTGGGCGCGGCGTTTATGCGCATGCAGCGGCGCGACGAGGCACTCGAAGCATTCGCCAAAGCGGCTGAACTTGACCCGAACCTGGCCAGCGCCAATGCCAACGTTGCCCGCTTCCACATTCTTGCGAATGACGGCCGGGCCGCTATTCCTTTCCTCGAACGCGCTCTTTCCTCGTCACCAGGCGATGCCGAGGTACTGGTGCTCATGGCTCAGGCGCAGTTGATGACGCAGCATTTCGATGAAGCGGTCACGTATGCGCGCAAAGCGCACAGCCTTGCCCATCAGAAGCTTCCAATGGTTCACCTCATAGCCGGGCAGGCACTCCAGGCACAGAACAAACCAGATGAGGCCCGCATCGAGTACGAAATCTTCCTGAAAGAAGCGCCAGACTCTCCGCAGGTCGGAAAGGTGCGAAGCGTCATTGGACAGCTCGCGGCATCAGCGGGAAGGCCAAGATAACAGCGTCTGCTACAAAAATCGGGACCACCCTCGCGGCGGTCCCGTTCTTTTTGTCTCGTGCTCATGAGAAGGACTACATGCCAGCTCTGGAATCGGCTTCCCTGATCGCCGGCTGGTAGTACTTGCGCAAGCAAACTACGTAGACCGTGAACGCAAGCGAAATCGCGATCATCCCACCCAGGAATGCGGGATGCTTCAGGATGGCTGCGGACTGAACGCTCTGGGCAACGCTGAGTCCCATCGCTGCATAAGTCTGACTGGCATCGGCGCGGGCGAACGTCAGTATCGACGAGGCGGCTATGAGTATTTGTGCGAAGATGGTGCCCCACCATGCGCTCAGTTCCAGCCGCGAGTTTCTCCAGCTCAGGTAGCCCCAAAGCGCCGCAAGCGCGAGGCAGAGGATAGTTCCGGCAACTCCACTTACGAATTGCCCGAAGACTCCGATCATCGGCATGGAGAATGCCATGACCGCGAACGTGATGCTACCGTAAGCCAACATGACGACCAGGACCAGCACCGGAAGCGGTATGCGGTCGGTCCAACGAGGCACCGGATCAAGGCGTTCGCAGGTCGCTTTCACGGCTGCGCTGCGATAGAACAGCAACGAGATCAACGGTAGCGCAATCAGGGCTACGGACATGAACACCAGCATGACAACCACCATGACGATGATCACCCCCTGTGGCGCCGGCGTGCCGGGAGCGGCTTTCATGACGCCCGGCATGATGTAAGCTGCAATCAGAGTTCCCACCGTACCGGCGAGCAGCCATAACCACGAGACCGCCACCATCAGCGAGCGCGCCCAGCGACGTGCCTGCAACGAACCGATACCCATCACCACGAAGAACACGCACCCCAGCGCATAGATGGATACGGACTGTAGCATCATCCGGAAGCTCGGCGGAGGCTGGTTCGGCAGACGACCGGCCATCAGCACGCCAAGGAGCATCAGGCCGATCATCCCCAGCAGGGCAAACGCAATAAGGATTTCAAGAATGCCGAAAGCAATCAGCCAGCCGCGCCGGTCAGGCAGGTGCGGCGCAGCAACGTCAACGACAGGAGGAGTGGTCATCAACGACTCCGTTCAGTTGTGAATGTAGGGAATTCAGTGCAACAGGATGTCACGAGAAAGCGGGCGAGAGAAGCTGAATGTCTAGACAGAACAGATGGCCGCGGGCCTGCCGTAACGGCGACTCTGCCGAGTCCTGCGCGAATAGGCTAGAATCCAATAGACAATGATTTTGCCCTTTGTCCGCGAACTGTTTGCGGATCTTGAAAAACTGCCGGCTGTAGCGCGAACCACCCCCCATCTGAGGCCGGGGGCCGGGCGCACTCGTGTCTCTGGACTGATACCCTCAGCGCTTGCCCTGATCATTCCCCTGCTGCATCGGAATTCTGACCGGCCGCTGATCGTTGTTGTACCCAAGAACCGGCACGCTGAGGAGTTGCTCCCGGTCGTGCAGGGCTTTTGCGAGCTCACTGGCGCAGCCGCACCGGACGCCGTCGCTACACTGCCTACGCGAGACGTGCTGCCCTTCCAGAATTTGTCGCCTCACCCTGAGATCCAGGAGGCTCGCGCCGTTGCCCTGTGGAAGATCGCCACGGGTGCCGCGCGCATCGTGATCGTTCCGGCACCGGCAGCCAGCATGAAGCTGCGGTCACCCGAGTTCTACGCCGACCTGGCGCGCACCGTGCGACGCGAGGAACTCCTCGACATTGACGAACTTGTGCAGCACCTGAATACCGTCGGCTACACCCAATCTGATGTGGTTGAGATGCCCGGCGAATATGCCCGGCGCGGCGGCATCCTCGACGTCTATCCACCGGAAGCCGACCGTCCGCTGCGAGTTGAGTTGTTCGGAGACGAGGTCGAGTCCATCCGCAAGTTCGATCCGGGCACCCAGCGCTCGCAATCGACCGTCGACGAACCCGTGCTCCTGCCACTAACCGAAACACCGGTGAACGAAGAGACGCTGGCGCACATCCACGCGCGGCTTTCAGGCAAGCGCATCAGCGGGTCCGAAGACATCATTGAGGACGCACTGCGCTCCGGCGGCCTGAGCGTCTTTCCCGGATGGGAGTTCTTCGCACCGCTCGCCGGCGAGCAGCACCTCGTTTTCGATCTGCTTCCCAGCGCCGCCGTGCTCGTGGCGGAACCCGTCGACGTCTTCGCTGAATTAGACAACTTCTGGGCAAAGATCACGGAAGTGCACGAGCGCAGTGGAATTGGCAACCTTGTCCGCCCCGAAGATTTGTACTTGCCGCTCGAGGACTGGAAGGAGCGTGTAGCGTCGTTGCCCGGTGCAGAACTGGAACAACTCGGCATCGAGGCTCCCGGCCAGCAGGTAGAAAATTTCGGCTCGCAGCCCACACAGCGCTTCCACGGTTCCGTTCCGGCCATGGTTGAAGAGGTCAAGAAGCTTGCCGCCGAGGGGCAGCGTGTTGTCTTCGCCGCGTCGAACACCGGAGAAGTCGAGCGCCTGGCCGACATCTTCAGCGAGTACAGCGTCACATTCCGCCTTGGCTCGCGAACGCCGCGTCCCGGCATCAGCGAAGACTTCATGGACGAGGCCAGCTACGTTGGCGGCGAGTTCGCCACGACCACCATAGTGAAAGCCTATGTCCCGGACGGCGTGGCGGTTCCGGACGCCCGTTTCGTGCTCTTCGGCATGCGAGACCTGTTCGACGAGTCCGAATCGGCGGTGCAAAGGCCGACCGGGCGCAAGTCGAAGACCTCGGCGTTCATGTCTGATTTCCGCGACCTCGCGGTTGGCGACTACGTCGTCCACGTCGAGCACGGGATCGGGCAGTACATCGGGCTGAAAGAGATTCCGCAGGTTGACGGCTCCACCGCCGAGTTCATGATTCTGGAGTACGCCGAGGGCGCGAAACTCTACGTCCCGCTCACGCGCCTCGACCTCGTCCAGAAGTATCGCTCCGCCGAAGGCGCAAAGCCTGCACTCTCCCGCCTCGGCACGCAGGCGTGGGCCAAGACCAAGGCGCGCGTGAAAAAGGCCATGAAGGACATGGCCGACGAACTCCTCAAGCTCTACGCCGAGCGTCGCATGGTACAGGGTCACGCATTTGCGGGCGACAACGAGTGGATGCGCGAGTTCGAAGACGCCTTCGAATTCAACGAAACGGAAGACCAGATACAGGCCATTGCCGACATCAAGACCGACATGGAAGCCACGCAGCCCATGGACCGCCTGCTGTGCGGCGACGTCGGTTACGGCAAGACCGAAGTTGCCATGCGCGCGGCGTTCAAGGCCGTCAGCGACAACAAGCAGGTTGCGGTGCTCGCGCCCACCACTGTTCTTGCGTTCCAGCATTACGAGACGTTCAAGCGCCGTTTCGCCGCGTTCCCGCTGACAGTCGAGATGATCTCGCGCTTCCGCACGACGAAGCAGCAGAAAGAGATCGTCGAAAAAGTCGAGCAGGGCAAAGTCGATATCCTTATCGGCACGCACCGGCTGCTCTCAAAAGACATCACGTTTCCCGACCTCGGACTGGTCATCGTCGATGAAGAGCAGCGCTTCGGCGTCCGCCACAAAGAGCGGCTGAAACAGATGCGCAAGCAGGTCGACGTGCTGACGATGTCGGCCACGCCCATCCCGCGTACTCTGCACATGTCGATGGTGGGTCTGCGCGACATGAGTGTGATCGAGACGCCACCGAAAGATCGCATGGCGATCCAGACGGTCGTTGCCGCCTGGGACGAGCAACTCATCAAGTCGGCTATCGAGCACGAACTCGAACGCGGCGGACAGGTCTACTTCGTGCACAACCGCGTCGAGTCGATCTACGAGATCGCGGCGAAGGTGCAGGAACTCGTGCCGAAAGCGCGCGTCATTGTTGGCCACGGTCAGATGAGCGAAGGCGAGTTGGAGAAAGTCATGCTCGGCTTCATTCGTCATGAGGCCGATGTGCTCGTGGCGACCACCATCATCGAGAACGGCCTCGACATTCCGCTCTGCAACACGATGATCATCAACCGCGCCGACCGGCACGGCCTGAGCGAGCTTTACCAGTTGCGCGGACGCGTAGGCCGCTCCAACCGCCGCGCCTACGCCTACCTGCTGATCCCGCAGGATGTCGAGCTGACGCCCATAGCCCGCCGCCGCCTTGCCGCACTGAAAGAGTTCAGCGACCTCGGTGCGGGCTTCAAGATCGCCGCACTCGACCTCGAACTGCGCGGCGCTGGCAACCTGCTCGGCGGCGAACAGAGCGGCCACGTCGACGCCATCGGCTTCGAGCTTTACACCTCGATGCTGGAGCGCACGATTGCCGAACTGCGCGGCGATGTTCGCGAAGAAGAGCTGGAAGTGCAGCTCAACCTCGGTATCAACATCCGCATCCCGAACGACTACATAAAAGAAGAGAACCAGCGCCTGCGCATGTACAAGCGCGTGGCCGGCGTGGACAGCGAAAAACAGCTCGAAGACGTGAAGGCCGAGATCGAAGACCGCTACGGTCCGCCACCGCAGGCCGTGCGCAACCTCGAAGAGTACGCAGCTTTGCGCCTCATGTGCCGTCGCCTCGGTGTCGTCGGCATCGACCGCAGGAAAGAGCAGATCAGCATCAAGTTCGGCGACCATGCGCAAGTAGACCCGCAGCGTCTGGCAAAGTTCGTCGCCTCCAACAAGGGCGCCCAGTTTTCACCCAACGGCCTGCTGAAGTTCAATCGCCACGCCACTGAACCTGCCCAGGTCCTGTCCGCGTTGAAGCAGGTGCTGGCAAGCCTCACGGAAGAAAAGACGCTGGCCCCGGCAGACTAGAGCGGCGGCAGAGTCATTGACACTCCTTCCCGGGCACTCTAGACTCGATCACTTGATGACTGTCCTTCTCTAATCCGGTTCTGTTGCGCGCCGTGAGTATTTCCTCTCCCACGAGGATTTGGTGTGCGCGCACGACTCAACCCACAGCCTCCGGAGATTAGAGATGAAGCTCACCTTGCTGGGCTGGAACCATACGCTTTCAGCCGAGTTTGAATTTTACGCTACCGCCGGGTTACTTCCAGGTCGTGTCATCCAGCAGTTCAACCACATCTATACCGTTGCTACCGAGCTCACAGAGATACGCGCACAGCTCTCGGGCCGCCTGCGTTATGAAGCCGCAGTGGCGGATCTGCCCGTTACCGGCGACTGGGTCGCCGTCCGTCCATCGCCAGGTGAAGGCATCGCACAAATTCACGCCGTCCTGCCTCGTTTCAGCCGGTTTTCGCGCCGCGCCGCCGGGCGAGCAAAGCGCGAACAGGTGTTGGCTGCCAATCTGGACTATGTCTTTCTGATGACCGGGCTGGACAACGACTTCAGCCCTCGCCGTGTGGAACGGTACCTCGCTGCCGCGTGGGACAGCGGTGCGACTCCCGTGGTGGTGCTGAACAAACTCGATCTCTGTCCAGACCCGGCTCCGCGGATTCGGGCCATCGAGGCAGTCGCATTGCACGTGGCCATTCACGCTGTCAGTGCCTTGCGCGGAGATGGCATCGATGAACTCGGCCGCTATTGCCTGCCTGGGCAGACTGTAGCGCTGCTCGGTTCGTCCGGTGTTGGGAAGTCAACGCTGATCAACCGCCTCTTGGGAGATGAACACCAGGAGACACAGTCGGTACGCGAACATGACGGACGAGGGAAGCACACCACCACCCGCCGCGAACTCATCTTCCTCCCGAGCGGAGGCATGGTGATCGATACGCCGGGAATGCGTGAATTGCAGTTGTGGGAGGACGACGAAGGCGTTCAAACCACATTCGACGAGATCGAGACCCTTGCGCGTAACTGCCGCTTCCGCGATTGCCGGCACGTAGATGAACCCGCCTGTGCTGTCCGCGAGGCAGTGGAAAAAGGAGTGCTGCAAGCGGAACGACTGACCAGCCTGCACAAACTCCAGCGCGAGCTCTCCTGGTTGGATCGCCGTGAAGACCCCATGGCAGATCTGGCCGAGAAGCGTCGCTGGAAGAACATCCACAAATCCACCAAGCGCTTCATGAAGGAATCGCCGAAGTACCGCGATTAGGAGCGAAATGCCCCACTCAAGCGAGCCCAGCTTGAGTGGGGCACCCGTCCAGTTCTCACCCAACGGCCTGCTGAAATTCAATCGCCACGCCACTGAGCCAGGCCAGGTCCTCGCTGCTCTCCGCCAGGTCCTCGCCAGCCTCGCCGAAAAGAAGACGCTCGCGCCGGCGGACTGAAGTATCGCAACAACACCGTCCAGCAGTGTGGGCGCAGAGCCAGCACTAGATTACTGTTGGCCGTGTGTACCGGAAATTGTGAGCGGTGCGATGACGCTGCCGATTCGTCCGGACACGAGATCGCGAATGACGAATCGCACGGTGTAAGAGCCCGGTTGCAACTTGAGGAAGTCATTGTAGGTCGCCCCCTGCTTCCTGATCGATTCAAATTGTTGCGCTGTCAGGCGGGTTTCAGCCTTGTGTGCGACATCAGCGGCAGGCTTTCCGCCCGGCGCGACCGCGATTGCGAGCGCTTCGAAGCCCATACGGTTGCCGCTGGCTTCATCCACGGTGATGCCTTCGGGCAGAAGCGTGACGGTGAATCCGGCATGAACTTCCTGCGATTGGGGCAATCGCTTTTGTTCGGTCCAGCGGACGGTCAGCGGAACCTCGGTCATTTGTAGCGGCGATGTCAGCGCCAGCTCGACTTCGTCTTTCGAGTCATCGCGTTTCGAATTCACGAAGAAGCCTTTGCGCGCGCGGACTTCCAGTCCTTCCTTTCGGGGGCGAACTTTGAGGTTGCGCCAACCGGCCTTCATGTCCTTGCTGTCGAGATAGTAGCCGAGCATGTAGTAGTGGGAGCTGTCATCGGCCGCGTCGCGGAAGCCGGAGGTCAGGTCGTTGGTGTTGACGTAAGCCTTGCCTCCGGTCATTTCGGCGAAGCTGCGCAGACTGGCGATGCTGTCGCCGAACATGAGCTCCTCTTCTCTCCATCGGTCGACGGCAGCCTTCCAGCTTCTGAAATCCCCAGCTGTGTATGTCCTGGCCTGATACATTTGGGAAGAATTGGCGACCAGGCCGCGAGCATCAACGGTGTAGATGGACATGTTCGCGTCGTTGAGCACCTGCCAGACCCGCTCATAAATTGGAATTAACTCTGTCAACGAGTCTCGCGCGTCTCTTTGCGAAGTCCCAAGTAACCTCCCCGCAGTGTTAACGGAAAATGGAAAGCTTGCCGTGATCCAAACCAGTGCTTTCCGGCCAGGCACGCCGGAGTAGGCACGGGCCAACTGCTCCAAGGCATCCAAGGTGCGCCTGATTGACAAATGGCTGAGCGCTGCCTTCTCCGCTTCACGAAACTTCCCTTGCTGCGAAATGAAGTCTTGAATGATTGGAACATCCGGGCCGCCGAACTTGTCGAGTTGGCCTTCAGTGCCATTGGCCCCGTAGTCTGGAGCGGAACGCAGCTTCGCCAGTTCTGCCATGAGCGCGTCCCGATCATCGGTGAAGTCATGGACAACGCTGACGGCTCCCATGTCCATGGTCACCAGCGCGACAAGCGCGTTGTCGCTTATGGAACTGGAGTGATACTTGCCCATGTGATACCGGGCATAGTTCTGGTCGAAGACCGGCGTGTTTATCCGGTCAAACACCATAATGACCAAGCGGCGTGGAGCGGTGTTGGCTGGCTGGACGTTCGTGAACTCGTCAGTCGATGCTGGCCGTGAGATCGGCGCGTTCGAAGTGGAGACTTCCTCGACGAAGGCGAGGCTTCGTTGGTTTCCATCCTCCTGCACGATGAAGTCTTGCTTGGTGAGTCCCTTTTCGGGGTGGCCGGACTTGTCACGCACGATGACCGGAACGAGAACGAGTTGCGAGCGCGACACGATCCTGGTGGGAGATCCCGGTGAGGGCGATTGCGCGAAGGCCGGAACTCCAGTGATCAGAAGAAGCACTGCGATGAAAAGCGGGATGATAAGGCTGCGTGATGCAGCTTCGTGAGCTGCTTTTCCAGTCATGCGATATCTCCAATGCACCGCATTAATCCTGCTGCTGAAACAACCTCGCACGATTAGCCGTCCGCTACAAGGTTACTCAGGTTGGGCTGGTGAGTTCATGCGCCACAATACAACCGAAGTTCGGTGAATCCCATACCTCAGTGCAGCGGAGCCCGAACACCGGGCAGACCTGGGACGATACGCGAAGAGCCCACCTTTCGCACGCGGCGAAGGGTGGGCCCCCCGGTTACCCCTTTAGAGAACAAATAGATCTCTAGTCCGTTCCACCTCGGGGGTTCTGGAGAACTTAGGGACCTCGAGCGCCGGCTCGACCGACTGGAGGCCCGTGCTCACCTCATGACACTGCCAAATTTGTTCACACGTGCAGGTATCCTCGTTCCAATAACCCGGTTTCTCGCATCTCTCTCCAATGGAACACCTGGCTACCAACATGTCGTACTCGTACCAACTCATATCACCTCGAATAGCCAGACATGGTTCAGGAGCAGTTCCTGGCAAGGCTGGGTCAAAAGGGTAGCGTGATTGCTTCAACAGTCGTGGAATTCACGACCGCTTCAGCGTAAAGTGGTGCGGTGAAATCACCGCTAGCATTGTTGGGGTTCGCGGTCATTTTCGCACTGCCGTTGAAGGCGCAGACCACGACGACGACAGTCGTGAACGGTAACGCCGAAAATTGCGTGGTGCGGGAACTTTTTTCTCCCATCTATCCACCTCTGGCGCGAGCCGCGAATATAGCGGGAGCTGTTGAATTGGTCGTGACCATCAATCCCGATGGAAGAGCGCAGGCTGCCGCTGTAGTTAGCGGACACGCGATCCTCAAACAAGCAGCAATCGAGAGTGCGACTAAATCTAGCTTCAAATGTCGTGACGATATCGGCAAAACCGCCCGGTATGGCCTGGTCTACTCTTTCTCGCTCACGGGAGACAGTGATTGTTGCTCCGCGATGTCAGTGCAACCGACCATAAAGCAGGAGACACAAGAACCAACTGCAAACGTTCAACAAGGCCAAGGCACACGAATATTAATCGAAGCCCCTAGATTGTGCTTTTGTGACCCTGGCCCTGATATCAAACGCGTGCGTTCGATCCGCTGCCTTTACCTTTGGAAGTGCGCTGATAAGTTCTGACTTCCGCTTCTGTCGATAATTCAGCTTCGAACTTTGCCCGAAAGCGGCCTTTCCGCCGTGTGTTGTTGCTGTTGCGCAACGGCCTGTCGCTCGTATAAACCTGAGTAGATCCGTCAGACAACGTGACGCGCACACGCTCACTTACGCGCAAGAAGGAAGTCATGCAGAATTTCGAGTTTTGTAATCCCGTCAAGATTCTTTTCGGCAAAGGTCAGATCGCAAAAATTGCAGCAGAAGTTCCCGCTGGAGCCAAGGTGCTGGTTACCTATGGCGGTGGCAGCATCAAGAAGAACGGTGTCTACGCTCAGGTAGTGGACGCCCTCAAGGGACACGACGTACTCGAGTTCAGCGGCATCGAAGCCAATCCCGTTTACGAGACGCTGATGAAGGCGGTCGAGATCGTCAAGCGCGAGAAGATCGACTTCATTCTGGCTGTTGGCGGAGGCTCCGTGCTCGATGGCACGAAGTTCATTGCTGCTGCCGCCAAGTTCCCGGGCGAGCCATGGGACATGCTCTCAAAACAGGCACCGTCGCAGGGGGCTGTCCCGATAGGCGCCGTCCTTACGCTGCCCGCAACGGGATCCGAGATGAACCCGATGGGCGTCATCTCGCGGGCGTCAACGCGGGAGAAACTGGCCAGCGCGTTTTGCTATCCGCAGTTCTCGGTCATCGATCCGGAGACGACGTTCACGTTGCCGCCGCGCCAGGTCAGTAATGGCATTGTCGACGCATTCGCGCACGTGCTGGAGCAGTATATGACTTACCCGGCTAGCGCGCCTTTGCAGGACCGCTTTGCGGAAGCCATCCTGACCACGCTCATCGAGGAAGGCCCGAAGACGCTGGCCGACCCAAGGGATTACGACTCGCGCGCGAACCTCTGCTGGTGTTCGACGATGGCGCTCAATGGCTTGATTGCCGTCGGTGTCCCCCAGGACTGGACGACCCACATGATCGGTCATGAGATAACCGCCTTTACCGGCCTTGACCACGGCCAAACGCTGGCGATTGTGTTTCCGGGGACCCTGGCCGCCCGCAAAGAACAGAAGCGTGGAAAGCTGCTTCAGTACGCCGAGCGTGTGTGGGGAATAGCGACGGGGACCGAAGACGAAAAGATCGACGCAGCGATAAGCAAAACGCGCGCCTTCTTCGAGTTGGTCGGGGTGAAAACGCACCTGAAAGACTACGGCGTGGAACCCACGGTGATCGCTCAGATCTCCACCCGTTTCGCCGAACGCGGCACCACCTCGTTAGGCGAGAGAGGCGACATTGGTCCCAAGCAGGTAGAGGAAATTCTGGCTCACAGCATTTAGGTCGCGCAAAACGGGCGCTGCTTAACAACAGCGCCCTTAATCCGAGGGTTTTCTTTTCCCACTCCCCCTCATTTACACTTGCCTGCGAATGACGGACACCAAACAAGGTCCGCTGGGCCTCATCGCCGGCAACGGCACGTTCCCCATGCTGGTGCTCGACGCCGCACACGCGCAGGGCGAACAGGTGGTTGTCGCTGCGATAAAAGAAGAGACTTTTCCAGAAATCGAGCGTCACGGTGCGTCCGCCGTGTATTGGCTGTCGCTCGGTGAACTCTCGAAGCTCATCGACACGTTCAAGCGTGAAGGCGTGTCGCGTGCCATCATGGCGGGGCAGGTCAAACACAAGCAGATTTTCAGTAGCATTCGTCCGGACTGGCGACTGGCCAAGCTGCTGCTCTCGCTCGGAACGCGCAATACCGACTCGCTGATCGGTGCCGTTGCAAAGGTTCTGAACGATGAGGGCATCACGCTGCTGAACTCGACCGCCTATCTCGAACCGCTGCTGGCAAAACCCGGCGTGCTGACGCGCCGCGCTCCTGACGAACGCGAGCGCCGCGACATCGATTACGGACGCACGGTCGCCCGCGCAGTCGGCCAGTACGACATCGGCCAGACGGTCGTGATCGCCGAGGCGGCCTGCGTCGCTGTAGAGGCCATGGAGGGCACGGACGCCACCATCGAGCGCGCAGGGGCGATCATGCGCTCGAAGTCGCTGGGCGACGAACCCTCGACCCTGAGTCGCGCACTAACGGTAGTCAAAATCGCCAAGCCCAAACAGGACATGCGCTTTGACGTGCCGGTAATCGGCGTGCGAACAATAGAAGTAATGAAACAGGCTGGAGCGACGTGCCTGGCGCTCGATGCGCAGAAATGTCTGCTGCTCGACGGCGACGCCATCATCAATGCGGCGGACGAGGCGAACGTCACGATAGTGGCAGATTGAGCAGTTTGCGATGTAGCGCCGCCCGAGTCGGCACGAAAGACTCGGAAAGCTACAATGTGCAATTCCATGCTTCACGAACCGGCAGTTGCACTGACCGATTTCGGATTAGCGGTTGAGGGTATTGTGCTCGCCTGGTTGCTGGCACGATCAACCTCTCGTTCGTCGCTGCGTTGCTGGTTCATTCACTTCTTCATCTCTGTCGCCATTGCCGCGGCGCTGGGTGGAACCGTTCATGGCTTCATACCGGATGAATCCACCACGTCGTACGCGGTGCTGTGGCGCGCAACGCTCCTCGCCATCGGTTATACGGCACTCGCGGCAGCGATGGCGGGAGTGCAACTTCTGCGCAGTTCGACCGTGAAGAAGGTCGCGCAGGCAGCGGCCATTGCTGGCGTCGCGCTATACGCGACGGTCGTCATCTTCTTTTCACAGGATTTCCGCAACGCCATCTTCGCCTACGTTCCCTGCACCGTGTTCCTGCTGGTGGCGTTCGTGCTCGTGTGGTCGCGTTCGCGTTCAAGGGCCGCGCTCACTGGAATTGCGGGGATGCTCCTCACGTTCGTTGCCGCAGGGGTGCAGCAATCTTCGCTCGCCCTGCCCGCGCTCCACCTCGATCACAATGCGATCTACCACATCATTCAGGCGGTCGCGTTTGTGCTGATCTTTGTGGCGGCACGCGCCATGGCGCAGCACGAAAGCCGCATGCCGGCGCTGGTACACTAGGCCTTATGTGGGGACGGGGCTGTGCCCTGTCCTGATCAGGAGCCCGCATGTCCCGAACTCTCGACAAGTCCCGCAAGTTGCAGAGCAGAGCCGAAGCAGTCATTCCCGGCGGCGTGAACTCACCAGTGCGCGCGTTTCGCGCTGTAGGCGGCGATCCGCCGTTCGTCGTTCGCGGCCAGGGCGCGCAAATGTGGGACGCCGACGGCAACCGCTACGTCGATTACGTCTGCTCGTGGGGACCGCTCATCCTCGGCCATGCCGAGCCGAGCGTCGTCGAAGCCATTGCACATGCAGCGCAGAACGGCGCCAGCTACGGTGCTTCAACTCCGAGCGAAGTTGATCTCGCCGAGGAAGTCCTTCGCGCCGTGCCTTCCATGGAAAAGCTGCGCTTCGTCAGTTCCGGCACGGAAGCGACGATGTCGGCCATCCGAGTTGCGCGCGGTTTCACCAATCGCAAGTACATCGTCAAATTCGAAGGTTGCTATCACGGGCACGCCGACTCGCTGCTGGTGAAGGCCGGATCGGGCATCGCCACGTTGGGCATTCCGGGCTCGGCGGGCGTGGTCGATGAACTCGCGCAGTACACGCTTGCGCTGCCCTATAACGACGTGAACGCCGTTGAGCAGGCTTTCGAGAAGTTCAAGGGACAGATCGCCTGCGTGATTGTCGAACCGATCGTCGGCAACATGGGCTGCGTGCCTCCGCAAACGGGCTACCTCGAGGCGCTGCGCGAGATTACGAAGGGCGATGGCGCGGTGCTGATCTTTGATGAAGTCATGACGGGGTTCCGCGTCAGCTACGGTGGAGCGCAGGAGCTCTACGGCATCGTGCCCGATATGACTACGCTGGGCAAGGTCATCGGTGGCGGTCTGCCCGTGGGCGCCTATGGTGGGCGCAAGGAGATCATGGACGTCGTCGCCCCGCTCGGCCCCGTGTATCAGGCCGGAACCCTTAGCGGCAATCCGCTGGCCATGGCGGCCGGTTTTGCGTCACTCTGCCAGCTTCGCGACAATGCCACCATCTACTCTCGCATGGAAAGCCACGCGGCCAAGCTCGTCAGCGGCATTAGCGAAGCGGGTCGCGAGGCGGGATTCAAGATCACGGCAAACCGGGTCGGCTCCATGTTCACCTGGTTCTTCTGCGAGGGTCCAGTGACGAACTGGGAGACAGCCGCAAAAGCCGACACAGCGGCCTTCGGCAAGTTTCATCGCAACATGCTGGAAGCCGGCGTATGGCTGCCGCCCTCACAGTTCGAAGCGGCATTCCTCAGCGCCGCCCACGGAGATCAGGAGATCGAAGACACAATAGCCGCAGCAAGGGAAGCCTTCTCGCTGGTGACAGCGTAAAACCGTTAACGCAAAGGACGCGAAGGACTCAAAGAAAAGAGAAACAGGAATAGCACGGATGGGAACGGATATAACCACGAAACTTAGTCCTTATCCGTTGAAAGTGTGTTGATCCGCTTATTCTTTTCGGGCGTCCTTTGCATCCTTTGCGTTGAATCTACCTAGCTACAGGCAAGCCCTGCTGCTTCCAGCCCTCGAAGCCTTGTTTGAACACCTTCACGTCTTTGAAGCCGTGCTGCATGAGAATGCGGCCTGCCGTCTTGCTGGCCGTACAGGATTCGTCAGCGCCTCCGGCCTCGTAGAGCACAATCTGCCGGTTCTTCGGCAGTTCTGCCGGGATGCGCTTTTCAAGCTGGTCCAGCGTGGCGTTGACTGCCGTGGGGATGTGCGATTCCTTGTAGGCCGAACTGCCTCGTACATCCACGAATACCGCTGCCTTGTTCTCGAACAGCTTGCGCATTTCGGCCATCTGAATCATCGGCGGATCGTTCACCGGCTTCTCATTCACGCCGCAAGGCACAAACGCACTTGAGCTGTTGGGTGTGCTGAACGGGTTACCCCCGCCCGGAGTTCCGAAACCGATCGGGCTTCCCGGGTTCGCCTTTGCAGAGTGTGCGTCCGCTGTAGGATTGCTCTTGCTCTGGTCCTGCGTCGCGGGCTTGCCATTTGCAGCCGGCGCTGGAGCGGTCTGGTTGGTTTGCGTGGGGCTGCCCGGCTGCCCCTCGGGTCTCACGACCTTCTCCGTTGCCGGTGCAACCTGAGCTACGGGAGCTCTCGAGGCCTCGCTTATCGCGGAGGCAACTTGCATCATGGTCAGCGGGCCTTCATGTTTCTTGCCGTTGAGGAAGAAGGTCGGAGTCGCTCGTACGTCAAGGGCGTTTGCATCGGCCATATCGACGCGAATGCGTCGTGAGACCGCGGGATCCTCAAGGCAGGCATTGAACTTCTGCTCGTCAAGCCCGAGTTCCGAGGCGTACTGGCGCAGGTCGGGCGCGGTCAGCCGCGTCTGGTTCGCGTAGAGCGTTTCGAACATCGGCCAGAACTTTTCTTGCTTTCCGGCGCACTCGGCAGCTTTGGCCGCCTGGAAAGCGTAAGCATGAATGCGCTCAAGCGGGAGCTGTCGAAATACAAACCTGACGCGATCGCCAAACTGATCGCGAATCGCGCGGTTGGTTCGCTCGGCCACACCACATGCCGGACACTGGAAATCCGCGAATTCCACAATCGTAAGTTTCGCGTTCGGGTTGCCGGCGGAGTGGCTGTCAGGTCGAACAAGTTGGCCGGCATCCTCGACCGCGACTCCTGCCGTATCAGCAGCTTGCACTGGGGCAGATTCGGTCTTGCGCGCCAGCAGGATCATTGCCGGGATACCGGCGGCAACTGCCAAGCCGAGCAGGGCATAGCGGATCCGACGCGAACCGGATGTTGCCGCAGGCGATCGCACAATGCTGATCGCGAGAGCGAACACGATCGCCACAGCGATAGCCTGCACGACGCACCAGGAACACCAGCCATGAATGACAAAGGCTTCGAGGTACGTAAGCCAGGCAGAGAACAGTAGTCCAGCCCCGGAGATGATCGTTATCAAGCGCCAGATCGTCTCACTGCGGCTTGGTAGGTGCAGCTCCGCCAAGGCCAGCCCTGCGAGAACGACATACATGACGACGCCGGCAATTGGAAGTGGAATGCCGAACGGGTATGCGTACGGGCTATTCCGAACGACGTCACAGCCTCCGCCGAGGCACACCATGCTGTGTGCCTGCGACGTGTACGCCCAGGTCAAGTAAACGGAATCGAAGAGTCCGACCAGGATGGCTACAAAGGCAATATTCTTGCGCATAGCTCTTCCCAAGAGGATACCAGTTTTGGAATCGGGAATTCACACGCCTCGTACCTGAACCCGAGATCCTGCCTGCAAACGTCGAATCACGCCAGCACACGGTTGCTACCTACGTCCTGGAGTTATTCGCGTCGATACCTGTGCCATGCGCTTCATTCATGCGCATCGAACACAGAAAGCCATGCACATCCCGGGCAGAAAACTGGCGTTTTCACTCTTCCTCTTGTTGCTTACCAGTTGCGGCGGCGAATCCGGTCCTACACAGGAGGCCGCTACCCGACCTACAACGGTTCAGATCAGCTCCCGTCATTTCGGTATGCATATTCACGACCCCGCAGCACACGGCTGGCCAGTAGTCCCGATCGGCTTCTGGCGCCTCTGGGACAGTGGCGTGCAGTGGCCACACCTTGAGCCGTCGCCGGGGGAATGGAACTTTGACAGGCTCGATCAGCAGATTGCGATGGCCGAAACTCAGGGTGCCGATCCCGTGATTGTTCTCGGACTCACTCCGGCTTGGGCATCGGCAAGACCCAGGGAAACGTGCAACTATGCACCGGGGAACTGTGCCGAGCCCGCAAACATCTCGGACTGGCAGAACTATGTCTTTCAAGTCGCAACCCGATACAAAGGCCGCGTTCACTACTACGAACTTTGGAACGAACCGTCGCTGAAGAGCTACTACACCGGAAGCGTTGAGTCGTTGTTGCAGCTCTCCCAAGTCGCCTACAACACGCTGAAAGAGATCGACCCGACCGTGACTGTGCTCTCCCCGGCGCCCGTCGTTCAAAAGACAGGTATCGCCTGGCTAAAGGAGTACCTTGCACTGGGCGGGGGCAACTATGCCGATGTAATCGCCTACCACTTCTACCAGTTCCCTGGCAGCCCGGAGGATCTTGTTACCTACTTCGCTGGGGTCAAAGACGTGCTCAACTCCCACGGTGTGAACAAGCCAATATGGGATACCGAGATGGGGTGGGGGCCGGGGCAGGAATTCTCATCAGAGCAACATATGGCCGCGTTCGTCGCGCGCACTTTTCTGCTGCACTGGGCGGCGGGCATTACCCACGTTGCATGGTATGCCTGGGACAATCAGGATTGGTCGAGCTTGCGGTTCACTCGAAGCGACAAGGCTACGCCCACCAGGGCTGGGATAGCGTTCGCGCAAATGCAGCAGTGGGCGGCGACTTTGAACGCCGTTCGCTGCACGGTCGATTTCGCAGACACTTGGGTGTGCCAGCTCACACAATTCGATGGCACCACCCGATACGCCGTCTGGAACCCGCACGAATCTTTCTCGTTTTCGATTCCATCCAGTTGGCGTGTCACTACGGTTGAGCGCGTTGGCGGAGAAACGAGTCCAATCAATAATAACGGCACGATAGAGATCGGAATTAGTCCAGTGTTGTTGGTCCCATAGTGGCGTGGAAGAAACCGTGCTCTGCGCTCGGTACCAGCCTGGGTCTGTCCGTCTATAATCCTTCCTATGGCATCCGTGACTGAGATCTCCGCAGGCGTGCGCGCGAAATACGAGCCTGTTATTGGCCTCGAAGTACACGTTCAGCTTTTGACGGCAACCAAGATCTTCTGCTCGTGCTCGACCCAGTTCGGCGCGCCGCCCAACACGAATGTCTGCCCTGTGTGCCTGGGCCTTCCAGGTGCGCTGCCCGTGCTGAATCGCAAAGTTGTGGATTTCGCCATCCTTGCCGCCCAGGCCCTGAACTGCCGAGTGAATGAGCGATCCATCTACGCGCGAAAGAACTACTTCTACCCCGATCTGCCCAAGGGTTACCAGATCTCGCAGTACGACAAGCCGCTCGCCGAATTCGGTTACATTGAACTCGCCAGCGGCAAGCGGATCGGCATCACGCGCATTCACCTGGAAGAGGATGCGGGTAAGTCGATGCACGAAGGTTTCGCCGACGACCGCACCTCCATCGACCTGAACCGCTCGGGTGTACCGCTCATCGAGATTGTCAGTGAACCCGACATGCGCGCGCCCGAAGAAGCGTACGAGTATCTCACGCGACTGAAAGAGATCATCCTCTACACCGGCGTCAGCGACTGCAACATGGAAGAGGGCTCGCTGCGCTGCGATGCCAACATCAGCGTGCGCCCGCGCGGGCAGGAGAAGTTCGGCACCAAGACGGAAGTCAAGAACGTCAACTCCTTCCGCTTCATCAAGCAAGCGCTTGAGTACGAAATCGAGCGACACATCGGTGTGATCGAAAGCGGCGGTCGCATCGAGCAGGAAACGCGCCTCTACAACCCAGGCGAGGGAAAGACTTATGGCATGCGCTCGAAAGAACAGGCACACGACTATCGATACTTTCCTGAGCCTGATTTGCTTCCGCTCATCGTTAGCGATGCGTGGCAGGACGAAGTGCGCAAGGCGCTTCCCGAACTCCCTGAAGCCCGACGCCAGCGCATGATGAGCGACTACGGTTTGACCAAGGGCGACGCGTTCACCTTGACAACCACGCGAGCGCTGGCCGACCAGTTTGAAGAAGCAGCCGCTCAGGCGAAAAACCCGAAGCGCGTTGCCAACCTGGTGCAGAGCGATCTGATTGGGCGCCTCAAGGCGAAAGGGCTGGACATTGAGCAGTCGCCAATTTCGATGAAGGGTGTCGCAGTTTCCGCTGACCTGATGGAAGCGGGAACAATCAGCAGCAAGATGCTTAAAGATCTGTACGACCTTTGCTTCGAGCGCGGCAAAGACTTTGCAGTTGTTTACGAGGAAGAGGGGCGGCCACAGCAGTCTACCGACACCGGAGCGCTGGAGAAGATCATCGACGAGGTAATCGCGAACAACCCGAAGCAGTTGGAACAGTATCGCGGCGGTAAGAAGACCGTCATCGCGTTCTTCGTTGGGCAGGTCATGCGCGCCTCCAAGGGCCAGGCCAATCCGGCGCTGGTCAACGAAATGCTGGCCAAGAAGCTCGAAGCCTAACGAGCTGCCATATACACTGTCGCGTGAAACTGCGCATTGCGTGGATCGGAAAAACGAAAGAGGCGTCCATACAGGCGCTCACCGCCGAATATGTGAAGCGGTTGGCGCGGTATGTGCCGACCGAGTGGCACGAGCTGCGCAGTGAGGCGGCCCTGATTGAGCTCGTGTCATCCGAACGCACGCGTCCATTCGTCGTTCTGCTCGATTCGCGTGGCAAGCATATGTCGTCCGAAGAACTCGCGGAATTCGTTCGCGATCATCAGGACCGCGGCACGCAAACACTGCTCTTTGCCATTGGCCCGGCTGACGGCTTCGGCAACGAGTGTCAGAACGCAGCCTCTTTCACGCTCTCGCTCGGCAAAATGACATTGCCGCATGAACTCGCGCGCGTCGTGCTTCTGGAGCAGATCTATCGCGCGTTCACTATCATCAAAGGCCATCCATACCACACAGGCCATTGAACAGCCCGCGCTTGTAGCGCCGGCGGCTCGCCGGCTGTCGCGCGGACGGCTCGTCCGCGCTAACATGCAGGTGCAGACATATCATTCAGGAGCATCTCGCTTGGCCGACTTGCCCCAGCTTACGCTCGACGACTACGAAGTACGCTTTGCTGATCGGCACCTGGTTCACAACATCGTTCGCAAGTGGGCGAAAGAGAAGCCCGGCGCGCCTGCCATCGTCAATGCGGACCGTGGCACCTCGCTTGATTGGGCGACATTCGATGCTGAAACGAACAAGTTAGCGCGAGCGGTGCAAGGGTTGGGACTGCGGAAGGGAGACTTCGTCGCCACCTCGCTTCCACTTACGACCGAGCACATCATTTTTGAGTTCGCATGCTTCAAGGCTGGCGTGATCGTCGCGCCGCTCGATCTGCGTCTTGCTCCGGCCGAAGTCATTCGTTGCATCAACGTCATCGGCGCAAAAGCATTCGTGTTCCTGGGGAAATCGCCGCTGGCCGATTTCCGTGATCTGGGTCGTGCCGTTCACAACAATTGTGCAAGCGTCCAACATCTCATTCAGTTCTCTCCGCCAGAAGAGTTGATCGAAGGCGCGCAGGCTTTTGAAAGTCTGTCTAACCCCGCCGGCCAAGAACTCACAGGTGAAGTATCGGAGAACGACGGCGCACTCGTGATCTTCACCACGGGTTCCACGGGATCACCGAAGCCGGCACTGCTTTCTCACCGCAACATCACCTGTCAGTGCATGTGCATTAGCCAGGCTTTCTTCGAAGGCGACAATGGCACGCGCATGCTGGTGAACCTGCCCGCCTCCCACGTAGGCTGCCAGACGGAGCTGATGATGGGCACGCTCTTCGGCGGAGGCACCGCGGTAATCCTCGAGACCTTCGACGCTGTGCGCTCGTTGCGTGCCATCCCGGAACATAAGGTCAAGAAGATCGGCCAGATTCCCGCGCTGTTCAACTTCGAATGGCGGCTGCGCGATTATTCGTCTTACGACCTCTCTTCGCTTGACTTTGCTGCCTACGGCGGACAGCAGGTCTCTCCTGCGTTCATGAAGAAGATGGCCGCCATGGCTCCGCGTATCGCGACCGGGCTTGGGCTGACTGAGTCTGCCGGGTTCTGCACTTACATCCTGGAAGACTCGGCTTCCGCGTCTTCCGATGGCGCTGCCATTCTCAACTCGCTCGGCATTGCGATGCCCGTTTATCCATTCACCATCCGCCAGGCTATGCGCGACGACGGCAGCGCAAGTGATGAACTGACAACCGGCGAAATCGGTCACGTCTGCTTCAGGGGACCGCAAACGTTCCTCGGCTACATCAACGATCCAGAAGCGACCGCCCGCACAATCTCGACCGACGGGTGGCTCTACACGGGCGACCTCGGGTTCCGCGACGAGCGCGGCCACCTGCACATGACGGGGCGCGCCAAGTGGGTCATCAAGAGCTTCGGGTATCAGATCTTTCCCGCCGATGTGGAGAACCACATCGCGCTTCTCGAAGACAAAGTTGCGTCGTGTGCCGTGGTCGGAGCCGAACACGCAATCATCTCGGAGGGCATTGTCGCGTTCGTCGAGAAGAAACCCGGCGCCGAACCGACATTGCAGGAGCTTGATCGTCACGCCCGAGGCCTCTCGGCTTACATGCGACCGCGTCACTGGGTGATCCTCGAACCCGGGCAGATGCCGCTAACGCGCACGGTCAAGCCCGACTACGTCCGCCTGAGCCAGATGGCGCGCGAGGAGATCGCCCGCCTTCGCGCCGCGGGCAAGTGGGACAAGGCGACCACGGAGTTCGCGATCGATAAGCTGCGCACCAGTTGAACCATGCCGTCGTCCGCGCGGGAATGTTACCGCGAGAAATATAAGGGACAGACTGGCGCCTCACCTTCCACCCAGAAAGCCGCGCCAGCGAAACCAGTCGCCGAATCGGACAAGAAAACTGCTACGGCGAAGTGAGCCGGTCGTACGCACCCTCCCCTGAAGGGGAAGGGTGCGGCACCCGGCGTAGTTGGCGATTATCGGCTTCTGTCCAACAATCCCGAACGGGATTGTGAGCGGTAAGCCCTGTTATAGTCAACAACCGACGAATGTTCGGAACAAACGAGATTACAACGGTGTCCCTTTACGTATGAACTGGCGACGAGGACTGCTGTTCGCGCTGATACACATGACCGTTTCTGTGCCGCTCGTTGTATGGCAGGAGGCACGGGAATGGACGCGCTTGCGGGGGAGTGCCGAACCAGCAGTCACCGTTCGACTTCGACTCCGCAGGAAACGATTGTAAGGTTGGTGAATATTCCCGCAGCCATCTTGGCCGGGTGGCACTATCCCCTACGTTCCAGATTCACGATCGACGGTGCTGTCGAAGCACTGTTGGGGAGGGCTAACCACAGAAGTTCTGTACTCAGCGCATTTTTATTCATCTGTCTCATCTTTTTCCAGTGGCTACTCGTTGGCGCACATCCCCTTGTTCGTCCTCGCCATCGTTGGCTTGAACCTGCGGTGCTGATAACGTTTTGCGCGCTCTTATCCGCTTGCCTTCTGTACTTCTTCCGCGATGATCTCTCTTATCAGGCACCGCTGCTGCTTGTCTTCGGAGCGTGGCTTGTTTGGCTTTGCCTTGTGCTTCTGAAGTTGTTCAAGTTGGGGTGGAGGTCGGTTGGTTGGAGACGCTCCGCTGCGTAGTTGACGGTAATCGGCTTATCACTCGCTATCCCGTTTTGGGATTGCGTAATTCCTGCCAACAATCAACGTGAGGTCGGGGCCAATCGCCTGTCCTGCGCATCTGCGCGTTTACCACGCACGACAACCACCGTGAAAACGAACCAAACCAAAACGCCGTAAGGGATGTAGCTGACGTAGCCGGGTACTAACACGCCCAAACCGCAAACAGCGGTAAAGGCCAGCAGAACCATCCTGCGTCTCCGGTTGAATGCTGACGGTTGCGCGTCGAATCGAAGGCGCAACTTTGATGATGGGGGGACTCTGGGCAGTAATTTCAGGCAGGGGCATAGGAGCAGAAACGTCGTGATTCTGTGCGGTACAACAGAGCACAAGAGACAGAACGACACTCCAAACGATTACGATCCGGCAGCACATTTAGGGCTTTATTCTCTCTCTCGTTTGCCGTAAGCGCTTAGCATTGCCTTTGCCGATAGGCAATGATATATCGGCTTCTGTCTACCTATCCAGAGTGTCAGGGATTGGAATGAAACTCGACCCACTGGTCAACCAACTCGTTCGATTCAAGCCGCACGAATGTGCCGACACATACGAGGCCACGATACTGGCGTTCGATGAAACAGGATATTGGGTGCGTGGCGGTTCACTGTGCAACTACCTGAACAACGGAGCACCCTGCGGAGACGCTGACACCGCCTTTATCGAGTTTAGGCGAATTCACTCGATTCAGAGGGTTACGACCTAATAGTGGTTTGTCTGATTGTTGTTGGTAAATCCGCTTATCACCACTATCCAGAGTCGCAGGGCGTGAGTGGCAAGCTGTCTTACCGCCAACAAAGTCGTCAGACCGCCAGTAATCAATGCCAGGTGACGAGCCAAGCGGCTCGATCGCGAGTCGGTCGGCGTTATGTGGTAGTATGCCCCGCCTGAGAGGAGACTCCATGAAGCGGATGTACTTTTTGCTCGGGATCACATTGGCACTGGGGGTCGCGCTGGGTGTGCTTAGCAGTCGGTTGTTAAGCGCACAAGAACAGTTGAAGGGCGGCACGGTGCTGAAGCGAGCCGATGTGGCGGGCGCGCAGGGAATGGAAGCCATCCTGGTGCTCCGAGAACTGCCCCCCGGAGCCGAGAGCGGCAAGCACACACAGTCTGGCACCGAGATCGTTTATATCCTGGACGGCTCTTCGACCCTGGAGATTGCGGGCAAGCCGGCTCAGACTCTCAAGCCGGGCGAGGCGTTCAGCACCACGGCGGGTCAAGTGCACAACGTGAAAAATGCCAGTGCCAGCGCCCCAGCGAGAGCCCTTGCCTTTTACATCGCAAAAAAGGGCGCTCGTCTCGAAGATCTGTCGCGGCCAGCGGAGTAAGAAACCCGAACCATTCCAGTTCGGGGCCCGGCAGATTACGAGTGGTTCAACCCATTCATTGCATTCCTGTCCTCCATGGGAAATCCCTGTCCTCCAAAGGATTGTTTCTGATGCTTCAGCTTGTGACCACGAATCCAGAGTGACGGCACAGTGACTCTGGGGGTGAAGAACTATCAATGCGGCAATCAGGTTTGGCTGGCCGGTTCGCCCGCGAAACCCACCTTATGATAAAAGTGCGTGGCATGGGGCGAAGTTCCAAGCAGCGGCGGCGAAAGCAGGTTGCGAGCGCGAGAGGTAGGAGGTCCACGTTCACCGCTCCGGGGACGAGCGGGCTGCGCCTCAGAACGCTCGTTCAGCGGCCAGGACCTATGTCTATTGGTGCTCGCATTGGCCGGCTGATTCTTGGGCTGCCGTTGATCGTGGTTGGTGTATTGGGCGTGCTGCTCGTAATCGCCGCACCCGGGGCTTACGGCAAGTCGGCCGTGACGAACATCGCTCTAAACGCGCTGACATTTCTGGTGAGCGCCGCGACGGCGTTTCTCGGTGGCTTGGTTTGTCTCAACTCGGTGCGGGCACCCCGAAAGTAGAATCCAGCCGTCAGCTTTCAGCCGTCAGCCCTCAGTGTCCCGTCTTCAGCTTTTATCCATGAGCCGAACATCAAAACAGCCACCGTTCGCAAAAGGCGAAGGATGGTGCACCCCACGCCAATGAAAAGGGCGCGCCAGGTTCGACGCACCCTTTCCGTCCTGGGGAGGAGAACAGCCGTTATTGGCAGCCGTTGAAGGCCAGCGTCTGCGCCGTAAAGGTGTTGCCGGCGGTCACCGCAAGCGGATTCGTGCCGTCGGACAGCTTGTTGACAGTCAGCACCGGTTGCGTGCACGTCGGGGTGTCATTGGCCGGAGACTTGAATGCCGCGCCTTCGATCGTGTAGTTGACCGGAGTTGTGGGATTCGCGGCGTAAGTCGTGCCAGTGGCCGAGAACGCAGCGCCGGTGGCGTTTGCAGCCGGGAGCGCAATGGCGTAGTCGATGCAGTTCGTGTTTGACGGGCACTGGCCGGCAGCGGTCGTCACCGTCATAGTCGTAGAGTTTTGAAGGGCCAGCGGAACGGTCACGGTGTAATCCATGGTGCCGATCTTCACCTGTTGCAACGCCGAGAGCACCACGTCAACGGCTACACCAGCGGATCCGGTGCTGCTGGTGATGGTGCCCTTCACGGTGGCCGGGGCCGTGCTCGTGCCGGTCTGGGCAAACAGTTCGATGTTGCCGAGAGCGTTCCCGGGCTGCACGCCACTGGTGACGGTGGCGGAGTAGGCTACGCCCTTGTCGTCGACAGCCACGGCGACGACCTCATACATTCCCGCCGGAACCGGGCAGAAGGCGAACTTGCCTGTCGCGTCGGTTTTCGTTTCCATGATGACTCGCGAGACGCCGCTGGCGTCCTTCTGCTCGAGCGCGACAACCACGTTGCCGACGATGGGTTGCTTGGTCTGGCTGTCGACCACGGTCCCGTTAATAGACTGAGAGGTCAGTTTGACCACGCCTGCATGCAGTACCGGCTTCAGGCGGAACTTGCCGTTGCCTTCCCTGACGATGGAGGCGCAGGCGTTGAAGTCGATGTTCAGGTCCTTCGTCTCACCGGGCATGACGGTGAATGCCCCACCCGCAAGCTGGCCCGAGGGGATCTTGATGCCCGTCTGCGCTTCGCTGGAAAGTTGCAGCTTTGATACCGTATTGTTGCCGTCGTTGAGCACAACGCAATTGAAGCCGCCGCCGCACTGGTCGCCGTTGGACGGTGCGGTACCGCTGTCGGCCAGGTACACGCGGATCTGCTGATACGTGCCGGGCTGGATCTCGGTCCTGGAGCCGAGCATGGCCAGAAAGCAGTTGTTGTCCGAGATGCCAAGCAGATCGATCTGCATCGGAGCGCCGGCACTCAGGGAGGGCGTCAGGTCGACCCACCCTGCGTCGTTGGCGCCTGCGGTGCCGCTGGTGTGGATCTTGACGTCGCGAACCGTCACGTAAATGTGCTTGAACATGCCACCCTGTACGGCTCCACAGGTCGGCGGGTCGCTGATGGTCAGGTTCACGGTGGCCATCTGGTTCTTCTGGGCGGAGTTTCCGCCGCCACATCCAGACAGTAGTAACGCAATCGCTAACAGGAATGTAACTGCGAGTATCCACAAAGCGGCTTTACGCATAGAAGAAAATCCTCCGAAAGTCCTCAACCGAATGCTAGACAGCAACCTGCGTACCTGAGCCGGGGATCGAGCCGTCACGAAGGGACGTGTACTGCTGGAAAGCGGCTGAAATCAACGAGGGCGAGGGCCTGCGCGACGAGCAGCTCTTTCGGGGCCGACGTCCGGAGGTTCGAGGTAGCGCATCGTCGGTCACTTGCTGCTATGTCTTTCTTTCCTACCAAAGAAATTTTGCGGCGTTTACTAGTCCGTCACGGTGCCGTTGCCCCCGGCTTGCCTTCGCCTTGCGCGGCATAAGCGCCGGTCTCACCCAGCAATTCGCGCAAAACCCACTGAATGCGGTCAACGGCACCGGAGATTTGTTCTTTTACCTGCTGATCCTTGGTGCTGTGGGCCGAGAACTGGATCAGTTCAAGCGCATTGCGGATGTGATGGTTCGTTTCTCCGATAACTCGCAACTGCGCGCGGACAGCTTCTCGCCTCTCGTGCACCTGGTGCATAAGCATCAGCAGCAACCCCGAGGTGAGGATGGCCGCGAAGCCGGCGCTACCTATCATGATCCGAAAGGGGGAGAAACCCGCGTTGAACATCAAGGTGTCAACCACGGCCATTAAGATGAAAACGACCACGCCCACACACGAAGCGACTAGGAGCATCTGGGTGTGGGAGGCAGTACTCAGCCATGAACTCTGCCAGGAAATCTTCTTCAGATCTGCAGTGCCCCGATGCGTTGCCGACATACAGCACCTCCTGCGCGAGCCGGGCTTACGTTCAACCCAGGAGGCGATGTAGCTCGCCTAGTAAGAAGGATGCGCCCGAAACTATCGAACCGAGTTCATTTGTTTGATACCGAGCTTGTTCGACGTTCCTTTTCGGAACCGATGCACAACGCAGGTTGTAAGGGGCTGAGGAAAAGTGCAAGCCTCCATTCGACTAGAGGAAGCCGCCCCAATTTGTTGTGTCGCGATCTAAGTTTGCGCCGGTTTACCTATTCAGCCTCTGCTTGATCTTGTCCAGGTGCACAATGGCGCGGGAGACCGTTCCTCGTCCGATCTCATAGTCTTCGCGACCGTTCGTTGCGCGCGCGGTGACGCGGAAGAGGTAGAAGCGGCCGTCGAACGATTCCAGTTCCGCATCGGCCTTCACCATTGCGCCGACTGTCGCGGATGCCCGATGCTCAATGTTGATCGCCGTGCCGACGCTGATCTCACCCTGTTCGCAAAAGGGCTTCAAGGCGTGATACGCCGCCGTCTCCATAAGACCAATCATGTGCGGCGTTGAGTAGACTTCAGGAAGCTCAGCGTTCCAGTAGGTGAGAGTGTGCTCGTGTTCGACGCGCTCCTCAGCTTTCCCGCGAGCGCCTAGCGGGACGTGCTTTGCCATTACAAGAGGATTGTACATGGGAGGGCATGCGTTATCGCTGCGCCTTTGGACTGCAATCTTCGGCAGCAGCGTCGCGCGTCAGCGCTCCCATGGCGGGCGTCGCGCGACCCGCAAACGCTCATAGTGTTCTCCCATGTACTGTAATGCTTTCTTCTTTGCTGTCTCAAGTTTTTCGCCCGGACACTCCTGCTGCAGTACTCCTAGTGCCTCTTTGCTGCCCCTGTTGGCCGCGAGCACGAGGAACATGCAGGCAGTGCCGTCGTTCTTCTTCACACCTAGGCCATCACGATAGGCAATGCTGCACTGATAAAAGGCCGTGGCCTTACCGGCAAAACCGGCCAGTTCGTATTGCTTCATTGCTTTCTTGTAGTCCTGCGGAACACCCTCGCCATTCCAGTACATCCTGGCGATTCGGAGGCGTGGCTCCGGCGAAAATACCGCTGCCTTCTCCAGCAACTCCACTGTCTTCTTCGGTTCGCGTGTAACCCCTCGGCCCTCAAGGTACATATCCGCCATGTAGTTCAGCGCTGTAGGCGTCCCGGCGGCGGTCAGATATCTCAGCGCAGCCGCTGCGTTCTGTTCAGTACCTATTCCCTCCGCATACATACGCCCCACCCTGAACTGGGCGTCCGGGTTGCCTCGGTCGGCGACCTCGCGTGTAACGCTAAGCGCGAAAGTCAAGTCTCTGTGCACCTGTTGGCCGACGCTCAGCATTTCGGCCAAGGTGAGTTTGGCCTCCTCGAGTTTGGACGCCGACAGTTCGGCTTCCATGCGCGCGACCGCTTCCGCCGCTTCCTTGCTCCCGCTGGCGGCCGCGAGTCGGAACCAAGAATAGGCGAGTACATCGCTGATCCCGACGCCGTCTCCGTTGTAGTAGCACGTCGCGAGATTGAATCGTCCCGGACCATACCCCTGTGCGGCAGACCTTGCATACCACTCGAACGCTTGACCTTTGTCTTGCGGCACACCAATACCGCGACGATAAAGAATGCCAAGTTCGTTCTGTGCCTGAGCGTCGCCCTGGTCGGCGGCGGCGCGAAACCACTTCGCCGCAAGTTCGTCATTCTGCGCTACACCCTCGCCTTTTTCGTACGCCTGCGCCAGCGCAACCTGCGCCTTAACGTCGCCTGACTCGGCCTTCGCCTTCAGCGCAGCGACATCGGCCGCACAGACGAGCGAAACAAAGCAGCAACAAATTACAGCGCACACGACCACCAGACGAATTCGCATCGCAACTCCAGAGTAGTGTTTGGGACAAGCACAAAAAGCTACCATGATTTGAAGGGGCTGTCAGCAGATGAACAGTTTGCCATGCCAAGCCTGGCTAGGGAACGCTATTCCGAACATCATGCTGTCTACAGGGATTCCGCACCCGGCGCACGCGCCAGGTGCGGAATGACAAGACTGCCCGGAGCGTGGATTCTTTTCACTTCGGTGGAGTTTCCGCACCTGTCAGCGTTGTTGCTGCACGGAAACGAATGCAAACGGCTTTAGCCGCTGAGGTAAGCCCTTCAGGGCCCCAGCCCGACTGCTTCCTTTACAATATGAGTAATAGTTAGTGGCGCTTCCCGATGACAATGCCTTCGTTTTCTGAACAGTTTGACGTTGTAGTTGTCGGCGCCGGCCATGCCGGATGCGAGGCCGCAATGGCTGCCGCCCGCATGGGGCTGAAGACCGCCCTGTTCACGCTCAACGCCGACCTGATCGCGCAGATGTCATGCAATCCGGCGGTGGGCGGCATCGCTAAGGGTCACCTCGTTCGGGAAGTTGATGCGCTTGGCGGCATTATGGGAGAAGTCACCGACGCCGTGGGCATCCAGTTCCGGCTGCTGAACACGTCACGCGGTCCTGCGGTCTGGTCACCGAGGGCCCAGTGCGACAAGCAGCAGTACCGCCTGAAGATGAAGGAGGTGCTCGAGAGCGAGCCGAACCTACACGTGAAGCAGGCGGAAGTCGCGGAGCTGATCCTTGAAGAGTCGTTGGTCGATAGTCATTGGTCGTTAGCCAACGCTCCTGATGGCAATCAAGCTACCAACCGCGATCCAGCACAAGCGACCAACGACCAAGGACCAGCGACTATCGACTGTGTCGTTCGCGGCGTGCGCCTGCGGGATGGTCGCGCCGTGCGCGCCGATGCCGTTGTCATCACGACCGGAACCTTCCTGAACGGCCTCATTCATTGCGGCGAACAGCAGTATCCGGCAGGACGCAGCGGCGAGCCGCCGTCACAGTTGCTCGGCGAAAATCTGCGCCGCCTCGGGTTCCGCGTGGTTCGCCTGAAAACCGGCACACCACCTCGTCTCGACGGTCGCACTATCGACTGGGGCGCATTCCGCGTTCAGCCCGGCGATGCCGACCCCACCCCGTTCAGCTTTCGGACTAGGCGAGTGGCCCACGTGAACTCGCAGGTTCCGTGTTACATCGCGTACACGACAGAAGAGACCCAGCGGATTATTTGCGAGAACGTCAGCCGCTCGCCCATGTACAGCGGACAAATTAAAAGTATCGGACCGCGATATTGTCCCAGCATCGAGGACAAGGTGGTCAAGTTCCCGCACCATCCGACGCACCAGCTTTTCCTCGAACCCGAGGGCCTGCACACGCATGAGATCTACGTGAACGGCATGAGTACATCGCTACCGCACGACGTGCAGTTAGCGATGGTTCACAGCATTCCCGGACTCGACAAAGCCGACATGCTGCGCCCCGGCTACGCCATTGAGTACGACTCGGTCGATCCGACCGAGCTGCGCCGTACGCTCGAGACGAAGAAGGTGGCGCGCCTCTACCTTGCCGGTCAGATCAACGGAACAAGCGGATATGAAGAGGCGGCATGCCAGGGCATCATGGCCGGCATCAACGCCGCCCTGGCGATCAAGGGCGAGGCGCCGCTCGTGCTCAACCGTACAGAAGCTTATACGGGCATCCTGATCGACGACCTTATTTCAAAGGGCACCAACGAACCGTACCGGATGTTTACGTCGCGGGCAGAGTTCCGGCTGCACCTGCGTATCGATAATGCGGACCGCCGACTCACGCCCTACGGTCGTCGCGTGGGCCTGATCAACGATGATGCATGGGTTGACTACCTTGCTAAACAGCAGCGCATGGAGGTTCTTCGCGAGCTCCTGGAGAAGTCGCGCCTGAATGGCGAGATGATTGAAAAGATCGAGCGGGCTGTAAACGAACGGATGGCCCGGGCGGCCGCACCTGACAATGGTGACGGTGAGACCGAAGCCAACATCACCGAAGTGAACACGCCAGCACTTCAGGCACCGCTTGCTGGCGCTGTTGGGTCGACGTTTGCGCAACTGCTCAAGCGGCCGGGTGTACAGATCGACGACATGATCCCGGTGCTGCGTGAGGTCGCGCCGTCGTTCTTCGACGAACGTAAGTTGCGCGCGCACTCTGTCGCTGATGAATCCGCCGATCTGGGGACGCGCAAGCCGCTGCTTTCAGCTTTCCGCGCTGACGCTGTACGTGCTGGCAAGCATGTCTCGGAGGATCACGGCAACTTGAGCGCACAGGTCCGGAACGAGTTGAAGTCGGTCGAAACCGAGATCAAGTACGCTGGCTATCTCGACCAGCAGACAAAAGCGATGGAGCGGCTCAAGAAAGCCGAACAGCGCTCGATCCCGGAGTGGTTCGACTACTCTAACGTTAGCGGTCTCTCGCGTGAGATGAAGGAAAAGCTTGAGCGAGTAAGGCCGCAGACGATCGGGCAGGCTTCTCGCATACCGGGCGTGACGCCCGCCGCACTGTCGCTAATCAACGTGTACGTTGAAATACAGGCGCGCCGCCGCACCGAACAACTCCGGTCATAAGGTCTGCACAGCTCCACTCGCGCACCGCGCAGCATCGGAATGATTGGCATCCCTCATTGCCGTCTTCCCGTCCAACTCAAACGCGTACGCAATCAACACGAGAAAGCAAACACGCGGAACTTGCGCGAAGGGAGAACCTATGAATCGTCGTACCTCGAATTGGACCAGGCTAGGCGTGCTTGCGGTCGCCATGCTGATGCCTGCGATGTTAGCGGCACAGATGCAGAACCAGAGCGATGTCGTCCCCGGCACCGGAATGACGATGGCGGAACTGCGCGATATTGGCTTCACACAGGAGCAGATAGCCGAGATTCGCAATACGGATCTGGATATGAGTGCAGGCGGTGCGAGCGGTGCAATGGATCGCGCTGAAGGTACCGCCGATCGCGCACAGTCCGCCGTGACCGAATCGGCTCCAGTTCAGAGCGCCCAGGACACGGCCCAGGCCGCTACTGACGGTGGCAGCAACTGGGGCTGGCTGGGAATCTTCGGCCTTCTTGGCCTGCTCGGGTTGCGGGGTGGAAAAAGAGCCGCGGCGCATGATGAGAGGGACATTCGTCGGGTAGCTTAACTATTTGACTTGGGCGGTACACGACCACACTGACCCGACAACCAACTTGCTTGCGACCGTCGCCTAAACGGCGGTCGCAGGCAGTCCTTGAGTAGCATCAACTGTGCGCCACAAAGTACATTCCACCCGCTCGCAGAAGACCTCAAACCGGACTAGCAAGAAGGCGTCCGGTTCCGGTAATCTGCGCCTGCAATGGATAGTGCCCGGATCACCACGCTCCTAGAACCATTCGTGCCGCCCGCTTCGCTCTGCGCCGAGCAGGTCGAGGCGCTTTCAAAGTATCTCTCGCTGCTACAGCGCTGGAATGCACGCACGAACCTCACCGCTATTCGTGATGAGGGAAATATCGTACTGCGACACTTCGGTGAATCGCTGTTCGCGGCGTCGCGGTTGCTCCGGGCGGGTGCTGAGGGGAAGGGCGGGGCACTCAGCGCAAACATCCCGGAGGAGCAGCGCTGCAACGCGGCGGAACTCTCGTCGGTTTTGCGAACTGAGGAAGAGACTCTTTCCGTGATCGACATAGGTTCAGGCGCGGGATTTCCGGGCGTGCCGCTCAAGATCTACTCACCCCAGATTTCGCTCACGCTGATCGAGTCACAGAACAAGAAAGCCACTTTTTTGAAAGAGGTCATTCGAGCCCTGAGCTTGAGCGATGCCAAGGTCTTCGTTGGACGCGCGGAGACGTATACCGGACGTGCGGACCTGGTGACCTTCAGGGCGGTCGAACACTTTGAACGCGTGCTTCCGATCGCAGCCTCACTACTCAAGCCAACTAAGTTCTTCAGCGCCGGCGCCGAATCGGCTGTCCCGAATCTTGGCTATCCCACCATCGCCCCCAGTCCCAGGCTCGCGCTGCTGATAGGAGCGACCCAGCAAGAGGTCGCTGAGCGGGTCCTGCCGAACTTCGACTGGCAGCGGCCAATGCCATTGCCTGTTTCAAGCGGCCGGATTCTGCTAGTTGGCAGTCCAAAGCAGTAGCAGGAAGGGTCGTCGCAGTGGCGACTCTGCGCGACTGGTTTGCTTGCACAAGTTTTCCACAGCTGTTTCACGTGGAACAGATAGTAGGGTCCCGGAATTCTGCGCTTGGAAGTCGCAGGTTTTAGCTAAGATGCCGCTCTAGGTATTTTGTCCATCAAACTTGCTCGCGACATTTTCCACAAACCTTCCACCGTGGCGGGAATCACGCATGTTACATCGTGAGCCACAGTGGTTGGCATCACGACCGTCACTTACAGATCAGCGGCGGTGTTCGCGTCTCATTGTCTTTCAGCTCAGGGTTGTCAACTGGCGTCGCGAGGACCTGCGCACGTGCGACGGCGGGACTCCTGGTTCGCACAGGACCTACGATCCCGCTCAGCGTCCGCGGTTGAGTGGTGTATTGAGTGATGCCCTCAGTACCGGCGGTCGCTCGTACCTTCCGCGCATCCAGCACAATCTCCGTCCAGAAGTTTTCCACAGGCGTTCCTCGTGGAACATTCATATATCCCCTAAGTCATCCGTCGACGCCTACTTGCACTTCCACAGCTACGCACAGCCCCATGCACCAAATTGCGGCATTGCGCGCACCGCTCCACTCAGCTACTCTCTTACCCGCTGACGATTCCCTAGAAAACACACATGGCACGTGTCATTGCGGTAACCAATCAGAAAGGCGGAGTGGCCAAGACCACGACTGCCATCAACCTGGCCGCATCCTTCGCCGCCACCGAAGTGGAGACGCTCCTGGTCGATTGCGATCCCCAGTCCAACGCTTCCAGTGGTATCGGTTTTGGCAGAGACCCGGAGCGGCTGAGTACGTATCACCTCATCACCGGCTTGGCTCCGGCGGCAGACATCATGCAACCCGGCCCGCTCGACCAGCTTTGGGTTGTACCGTCTTCCAAGAACCTGATTGGCGCCAACATCGAACTGGTTCCGATGGAGCGGCGCGAGTTCCGGCTGCGTGAAGCCCTGCAGTCCATAAGAGACCGGTTCCAGTTCATCGTTCTGGACTGCCCGCCCGCGCTCGATCTGCTCACGTTGAACGCGCTGGTAGCCGCCGATTCTGTCCTTATTCCTATGCAGGCCGAGTATTTCGCCCTCGAAGGCGTGAGCGAACTGCTGGATACGGTCGAACGCATCCGCGAGAACTTCAATCCGACCCTTGGAATCGAGGGCGTGGTCCTCACCATGTACGACGACCGCACAAACCTGGCGCAGCAGGTTGCCGCCAACCTGCGGGAGTACTTCGGGGATCGGCTGTGCGAAACGACCATTCCGCGTAACGTGCGTCTCGCCGAAGCTCCTAGCCACGGCAAACCTGCTCTTATTTATGATCCCCGGTCACGTGGAGCGGAAGCCTATATCAAGCTGGCGAAAGAGATCATGGACCGCATGGCCGCGCCGGTCGCGCCGAGCGAACTCGGTGCCGGACAGATCGCCCCATCCAGCGCCATTACGGAAACCATAGAGGCACAGCAACATGAATAATGATAAGCGCAAGGCGCTCGGCAGAGGTCTGGACTCTCTGCTGCCTACGTCCCGCCCCAGCGCGGCGCAGTCGCCGGTGCCAGCGGCGCCAGCAGGGGAGTCCGTCCTGCAACTGGCCATCGATGCTATTGAGCGCAATCCCTACCAGACGCGAACGCACGTCGATGAAGCGGCGCTGAACGAACTGGCTGCCTCAATCAAAGCCTCTGGCGTACTGCAACCCATCGTTGTCCGGCACATTCCCGGTGCAAGCGGGAAGGATGGCAAGTACCAGTTGATCGCCGGCGAACGTCGCTGGTTGGCTTCGCAACGCGCTGGACGTCAGACGGTCCCCGCCATTGTTAAACAGGTCTCGAACGAGCAGGCGATGGAGTTGACCATCATCGAGAACCTCCAGCGCGAGGACCTCAACCCGATCGAGCAGGCGATGGCCTTTGAACGACTTGGGAGGGAATTCGGACTGACGCAGGAGCAGATGGCCCAGAAGACCGGTAAAGACCGGTCAAGCGTGGCGAACTACCTGCGTCTGCTGAAAATGCCGCCTGAGATTCAGGCAGGGCTGTCCAACAGCAAGCTAACATTCGGGCACGCCAAGGCGCTGATGATGCTCGATACCCAGGAGCAAATGCTCTGGGCGGCTACCCGCGTCGTGAAGGACGGCCTGTCCGTCCGGCAGACGGAAGAGCTCGTCCACAAAGTGCTTGAACCTGCCGATGCTCCTAAAGAGCCGAAGCTCACGCCGAAGGACCCGAATGTCCGCGAAGCAGAACAACAGCTTCAGCGAGCACTCGGGGTGAAGGTCCGCATCCAGGACCGCAACGGTCGAGGGAAGATTGTGATCGAGTACGCTAACCTCGAAGACTTCGATCGCGTCGTTGAAGCACTGTCCTGATCCCAGATCTCTGAACCAGATGCCACGGCGCACCCTCGACGGGTGCGCCAAATCTTCTTACCCTAACAACGTACCCCCTGAGTTCCGACATTCTTTGGAGCCAGAAAACTCCTGCCCACCCCGAGCTTTGCTGCACAAAGTGCACGTCGGAACAGAGTTATCCAGACCCGTGCTCAACGCTGTGGCGGAATCGGCGGCTCGTTCGTTGTGGGTGGAGACGGCGCCGCTGCGCCGTGATTCATGCCGGAGTGTCCACCCGTCTGACCCTGCATTCCGCACGACCCACCACT
>DASPIK010000077.1:0-69542 GCA_035629075.1 Terriglobales bacterium | reverse complement strand
GCGCGCCAGAAATCGCAAAGACTAGACGGTAGGAACTTTTGGCTCGGCGGTGGTATTCGCAACGTTCAGTGCAGCGACTGAACGTTGCTTAAGTGCCCGCCCACCCGTTTGTAGTTCCTCGCATTCCGCCATAGAATCCTTCGTCGTGCTGAATCGCTGCCGAGTTCGCGATCTGGGTTTACTTCTTGCCTCGGTGCTGTTCGCGTCTGTTTTGCCGCTTCTGGCCCAGCAGATCCTCTTTACTCCGGTGAAGCCTGAGACAATTGGGGAGCGACTGCGAAGCTTTCCTCCAAGAGATCCCGAGCGACAGGTCGCCATCGAAAAGTTGTTTCTTGACGTCGGATGCGTGCGCGAGAACGTAACCTTGCAGCGGGTTCCGCACCAGAATCTGCCAAACGTCGTTTGCGTCATGCCCGGCAAGACGGACGACCAGATCGTCGTCGGCGCGCATTTCGACCACATCAACGATGGCGACGGCGTTGCCGACGTACCGACTCGTTGCCGGCTACCTCTCCTACCTTGACCACGTACTCGCTCCCCCAGCAAATCAACCGCGCGGACCGAATGGAGTGAACGCACCTGTGCGAGTGAGCCGCTGAAAGGAAGCGATGGCGGAGGGAGAGGGATTCGAACCCCCGGTACCCTTTCGGGCACAGCGGTTTTCAAGACCGCCTGTTTCAACCACTCACACATCCCTCCGCACTGAGGGAAGTGACTGACTCAAGTCAGTTTACAGGAAGTTTTTCGACTCCGCACCGTACAAGAGCTACCAGTCGGGTCCACACGCCGAAACTACAAACGACTGCCGGACGCCGCATCGGCACGGAGAACTACTTCCAATGCTTACGGGTAAACGCCTCCACTTCCGGCAGGTTGCCCTGCAGGATGAGATATCCGTTGTGCGGTTCGCGAGGCGTGATCTCGTGATTCACAGGCTTGAGCATCAGTTCGCGAATCTTCTTCGGATCGTCGGTCTGTCCCAGCACCCAGGCCAATTTCATGTAAGCCGTTTCCGGCAGCATGTTATCCATCGGGATGATGCCGAGCTCGAGCAGGTCGCGGCCTGTGTCGTAGACGTACATCTGGGCAAAGCCCCACAACGTCTGAACGGTCATGACGACCGTCATTCCGTTTTCGATTGCGCGCTTAATCGCGGGATAAAGTGGCTTGTTGACGTGGCCAAGTCCGGTGCCAGCTATAACCATACCGCGATAGCCCCGGTCGCTAAGAGCTTCAATGATGTCCGGATTGAAATTCGGATAGTAGTACTGAATCGTGACCTTCTCTTCGAAGGTCGGGATGATCGTCGGCACTCGCGACTTGTCGCGCTTCAGGTAATCGTCCGTCAGGTAGTCGAAGTACTGGCCCTTTTCGTTCTGTTGATGATGTACCATCGCCAGCGGCGTTGCACCGATCGTTCTGAATGTAGATCGATAGCTGGAGTGCATTTTGCGGCACCGGGTGCCGCGATGCAGAAGGTCATACTTGTCCGAGGTCGGTCCGAACATGCACAGCATGACCTCGGCGATGTCGCACTCCGCTGCGGTGCGCACGGCGTTCATCAAGTTGATGGCCGCATCGCTTGAGGGGCGATCGGAGCTTCGTTGGCTGCCAACCAGCACGATCGGCACAGGCGAGTTCTGAACCATGAAGCTGAGTATGGCCCCCGTGTGCGCCATTGTGTCGGTACCGTGGCCGATCACGATTCCGTCCACACCTGCGGCGATCTCTTCGCCGATAGCTTTCGCCAGAGGAATGTACTGCTGCGGCCCCATGTTCTCGCTGAAAACGCCGAACAGCTTCTTCGTCGTCAGGTTCGCGATGTCGGCAAGTTCCGGCACGGCACCGTATAGCTCACCAGGAGTGAACGCGGGTATAACCGCTCCAGTACGGTAGTCGAGCCTGCTGGCGATGGTGCCGCCGGTCCCGAGCAGCGTGACTTTCTTCTTTTTCGGATCGAACGGAAATTCCTTTTCGGGGATTTTGTAAACCGCCCGCTTGTAGCCGATTTCGCGTGCGTCCGTGATCCGATCGGCTGCCAGTCCAACGTTGTAGCCGTTGAAGAGTTTCACCACGATGTGCAGGTCGTCACAGGTCTCACTGCGGGGCAGGATGACTCCGCGGAAATTCGAGCCCTGGTCATTAGTGATCTCAACCTCACTCCAGACACCGAGGGCAAACTTCTCAAGCACCTGTTTGGCCGACCCACGATAACCCTGGAAGCGATCCGTTCGTTCGTTGAGTGGAATATTGGTCGTGGTCATTTAGACGCCCCCTGCAGTTCAGCCTTTACAAACGCGGCGATCTCTCGTGCCGGCACTTTCCGCTTCAGTTGCTCCACAGCCTTGCCAACGACGAAGCGCATGCGTTTCTCCGGTGAATCATTCGTATCTGTTGTGTAGCCGTGCGCTAACAACTCAGATACTTGCGGCTTCCACTCGCTCTCGTTCTGAAGATCAATGCCGAGCGAAGCGCATGCGGCTTTCGCAGTGGTGCCGGGTTCGAGTCCAACGAATGTGGCCACTTCGCGAATACACTCGCGCGGCAGCCTGCCGTCCGTATGCAGATCGAAGATGTCCACCCACTGCTCTGTGCCAAGCCGCTCAATGGGAACACCTGATCGCTTTAGTGATTTGGCTACCTGGCCGATCTCCACAGCCGCAGTAAGCCCATCGACACCAGTCTCCTTGACTGCGGCATCGACGATCTCTGCCCCGCCACGCCGGATCAGGTATTCCGTGGTTTCGACCGGCACGCGCCAGCTTGAATACCGCTCCAGCCGCTCCCAAGGAGCCGTGTGCAGACGCTGACGCGCCTGTTCCACGCGGTCATCGGTGATGCGAGTGGGTGGCGAATCCGTATCGGGATACATGCGGTCTGGGCCAGGCAGGATTCGCTCGAAAGTTGTGAAGCCGCCCGGCAGACTCTGACGGGTTTCCTTGGGCACGCCCTCAGTGGCGTCTGCAAAACGGATACGAATCTCTTCGGCTGCGGTCCGACAATCTTCCTCCGGGCCCCAGACCACAAAGAAGTCATCCTGTGCCCCGGCCTGCACCCGTCGGCTGATCTTTTCGGCGATGCGACGTCCGGCTGGCAACGTCGCGATCTGCGCGGAAGCCATCACGATTGGTGGCTCGTCGAGGCAGGCGATTACGCGAATGCGGCCAGACAACTCGTCAGTGAACATCGTGCTGGGCTGAGTCGGGAACTCGGCCAAGCCTTTGACGCCATTGATCCGCACGGCCATGACTCTGCTGCCGTTTGCACGAGCGCGCTGGACGAACTCCACTGGAGCGTCCGCGAAGATATCGCTGACGTCCGAGATGCGCATCTGTATGTCCGTCGGTCGGCGCAAGCCGCGAGCGTGCAACTCATCGCGAAGCTTCAGCAGGTTCGACTGCCGGATGCCTTCGTTGTGCACGAGTTTCACCGCGTAAGGCGCACGCGGAACGCCCTTGATCTCCACGCGACAGCCGCCGCGCACGCTGACGTTGATGTCCTGTCGCCCAGCACCGAGTCCGGTGCGGACACGACCGGTGGAGCGTGCCGTCAACGAGCAAAGAAGGATGGCATCGCGAACTTCTTCGGGCGTGCGCAGCTCAGCCCCCGTAACCGTTTCGGTCAGCGGAGTGCCGAGGCGGTCGGTGCGGAAGACGATCCGGTGGCCCTTGTCAATGACCTCGCGGCAGGAATCCTCTTCCAGTGACACATGGGTTACGGTCAGTTTCCTGCCCTTGAACGGCAACCAACCGTTCACGCCGATGATCGCGGTGCGCTGAAAACCCGTTGGGATACTGCCGTCCAGGTATTGCTTTCGGGCGATGTGGACCTCGTCGATGATGTCCATGTGCATCGCCAGACACAGTTCAATAGCGATATCGATCGCTTCCTGGTTCACCAGAAATGGCGGCGTGTCGTCCATATCATAAGTGCAGACATTGAGTTGGTTCAGGAGATAGACGATTTCCTTTTTCGTCTTAAACTCCATTAAGGCGGTGCCATCGTATTCACCAAGTTCGCTCAGCGTCGGACGCATGTGGCGGAGCACTTCCCCGTCATGCGTTTCGGTGAAAAGTCCCGCAGGACAGCGGCAAAACAGCTTTTCACGGGTGAGCAACTGCTGATGAACTTCAAGGCCGGAAATCAGCCCAACTGATTGGTAGTCCAATGTCTGGAGCATCAAGGATCCTCGTCTGAACCGAGCGGAACAGTAATTACACGCAGGGCGAACGACAACCGTCTGTGACCCGGCGCACACACAGCGGGCAACGGTACAGAAAAGAATAGAGGTGTGGCGATGCCAAAGAAAAGCTCCTCGCGAAGAGGAGCTTTTCTTATAACCCGACGCAGGCCATTGCGGTAAATGGGTCGGCTACTATGCAGCCTTTTGTTGCGGCTTGGAAGCGCTTTTCTTTCTGCCCTGGGCCTTCTTGCTGTTGCCGGCCCCGGACTGAATTTGAGGCTCGGCTCCGGTGCGGCGCCCGGAGTTGCCCCCTCCCATGGATGGTGCCCCTCGCTGACGATGCGGCTGCTTAGACATAATGCTCCCTGATGAACGTTATCATTCGTGTCTTATCGGATGATGACAGCTCGTCGCTTCGTTGTGTTTTCTGCACTCGATTGACGGAAGTCGATCACGCCAGCGCTTTCATCGCGAACAACTCAGTTCGTGCGCTCTCTGAGATAGCGACCGCCGCAGGATGCACCAGCTTTCGCTCGCCTGTGATGGCAAAAAACTGCTCCCGTACCGTCCCGAGACGCCCAATCACTTGCACTCCATATTTCTTGCAGACGTTGGTCTCAATCACGGTCGGAGCTGCGAAGGCTCCTACTCCCGCTTCCCCAAATACCTCAAGCAGCGCCCGATCTTTGAACTCACCCGTGACGTTAGGGCGGATTCCCTCGCGCTCAAGCCACTGCTCGAGTGATCGGCGCGCCAAAGTTTGCTCGCCAGGCATAAGGAATGGCGCACCGTTCAGCGACTCGGGAAACCGGCGACGCAGTTTTGTCGCCAGTCTGGGTGCCGCGAAAAACGTGATGCCGCATTCGCCCAGTAAGTGGCTGTACCCCCGAACGTTGACCGTGGGGCTGATGGACGCATCACTGAGCACGAGGTCGAGTTCGTGCAATGCGAGCTGCGCGACGAGGTGGTCGGACGAGTCTTCGCGGCAGATCATTCGGATTTGCTGTCCCATACGAAGCGCCGGTTCCAGCAGGCGATAAACGATCAGCTTCGGTAGTACGTCTGCGACCCCTACGACGAACCGCAGTGGCCTGCCCGTGGGCCGGTCACGCACGGTGTCGGTCAACTCGCGACCCAAAGTGAAAATGTCCTCAGCGTAGCGGTAGAGCAGCCTGCCCAATTCGGTCATGACGAGGTTCCGCCCTACACGCTGAAACACTTTCCCGCCTGCCCATTCCTCCAACGCCCGGATCTGGCCGCTGATCGTCGGTTGTGCCAGCCGCAGTTCCTTGCTTGCTCGAGCAATGCTGCCTTCGCGCGCCACCGTCCAGAAATAGAAGAGATGGTGATAGTTAAGCCATTCCATAGCTCTTTTAGAATACCTCGGTTTTTTCTATGGAAAGGAGCCAAACTTTCTATTGATCGATGTGTCAGGAAAGCCATCAAGATACTGGTGCGGGCACAGGACGCAAGTGCCCCGGAGTAGACAATGAAGAACCAGATCAAAACCATATTGCTGTTAGGCGTGCTTTCGGCGCTGCTGATCGCACTCGGCGGCGTTATGGGCAAGGCGTACTTGTACGGTTTCACCCTGCTTGCGCTGGCGATGAACCTGGGCATGTACTTCTTCTCCGACCGACTGGTGCTTTCCATGCACCGTGCGAAGGAGTTGTCGCCCAGTGAAGCTCCCTTGCTGCATGCTACGGTTCAGGAACTGGCGCAACAAGCAGGTATTCCGAAACCTCGTGTTTACCTGATCCCGGAACATCAGCCGAACGCCTTTGCAACCGGGCGCAATCCCAAGAAGGGCGTAGTCGCAGTGACTCAGGGGATTATGGACGTTCTGAGCCCGCGCGAGCTGCGGGGCGTACTTGCACACGAGATCGCTCACATTCGCAATCGCGACATTCTCGTGGCCACAGTTGCCGCCGCCATTGCCGGGGCTATCAGCTACTTGGGTCAGGCGCTTCAGTTCGGCTTTTTGTTCGGCGGAGCCAGCGACGAGGAGGGCGATTCCAGTATCGTCGGCGGATTAGCGATGGCGTTGCTAGCCCCAATCATCGCGCTGCTCATCCAAATGGGTGTGTCCCGCTCTCGTGAATACTTGGCCGATGAAACTGGCGCGCGGATCAGCGGCGATCCCGAGGCGCTGGCCAGTGCCCTCGAGAAACTCGACTTTGCGGCCCGCCGGGTTCCTGCAGGTGTGGAGCCCGCGACGGCGAGCCTGTTTATCGTCAATCCATTTGCTGGCGCAGGGTCGATGATGAACCTGTTCTCAACCCACCCGCCGATGCGGGAGCGCATTCGACGGCTGCGTTCTATGCGCGGGACGGCTGTTTACGCCTGATCGTGTCTAGCGCCCTATTGAAGGAGTAAACATTGGAAGTGAGCATCGGGAGTCCTTTCCTCTGGACGGCGTTCCTTGCATTCGTGATCGCCATGCTGGCGCTCGATCTTGGCGTGTTCCATCGCAAGGCGCACAAAATCAGCTTACGCGAGGCCGCCGTCTGGAGCGCCGTCTGGATCGCCCTGGCCTTGATCTTCAACGGGTGGATCTGGATGCATTTCGGAGCGCGTCCGGGGCTGGAGTTCCTGACCGGTTACCTTATCGAGAAGGCGCTATCGGTTGATAACCTGTTCGTCTTCCTCGTGATCTTCTCGTTTTTTGGAGTGCGAGATGAGCTCCAACATCGAGTTTTGTTTTGGGGAATTCTCGGCGCCCTAACCACGCGCGCAATATTCATTCTGGCGGGTGCGGCGCTGATGCAGCGCTTCCACTGGATCATTTATGTATTCGGTGCCGTATTGGTATACACCGGCATAAAGTTGCTGCGGGAACGGAACAAGGAGTACGAGCCAGAAAAGAATCCGATGGTCAGGTTGTTCCGCCGTGTGATGCCCGTGACCAGCGAGTATCACGGCAGCCACTTCACCGTGGTCCAGAATGGGCGCCGGTTGGCGACGCCTTTGTTACTGGCGCTCGTGGCAGTTGAAGCGACCGATATCGTATTTGCGGTGGACTCGATTCCTGCGATCTTCGCCATTACGCGAGATCCATTCATCGTGTTCACATCGAACATCTTCGCGCTGCTTGGCTTGCGCTCGCTTTATTTCTTGCTGGCCGGCATCATGGACCGGTTCGCCTACCTGAAGATAGGTTTGGCGATGGTTCTCGTGTTCGTCGGCGGCAAGATGCTCATCTCCGAGCTGTACAAGATACCAATCGTGATTTCGTTGGGTGTGGTGGCTCTGCTGATAGGCGGTTCCATTGTCATCTCGCTGCTGCTGAGTAAGCCTGAGCAGCGGGAGGCCGAACGCCGTCCGGCCGTGCACGTTGACCAGCCTTAAAAGCTATCGGCTGCAAGCGAGTACATCAGGGTACGACCGAACAAGGCCCCGACCAAGACGCCGGCAAGCGTGATGAACGCGGCCGGCGTCGCCACGCCGACGGGTTCTTCTGTGAGGAGTTGTAGTGCCTCAACAACGGGCAGGGCTCCTGCCAGCACAACGTACAAAGCAAAGGAGAGCCACTGGGTACCGCGGAACCTCTGCACCGTTGGCTGTCGCACCCCGGCTCGCGTAGGCACGAACGCATTCTTGGCCATCCACACTGCCGATGCAAGCACGAGGCAACTCCCGGCAACCGTCAAGCCCGCAGGTGCGCGACCGGACGGGTCGCTTGCTGTCCGAGAGATGAGTGCGGCGCAAGTGGCTCCGCCTAGAGCGAGGCTAGTTCCGACAAACGACACCAGCACCCACCAGGAATTCCATGACGGCTGTGTCGGAACCATGTAGATGCTGGCGCTCGAGACGACTGCCGCAAGTCCCGTGACCGTCGCAATAATGCTCAACGGGAAACGCACGTCCGACAACCCTGCCACCCACGTCCAACCATAGGCAGCACACGTCAGTGCAAACATCCCGGTAAGAAGCACCTCCATGCTCAACCTGGACCGCCCAAGGTTACGAAGAGACTTCCACGCTGAGAGCGGCCTGCCGAGATGCAGCGCCGAAACGAGCATTCCAAGAACCGCAATCGGAAATGCCGCCAACCCGAGCGGGCGCATCGCTGGAACCCGACCTGATTCAGCTTCGATTAGCGTAAGCACCGTCACCAGGCCACAGGACATCTGAAGTGCCAGTGTAAACACGACCAGCGGCCATTCTCTCCTGTTTGCGGCATCAGCCATGGTTGGCCTCTTTCCTTACCCTGTATCGGCATGACGGTTTGGTAATTTCCGCCGAGGGCAGGTCGCGAACATTGACGGTCGCGCCCGGACGCGCATCGATTTCTGCCAGCGTACCGATTTCAATCGCCCTCATTGGACAGGAAGTTACGCACGCAGGATCAATCTCCTTGTCGATTTTTTCCACGCACAGATTGCACTTCCTGACCCGGCCCTCTGCCGCGTCATACTGCGGAGCCCCGTACGGACAAACCCACGTGCAATACCGGCAACCAATACAACGCTCCGGGTCGTGCACCACGATCCCGTCGCTTTCGCGCTTGGCGTAGGCTCCCGCCGGGCAGTGCGTAACGCACAAAGGGAACTCGCAGTGGTTGCACGACATGGAGATGCTGTAGGCAAACACGTTCGGGAACTCGCCGCCTTCGAACGTGCGTACTTTTCGCATTCGCCTTCCGGTCACGGCGCCGTTGAAGTCCTTGCAGGCGACTTCACACGTCTTGCAGTTTATGCAACGCGTGGCGTCAATGAAGAACGCGATCTGCTCCCTGGCCACCGTCTTCTACGCCTTTCTCACTTCCACCAGGATCGTGTGCTGTGCGTTTCCGTGCGCCAAAGGCGTGGGCTTCTGGCTAGTCAGGACGTTGATGCAACCTCGTTGGCACACTCCGTTTTTGTCAGGTGTGTACCACGCCCCCTGCGGAATCGAAATCACTCCGGGACGAATGCGCTTCGTTACGCGTGCCCGAATTACGAGCGCCCCGCGATCGTTCCATACCTTTACCCGGTCGCCGTCCGCAATCTTTCGTGCCCGCGCATCTTCTGGGCTGATCCACATACTCTGCGGTTCCGCCTGTTCCATCCACGCGTTCTCGTCATATGTGGAGTGCGTGCGCCTTTTGATGTGAGGGCCAATGCACTGCAGCGGATACTTGCTCCTCAACGCATCCTGCGGGCCTTCCCACGCAGGCATGTACTTGGGAATGCCGGTAACGGCCGGGTTGTTCATGTCGTGCAGCGTCTTGCAGAAGATCTCCACTTTACCTGAGGGCGTTCGGAACGGATGCTTCTCTGGATCTCGAATCTCCTTCTCGAATGCGACATATTCTTGCGGAGTCTCGCGATAGCCACCCTTGATGCTTAGTTCCTCGAACGTCGGGAAGTTCGGGTCGGCTGCTCGCGCCTCTGCGATGATCTGCCTTAGCCAGCCTTCCTCGGTCTTCCCTTCCGTAAACTGTTCTCCAACGCCAAGCCGCTCCGCCACTTCACTCAGCCACCAGTAGTCGTGCTTGCGCTCGAATGCAGGCTCAACGGCCTTGTTGCCGAAGACGATGTACTTCTCTCCCGACCATGGGAACCCCACATCGCTGCGCTCCAATGAATGATCGGAAGGCAATACGATGTCGGCAAATTTCGCACTTGGCGTCAGAAAGTGATCCGATCCGACGATGAATTCCACCAGCCGCTCATCTTCCAGTATCTGGACGGTGCGATTGATGTCCGCGTGCTGATTCACCAGCGTATTGCTCGCCAGATTGAATATGAACTTGATGTTGCTCTTCAGCGGACCGTCTTTGACGCCGTCCTCGGCCGTCATCTCGGTTCCCCGCACCACCGCATCGGTCCACAAGAACACTGGTATCTTCGCTTTGACCGGATTCGTTCCGGTTGGCAGGCTCCCTACCGGCAGCGACAATCCCGTTCCTCCTTCGCCGCCTCCCCATCCTCCGCCAAGCCGCCCCAAATTGCCCGTCATGCACGCCAGTACGATTCCCGCTCGCACAGACTGCTCTCCGTACGCATGCCGTTGAGGGCCCAGTCCCTGCAACAATTGCGCGGGTTTCATCGAAGCGTAGTCGCGAGCAAGACGGCGAATCGTATCGGCTTCGACTCCCGTGATAGGCGACGCCCATTCCGGCGTCTTCGGTATACCGTCCGACGAGCCAAGAACGTAGCTCTTGAACGAATTCCCGTACGGCACGCCGTCAGGCATGTGCTCTTCATCGAATCCGACGCAGTACTTGTCCAGAAACGCCTGATCGTGCAGGCCCTCCGAGATCATCACGTGGGCCATCGCAAGGAGTAGCGCTGTGTCGGTAGTTGGCCTGAGCGGAATCCACTGGTCAGCGAAAGTTGCCGCCGTCTCGGAAAGACGGGGATCGATCACCACCACCTTGGCACCCGCCTCTTTCGCCCGTGCCAGGTAGTAGTTCGAGTTGGTTTCAAATACCGTCTCGGCCGGATTAAAGCCATTCAGGATGATGAGTTTGGAATGAACCAGCGTCTGATAGGTATTTGTATCGCGGACGCCGGTAATGAAAGGTGCCGTATATTCGAGGCAGGCGGCGCTGTAATTGTTGTAGTACCCCAGGTAGCCGCCGAGCAGATTCATCAGGCGCTGTGCGCTCTCGCGCCCTCGCACTGCTCCGCAATCGCCTGTGCCGTACTGGATGTAAACAGACTCCGGCCCGTGGGTGTCCAGTGCCCGCCGCAAATTCGTCGCGATCAAGTCGATCGCTTCATCCCAGGAAACGCGTTGAAACTTGCCCTCGCCCCGCGCCCCGACTCTCTTCATCGGATACTTGAGGCGGTCAGGATGATAGAGCCGGTTGCGCATCGCACGGCCCTTGAGACATGCACGGAGTTGAGGCCGTTCCACATTGTCCGGCGAATCGTCCGTGCTGATTCGTACGACAACGCCGTTTTTCACGTGCGCTGTAAGCCGGCAGCGACCACCACAGTTGTTGTTGCAGACAACCCATACGGCTCTCGTTCCGTTTTCGTCGCTGTGGGATTCGGGCTGGGGCGCAGCTTGGTCGAGCGCCTCGTTGGGTTCACCCGGCGATGATGCGGCCTGCGACAGTTTTAGAAAGAGTTTTCGAGGGAGCCCGATGGGCACACTACTTCTCCTGCTGTTCGGCTTCCCTGAAGATTACAACGATTCCCGCGCGGAACAAACGTTTCTGTGTGGCAACACCGGACTACGCCGTAGCCGCCGATACTAGTTGAGTCCTTGACCTCTGAGGTGTCGCGCAGGACTCGCCGCCGTCCGCCAACATCTTCAACAGGCTCTCAGCGTTCACAGGCCTGGAGAAGAAGTAGCCCTGAGCGTACTTGCAACTCATCACCCTGAGTTCCTCGACTTGCGCTTCGGTTTCGGTACCTTCCGCTATCACCTCCATGCTGAGGTTATGCGCGAGGCTGGCGATGGTTCGGACGATCTGTCGGCTTTCCTCATCACAGCCCAGTCCGGATACGAAACTGCGGTCGATCTTCAGTGTGTCGATGGGGAACTTTCTCAGGTAACTCAGCGAGGAATATCCCGTTCCAAAGTCGTCGATACTGATGCGAACGCCGGCATCTTTCAAGCTGCCCAGGGTTGCCGCGACGCGCTCCACGTCCCCCATGGCCACGCTTTCGGTAATCTCGAGTTTCAGAGTGCCTGGCTGAAGCTGTGTTTCCGCCAAGACGGTGCGGACCTGCTCGACGAGATCGGGTTGTGCAAATTCCTTCGCCGATATGTTCACGCTTACTGTAAGCGGCGGCACCGACGGGTACTGGCGCTGAAACTCCGCAACTTGGCGGCAGGCTTGACGCAGCATCCAGCGACCGATCAGCACGATTAGCCCCATGTCCTCCGCAACCGAGATAAATTCAGACGGGCCGATCAAGCCGCGCTCAGGGTGGCGCCACCGGATCAGAGCTTCGACTCCGTGAATCTGCGCATCTTGCAACGCAACGATAGGCTGGTAGAACACCTCAAACTCATTGCGATCCAGCGCGCGCCGCATGTCCGTTTCCAGCGTCAATCTGCGGACCGCATTCGAGTGCATCGCTGAATCAAAGAGTTCGAACCGTGCTCCACCATTGGACTTGGCGCGATACATCGCTATGTCGGCGTCGCGAAGCACTTCGTCTGCCGAAGTGTACATGCGCGAACTGATGGCGATACCGATACTGGCGCTAGTGAACACCTCCACTCCGCCAACAATGAACGGCATCTCCAGTCGCGATGAAACGCGTTCAGCCACGCGTATCGCATCCGCAGGATCACGAATCTCCTCGATAAGGACCGTGAATTCGTCTCCGCCGATACGGGCAATCGTGTCATCCCCCATGGCCCGCCGCTGCGGCTCCGGCAACGTCTGGCGAACACACTGCCCCAACCGCAGCGCCACATCGATGATCAGGCGATCTCCGGCAAGGTGCCCCAGGCTGTCATTCACAACTTTGAAGCGGTCAAGGTCGATGAACAGCAGCGCAAACGTGAAGTCTTCCTGCCGCCTCGCCCGATTCACGGCACGCTGCAAACGGTCCCAAAGCAATGTGCGATTGGGCAGCCCGGTCAGCGGATCGTGTGACGCATCATGCTGGAGTTTTTCTTCGGCCCGCTTTCGCTCTGTAATGTCCTTTGCGTTTATGACGACGCCACCGATGTTCTGTGTGGCCAGATCGTTTCGCGCGGTCACTTCCATATAGCGCCAGTTGCCGTTGGCGTGCCTGCACCGCATCTCCGTGGTCGACTTCGCATCGCTGAGCACACAGACGCTGTGAAGCAGCTCGGAAACCATGGGTACATCATCGGGATGAATCAGGTCGTAGATTTTGCGCCCAGTCCAGACGTCTTTTGAGTACCCAAGTACGTGCTCGATGGAACTGCTCAAGTAAAGCACCGAGCCTTGAGCATTCAAGATGGCAATGACATCGGAGGATTTGTCAGTGAGTGTTCGGAACCGCTGCTCGCTTTGCTGGAGCGCTCGCTGTTCGGCGTTGGCAAGGTCTGCTTTCCGGCGAACGGCACCGAACCTCCAGATGATCGCAAGAATAGCGAAAGTGAACGCCAACAACCCGAGAGATGCTTCGAGATCAGATTTCCAGATGGCTTTTTGTGCCGCTTCGTTGAACCCGTCGCTGGCCTGCCGGACTCGTCGGCTCAGGTCGTTGTAGACCGCGCCTGACTTGCGGCGAGAGCGAACCGGCGTCATCGCGGCGGCAGATAGAGCGTACATCTCTCCATCGCGCGCCAGATCCTGTAATGACGTATCGATCTTCAGCTCGCCGATTTCACGGAACGACTGCACCAGGTCCGCCCGGCTTCTGTCCAGATCTCCACGAACCTGCGCGTTATTGCGATCGGCTTCGCTACGCGCCTTCAAGCCCTCGAAAAGGTGTATCTGGCCCTCAATGTGCGTGAGCGACAACTGCGCCTGTCGATACAAGTCTGCCTGCTGGCGAAATTGCATGATTGCAATTGCCGATGCCGTCGCGGCTGCGACGGTCAGGCCGAGCATCACCCAGTTGCTGAGCAGTTGCCGCTTGTGCTGCTTCATGTTCACTGCCAGACATGCGCCTGCAAGTCATCCCCGGCTCGTCCCTATGGCAGGCAATTGGAGTACCTAAACGCCCACTCCGGGCGCTCGCGGCACCTTAGTCCTGAACTGTCGCGGCGTAAACGTTACTAGAGTAATCTCGCACCACCATAGCAAACACCCGAGCGCAGCAGTCGATTGTCTCAGCGATTCAATCAACTGGCGCATCTCAGACGGACAGCAAGGCTTCTTCCGTGACACAGGGTTCATACCGCGAAGTGAAACATGGCAACGTGTCTGGCTTGTACGTCACTCGCAGTCCTCGGATGTTGGCACGATTCTTCCAAACTCTGATCACTGCGTCGGCTACGTAGTCCATGTGTGTCTGCGTATATACCCGGCGCGGCACGCACAACCTGACCAGGTGAACCTCCTCGCCGCTCTCGAGCGGCAGCGATCCAATCTCCACGCTTCGAATGCCGCCTTCCAGGTAGATCTCTGCCGCGAGAGCACAACCGGGCAAGTCGACGACAGGCACATGCGGCAGGAACGCACATGCATCCAGGAACACGGAACTCGCGCCTGTGGGCTGTACAATCGGCACGCCAGCCGCGATCAGCTTGTCGCCCAAGTAGGCGATTGAGGCGATGCGATAGCGCAGATAATCTTCCTCAAGCGCCTCATGCAGGCCAACCGCGATTGCCTCCAGATCCCGCCCCGCCAAACCGCCGTAAGTCGGAAAGCCCTCGGTGAGGATCAGTGCGTCTTTCTGCTTCATTGCCGTATTTTCATCGTTCGTGCAAAGGAAGCCGCCGATATTCGCCATGCCGTCCTTTTTCGCAGACATGGTGCAGCCATCGCCATAGCTGAACATCTCCTGGGCAATCTCTTTCGGCGTCTTGTGCTCGTATCCCTTCTCGCGCAGCTTGATGAACCAGGCGTTCTCGGCGAAACGACATGCGTCGAAATACAGCGGAATTCCGTGCTTTCGGCAAACCGTGCTCACCGCCCGAATATTCTCCATCGAGACCGGTTGACCGCCCCCGGAGTTATTGGTGATCGTAAGCATCACGAGCGGCACACGCGACCGGCCCTCGCGCTCGATCACTCTCTCCAGCTTCTCAACATCCATGTTGCCCTTGAACGGGTGCTGCGCCGATGGAACGCGGCCCTCGGCAATAAGCAGGTCCGCGCAGACGCCGCCCACCGCAGTCAGGTTGGCGCGTGTCGTATCGAAATGTGTGTTGCTCGGGACGACGTCCCCGGGTTTCACCATCGTGCTGAACAGAATGCGTTCCGCCGCCCGCCCCTGGTGCGTGGGAATGACGTGCCGGTATCCACAAATGTCGTGCACCGACTCGTAGAACCGGTCGAAACTGCGGCTTCCTGCGTAGCTCTCGTCGCCCGCCATCATGGCCGCCCACTGCGCCGACGACATGGCCGTTGTCCCGGAATCGGTCAGCAGGTCGATCAGCACGTCATCTGCCGGCACCATGAACATGTTGTAATGCGCAGCTCGCAGAATCTCCTCGCGTTGTGCGCGCGTCGTCCACTTGATCGGTTCGACAGCCTTGATTCGAAACGGCTCAAATACTGGTGCAAACATCTGTTCGTGCTCCATTGCGCAGTCCTCTTTTTGCCTCTGCCGTGTTCGCAAAACGTCTTCCTGGGCTTGCTGAACTACCTGGCGCGGCGCATTTAAGGCACATATGCAGTTCGTCGCTCAGACCTCACGCGCCCCGTGTGGGCGGTCAGCCCAGCACTCCAGTCGCAGCCCCGCAAGGGCGTATTCTGTCAGCCCAGCACTTCAGTCGCAGCCCCGTAGGGGCGAAATTCGGTCAGCCAGGCAGTTCAGTCGCAGCCCATCGGGCGAAATTCGGTCAGCCAGGCACTTCAGTGCCGGGACACAGTTCGGACCGTTCTCTGAGCCCCGTAGGGGCGGCACCTCAGAAGTAAGGAGCAGATTGTAATGAAGGAAGAAACTTTTTTGGAATGATGGTCAGGCAAGCCAAATGACGAAATGCTTTACATTCATAACCCTAACCCCTGAATCACCTACAGTTCGTAAACTACCCTTGCTGTCTCGGCGTGATGCACCGCCACGACACCGCCGAGTTCAGGATGATCGAGGTCGTTGTGGCCACATAGGGCATAAGCGAGTCGATCACCGCCGTCAGATGCTCATGGTCCTCGACCGCAACCTTAATAATGAAGGACTCCGCGCCGGTCACCCGATGGACCTCCAGCACCTCCGGACACTTCATCGCCTTTTTCACGAACTTTGGCAGAGCGTCACCGACAACGTTGACACGAATGAACGCCATCACCGGGAGCCCCACCTTGGCCGGGTTCACCTCGGCACGATAGCCGCTGATTACGTCGGCCTCCTCCAGCCGCCGCACCCGCTCGGCAGCGGCCGGCGTGGACAGCCCCACCCTCCGTGCCAGTTCCGCATAAGAAATCCGCGCGTTCTCCTGTAATTCAACCAGGATCTTCCAATCAGTCGCATCCAGTACGTGCGTATTCGACGTGTTCTTCAATCCGGTCTCCTGAGATCCCGTGCAGTGAGTCGTGCTATGGGACTTGGCACGTCGCAAATCAACTCCGACCTTCTCGCTGCAGTCCCTTAAAATTGCCGTACTTGGGCGGCCTCGGGCCATGGCAGAAACTACTGCCCGGCCGCCTCTCTCGAGTCGCTCAGTTTTTCCGTGAGGCCTCCCACCCAGCCAGCCTGGAAGTCGGGCGCAACGGTCTTAGCCAGTTCTAGAGCTCGCTCGTAATGCACGCGAGCCTCCTCTTTGCGGTTCAGGGCAACAAGCGTGTCGCCCAGCACGTCATGCGGACTGACAGCTTCAGGTGCAAGACTCGCCGCCTGCTGAGCTTCCGCCAGCGCCTCTTCATTCTTTTTTTCGCCCAGCAGATTGCGGGCCTTCTGCACATGCACCAGCGCTGACGCGAGCGGAATCTCGAAATGCCCGTCGAAAACAAAAATCGCGTTTTGAATCACAGCCTTCGGTTTCATGCCGATGAACTGCTCATACGGGTTCAAATTCGGCCCGGGGCCGAATTCAAAGCCCGACAGGTTCCCCGCGCTGATCAACACCGGGCCATCGATTGATGGCGGCACGTCCATTTCCTGATTCACCCAGAAAGTGTTCGTAGTCGGCAGCGGCTTACACGGGATGCCGTAAGAACTTGGGTCCACCACACCCGCCGCAAAATAAACGAACCAGCACTTCTTGATTCCGTTCTCGTTCAGGTACTTGCTGGTGGACTTCAACTGCTGTCCCCAGTCAGAATTCGAGTCACTCAGCAGCTTGTGGGTCTGCGAAGGTCCGCCCCAGAACTCATTCGCGTAAGGAATATAGTCCGGATAGGCGCGCACGGAGGTGATGACTTGGAACAGCACTAGTGCGGCCACCACGTATGCCCATTGGCGTCGGTGACGGATAAGTGCCCATGCCGCTGCCGCGACAAAGATGTACACAAAAACGTACATGGGCAAGATATGCCGCAGGCCAATGTTCATGCCCGAAGCCATCGCCGCGACCAGGTACACAGCAGGAGGCACCAGCACGAAGATCACTTCGCGGGACAGTCGCAGCGCCCGGACTGCAAATGCAGCAATCGCCAGCAACAAGAATCCAAGCAGCGCGACCGTCGTCTTAATCAGGAAAACAAACGGAAAATAGAACCAGATTCCATGCGCGTACGGCTTCCCGAGCAGGTATGTCTGATAGAAGTCCGACATGATTCGCACATCGGTCATACCGTATAGGTAAGACTCCGGTAGCAGTCGCCACTTCGAGAGGAAAGCGATCAGCGCTGCTTCATGCCACCTTCGCAGGGCAGGAATGAAATCCGCCAGCGCGGGATTCAGATTCAATCCTTCCGGTCTCGCCGCGTACCTGAACCCGTAGAAGGCCCAGAGTACGGCGACAGCGATGGCGCCGACGGCTGTGATCGCCAGTCCAAGCCGCACTGCGGTGTGGCGCGGTTCCTGATCGTTGGCCGACTCCCCGCGTCCACGCACCACTTCCAAGATCGCCAGAATCACGGCCATTGGGAGCAACAGGATCGCATTGTGCTTGGTTGACAACGCCAGTCCCGCTAGCACGCCGGTAAGCACCAACCGCCCCACGCTGGGCTGCTTCACATACCGATAAAACGCGTAAATAGTCGCGAATAGCAAGCACGACACTGCGGTGTCCGTCGCCACCATGGCTCCGTGCCCCAGCAGGTTTGGGTCGAACGCAAGGAGGGTGAGAGCAATGAACGCCGCTCCTGTCCCGAACATCTCCTTCGTTCCCACGAACACCAGCGCCAGCAGGCAGAGTGCGAAGATCGCCGCTGCCGTACGGGCACGCGTCAGGATCGCTTCGGCATCGTTCTTGAAGATGAAGTCCTTTCCTCCAAGAAACGCCTGCAGCTTGAAGTAGCGATCCTGCATGGGCGGCGTCTGCAGTTGCATGTTCAATATCGGCAGTGCCGCAACCAGCTTCAACAGCGGCGGATGTTCCGGATTCAGCCCGTAATCCGCGTTCTTCCACATCGTGTACCCGGCATAAATGTGGTTATCTTCATCCCAGCTAATCGACTGCTGTCGGACAGACGTAAAGAGCTGGAGCGCAAAAAGCGCAATTAGAACAACCGCCCCCGCCACGATAAGAACTCGACGATTCGCCATAACATTTCCGATCATCTTCTATGCCGACTACGCGGCTCAGCTTCAATTTGCCGCAGATTACCGTCCCACCGGGATCACGGTATGCTTCGGTTCCGGCATGGGCACATTGCCCTTCGCCTCGCGCCACAGAATGCGGTTCAGCGCCTGCGTATCCACCGAGTCGGCATGCGTGAAATCCATTTTCATCGAGGCCTCGCCCCCGGCCGCATCGGGCGGATTCACCTGATACAGCAAACCGTTGTCACGGTTGCGATAATCGGCCGTGAACGCTGGCTGGTCACCATTGCCTCCGAACAGCGGAGTCATCAGCGGCGCCTGCGCATCGTTGTTGTTCATCGGAGGCAGGCCCAGCAGCGCTTCCATCGTGTGGATCACGTTGACTGTCGTGTAGAACTCCGAGTGCACGATCGGCTTCTCGGCTCGCGGCGCATACTTGCTGATCACCAGCGCAATGCTACGGTGCGCATCAACGTGATCGGCACCGTCCTGCGCATCGTCCTCCAGCACAAAAACCGCCGTATCGTCCCAATAAGGGCTCTTCGACACAGCTTCCACTACTCGCCCCAGTGCCAGGTCGTTGTCGGCCAAAGTGGCTGCCGGCGTCGCCCTGTTCGGACGCGTACCGATGGTATGGTCGTTCGGCAGGCGTAACACGATCAACCGCGGGAGTGTGTCCTTGCCAGCTTTGCGGTCTCGGACGAACTGCGAGAACTCGTTCAGGAACTCGTCGGCTCGCAACTGGTCTGGATACTCCATGCGAAAGTCGGCATAGTTCGGATCAAAGTGGTCGCGCAGCTCGGGCTTGGTCGCAATATTCCCGGCGATCATCGGCACGGGCCACGGCCACGGGCTTGGCCCGCCTTTAGGGTCACCCACATTCGGCGGCAGCGGCTCCCCTTTGTTCACGAACTTGCGCTGACAATGCGCACCTCCGGAGGCGGGAGTTCCGGTCTCCTGAGGATTGCCGTTCGTCGGATCATCGCACCATGAGGTCGCGACGTATTCACCATAGTGGCGATACGTGACTCCATGCCGTGCGGCGTTCGTCCACAGGTAGCCTGTGCTGGGCTCGTTCACATCGGGGATGCCCTGTTCCAGCGGCGTCTCGTTCGCCACCTGGCCCTCGTAGTCGTAGGACCGCTCGCGTCCGCGGTAGCCGATCTGCCAAGTCTTCTCAGTGTAGTCGCTCGTTATGGCTGCGGTGGACCATACATGTCCATTGCCGGAAACATCACCACTGTCGTAGAAGTTGTCGAGAATCCCGAACTGCCGCGCAAGCTTGTGATGGTTCGGGGTAATTTGCTCCCCGTACATGACCAGCGAAGCATCTCCGTTCCCTGCTTCAAGGTCGCCAAAAAGCTGGTCGTACGTCCGGTTTTCCTTGATGATGTAGATGACGTGCTTGATGGGATTGCAGCGATTGCCGGCACGGCCACGCTTTATCGTCGCCGGACAGACCGCCTCAGAGAAAGCCACCTCGTCGCTGCGCCCGTTCATGCGATTGCTCTCGGCTACCTCGCGAGTTAATCGAACCAGGTTCTTGTCCGCCTGTGCCAAATCCACCCGGGCAATCGATCCATGCAATAACGACACGATATACGGATGACCACTGCGCGCACTTGAAGATCTTGGAACCACCGCCGAGTTCGGCCCCGTTCCCTGCGACTTCCCCGTTGCGATCAACAGGTCGTTGTTTCGCACCGCAAGTGCCGTCGGGTACCACTCTGTCGGAATAAACCCGCGAATTCGATGCTGTCCCGGCTCACGACCCGAATCAAACACGGCAACCGCATTCGAGGAGGCGTTCGCAACGAACAACCGTCGGCCATCCGGTGTCTGCGCCAGTGCATTCGGAAACGTCCCGGCAAACTTCTCGTTCGGCAGAATCGTGGAGAGGTAACGAACCACCCGGCCAGTTCTTGTGCTGATAACCGCTATTTCGTCGCGGTTCGAGAGCGACACGAATAGCAGGTTCTGCTTGGGACTCAGCAACATCGCCGTCGGATGCGATCCCGCTTTTGTCGCCGTTCTCCCCGGGCGGACCGCAATCCACCGCACCACCTTGCCCGACGTGAGATCAAGTTCGGCGATGCGTGATGCATTCCACAGCGAGCACCACGCGCGCGTACCCTCTCGATTGGCCACAACCTGGTACGGATAAGCCGCCGGGACATGGTCGCTGATGCTCAGATCGAAACGATGCACTATCTTTCCCGTGTGCACTTCCAGCAGCAACGCATCGTCTGCGAGGTTATTCGCAACCAGCACCTGTTCGCCATCGCGACCCCGTACTACGGCCAGGCCAGCCGGATAAGGAATCGCCGTCCCCGCAGGAGCCTGATTCAAAGCGCTTGCCCTGCGCTTCCCCGCGAGTAATTTCGACACTGGAATGGAGAGGAAAGCTTCCGGCGTGACCGCGCCGTCCTCAAACCGGTACACCGCTACACCATTGCCCGTGCTGCCTTCCAGTTTCGCCAGCGGATCGGTAAGCGATGCCACTGACGCATACAACCGGGCTCCGTCGGCGCTGAACGCCAATCCGATGAAGTACGTCTGGTGGTTTTTCTGACCAAGCCGCTCATCCGGATAGAACTTCAGCGCATTTGTTTCAAGATCCAGCACCCCGATGCCCTGCCGATGCTCGTGCTCTGCGAGTCCGAAGCCGTCGTCGAGAATCGCGAGATAGCGCCCATCCGGACTCAACGCGACAGTAACGGGAAAACTGCCTGCGCGTTGCGGTTCACCCGGTACCGGTGTCAGCAGCACCTTACTTGTGGGAAGGTTAATGGTGTTTCGATCTTGCGCAAGGGCGCACACAGAGAGCAGGCATGTCAGCAATGCGACATAGCGTTTCATACTAGTTACCGGTGGCTGCGATTCTACCAAAGCAGCGCGACAGCGATGCCCATGGCACGTTCACATGTTCTTTCGAGGAAAATGCTCCGGAACAACGATCAACTTAACCCCACATTGCTGACGTATCATGGTCAACGCCAAAACGAGCAGGAGAACGCATGAATCCTACGCGCCCCGCAGTGCAACAAGCCTCAGAGCCTTCGACCATTGGCGAGAAGTGGTACAGCACGGGCATGGCGTTCGTGCTCTACATTGCAGGAATCAAGCTCCTGCTGCATCTCCTCACCGCCAACCGCTACGGCTTTTTTGGCGACGAAATGTACTACCTCGCCTGCGCCGAGCATCTTGACTGGGGATACGTCGATCAGCCACCAGTAATTGCCCTGATTGCCTGGTTCGTGCGCCACGTCCTGGGAGAATCGCTCTTCGCGCTGCACCTGTTACCGGCAATTTCGGGCGCCGCCAGGATCGTGCTCACCGGCATAATCGCCCGCGAGCTTGGCGCTCGACGCTTCGGCATGACGCTCGCTGCTCTCGGTGTCTTCTGCAGCCTGATCTACTGGCCACTCGACCACCTGTTCACCATGAACACCTTCGAGCCTCTGATCTGGATGGGGTGCGCCTGGCTCATCATCCTAATCGTAAAAACGGGCAATCAGAAGCTCTGGCTGTGGTTTGGGGTGCTGGCCGGCATCGGAATGCAGACCAAGTACTCCATGGCCATTTTCGGTCTTGGCGTCCTCGTTGGCGTGCTGCTTACGCCTGAACGCAAGGCGCTCGCAAGCAAATGGATATGGATCGGCGGCACAATCGCCTTCCTCATCTTTCTTCCGAATCTGGTGTGGAACATCCAGCACAACTGGCCTTTTGTTGAACTAATGCGCAACATCAGGGCCAGCGGCCGCGACGTCGAACTCGGCCCCGTGCAATGGATCGTGCAGCAAATCGTTGTCATGTCACCGGTGACCTTCCCCATCTGGTTGGCAGGCCTGATCTATCTGTTCTTTTCAAGGCAAGGCAAGCGGTTCCGCATCATCGGCTGGACCTTCGTCATCACGGCCACCGTGCTCATCGTGATGAAGGGCAAGGACTACTATCTCGCTCCGGCGTACCCGATGCTCTTTGCTGCCGGGGGCGTCGCGCTCGAAGGCTTGCTGTCCCGTAGCGCGCAGCGAAGGCTTGGACTGGTTCTGATGGGCATCTACATCGGGGTTATGCTGACCGCAACGGCACTGCTGCTACCGCTCGGCATCCCCGTTCTCTCGCCCGAAGCGTTCCTGCGTTATCAGGCAAAGTTGCCCTTCCAGGTTCAGGCAAGTGAGAAAAGCCACATGGCTGCCTCCATGCCGCACTACTACACCTGGAGTTTCGGCTGGCCTGAGATGGTCGACGCTGTCGCGCGCACTTACAACAAGCTCACTCCCGAAGAGCGCGCGAAAGCGGCGATTTTCGGCCAGACGTTTGCACAAGCCGGGGCTATCGACTTCTTCGGCCCACGATACGGCCTTCCCAAAGCCATCAGCGGCCACCAGAACTACTGGCTGTGGGGACCTCGCAACTACACAGGCGAGATTGTGCTGGTGCTCGGTTCAACCCTTGAGGAGGAGTTGAAATACTTTGAGCAGGTAGAGGTGGGTGCCGATGTTTACCACCCTTACGCGTATCCGCGTGAAAACCGTCCCGTCCTCATCTGCCGACGCCTGAAGTTCGATCTGCAGAAGAACTGGGCCGAAGTGAAGAGCTGGGATTGATTTACGGAACTGCTCGAGCACCGACGCTCGTGTGACTGGACGGAGGGCGGCCATACATCGCAGCCGGCCCGCCCTCATTCTGCAAGGCCGCAAGGCCTGATCTGTCTCACTCCACCTTGTATAGGTATGGATCCCCCACGCGCTCTGCGAAGCCCTGTGCAACCTTCAGGAAGTTTCGGGCGGCGTGCGACAGGTTAGCCCCTCTTCTATAAACAAGTCTCAGCTTGCGTTCAAAATGAAGTTCGCGCACCGGCACCGCCGCGAGTTCGCCCCGCTGAACCTCGGCCTGCACGCAAATTCCCGGCAGCAACGCCACTCCGTTCTTCCGTGCGACGCACTTCTTGATGGCCTCAATCGAGGGCAGTTCGACGTCCATGTGCAGCGGCACCCGCTTCTTCTTGAACGTATCGATCACCTTCGCCCGATATGGTGATGGCACGTTGTGCGCCACGAAGCACTCGGAGCTCAACTGCTTCAAGGTTACGTCCCGCTGGCCGGCCAGCGGATGCTCCGGCGGCAAGACGAACACCACATCGTCCCTGTACACAGCTACGGATTTCAACATCTGGTCGTCGGGCCTGAACGTCAGCACGCCCATCTCCGCGTTGTGGTGGATAAGTTCGTCCGCGATGCGACTCGCCAGCGAACGCTGCACCGTCACCTTGATCTTCGGATAAAGGCGTCGATACTCATCCACCAGCGGTAGCAGATACATGCAGGTGAATTCGTTGGCCGCAATCTTCAATTGTCCAAACTGAAGCTTCCGCAGATCATGCAAGGCGATTTCGGCTTCGCTGCGCATATTCAGCAGCTTGGTCGCATAACTCTCCAATACGCGCCCCGCGTCCGTCAGAACGCCTTCATGCGACGATCGGTCAAACAGCGCTTCGCCCAGTTCCATCTCCAACTTGCGAACGGTCTGACTTATTGCGGGTTGCGTACGGTACAGCTTCTTGGCCGCACGCGAGAACCCACCCTCATGCGCGACAGCCAAAAACGTCTCCAGTTGAAAAAGGTCCATGCTCACCCGAACTCCGGCAGGAACGATCCTTTGGTTATAGCATGGTCCGCACTCATAAGAAATGTTTATGGTTAGGTTACGAGGTTGCGCTTGACAGGGCTGACCCATTCCGCACCTCGCGAAAGCACAACGCTCTTTCTGCCGCTGATGCAAGCAAACGGCAACTCGCTACGTGCATCATCTGTGCCGAAGGAGCAACCGCCATGCAGAAGCTTGCTTACGTTATGTGTTGCGTTTTACTGGCATCCTGCTGTTTCGCACAATCGGAGAACACCGCCCAACAACAATCGACACAAACACCCGCATCCGGATCGGCTGCTCAGCAAAAAGCGTCGGACCAGCAGGAGACAACGGCATTACCGAGCAGCCGCCAGAAACTCGGCGGCACGGCCCCCGAGGCGCGCATATCACGCGAAGTCCTGCACGAATTGCTGATGCTCCCGTATTACAGTGTGTTCGACAATCTTGCATATCGCGTTAATGGCGATACGGTCACGCTCATCGGGCAGGTCGTCCGCCCCACGTTGAAGTCCGACGCCGAGGAAGTGGTCAAGCGCATCGAAGGCGTCGAGAATGTCGTGAACAACATCGAGGTGCTGCCGCCCTCACCCGGTGATGACAGGATACGTGCCGCCGTGTACCGTTCCATCTACGGTTTTGACGGCCTGAGTCGGTATTCGTGGGGCGCGGTCCCTTCCATTCACATCATTGTGAGGGGCGGCCGTGTCACTCTGACGGGCGTAGTAGACAATCAGACAGACAAGAACCTGGCCGGAATGCGGGCCAATCTCGTCGGTGGTGTTTTCGCTGTCACCAACAACTTGCAGGTGCTTCAGGCTGAATCAAAGAAGCGCAAGTGACTTCGCGCCACGTCCGCCAACCTATTCAGGGGGCGTGGGGTGCTTTGTGTATTTTTGCAGAAGGAGAAATGACGTCACCAGAACCAGTATCATTCCCGCGAGCAGTCCGAGCTCGAGTATCGCTCGCCGAAACACGATCTCTTCGCCCTGCGGCAGCTTGGGCAACTCCGCGGTGAGTACCAGGATGCGCCGAATCACGGCGATGAGTGCAACGACCAGGAACGGCTCGGCGGCTAATCCACGCTCGCGAAACGATACCTGCACTGTGTAAAGCAACTCGACAACAAGCAGGATCAGCAGCATCTGATCGAGTAGTCCGACAATATGCTCGTCCAGGGCGCGGTGGGCCACGGCACTGACCAAGCTATAAAGTGCGTTGACAAGCAGGGCGACAGCCGTGACCGACAACAGTACACCCAGACCGACATAAACGGTGTCTTCAACCGACGACAAGCCCATCAGAAATCTGCGGCGCGCCGGATGATTCGCCCTGTTCCGCTGTTCCACTACGGCAAACTCGTTCCAAGTCATTCCTAAGCAGATGCTGACCAGCTCACGGCTGTTGTTCGCGCTGCCGCTGCGGCGGTCCCGCTCCAACAAGATGCGTGCAGTTCAGCACTAGTGTCGCCGGGAAAAGTATTGCAAGAAACACTTCGTGCAGCGTTCTTCGCATGTAAGTTGGTGATTTCCTACTCGAACGGAGGACGCTCATGCTTCGTTGCGTGGCATTCCTGCTGCTACTGTCCGTCGCTTGTGCCGCTTCGGACCAGGGCTCTACTCCCTCACTGACCGTCTACAACCAGAACTTCGCGGTGGTGCGTCAAGATATCCCTCTCGATCTTTCGGCCGGCATCAACAACGTCGTTGTAAACGACATCACTATGCACTTGGAGCCGGACTCGGTCATCCTTCGCGACCCTGCAGGCAAGCGCCCAATCGACGTACTGGAACAGAACTATCGTGCCGATCCGGTTTCCGACTCGCTGTTGCTTTCGCTGTTCGAGGGCAAGACGATCGAATTCATGATCAATCAGCACGAGGTCGTCAAGGGCAAGGTCATTCGCAGCGGCTACACCCCCCATAACTCCTGGGCGCTGCGTCGTTACGGTCAGCAGTACTATCAGACGCAGATGGCCTACGCTGGGGGAAGCTCGCAGCAGCCCATCATCGAGGTCGAAGGCAGACTCCGGTTCGGATTGCCCGGCGTTCCGCTATTCCCCTCTCTCGGCGACGGCACGATCCTGAAGCCCTCGCTTCAATGGCTGTTGTCCAGCCCGCAGGCCGGTCCCGTACGGGCAGAACTGTCCTACGTAACGGGAGGCCTGACGTGGGAAGCCGATTACAACGTCGTGGCCCCGGAGACCGGCGACTCGGTTGACCTCGTCGGATGGATAACCATCGACAACCAGAGTGGCAAGACCTTCGAAAACGCGAGAATCAAGCTCATGGCAGGCGACGTCAGTAAGATCCAGCCTGGACACATGCGTGATGGCATGGCGTTCAAGAGTCTTCGTCAGGAAATGACAAGCCCCGGAGCGGCTGTGACCGAGAAGCCTTTGACGAGTACCACCTGTATTCACTCGCCCGGCCCACCACCTTGCATGACCGCGAGACAAAGCAGGTTGAATTCACTCGGGCCTCATCCGTCCGCACCAAGCGAATTTACGTGTACGACGGAGTCAAAATCGATTACAACCGCTACTCCGGGTGGAACTGGGAGAACATTCGCGGTGACGCCTCATATGGCACCGAATCCAACCCCAAGGTCTGGGTCATGCGGGAGTTCCTGAATTCTGAGGCAAACCAGCTCGGCATTCCGTTGCCCAAGGGACGCCTGCGCTTCTATCGGCGAAACGATGATGGTCAGGTTGAGTTCACCGGCGAGAACGTCATCGATCACACGCCACGAGGTGAGAGAGTCCGCGTCTACACCGGAAATGCCTTCGACCTCGTAGGCGAGCGCCGTCGAACCGCGTACAACGTTGACAGTTCCAAACGAACACTGGACGAGTCCTTCGAGATAAAAGTCCGCAACCACAAGAAAGAAGCCGTGACGGTTCGCGTCGTCGAGCATCTCTACCGCTGGCTGAACTGGAGTGTCCTCGCGAACACCGATGCGTTCAAGAAAGCGGATAGCCAGACGGTTGAGTTCCCCGTCACCATCGCCGCTAACGGAGAAAAGACGATAACCTACACCGCGCATTATTCGTGGTGAAGTTGGCTCGAAGCAGAAACAAACTTGATGGGGTCCGCCCCGTTCACCTCCCCGAACGCATTTGGCAAAGCCACCTGCCCGAGGTGGCCTTTTCGTGTTCACCCGCTACTCCACTCATCTCTCAAGTCGTCCTTTTCCGAACCATCTTGATGTCACGAGCTAATCGAGGAATTTGCCTGTAAGTACTTCATTACTCGCAATTCGAGATTTCTTGCTGTGCGGAAAACCCTGCGTGAGGCGAACACCTCCTAATTCGCCATCACTCCTCCATCTCGTCGCAAGACCCCAGTCACCCATGCTCGACGAAAGGAGACCTCTATGACCCCCCGAAAAACCCCAGAGTTGCAGCGGCTCAATCGGCTGCTGGACACCTTTCGCGCCAAAAAACACGAGCGCCCCGGCCCAGAAGATGCCTCTCGCAGAAACTTCATACAAGTAGGTGCACTGGCAGGCGCGGCCGCGTCACTAGCGTCCGTAACTGCGGTACCGAATCTACACGCCGAGGGAACCGGTGCCGTTCCAACCTCGCTCAACGAACGCACGATAGCCGATTTCCGGGCTCTGATGGCGGAAGGTCGGCTCACTTCCGTTTCGCTGGTCAATTACTATCTGGAGCGCATCAACCGGCTCGACCAGCGCGGTCCCACCGTCAACTCGATCATCGAACTCAATCCTGATGCACCTGGAATCGCGCGCGAACTCGACGCCGAGCGCCGAGCTGGCAGGGTACGCGGTCCCATGCACGGTATCCCCGTCCTGCTGAAGGACAACATCGATACCGCAGATCGCATGCAATCCGCCGCGGGATCGCTGGCGCTCGTCGGGCAGCCCGCTCCGCGGGACGCCACTGTAGCCGCAAACCTGAGGCAGGCCGGAGCGGTGATCCTTGGCAAGACCACCCTGAGCGAATGGGCTAACTTCCGTTCGTTCTTCTCGACTAGCGGTTGGTCGGCACGTGGCGGACAATGCAACAATCCGTACGCGATTGACCGCAACCCGTGTGGTTCAAGTTCCGGATCAGCCGCGGCCCCTTCGGCAAATTTCACTGCTGTCTCTATTGGTACCGAGACCGATGGCAGCATCATCTGTCCCGCGAGCATGAACGGAGTAGTGGGGATTAAACCCACCGTCGGCCTCGTAAGTCGGGCGGGCGTCGTACCGATATCTTCCACGCAGGACACGATCGGTCCGCATACCCGTACCGTTGCCGATGCCGCGGCGGTGCTGAACGTCATCATCAGTCGCACGCCTGACCCGCGTGACCCGGCAACAAGCAGAAGTCCGCTGGGCAAGTCTGGCGAACCCCGACCTGACCTCTCGAACGTGGACTACGCCAGGAACCTCGACCGCAACGGACTCGCGGGCGCCAAAATCGGTGTGGCACGCATGGGCGTTGCCGATGCAACGCCGGATACCGCCGTGCTCTTCGAGGACGCGGTCAAGGCCATACAGGACGCCGGCGCAACAACCGTCGAGGTCGAGTTCCCGCATCAGGACGAGCTCGATTCCGGGACCGCCGAGTTTACGGTGTTGCTGTTCGATTTCAAACGCGACTTGCAACGCTATCTCGCAGATCGCGTTGGGGTGCCAATCGCCCAGGGCACACTCGCCGATGCTATCGCCTTCAACATCGAGCACGCCGAGGAAGAAATGAAGTTCTTCGGGCAGGAGATCTTTGAACTGGCCGAGACCTTCGACATCACGGATGAGACCAAGGAACAGCCGCTTGGTATCTCGTATCGTGAAGCGCTCGAGACTAACAGGCGGATCGGGGCCACCCAAGGCATCGACCAATTGCTCCGGCAGAACGGCCTGGACGCTATCGTTGCGCCGTCAGATTCGCCGCCTTTCCCGACAGACCTGATCCTCGGCGACCACTTCGTGTTTGGGAGTTCCTCGCCGGCCGCAGTGGCGGGTTACCCTCTGATTAATGTGACGATGGGCTTCGTTTTCGGAGTGCCGGTCGGGATCACGTTCATGGGCACGGCTTTCAGCGAGCCGACGCTCATCAAGCTTGCGTCCGGGTTTGAGAGCGTAACGCGTGCACGACAGGTGCCCAGGTTCTTGCGTACACTCTCATTCGACACGAAGGGCCAGCAGCATCGGGCAGTCAGCAAGGGGACCACAGTATCGAAGCCTTCAAGGCCCCCGGTGAAACTGAAGATGTAAGAACTCGCGTGATGAAGCCTTCACCAGGTGCAACGCGCTTGTCATCTCGAGCGCAGCGAGGGATCCCTACCTCCGCACGGTGCTGACGAAGAATTCCTCGTGACGCACAAGATCGAAGTACCCGCGAAATGAAAGCGGCAGGTCCAGAAACCTGCCGCCATCTCTTCGCTCTGACCCGCTTACCAGGTTAGTTTCAGCGCGAACTGGAACTGTCGTGGATCGAACGCGGCGGTCGGTCGTCCGGCATCGGTCCAGATCGGATTAACATCAGCAACGTTGAACCGGTTGATAATGTTGAACGCATCGGCGATTGCTTCCAGACCCACGCGCTCTGTGATTCGAATGGTCCGCGAGACCCGCAAGTCTGTGAACAGGTTGTACGGACGCGTACCGGCATTGCGTCCGATGGTGCCTTGGAACGTTCCATTGCGGAAGCACGGCGGCTGCAGGAATCCAGTTGGCGAATACCTCGACGCGACCGCCACGTCGCCGCATGCGTTGCGCGGAGTATCGGGCCCCACCGCAAGTGGACGGTCGGTGCCGGTCGAGAAGTCGAAGTTGCGATCGCCGCCGACGATTATGTTGAATGGACGGCCACTGCCGATTTCAATCACCGGCGCAAACGTCCAGTCACTGAACAGCTTCGAAACGAACCCGTTGCCGCTCAGCCTCCCCGTAGTGATCACGCTGCTGAAAATAAACCGGTGTCGCTGATCGAACGTTGAATTGGAACGCTCGAGGTCCGGACGGAGATTATTCGCCGGTTGTAGTGGCGATTCAAGATCGGTCGAATCGTCGATTGCGTGTGACCACGTGTACGACGCCAGGAACTCGTAATTGGTCGCGAAGCGCTTCCGCAGGTTGACGCTCAATCCGTGGTAAACCGAACTGCCGTTCGAGTAATTCGCCGGCATATCGCTGAAGGGTATCGGCACGCAGTTGCCAAATGGAGAGCTGGGGTCAAGCGGGTTGCAAGGACCACCGTTCGCCCCGATTCCGAGACCACCGGCAGCCAGAATCGAGTTGGCCAGTTGCAGACACTGTGCGCCACCCGGCGCTTGCTGAAGGAGAGGAACGAAAGAGGGATTCACTCCCGACGGCCGAAAGAAGCTAACCAGCGCCGACGAAACCCACGGTCCCGCCGGTCCAACACCGCATGGCACGCCGGTTGAGCCTACCAGGCGTGGATCGCCGCCGAGCGCCCCCGGATCTCCAGCCGCAACGGCCGCCTGCCAGTTCTGAACTAGCAAGTCCGGACGCACGTTGTTCGCATTGATCGGTCGATTCAGGTGACGTCCACCGTTGAAGTTGTATTCGAGGCTCAGCGCGTAGTTGTGCCCAAGATCGCGTTGGAACGTGAGGTTGGCCTGGTTCGCATAGGCATAGACGAAGTCACGCGCAACCGGAAAACCAAATGGTTGCAATACCAGCGGCACGCCCGCCTGAAGGTAATTCTGGTTCACGAAGATGGAGTTGGGCAGGAAGGAGTCGAACCGCTGCTCGTTAGGCAGGTACCCGAAATTAGGCGGGCAAGCCAGCGTCCCCTGGAACACGTTGGTCGCGTTCAAACTGCATCCGCTGCTCGGAGAGCCCCCGAACAGAATCAACTGCGGTGCCTGCGATCCGTCCGCAACGTCGGAATCGAAAGCCAGCCCAAGCAGTGGGTGATCATAGAACAGACCGTAAGCCGCGCGGATCACCGTCTTGCCGTCGCCCCATGGGTCGTAGGCGAGTCCGACTCGCGGAGCGAAGTTGTTGTAATCTCGCGGAATCCCTTGAACGATTCCAAGCGCCCTCTCGGCTGCATCCGATATGGCGTTGACCGGTCTGAACGTTGGAGTAAGCTCCACGTCATAGCGCACACCATAGTTCAATGTGAGCCGCGGGGTGACGCGCCATGAATCCTGCCAGAAAGCTCCTATCGCTTTTTGACTGAACTCATCATGCGGATTGCCTATGCCCTGAACGAAGTTGTTCGGAATGCCTACGCCGTAGGCCTGCACGGGCGAGAGCGCAGGGAAGCCCGTGAATGGTGCAGGCAGGTTGATTGAGCTGAAGTTGTACAGTCCGCCGAAGTTGACTGTGAAGTCTGCCTCTAGCGGCAGGTAATTCACGTCCACCCCAAACTTGATGTTATGGCGACCTTTTGTAATTGACAGGTTATCGGCGAACTGGAAACGCTTCTCGGTTCGCCTCACGAACGAGAACGGCTCGCGCCCGACGAACGCATAACCTGCAATCTGCACTCGTACATTGCTGCCGCCCGGAGCGTCAGAGAAGTTATAAAGCAGGCCGCGCCGCGAGCCCTGGAACCTGAACTCGTTCACCTTGTTGGCTCCGAGTGTCCAGGTGTGCTGCGCATAGACCCCGAAATCGTGAAAGTCCTGTGTAGATGTCGCCGACCATGAGTTTTGCCCGAAGTTCTGGGGCCCTTGCGCGTTGACCTGTATCCCCGTGGCATAACTCGGACTGACGCCGACCCGGAGGTTCAACTGCTGGGCGTTCGTTATTCTCTGGTCCAGCCGCAGCGAATAAACATTCGTCACTTCCTTCACCGGATAGTTCCCGACAATCGACAACAACGGCACATACGACTGCGGCAGTGGCACCGGTGCCTGCCCCGCAGCAAGCGGAACAAAGGCCCGCCCAACTCCCGGCAGATTACCCGTCAGCGCGACCGACGAGGCGGCTCCCGCTAGTCGCAGGTAGGTCGGGATCAACGGCGCTACAGCAGGGTTCGTTGCATTCTGCTGGATAAAATTCACCTGATCTTGCGTAAGTAACGCATTTCCCAGAGGAGTCGGGAACGGCACGAGGTCGAAGTTGTTTTGTCCAATCGTAGAAAAGCCAGTTTCCTGCCGCCGGGTCGTCTCGTAAGAGAAGAAATAGAACGTACGGTCTTTCACGATCGGTCCGCCTACAGTCGCGCCGGCCTGCACACGCGTGTAAGCAGGATCCTCAACCGTGCTGAATGCGTTCACTGCCTGGAACTTGCGGTTTCGCAGGTAACCAAACAGTGTTCCGTGCCACGCATTCGTTCCCGAGCGCGTGATGATGTTCACCACCCCGCCAGAAGCCCTGCCGTACTCAGGTGCGTAGCTGTTCGTCATGATCTGGAATTCCTGCACAGCTTCCTGAGATACGGTGGAGCGAATTCCATTGGTAGAGTTGTCGACAGCATCCAGACCATCAACATTCACCAGATTCGAGCGTGCGCGCTGGCCCGCAAAGTTCAGGCCCGAAGTCGGTGCAGCTCCGATCGACGGCGCCGTATCCCGCGTGATCTGGGAATTTGTGAGCGCAAAATTGATGTAGTTGCGCCCATTGATCGGCAGGTTATCGATGCGTACTTGGTCGATGGTGCTGGTGGAAGCTGTGATCTGCGTTTCAACCAGAGAAGGCTCGCTGCTCACATCAACAACTTCCGTCACGGAAGCGACTTGAAGCGCGACTGGCAGTAGGGCACGCTGCCCCACCGTGACCGCGACACCGCCCGTCTGTACCTTGGCGAAGCCCGGAGCTTCCACGGTCACAACATACCGGCCGGGCGGCAGAAGCGGAAAGATATATTCGCCATCGATATTCCGCGTCACCACGCGCTCGAAGTTGCGTGCTTCGTTGCGTATGACGACGGTGGCATCTCGCACTACGGCGCCCTTCGGATCCTTGACGCTAACGTGCAGTTCGGCTGTCGCTGCTGACTGTGCCAGGGCAGCAGCCGACCATACCAGGAACATGCCCAACGCAAAGAGAACCTTCACGATTCCGGTCATCGCTTCACCTATTTGTTTTTGCTTGCAACTACAGATACGGCCCGTGCTGGTCATTGCGTCATCCGGCCCCACACCGGAAGAGCGCCCCACATCCACTCTGCACCAGGGCTGAGCTGCACGCCCCCGATCAAACGCAACTGCACGTTCGCAGTACGTGCTACTCAGAACGCAAGTCTGTGTAAATAGTTGCCAAACGCGAATGCTTGAGGATGGTGGGATGGGTTAGAAGGGTTGCCGCTCTGTCTCTATTTGCACCGCGGCCGGTTATTTGTGTGCGGGATTCGCGAACTCGATAATGATGGTCTTTTCGATAGGGACGGGGCTCCCATCGATCTTCGAGGGTTCATACCGCCATTGCTGGACGGCTTGAATTGCCGCCGCTCCGAGCATGGCATTTCCGCTGACCTGGTGAGCCTTCTCGACCGAGCCATTCTGATCGATGGCCACCCTCAATCGAACCTGACCTTGTAAGCCGGAAGTGCTAGCGACAGGTGGAAAGATTGGGTTGACGCGATGAATCAGCTTTCCTACAGCGACGCCCTTGTCCTCCGGAGCATTCGCGGTCAGTTCCCGGGGTATCACGGCCGATTTCTCGAGCATGTCGGTGATGATCTTCACGTCTCCGCGCGTAGCGACAACGACGTCGGATGCCGACACGGATTCTTGTTGTGACTCCAACGTCATGTCAGATCCAGTGCCTGGTGCCGTTGCTGCCTTCCACGTCCAACGTTCTGCGTGTCCCTTTGGCTTCGCGCTTGCGACCTGTGGTGTTGACGTGGCGATCATTCGCTGAGCATTGGAACGCACGGGCAGGTCCAGGCTGGCGCGCTGCAACTCCGGATCGCGTTGCGTAGCGGCACTTACGGGCGAAGCAGCGCTCGCGCTGGCCGTCCCCGAGCTTTCCATTAACGCGCGTGCCACCCCCAGGCCACCAGCACTCAGTGACATCACCAAAATGACCGACAGAATAAGTCTCTTGCGCCGCCGGCGATCTTCAGTGTCTGTCTCAGCGCGAAGACGTTCGAACAAGTCGTCAAGTTCTTCTGTGGGTTGTGACTCAATTGCGTGGGGCGGCACGCTGCCCGACTCAACCGGCGCCACGTTTGAGAATAGCGAGGGATCCAGAACATCATCCGAACCCGGCACTTCCTGCGCAGCCGTACGTTGCTGTAACAGACTTTCTGTTCCGATCGCTTCGTCCAGTTCGGCCAGCGGATCACCAACAACGATTTCTGGCTGGCTCTCAACACTCGGCGATGCATCAACCGTCTGCCAGTCAATTGTCTCGCCCGTAACCGGATCGCCCGCTTTCGAGCTTACCCGGTCCATCCCGGCTTCGAGCATCGCGTCCACGAGTTCAGCCAGGCGCTTAAGGTTCAGGACGTCACGATGGTCGAATGCGTCCGCGCGTGGCGAAAACACCTCAATCACGCCGATTACGGAGTTCCCCGACAGTATCGGGACGATGACGGTCGAGCGCATGTTGAAGCGTTCACAGGCAATCCGGTCCACCCTCAGGTCCAGGCTCGTGTCCGGACATCGCACGACCATTCCGGTTCGTACTACCTCGCCGGAAAGTCCGCTATCTGGGCTGAACCGCGCACCGAGTTCCGGTGCGATGCCCGTCCGCGCTCGGCAAACCATGTCGGCATGATCGGCCAGCGCTATGGCTGCACCAGTTGCACGGGTAACACTTCGCGCCCGCTCCACAACTAGCCGTAAAGCCGACACGAGATCGAGAGACGCAAGGTCTTCGTCGTCGATTGAAGTCTTGGCGACACTCAGGTCACTCACCTTGATCCAAGGCGAGTAAGAAGGAGGGAGGTATGCGGCGGTGGAATACCCTGCCGGGCTGGCGGGCGCGGCTGAAGGCGCCATCATGCCGGCAACCCAATTTCGAAGTGCTTCCTCTGCAGCCTCGCTGATCGTGTCGAAGCGCATGCCAACACGCCCCGACGGTCCTACCCAGGTTACAACGGCATCGGCCTCGACCGCTTTTTGTGCGCCCGGGACTTCAAACCTGATCGTGCTGGCCTGACCTTTCGCCATAGGCGAGTAAGGCTGAACCGCCATCCCCGCCACGCTGACGTCCACTACAAGCCCTCGCTGCTGTGGGCCCAAATCGACCGTGACCAGTTGCTTTTCGATCACACGGCAGCGCGGATGCCGACGTCGTTCGGTCGCACGCACCGCGCCCACCATCGATGGCAAACTAGTCATCGTTCACCTCTGCGCCTCAGCGGCCTCATGGAAACTGTTTGCTGCTTGCATCCCACCCAGTGTGCCCGTTATCCCTCGCGGTTATTCGCGACACCGACGCCAGCGGCGTTCCCGCGACAACCGGACCCGCCGGGCGAGGCACTTCAAGAACATCCCCGTCTTCCGCCAGCAATCTGGCAGCAATGCGCAGCGCCTCGATTTCCCTCTGAAGTTGTTCGATCTGCGCTTCTTTCTGTTTCAGAACGTCGTAGATATTCTTCATCGCTCTGCCCTCTCCCGGGTCACATGCAAACGGCGCGACTGAAAAGCTTGCGAGAATACTTATTCCACTTTCGTCTCAAAGTAAAGCAGCAACATCACTGGACGCCGGAATTTCACGACTCATTTTGAGACGGCTTTTCGTGGGAAACCTTTTCTTCGGCAAACACCAGACCTCGTGTGGGACTTGTCATCCCGAGCGGAGCGAGGGATCCCTACCTGCAACCGACACAGTGCACCAGCCCCCTACCACGCAAACCGAACATTCGACCCGATCCCTACGCCGTGAATGCCGATATCCACCACCGGCGCAATCCACCAATCGCCCTTGCCCGCTGCCTTTCGCCTGTAACTGAGGTAAAGCACCGCGAGGTTTACCGGAGTGTTGACCGCGTACATGCCCCAGCGAGACAACGGCAGCGTTGGATTCAACTCGACGCACGTCTTCGCTTTCAGGCAATGCTGTGTTAGTTCAATGTCGGCCGTCGTGAGGGCGAACGTCAGTCCGGCCAGCAGAAGGAAATTGCGGTCCATGACCTTGCGCTTGGGCTCGCCCGGCTTGACGCCGAACTCCACTGCGCTCGGAATGCTTTTGAGCGCCTGACGCGCCGCAACCACTTCCGGCGGAGGCTGAATCGTCAGCACGTTCTGTGCCTCGTCTTTTGCGACATCCATCGCGTTCGGAATCTGCGATGATGCCGCCGTGAAACTGGGCGCGTCAGGAAGGCTCCCCGCCCATGTCGGCACAGCAAGACACACCAACAGCGCAGCAGCGATGAACAGGTTTCGCATAAGAGGGATCTCTGGACGGAGTCTAGCTGCGCCCGCCACAACCACGCACTCGGGTTTAAGCGGGTGTACGGCGAGGCAATCACCCTAGTACCGGGTGCAGAATGGCGCCCTGCCCTCCGCCATGACGCACGACCAGGAACAAGATCGTGCGATTGACAACTGCATTCAGTGGGACTAAGGTGTCCAGCTACGCTGATCTATAGATGTGCACTGGAGGATCGGTTCATCGTAAAACATGAGCCGCCACATGCGAATGAAAGCCTGCACCTGCGGGTCGCACCTCTCGTCGGCACTGTATCGAATTTTCTTCACTTCATTGTTCTTGTCGACGGCCCTCTGCTCCGTTGCATTGCCGATCCACGCCGGCACCGACCAGCAATCATCGGCTCCCGCTGTGACTCCCACGGCGGTCGACGAGAAAAGTGCTCCCGAAATCACGTCGCACGATGTGATTTCTACGTTCAAAGTTGACGTCAATCTCGTGACCGCGCGGGTAGTCGTACGGGATACACACGGCCGTCCCGTTCGCAATCTGCGCCGGGAGCAGTTCCGTATCTTCGATGAAGGAAAGCTGCAGAACATCAGTCGCTTTTCCGTGGAAGAAACTGCCGCACAGGAGCCGGAGCGAGCCGCCGGGACGAAACAAGCCGAAGGATCCATGACTCCTCAATTCGGAGAGGCAACATTCAACCCGGCGTTACCCGACCGATATGTCGCGATTGTAATAGACGATATCAACACGAACGAGGAAGACCTGATCCGGGCCAAACAAGCTGCCGAAAGATATCTGGTCGAAGCTGCCTTAACGACCACTCGTGTAGCGATGTTTTCTACATCGGGCGCGACAACGCTCGACTTTACCGATGATCGCGAAAGGCTGCGTCACGCCCTGTCTCGGGTGCAGCATCGCAGCCCTGCTCGAGCAAACGTCGGCTCGCAGTGCCCGTATTTGAACTACTACCTTGCGGATCTGATCATAAATAAGAACGATCAGCGTGCGCTCGCAGTAGTGGTCGACGATTTGCATCGATGTATGCACACGCCACCAGGCAAACAGGATGACGAACTTGCACGAGCAGCAGCCATGTCGGAACTTCAAGCCGGGGTTATGAGCTACGCACTGCATTGCTGTTGCTGCAGGACGTGATCAGGCGAATGTCGTCGTTGCCGGGGCAACGTACAGTGCTTCTGGTCTCGCCGGGATTTCTGTTAGGCGATCGCCATTTTGATTCAGTCGAGGTGATGGACCGTGCCATCCGCTCCAAAGTCACCATCAACGCGCTGGATGCGCGTGGGCTTTACGTCGACAGCGCACTCAAAGCCGACTATTCAGGCCCTGTAAGTTTCGGTTTGCTCGATTATCAGCGCCAGAGTGACCGCCTCAGGGCGGACGCCTTGCAAGCGCTGGCCAACGCAACCGGAGGCACTTTTGTCCACAACACCAACGATCTTGGCGGGGGCATGCGCCAACTGGCAGCACCGCCCGAATACACGTACATCCTGGCCTTCTCCCCACAAGCCCTGAAGCACGACGGTAAGTACCACACCCTGAAAGTGACCCTGACCGAACCCGATCTCAAGGTCACTGCGCGCCAGGGCTACTATGCGCCCAAGGGGAGTACCGATCCCGAGCAGGCTCGTCGCCGCGATATAGAAGACATGCTCTTCTCCCGGCAGGAGATTCGAGAAATCCCCATCAAGCTGCACAGCGAGTTCTTCAAGTCTGCAGCCACGGTGAAACTGTCCGTCGTAAGCCGGGTTGATGTAACTAGCTTGGCGTTCCGAAAAGAAGCTGGGCGGAATTGCGATGATGTAACGGTTGTGTCCGCGCTCTTCGACCGGAATGGCAAGCTCATCGATGGGATTGAGAAGATCATCGAGTTACGCTTGCGCGACAAGACACTCGAAGACCTTCATTCCGGTCTGTCGGTAAGATCCAGCTTTGACGTGAACCCGGGCAAATACGTGGTCAGGGTGGTGGTGCGCGATGCTGAGGGCCGGAAGCTGTCGGCAGCATCGACGGCGATTGATATCCCCTGAGATAGAGGCAAAGATGAAGCACAAAGCTCCTGACTTCTCTTTCGTGTGCTTGGTGGTGGGCATCTGCGCAGTGCTCTACTTGTTTGCGTCGGCACACCCTCTTTTTGCCCAGCAGAATAGCGATGCTACTACGATCGTGTTTCGCAAAGACGCACGGATGGTTTTGGTTGACGCGGTGGTGACAGACAAAAAGGGGAATTACATCCGCGACCTCAAGGCGGAAGACTTTCGCGTCGCGGAGGATGGGGAAAGAACAGACGGTCAGGAGCTTCTCGTTCGAGGCGAGCGATGTTTCCGACGATACTGGCCGAAAGCGGTATGTCGTAATCCTGTTCGACGGTTCGACAATGAGCTTCAACGAGCAGGAACGATCACGTGCTGCCGCGCTACAATTCCTGGCAAACAGTGCAGACACGAACCAGTTCATTGCAATCGCAAATTTCAAATCGACACTGCAGATCACGCAGAACTTCACTCGCAATGGCGAACGTCTGAACCAGGCCGTCATCGGCAGCGCTGCGGCCAAGACCGGCAAAGATGAGACTCCCGAGGTCACGTTTGCCGGCAGGCTGACTGTGCAGGGCGATTTCCGTGCGCGCACGATGCTGCTAGCGCTTCGCAGCCTCGCCAAGGACATGGCCAGCGTCCCCGGTCGCAAGTCGGTCATTCTGCTAAGTGCAGGTTTTCCGCTTACGCCCGCACTCACGGCGGAACTGACCGCTGCCATTGACGCGTGCAATAAGGCGAATGTTGCGATCTACCCTATCGACGCTCGGGGCCTTTTGGTGGGACTGCCGGCCATCACGTCCTCACTCCATGCTCTGCCGTCGAATTTAGCCCGAATTCCGCCTAAGCTAGTTCAGACCGAGGCACGGTCTTCGAATCGACTTGCATTCATGCCCGCGTCCTATCGCCTCGGATTGAACGCAATGTTCCAGAGACCTGTGGGGGGCGCCGGGCAGAGACCGGGCGGCACTCCTGGAGGACAGCAACCGGGAGGGAACAGGAGTTCTTCACCTCCGCCGAGGAAGGCGGGCGACGTGACGCCGGACATGGCCGGGAACCCATACAAGCAACCCTCGCGCTTGTTACCGTGGTTCAGCGGTGCAGGTGGCTCGGACAATCAGCGGCTACTGTACGCACTCGCCGAAGGCACCGGTGGCTTTGTAATCCTGAACAGTAATGACTTGTTGGGTGGACTGACCCGGATTGGAAAGGAACAGAACGAAGTCTACATGCTGGGCTACACCCCCGCCCCGTCGGAAGCGGGGAGCTGCCACACCTTGAAAGTAAAGGTCGCGCGCAAGGATGCCATTGTGCGTGCGCGAAGCGGATATTGCACCGTCGCTCCACTGGACGCGTTGACCGGAACTCCTGTCCAAAACCAACTGGAGCGCCAGCTAACTGCTCTACCAACCCAGCAAACAGCAGCTTCAATGACTACAGCCGTCTTCTATACGGCCGCAAACACCGCGCGGGTGACCTTGGCGATGGAAATACCTCCAAGCGCCATGAAGTTCAGTACCGAGAAAGGAAAGGAGTACGCTGGTTTGGACGTGCTGGGCGTCGCATATAACCGGGACGCGAGCGTTGCGGCACGTTTCAGCGATTCCGTCAAAGTATCCTTCGAGAACAAAAAGGATCTGGAGGGGTTCAAGAACAAGCTGTTCCATTACGAAAAGCAGTTCGAGATCGCGTCTGGCCAGTACGATTTTAAAGTGGTGTTCAGCTCAACGAATGAGAGTTTCGGCCGCCTCGAAACACCGCTCTTGATCAGTCCTCACAATGCCGACGAATTCAGTCTCAGTGACATTGTATTTAGCAGACAAACGCGCAAGATTGCCGTGGCTAGCGAAACCCTTGAACGTGAACTGATACAGGATCGGATTCCACTTGTGTCGCGTGGAGTTGAATTCATACCCTCGGGCACCACACAATTTCGAAAAGACGACGAACTCTCGATGTTCATCGAGATCTATGAGCCGCTTGCGTTGCAACCAACTGCCCCCAAAGTGGCGGTTCAGTATGTCGTGATTGATCGGAACACTAAGGAACTGAAGCTGAACACTGGACTGATCGACGTGAGCGAGTTGATCGAACCTGGTAATCCCGTGATTGCGGCTGGGTTTAGAATTCCCCTGCAAACGCTCGCTCCAGGTTCATACCACCTGGAACTCCGGGCTTCAGACTCGGCTCGCCGATCCGCATTACGCTCCGCGAATTTTGAATTGCAATAGGTCGGAGTAGGGAGGTGACCCAGAACTTCGGGCGGTCCCAGGGTACCCATATTCCGCTTTTGGCAGTGTGGTCTTTCCTTCACTTCTGCCACCCTGTTCCGAATTTAGAAACTTTCAACGCTCCACGTTCGATACTTTCAATGTGCTGCTACATTCATGCGCAGAGCAGGTTTGTCGCGTCCGCTTTAACAGTTTCCGCGGGGTTGTCCCGGGTGGCTAGTGAGTAAACTTTAGCCACATTCGCACCGACGCGGCCATTGGATCTGGGCCCAGATTAGATTTTCAGATCTAAGTCGTTTGGAACCCCAGATTTGGCTGATCTCCGGGGGGAGGGGGAGGGAGTAACCAACCTCTCACGCAAGGTCACGAATTCACTTCTCGGACTCGACCGTTATCTCCTGTGTGTAAGCGAGCACAGGATCGGCCCAGGCCTGAGTTGAGCGTTCGAACAAGCCGCAGTCTTTCTGCATCGCCCCGTTGAACCGCTCCGTGCCGTTCACGAGAATGCGAATCGGTCCGGTTCCGGACAGTAGTTCAGGACGAAGCAACACGCGCAGCTTGCGAACGTTTTTCGTCTTGATATCGATCGTGTTGTTGTCAAGGATGCGGCCCTCGAGTTCGGCCTGCCCGTTCTGCTCGACGACCTCGAGCCAATAGTGTCTTCCGTACTTCACGTCCGGAATTTTTGCCTTGATGTTGCGCGGGAAGGGTTCGCGAGTGAAGCGTTTCAGAAACGGTAGCGTGAGACCGTCATCGGATGAAAGCGTGACGTCATGTTCGCGACCTTTGAGTATGCGCAGTTCCGGCGTGACGCGGGGCTGAAGCGATTTCAGTTCGTCGAATGTATCAAGTGAGGCCCGCTGCGGAATGATGTCATCCTTGTCGCCGTGCACAAGAAGCATCGGAACATTCAGCAAATTCGCCAGCGGCCACTTGTCGCCCGAGTTGCCGGGCACGTAAACGCCCGCTCCCATCATGGCCGAAATGGCGGCGAATCGGTAGGGCCACAGCGCTCCGTAACCGACTGCGCCTGATCCGCCATTGCTGAAGCCGGCGAGGTATACGCGATTTGTATCGACGTTGTAGTTTCGGAGAACTTCCGACAGCAGCGCGCCGACCATATCGGTAGAACGCTGTTCCCACCAGCGATCGCCAGCCGTTTGCGGATAAAGCGCAAGGTAATCGGTCTGGCGCAGCGCGTCTTCGCCTGAAAACGCCGAGTCTAGCGCCTGGCCGGCACCGCCGCTGAGATAAACGATTAGCGGAAACGTGCGGTCCGGGCGGTAGTCGATCGGCACGCGCATGAGATAAGGCACGCTGCCGAGTGCGGACACCTCTGCGGCCTGCAATGTTGTACCCGGCTTCTGCGGCTGTAAGGTGCGCCGTGGCACTGCACACGGGAGATTTCGAGGCGCGTTGTTCGTCTGCGCGAAACGCGAAGCGATGCGGCGAACCTCGGCATCGGGACTGTTGGCGAGAGTCGATAGCAACTCCGCAGGTGGCGACACTCCATGGTTGGCGAGCACGGCTAGTGCGAGTGCTTGAACCTCAGCGCGTGACGAACGCAGCAGGTTCAAGACAGCATCAGCGGCTACCAATTGGCCACTAATGAGGTAAGCGCGAAGGGCGGCTTGCTGGGTCTGCTCATTGTTCAGCCAGGATTCGACGGTCTCGCCATGAAGCGCCTCGGCCAACTCGAAACTGACTTTTTCGTGAAAGCGCTGGTCACCGAATCCGGAATACTCAGACTCAAACTCAAGGCGCCGCACCAATCCCGATTGCGGGCAGAACCAGTAGCGCACGCGACTCTCGCGGCGCGTGCCGTCGTCTTCGACGACTGCGCAGTTTTCGCCGGCAATGGTTTCGAAGTGCGCCAAGCGCACTTTTTGCCCGGAGCGTTCATCGTTCCACTCACTTCCTTGTTGCACGGCAATACCTGGAAGCGGGCTGATTTCCGAGACAAGGTATAGGCGCTTACTGTTCGCTTCGCGCACAACCTGTATGGGGGTTTGCAGCGACCCGGTCGAGGAATAAACGTTCGCATCGGCAAATTGCGCGGGACGCTTCGCCGTCTGCTCCGCAAATTTCGGCTTCTGCTCAGTAAGTTTGTCGCTGCCGCGCTCGCGGTATTCCAGCAGTTCCGCTGACTGGCGGTTGCGTTGCACGCCGGTCAGCGCCGTACCGTTTGCGTCGGCGACAACGACAACGTGGTTCAGGAATGCCGATCGAGTCCGAAAAGTGAGATTCGAGATTTTGAGTTCGCGCTCGAAGACGTCGCGGTAGACGAGGCGATCTCCTTTGCGGAGTTTGTAGCGAAGTTCGACGGCGTTGGTCTGCGCGCACGCGGCAAGAGCCGCAGTCATCAATAACAAGTGCGTCAGAGATCGAGTCAGCACTGTCACATCAACACCGAGCGGTCGAAGCCGGAAGGTCTACTCGTCAGACGCGGGAACGGTCACAGCGTTAGCTTCCGTTTGAGCAGGAGTTTCTGCTTCCTCGACCGGGCGAACCTTCTCGATGAACTTGCGGGAGTTCAGCAACGGGCGCCCGAGCGAAGCGTTGTATCCCGTCCACGCATCGGACAAAGCTGCTTCTCGTTCAAACTGAGCCCGCATGCTTTCCATCTTGGAATCGAGGTCATCAAGGTAGTGCAGCATCAGCGCCTCGGGGAACATGGGCAGCTTGGGCGAACCGAACTCGTACTGGCCGTGATGGCTGATGATGAGATGTTCGATCAACGTCTTAAGCTCGAGCGGGAACCCTTCAACCTGCGGGATCTTCGCCTGAAGCATCTCCAACTCAATAATCATGTGCCCAAGCAGTTGCCCGCGCGTTGTGTAGCCAAAGGAACGCGCCCAACTGAGTTCGTGAATCTTGCCGATGTCGTGCAGGAAAGCGCCAGTCATTAGCAAGTCGCGGTTAACCTGCGGGTAGTTGCGGCACGCGAGATCGCACAGCTTGAACAGCGACACAACGTGGTCCAGAAGGCCGCCAATGTAGGCGTGATGTAGGGTCTTAGCCGCCGGCGCATTGCGATAGGCCTGCGCGATCTCGGGGTCGTTCATAAAGGCCTCGACCAGCGCCTTCAAGTGCGGGTCGGTGAAGGATGCAACGAATTCTCCCAGGGTGCGCCAAAGCTCGTCGATGTCACGAGGGCACATCGGCAGGTAGTCGCCAAAATCTACCTCCGACTCGCCCATGGTGCGAATCTTGTAGATCGTGCACTGGAACCGGCCGTTGTACTTGTTGATGAGCCCGCGCACTTTGACGAAGTCATCCTGATCGACTTCCTCGATCGCCTCGGTCACGTTGTCCCACATCTTGGCTTCGATTTGTCCGGTGCGGTCGCAAAGCGTCAGTGCAAGGTAAGGCTCGCCTGTCTTCTTTGGCTTGATCTGCTTTGCCCCGACCACAAAGCTGGTGGTAACAATCTTGTTCTCGAATTGCGCGGCGTCTCTGACGTAAAAGTCCTTCATTGCGGTCCAGTCCACGATCCCGAGTTGATGGATGCTGTGGTTATGGTACAGCAGAAAGCGGGCATCGCCGCATAATCGCAGGCAGAAATCGGACATCGGTTAACGCACAAGGTAATTTCCGAACTGCGCGCCGGGTTCCGCCCGGGACGAGAATGCCCCGAAGGGAACTGATTGCAACAAAAAAACGCGGCCAATGCGGCCGCGCTTTTCGGGGTCAACCGTGCTCTAGAAGATCAAGAATCTCTTCTTCTTTTTCAGTTCCTTTTCCTTGTCATTGCCGCTGGAGGACGCCGTCATAACGGGCTTGGTCTGATTAGGACTCGCGCCGGCATCCAAATACCCCTGTTTGACGTCAATGAACGCTTCTTCCCGCAACTTGGTTAGATACTTGCGCAGCTCGGGCTGGAGCTTCTTCATGTAGATGGCGTTCTGTATCTGGGGCTCGACTTCTTTCAGCGGGGGGATACCGGCCGCTGGATGCTCGGTGACCTTCAAAATCACGAATCCCTGCTTCGTGCGAATCGGTTCCGTGAAATCGCCGGGCTTCATCGCGAACGTTTTGTCCTCAAGTTCCTTTGAGAGCGTTCCGCGTCTGAAATACTGGAGATCGCCGCCATCGGCCGCAGTCGGTCCCTCGGAAAACTGCTTCGCGAGGTCCTCGAACTTTGCTCCCTTTACCAGTTGTTCGTGAATATCCTTAGCTTTCTTTTCAGCGGCCGCCACCTGCTCGGGTGTTGGATCGGCAGACGCGGTACCGTCCTCGCCCTTCACTTCGGTGGAGATCAGGATTTCACTCAAGCGCACCTGCTCGGGGCGCTCCAGCTCTGCTTTGTGCTCTTCGTAAAACTGTTTCGTTTCTTCCGCAGTGATCTGGATGTGTGAACCGACTTCCCGCCCGATGACCTGCTGGGTGATGATCTCGTTTTTTTTAGCCAGCTTGAAGTCCTCGAAAGAGATCCCCTGTTGCTGCGCGGCTTTTTCCAGCGATTCCATGTCGGGCAGGTTCATTTGCTTGCGGATCTGGTCGAGCGCCTTAATAAGCTCGGTGTCAGCCGTAATGCCGAGGTCCTGGCCTTTCTGGATAAGCAACTGCTGGTCGATCAAGTCGCGCAGAATGTTCTGCTCGCCCTGCTGAAGCTTTTGCTCGGCCTCGGCGCCGCTGTACTGCTGGCGAATTTCGTTGGCCATCTGCTCCTTACTACGCTGTAGCTCGGAGCGTGTGATGATCTGATTGTTCACACGCGCGATAATCTCTTCAATGACAGAGTCGCCGGCAAATGCGCCCAGTGTGAGAAGGCAGACGATCACGGGGAGAAGAAAAGCTCGTTTCATTGGTTCCGTCCAAAACTTCTGACCCGCCAAAAACCCCAAAAGCAGGTACTTATTGGATTCCGAGCAGGGATGACAAGATTTTAGCATCCCTGGGCCGACCAGCTCATGTCCAAGACTTCCGCGAAGATCCTAATCGGCCGAGGCTCTGACGCGACCGCTCCTAAGATTGCATCATTTCGGCGTTGCTGCCACAATCTCCGGTTGCGAAATTCGTCGAAAGGCTGTGCGATGACGCGATTGTTCGGAGTCCTTGCGCTTGTCGTTTCTATAAGCATGGTGTCGTTCGCCCAAACAAAGAAGATTACTCCCGCCAACAACTTTCCAGATGCCGCGCAATTACAAAAGATGTCCGCGCAGTTCGCCCCCACTCCTTTGCGCGTGGATACGTCCAAGCTCTCCGGCGGCGATAAGAAAGCTTTGGTGAAGCTGGTTGAGGCTGCCCGCCTGATGAACCGAATTTTTATGCAGCAGTACTGGAGCGGCGATCTGGCTCTTCACCAGAAGCTCCAGAAAGACCAGACTCCGCTGGGCAAGGCCCGCCTGCGTTACTTCTGGATCCAGAAGGGTCCGTGGGACAGCCTCAACGATCACAAAGCGTTCATCCCCGGAGTTCCGGCACGAAAGCCGCTGGGCGCGAACTTCTATCCCGAGGATATGACGAAGGAAGAGTTCGAGACCTGGGTTAAGACGCTCGATCCGAAGCAGAAAGAGCAGGCTGAGGGCTTCTTTACCACAATCCGGAGGAACCCTGATAAGAAGCTCAAGATCGTTCCCTTCAGCCAGGAGTACAAGGCCGATCTGGTGCAGGCTTCGGCCCTGTTGAAAGAAGCCGCGTCGCTCACCACTAACGACACCCTCAAGCAATTCCTGAACTCGCGCGCTGATGCGTTCCTGTCCAACGACTACTACCAGAGTGACATCGACTGGATGGACCTGAACGCGCCGCTCGACGTTACGATCGGGCCTTACGAGACCTACAACGACGAACTCTTCGGGTACAAGGCTTCGTTCGAGGCCTACATCAACCTGCGCGACGATGAGGAGTCGGAAAAACTCAGCGTTTTCAGCAAGCACCTGCAAGAGCTTGAGAACAACCTGCCGGTGGATCCAAAGTACCGCAACCCAAAACTGGGGGCGTCGTCGCCGATTCGGGTCGTGAACCAGATCATCGCCAGTGGGGATGGCGCGCATGGCGTTGCCACTGCCGCCTACAATCTGCCCAACGACGAGCGCGTGGTGCAGCAGAAGGGCTCCAAGCGGGTCATGTTGAAGAACGTGCAGGAGGCCAAGTTCAAGCAGGTGCTTACGCCGATCGCCGCCGGCACGCTGGCCAAGAACGACCAGGGCGACCTCAGCTTCGAGATGTTCTTCACGCACATTCTTGCGCACGAACTAATGCACGGGCTCGGCCCGCATCAGATCACCGTAAACGGTCGCCAGACGACGCCTCGCGCCGAGTTGAAAGAAATCTACAGCGCCATCGAAGAAGCCAAGGCTGATGCCACCGGCCTGTGGGCCCTGCAGTACATGATGGACCACGCCAAGGAGATGAACATAGGGAGCGTGCTGCCGTCCGACGAGGCCGCCCAGCGACAGCTCTACACCACGTTCCTTGCCTCCAGCTTCCGCACACTGCGATTCGGGATCAACGAAGCACACGGTAAAGGGATGGCGCTCCAGTTCAACTATCTATTGGACAAAGGTGCGTTTATTGCGAACGCTGACGGCACGTTCTCAGTCGACATGTCGAAAGTAAAGGACGCCGTTCGGGACCTTACGCACGACCTGCTCACCCTTGAAGCGCAGGGCGACTATGCTGGAGCCAAGAAGATGCTGGACACTCTGGCCGTAGTCCGTCCGGAGGTGCAAAAGGCGCTCGACAAATTGCAGGACATCCCGACCGACATCGCGCCTGAGTTCGTTACCGCGGACGAGGTCGCCCCGATTGCGTCAACCAGTGGTGCGAAAGCGAAGGGTGCCGCCAAGGCGGATTCGAAAAAGTAAACGTGAGTGTAAGACTACCTTTGACGAGAGAGGCCGGGTTGACTCCCGGCCTTTTTCACGTCGTAATAGTTGTACGAACAGGCGTTCTTCACAAGCACGTGTAAGCCTGTCGCCCTGAATTTGTAGTTGTCAGGCCCCTTGTGGCTTGATAGAAGTTCTGGCGGCGGTGGTAAGACCAGGAAGCCAGGGCAACTCGATGCTCCGGAAGAAACATATCGGGTGTTGTTTGGGCCTAATCGCGCTGCTGGCTGTGTGCACTACTACTTCTGCCGTCTTGGATCCGCGGTCATCACCGCAGTCGACCTCTTCCCAACCGCCGGCACAAGCGCAGACCCCTCCGGGCCAGCAGCCACGACAGCCTGTGCCCTCACGTCCGGGTAACGTGCCTGTGAACGATGACGACGCACACGAAACCACGGATGAGCCTCAGCAAACACCACCTGTCCAGATCGCTACACCGGAGCAGCCCGCGACTCCACCGCGCTTGCCTGTCGCAGAAACGGCTCCGGGCTGGGCGGGGCAAATCTACTCAGAACTGCAAAACAGCGGCCTCGACCCTTCGCGCGTTTATCGCATTCGGGATGCGGCGATAGACCGCGAAGACCTCCACGTCAATTTCGAAGATGGCCTGATCGCATTCACGAAAGCCGTTGACGGTCGCATTACCGGCGCGTTTTTCGAAGGGCACGGCGAGGTGTTGCTGATTCCTCCAGACCGCGTCGAACGCTGGTCGCTTGGCCAGTTCACTGGGTCCGCGATTCTCGAAGAGCCGTTTACCACTGCATTCTTTCGCTTCAACGATGACACGGCGATCGACTTGGAGCCGTGGCTGCGGGCCGTGCAACCGGATGAATCGCAGCCGTTCCTGGACAGATGGAGTTCAAGCGCGTTGACGCTTGCAAAGAACGGCAACCTGAGGCTGCTCGCTACCTTCGTCAACTCCGCGAGAAAAGACGCAAGCGGCAAAATCACGTACGTTCGCGACCCGGACGACCGGGTGTTTTTCGCTCGACTCGGCGGTGAGCGCGTTGGCGTATTCGACGCTTATTACGACACCGAGCAACCCGAGCAGATTCTCGTCGCCCACCTGGCACAGGTGAACAACGCCTGGTATTACGACGTATGGACATCCTTCCCGTCTCGCTCTGCGCGGAATGCCGCCGTGGCATCGAGGAAGACACGTAGCGCGACGATCGCTACGCAAGCCGGTGCCGAAGCGTTCGCACCCGATCCCGTGAGAATAGCGAAGTACACGCTCCGCATCGGCGTCAGCCCCCCACGAACGCTGGATGGCGAGGCAATACTCAATGTGAACGTCACTGAGCCGGGCCATCGCTTCTTACGCTTCGAGTTGTCGCGCTTCTTGAAGGTAAGCAAGGTGATGCTGAATGGCGAACCTGTCGAGTTCATCCAGAACCAGGCGCTACAAGGTTCAGAACTGGAGCGACGTGGCAATGATGTGATCGGCATCGTTCTGCCGCAAGCTCTCACTCCGGGCCGCCAGGTTCAACTCCACTTCACCTACGCTGGAGATGTGCTGGCGGAAGCAGGGGGCGGCCTGATGTACGTCGGCGCGCGGGGAATCTGGTACCCAAACCGCGGGCTTGCCATGTCTGATTTCGACATGGAGTTCCGCTATCCGCCCGATTACACGCTGTTGGCAACCGGCAAGCGTGATGGCGAAGTCCGCACGGTACGGAATACTTCACCTGTGCCATTGCAGGTGGCGCGGTGGATAAGCGAGCGCCCGATTCCGTTGGCAGGCTTCAACCTCGGAAAGTACGTTAAGGCTTCAGCGAAGGCGGGAAACGTCACCGTTGAGAGCTATGCCGGGTACGGGATGGAGTCGACATTCAGGCGCCGGCAAACGGTCTTGGTGCTGCCCGGGGTTCGTCCGGGCAGTGATCGTCGTGAGACCGTGGTTGTTCCTGACAATCCCAGCCCCGCCAGCAATGCCCAGGTTGTGGCCGACAATGCCGCGCGCACCGTTGAATTCCTCTCGCGCCGCCTTGGACCTTATCCCTACAGCTCGCTGGCGTTGACGCAGATGCCGGGCAGTGTAAGCCAAGGCTGGCCGGGGCTGATCTACCTGTCGAGCTACGTCTTCCTCTCGCCGGATGAGAGGGCCGACCTGAGACTGACATCATTTGGCGGACTAATGTTCGGCCATCTGATGCAGCCTCACGAGATCGGCCATCAATGGCTTGGGGATCTGCTGATCTGGAGAAGCTATCGCGAACAGTGGCTCGTAGAGGCACTGTCGAACTACTGCGCGCTCGTGATGTTGGAAGGCGAAAACCCCGCATACATGCGTCAGGTGCTGGACCATTACCGCCAGGAATTGCTGGCGAAGAACCTGGCGGGTAGCGAAGTGGGTCAGGCAGGTCCGGTCACGCTGGGGGTTCGCCTCGATTCGTCACGAAATCCTGACGCATACGACACGATCAGCTATGGGCGCGGAACATGGTTGTTCCACATGCTTCGAGAGATGTTGCTGAATCCTGGACCGACCAAGACCGCAGCGGCCACCGCGGCTGAGGTGAAGCGCGGGAGTCCTGAAGAGCCGTTCTTTACTGTTCTGCGGAAGGTGCGCCAACGCTTCGAAGGAAAGGAGATCACCACGCGTGATCTTCAGCAGGCATTCGAGGAAGAGCTTCCGCCTTCGCTTTGGTATGAAGGCCGCAAATCTCTGGACTGGTTCTTCGACACCTGGGTGAATGGTGTTGCTATTCCAAAGTTCGAATTGACCGACGTGAAGCTGAGTGATCGTACCGGCTCGGTAGTCGCTACGGGCAAAATCGCACAGAGAAATGCACCTGATAGCCTCGTAACTGCCGTCCCCGTGTACGCGGCACTGCAAAGCGGCAATGTTCTGCTGGGTCGCGTGTTCGTGGAAGGAACCGAGACACCATTTCGGTTCACCGTACCGCGGGGCACCCGAAAAATCCTCCTTGATCCGTATGGAACCGTTCTCACGCGACCCTGAAGAGGCGTTTATATCTCTAGGACGGTAGCCTCTATCCCGAGCCCATTCTCGAACGTAAGGTTTCAACAAAAGCGAAAGTTCAATCGGAAATGCCGAAATGTCGGGTTATACTCCGGACAACAGCACTGGCGGGTGCCACACGTGCACATGGCTGCGAAGACAAAACCCGGATCGAAGCCGAAAAAGAGCGGCGAAATCGTCATCCCAGAGAAGCTCTACTTTAGGATTGGCGAGGTGGCGGAACTTTGCGATCTGCCCACCTATGTGTTGCGATTCTGGGAAACAGAGTTCCCGCAGCTCAAGCCGAACAAGAGCAGCACGGGACAACGTATGTACCGGCGCAGCGACGTCGAAAACGTCGTTCGCATCAAGAACCTTCTCTACGATGAAGGGTTCACCATTGCCGGCGCGCGTGCGCATCTGAAGGCGGAAGCAAAATCAGCGAAGGAGCAGAACGTGCTCCCGTTCGCTCCCTCCAAACCGCCCATCGAAGAACTGAAGCTTCTAAGGCGAGGATTGCAGGAGATACTCGGCATCCTTTCCGCTCGCCCCTCTCGATATTAGTCAGAAGTCTTGGTCCCCCCGATCCAGTCGTGACTCATCCTGTGCGGCATCTCGCTTCCGCTCCGAACTAAACTCAGAAAAGCCGAAGGGCATCCGCGTTGCGGATGCCCTCTAGTGGCCCGGATGCGGGCGACATGCCCGCCCTAACAAAACTACTTCTTCGTCTTCTTCACAGCCTTCTTCGCGGCCTTCTTCGCAGGCTTCTTTGCTGGCATGTTGCCTCCTCTAACCTTCTCCCTTGAAGGTTGATTTTGTGGGCCCTACCGCAAGTGCTATTCAACTTCTTGGCTAAATAGCAACTATGCCACAAGATATTGCGGGTTCTTACCTTATGTGTCAACAAAAAAGTTTTTGCGGAACCAATATTTCTATGCTAGCCGCTAATCACAGCAGCCGGTGACGTGTTGAGGACCTCGCGACGAATCGTTTCTCTCAATTTCACTCGCGTCCTCATCGCGATCCCACTCAGCGTCGGGGGCGGCGCTCAATGTGAGGAACGCCCTCACGCCCGACGCGAGCAGCGTCAGGCTCGCCGAGTCGAATATGAAATTCGGCAGCAGACTATGACCCGTCGAATTCTTGCCGATATGTTTCGTGTGACACTCATTTCTGCGTGAGCATTGATCTCCGAAGGTGAACCTACTCTGGTAAACGGGAAACAACTCAGGAATGAAGAGTCTGCAGGTAAGCACGTGAACTCTGCGGGCGTCAATCGGAAGACTTGGGCCATGCGGGTCGCAAATGAAATGCGAAACATCGGTGCGCAACTTGCGCGGAGAAATGGGTTTAAGCCTGAACCAACGCGAAATCAGGCGTTGACTTGCGAGTACTGGTCGCGGCACGTCAATTGCTTGCAACAAAGTGATGGACTCGCGAGTCTAATCGACTGAGGTCCGAGGGGTCGGAGGTGAAAATGATGGCAGAGAAATTCTCGTTGCCTGAATTGGCGGCTCTCCGGAACGAATTGCTGCAAGGAGGGTTGGATTGCCGGCAGGCCGCCGAAGTGGTCCAGGTCTTCTTGATCGGACGCGGTTACGGCGTATCGCCCGAAGCGGCGATGGATGCCGTTGGCCGTGTCGAAGGTTCCGGCTGCTCAATCGAGGTCATACAGAAGGAACTCGAGTCTCTAGCGCTCGTCATGTAAGAAGCTTGCCTGCGGGAGCGGTGCCCGTTTGGCGGAGGATTCGGTTTCGCCGTACCGAAACACGGCAAGGACGTCAGAACCGTGGCGTCCCGATCAAAGCAAGAAACAAAAAGCCGGGTCAACCAGCCCGGCTTTTCTGTTGTAAAGCAGTAAGCCCTCACGACTAATCGGTATCGAAGGCGCTACTCAGTGCAGAGTTCGACGACAACCGAATGCACGCGGAAGTGAGTCCGCTCTACTCGTATCTGAGACTCTCGACCGGATCCAGATTAGCCGCTCGCGCTGCTGGCACCGTCCCGAAAAGAACCCCAACGAGCGATGACACGATGATCGCGATGATGGCCGAAAGCCCGGAAATCGGGATGCGGAAGTCTGTAAACCACCGAACGCTAAGTGGAAGCGCCAGTCCGATGATGATGCCGATGATGCCGCCCGATAGGGAAATGAAAATCGCTTCGGCCAGGAACTGAAAGCGGATCTCGCGATTCGTCGCACCAATCGCTTTGCGTATGCCGATCTCGCGAATCCGGGCGCTAACCGTTGCCAGCATTATGTTCATGATGCCCACACCGCTGACGATAAGCGTTACTGTGGCAATCAGCAGCAACACGGCGGTAAGGGCATTCGCGATCTTTGAAGCTACGTCGAGCAGCGCAGTTAAGTTTTCGACGTGGTACACGGAATCGGGACGGTGACGAGAGTTCAGCACCGACTTAATCTGCTCAGTCGCGCGTGGGACGTCAGCAGCATCGGCAACCGAGAAGAACAACTGCTTAACCGAGTTGCTCCCAGTGAAGATGAAGCTGGTCGTATACGGCATCGCGATGGTGTCCGACGACACCTCTGATTGCCCGAACGTCTCCACCCTCTCTTTGAAAGTGCCGATGATCGTGAACGGCAGCCCCGTGATCTTAATGGGCTGACCCACCGCCTGGTCCTGACCACCATAAAGCGTGTCGGCAAGTTTGTTGTTGAGCAGGACCACCTTGGCGCGCGATTGAACGTCCTGATCGTCGAAGTAGCGGCCGGCGAGAATCATCAGGTTGCGCACCGACTGGTATCCAGTGCCAACGCCGAGAATCTTGACGTCCTTTTCTTTGCCACCGCCTATGAGGATGCGGTCGTGAAACTCCAGCATAGGTGACGCCGCCTTGATGCCCGGCACCTGCTGCTGAACCGCATTCATATCAGCGACAGTTAGGTAGTCGCTGAGGTTTTCCGTGCCGTAAATGCTTCCGCCGCCCTCGTAGTAGGCGTAGATCATGTTGGCGCCGACCGCCTGAATCTGAGCGAGAATGTACTGCTTTCCCGTCAGGCCAATTGTTACTACGAGTATTAGCGATGCCGTTCCGATGATCATGCCCAGTGCCGTGAGAGCGAACCTCACCTTGTTGAGCATGAATGTCTCGTACGCGAATCGCAGAATCTCATTGACCACGAGGCCGCGCTTCTCCGGCCTCTGCCGCGTAGGAGAGGGAGTGGTCAACTTACCAACGTCAATGGGCGACTGGACGGACACGGCTTAATGCTATTCGTTGGATGTTGCTGAGGCAAGAAACGGAGCAGGTACCCCAGAACATCGGATGAACGGACGAACGGATGATCGGAAGATCGAGCAATTTCGCTCGAACGTGCCAACCGGTCATCACAGATGAAAGTCCCATAGCCCATGCCCGATGGCCCGATGACCCGATGCCAAATCACTCAATGGTGCAAACGCTTATTCCCCTCTGTGAGTGGGGACAATTCAGCCCCGGCACATCGTGGTCGAGCACCACCCAGTTCACTCCGAAGTCTCGCTTCAATCGTTCGAAATCAGATCTTTGGAAGTGCTCCCATCCGTCCTGCGCATGTGACTCGCGCTGCCAACGAGCGGCGAGTCGCGGAACTTGCGTGGAGACCGATGGATCTTTTAATGCGTCCGCTAACTGGCTGCGTTCAGCTATCGCACGAAAGCTATGCCAGTCTTGGCCCGGCAGTTCGTAATAACGTGGTCCGAGAGCGAAGTAGGCATCGCCCGGCGCATTCTCGCGCACCCACTCAAACGCCTGAACCCAGCGGTTACGCACGGCAGCGCGCCCGAGTTCTACGTGTGCGCTCGCCGGAAACTGCTGACGCTGCGCGTAGAACATGCCTGCTGCAATCGGGATGAACAGCACCGCCCAGCGCCACCTCTTCTGCTTCAATACGTACTTACCCAGCAGACCACCACCGAGCAGCAACATCAGGACATAGACAAGGTGCAGGTATCTCAACGGTTGCAACGTCCGGAAGCGCTCCACCTGCGGGGGCAGCATGATTGCCAGCGTCACCGTAAATTGAAACAACGCAAACCAGATCAGCCGGCGCGAAACGAGAGAGAGCGCCTGTTCGGGTGATCGGATGATGGGATAACCGGACGGCCTGCGCTCAGCTTGCGACTTGATCACGTCGGTCCCTGCCGGGGAACCAATCTTCCCCAGCCTGCTGAACCAGAACAGGATCACCAAAGGCGCAAACGTTCCCAGCCACTCGTACCACTCCTGCTTCCCTAGAAAGTAGTAGCTGCGAGTCGCCGCCGCTTCCCGCCAAGCTGCGGTCGGCTGCTCAAAAATCCAGCCGAGTGGCAGGGCGGCCACCAAGCCCGGCACAACCACTATTCCCCGCACCGTTGCTCCGAGAGGAGCAGAACGCGAACCGCTCGGCACGGTCGCTGGACCATTTTCCTTTCGCGCCCCAGCGAACGGCCACGCCAGGAAAAAACAATAAGAGGCGCCGAAAGCCGCCATGATGGGGTGAAATGCAAACGCAACGAAGATCCAGACAATAGCGCGGATGAACCGCCGGTCCAGCACACTAGCAATTGCGAACAGTACGAACGCGGTCGCCAGCGCGCGCGGGTGCAGGTGCTGATCGACAAGGTAGAGCGCTGTTCCCGCAACTGGCATCGTCAGTAGCGCGGCAATGAGCAAAACCCCCGCCCATCGCGCATGATTTTCACTAAAACAGCGGCGCGCGATTTTCCAGCAACCGAAGAGCACCAGAAAGATCGCCGCAGCCTGCCACGCGAGCACTACCCAATCCAGCGGTAGACGCGTCAACCTCACCGACCACGCAACCACTTTGTCGAAAACCGTGGCCTGTAGTTGCAGTGCAAAGAACTCAGCATCGTGCGGATAGAGGGCCGGATTCAGCTTGTGCTTGATCGCGGGCAAGTAGACGAAGTCATCCTCAGCACCGGGATGATACCCGTGCACAAGGATGGCGGCGAACGTGAGCAGAACCAGCAGTGCCGTCGAGCGTAGTGTCAGGTCGCGGGTGCGCATAGGTGTGGCCGAAGTGAACACCGTATGCGGAGGACCCAGCTATGTCAACGACCAGCTAACCGACCAGCCTCATCTAGAATTCAAAGGTCAGCCCTGCGGTGGGGGCAAGCGGTATTGTGCGATCCATCGAAACAAAAACGCGCTTCGTCTCCGGATCGTAATTGTCGTAACCCATCAAGCGCATATTGCGGTGGTTAGTGGCATTCAGCACTTCAACCGAAAGAGTCAGCTTTCGGGACTTCAGGGCGAACGTCTTGTCCATTCGGACATCCAGTCGCGCGTAGCTCGGCATGCGTACGTAGGTGGGTTCCTCGCTCCAGAAGTAATCACTCCCCGACTTGCGAAGCCATGCCGGTATCGGATACCCGGATCCATACATCCATTTACCACTCAGACTGACGGTCGGCTTCAGGCGGTAGCTGGCGACCGCATTCACCGTATGGCGCTGGTCGAGGGGCACTGGGTAGTTGTAGAACGAATCGGGATACTGTTTGACTCCGGGCGTCACAATGTTGCGAACATGATTGAGGGTATAGCCGATCCAGCCTGCAAGGCGGTTGGCACTGCGCCGTTGCAGCACCAGTTGAAGCCCACGCGAGCGCTGATGCCAGCTACCGTATTCGGATTCCTTGGGATCGAAGGGAGAGCTGCAGGTGCCGTGTATCCGGGGCCTTTCTCCCCGTACGTACCCTTCTTCACGATGAAACGCTTCCACCCGCAAACGAGAATGTTCGCTAAGCCGCTGCTCGACCGCGCCAAGGTAATGCGTGCCGCGACTGTACAAAGTAGCGCTTCCCCAGCAGTACCATGTCAGACCAAGCTGTGTCGGCAGTTGCGAGTCGTACTGTCGTCCGAAATTGCTGACGTCCGAAAACTGCAGGTATTTGCCGAAGGCAAACTGCAGATCTGTAGCGCTGCCCACACGAACAGACGCTGACGCCTGTGGTGAAAGCGGTTGTGTACCGACATATCTGAGCCGGTCCCATCGCAGGCCTGCTGTCAAGTGCACACGCTTCCCCAACAGGGTTGAGGACTGTTGCGCATATCCTCCTTGCCGCAGACCCGTTCCCTCAGCAATTGTGTTGGGATTATAGGTGTCCAGGTAATATGCATTGTTCTGTTGGCTGCTCCGCAGGCGGCGCAGATCGTAGCCCGCTTCGATCAGGTGGTCGGGACTCCAACTCCAAACCGCAGTCGTGCCCCCAACCCACTCGCCGTAGTTGTTGCCGGTCAGTGGCTGGAACGAAGGATTATGCGTCTGGAGCTTTTCGCTGATGAAAGCCGCCCGGGAACTCAAGAGGAACCTGGGAGTGACGGCGTATCGCCATCCCAGTCGCGCCAGGCTGGTTATGTTTTTGCCAAACGCCAGCGAATTAGGACCGAGGTCCTCGTCCTGTTGGTGCGTCCGATCCATCGAAACGCTGCCATGGACGGCATAAAGGTCGAGTGTGTGCTCAGGATTGAGATCATAGGTAAGCTTCACGCTGCCGTCGTAAAAACCGATGCTCGGAACATCCAATTCTGTTACGGCTGCGATGGATCCCAGGTAGCTTTTACGAAGCGCCACGAGCCACGACCCGCGCTTATGGGCAAAGCCGCCTTCACCCGTACCGTGAGCTTCCAGCATACCCGGCGAGAAGCGGAAAAGTGGCCGGTTCCGAGCGCCTTCGCGCGTCCGAATGTCGAGTGCTGCACCCGTGCTGTCTGCGTATCGCTCGGAAAAGGCAGTAGGAGTCAGCGTCAGTGCGTCGATGGTATCGCTGCTCAGAATGCTGATCGAAGCGCCGTCGGCGAAACCCGGGATGCCGTGCATTGGATTGCGGATCTGCACGTCATCAACGTAGATACCCACCGTAGAAAAGGGTGCGCCCAGGACATTGAATTCCGCGAAGGAATCGTTGTTGCTGGCTGACGTGACTCCTGGCAGTACTTGCACTGTGCGAAATGGGTCGGCGCTAACGACGCTCGCCGTACTTCTCAACTCGTCAGCCGTGACGTTGATATCCCCTACCCCGGCCATCTCAACCGGATGAAAGTTGTCGCCGGTAACGTCAACTGTCTCGGTCGGGCGGAGCCCTTCGGCCACCAGCGCGATCGAATATTCCTTCACGTCTGCATCGTCGTTGATGGTCACTACTGTCTTTTGCAGCCAGAAGCCAACAGCATCAACGCGCAACACATAGGTGCCGGGAGCGAGGTTCTTTATCGAGAAGGTACCGTCAGGCGCGGTTGCCACGACGGTTCTGGTATCCACGATACCGACGCGCACCTGGCCCAGCGGTTCGCCGCCGCGCGCGTTTACGATGGTGCCGCGAATTTCTCCAGCCCAAGCTGGCAGCAACAACAGCAACGAGACTACACCTAAACGCCGTATGCATTGTGTCACAGTGTTCGCACCATCGACCGCCGGTTCCAGCAGTGACAAATCAGCCTGAAGGAAGTCCCAAATCCTTCGATACTGTCGCCCTGCAATCGATGGGAATTGTACGTCTGGCAAGCAGCTTTGCAAGCGGAACTATACCCCAACTATGAGACGGATTAACCCCTATCGGAAGCCATGAGGAGATTAACTGGCATCCGGCGCTGAGTGGCCCAATTGCGAGCGCGAGGGAGTCAGCAGCAGTTTGTCAACGCGGTTGCCGTCCATGTCTACCACCTCGATACGAGTGCCATCGAACTCGAAAGTGTCCGAAGCCTTCGGGATTCTTCCAAGGTTATGAATCACAAAACCCGCCGCGGTTCGGAAAGCTCCGAGTTTTTCATCTGGCAGAGCGTCAACTCGTAATAATTCTTTCAGGTCCTCGATCGGCAGGCTGCCATCAACCAGCCAGGAACCGTCTGGCCTCTGCACCACAGCCTGTTCGTCCGACTTTTCTTCCGGCAGGTCACCGACCAGCGCTTCGAGCACATCGGTCCCACTCACCAACCCTTGAACAACTCCGTACTCGTCCACCACCAGTGCTACGTGAACTGACGCCGCGCGAAAGTGCTCGACCAGTCTGAGCGCAGGCATGCTCTCGTTCACGAAGAGCGGTGGCTTAAGCAGATCGCGAATCTGCGGGGACTCTTGCGCCAGGTAATCTTTTACGGCGAGTATCCCCAACGTATGGTCCGGATCGCCGTCGCAAACAGGCAGGCGCGAGTGCGCACTGCTTTTGATGTTCTGCAGCAGGGTCGGAGCCGGATCGTTCACGTCCAGCCAGTCCAGATCGGCACGTAAAGTCATGATCGCCGTGACTCTGCGATCGGCAAATCGAAACACGCGATCTACCATCTGCTGTTCGTCTTTTTCAAACACTCCGAGCTGCGCACCGTGGCGAATCATCGCGCGCACATCGTCTTCGGTTACCGACGGCTCCGTTGACTTCTTCACGCGTAAGAGCCAGAGCAACGCATTGGTTGACGCACTCAAAACCGAGACTACCGGCGCGCCCACGCGGGACAACAGCGCCATAGGCGTCGCCACTAACGTCGAGATGCGTTCCGGGTTGTTGAGTGCTACCCTTTTCGGAACCAGCTCACCGAGAATCAGTGTCAGGTAGGTGATGAATATGACGACGACTGTAATTCCCGCCGTGTCCGCGTAAGCAGCTAGAGAAGGGTAACCCCGCAGGAATCCCGCGATGTGCGCCGCCAGAGTGGCGCCGCCGAAGGCGCCCGCGAATATCCCGACGACCGTGACGCCGATCTGAACTGTCGACAAAAAGTTGTTGGGATCATGCAGGAGCTCGATCGCACGGCGTGCGCTGGTGTTCCCGCGATCGGCAAGGTTCTGCAATCGAGATCTGCGAGCCGACAGCAAAGCCACTTCCGACATGGCGAAAATGCCGTTTATTACTGCTAGCAGGACGATGATGATCAGCTCGTAACTAATGAGACTCATATGAACTCGAGTCACCTGCGAAATGCCCGGTCGATTCTCTAGATGCTGAACGAAGGCTGCAGTGCGAAGGCACCCCGCTACCGATCTTGTCTGGCAAGCCGTTCAGGTCGTATCGAAACGAGGGCAAGTTGTCGGGGCGGGAGCAGATGATTGATGTCGATGGGGAACTCCCAGCGTCTTCATGGTGTCTATGCTCATCAGGTACCGAGCAGCAAGAGGTTGTCGAAGTTGCACGTTCGCGCTGCTCGGTTCTCACAGGCTCTGGGCTCCCTTCGTCGCGGCATTTGTACTATTTCACTTCGGTTGAGAGCGATGCTGCAGAGATCAATCCTAATCGCACTTGCTATATGCTTGCTGAGTTCCTCGGTCGTCTCACAGGAAGGGCTGCGCGTCGTACGCCCTCCCTCAACAGCGAAGCCCACTTCGCAGAAGCCGACCCATAACGAAGTCGACTTGCGAAAGTACGGCCTCGATCTGCTGGAGAGAGCCGAGGCAGACGCCGGTGCGCTCGATGGCGGGATGCGCGCGTGGGGGCTTTGGCAAATCGCTCGCGGTTACCAGCAGTTGAACAGATCGAAAGCATTGGGCCTGCTCGACAATGCCCTCGCATCTGTGAGGGAACTCGAGGAAGATCGCTTGAACTCACGAGCGCTACTCCAAAAAGAAATCGTCGCCAGCATGGTGCCGCTCGCACCTGAACTCGCCGATGAACTGGTTGTCGCCCTCGATCCTGAGGCGCGCCCAGACGTCTTGTCGGCCCTGCTGCGCTATTATCTGGATTCCAAGAGAACGGACCGGGCGCTGGAAGTGACCTACCGAATAGCCGCAGAGAGCGAAATGCCGTACGAAACTGCTGCGCAGCTTATGGGTACGATGACCGGCAGCAAGTCAGGCGAGTTCTTGCGCCTTTTCCAGACCTCGCTGAATAGCTATCGTGACCACGCCAGCGATCAGCGCCGCCTGCAAATGGGCACGGGCTTCCCCGAGATGATCGCGCGGTTCTGGCGTCAACTCCCAAGGGAATTGGTTCGTCAGTCGATCGATGAAGTACTGAAGCAGACTGATCCGGCGAACGCCAAAGACGCGCCTGCGGTGACATTTTCGATGGCCTCCGACAAGGGCACGCTCTCGTTTGCCTCAGCGTATCAGTATCAACTTTTTCAGTTCCTGCCGATTCTGCAGGAAATTGACAGCTCCCTGGCGGAGCAGTACATGAAGAAGTACAGCGAACTGGCTGCCCTGCTGCGAAGACATCCGCAAGGCATTGAAGCACTTTACTCGCCGCACTCCGAAGCCCCCGACGCCGGCACTAAGCTGGGTACCGGCGTGACGTACTCCGTGACTCGCAGCGCGCAGCCCGATAGTCCTTACATGGCCGACATGCAACTGGTTCAGAAACTGACCGCCGAGGCGGAGTCAGATCACGCTCGGGAAGCAGTCGCAAAAGTCCCGACCATTATGAATGCAAGCCTGCGTGGAGCCGCGTACCACAACATCGCTCGTGGAACCATGAAACGCCACCCCAGCATTGCTCGTGAGTGTATCTCCAGCATGCTCGAAATTGGTGAGCAGCTTCCGGCAATGTTAAAGCTGATGAGCTTGCGTGCCGCGATCGATATGTACGTCCAAATGAATGATGTCGATACCGCGAAAAGCCTTATTGAGCGCGCCATGCATCTCGCAAACGACGCTTACCTAGACGACGCACATCCTGACGACCCTAACAAGGCACTGAAGGCATACTGGCCCGCCACGGACGCGTATCGGGCTCTGCTGACACAAGCCGCGAAGATCTCGCCGCCGTGGGCAATCTCGCTTTTGAACGAGATAAGCGATCCCGAGATGAAAGTCGCCTCCGAAATCGCAGTCGCCCAGACCTGGCTAAAAGTCCCGAGAGGTCAGAGTGTGACGATGATCGACAAGAAATCTAACCACGGCACGATGATCGGAGGCCCGGAGGTCGAGTAAGTTTAGCAGCACCTACGGTGGAGTTCTGCGACTCGGCGACTCTTTACATTTCCTGCGGATTACGTGTGACAAGCAGCCTGATGCAGGTGCTCTCCTGACCGCACGTGCATATAGAAGGTCTCAAGGCTGCGCTTTCTCGAGATCGACCTTGGTGATGGGCAGGTCCCAGTGCGCCTCGAGGATCTCGAAGCGGCGCTGTTCTTCGCGCTTGAACGTGGCCTGGTCGGGATAGAGTTGCTTGATCAAGTCCGGCGGATCGCCTTCCATGGCCCGTGCCGCGTCTTTGAAGACGATGGTCACGCGGTAGTCCCAGCGAGACTCTTCGGGTGCGTGGTAGCGGGGCGCAACCATATCGACCGACACCATTCGTCCCGATCGCACCTGTTGTTGCAAAATGGGCAGGTGGTTCTTGCGGAATAGTGAAAGGAACTCCTGCTGGTGGCCCCACTTCACCTTGTAGTAGTACTTGACGACGTGAGGCTCTGGCGGCCTCTGCGCGCCTTGCGCGTGAGCAATAACAGGAACGAAGGTGAGAAGAACCAGACTGAGCAGAAGTAGTTTCATTTCTATCCTGCCGCCTCACGGGTTACTTGCGGCTCTTGCCAGTCGCGGCCGACGCCGAGCGCGTCCGCCACTTTGTTGATGTAGTTGAACCAGGCTGCGATCAGCGTGATCTGGAGAATGCCGCGGTCGTCGAATCCCGCTTCACGAAGGCGTGCGTGGTCGGCGCGCGTGATTTGTGTTGCGTCCCTGGTCAGCTTGTAGACGAAATCAAGCATGGCACGATCACGGTCATCAATCTTGGCCGTTCGGTAGTCCCGCTTCAACGCTGCCACGAGTTCGTCATCGAGCGTCACCCTACGCAGAAACTCTGCGTGCGATTCCACTCAATAAAAACATCGGTTCGTCGCCGAGACGACGGTCGTGATCATCTCGTGCTGGCGGCGAGTCAGTGGCAGATCGGGCGACATCAGCACGCCGAAAGTTCCGAATGCGTGATACAGCGCCTCGGGAATCAACGTGTGCGACGCCACGATTCCGTTCGTGGCATCCTCCTGCGAAAACACAGGGGTCGCGTACTCGGGTGGATACAGGGCGTGCTGTGCCTGTATCAACTCTCGAGCCTTCTCCGGCAGCTCTTCCATGTTGAGCGTTTTGATCCAGGTCATGCGCGGATGGGATGCGCAGCAGCTTGGGAGTGATGCTTGAAAGAGGGTGTCGGGTTTTTTGTGGTTAGGTGTTGGGTAGCTAGCGCTCTGTCCTGCTCGCAGCTTGGATAACGCAATCGAAACCTAATAGCCTAATAGCCTGAAACCTAACACCCAGATCCTGGAACATTTCTCGAACGTCGAGTGTCAATAGCGATAGCAGTAGAAGTTAGCCGACCGCCGGTAACCCCATCACCGGTGGCGGCGAGATGGGGAGAAAGGAGCACTACGATGTTCCTCGAATCCCTTGTCGAAACTTCTCGCGACACTCGTGCGCGCCGTGGCTTTGCCACGATGGTCTCTTTTGCGCTGGAGGCCGTTGCCGTTGGGGCGATGGTCCTGTTTCCGTTGATCTATACGCAAGCTCTGCCCGGTCTGCGCTTCAGCGAACCGGTGCCGCCGCCACCTGCCGCGAGGCCGAAGGTGCCGGAAGAAATGCGCACGACGCTGGTGAAGGTGCCGGCTGAGCTACAAAATGACGGTGTCATTCGCGAACCGAGCGAGATACCGCGAGACATTTATATCCCGAAGGAGCCGGAAGTGGCGCCGCCGCAGGTCGGCAACTCTGTCGAGTGCGTAGGTTGCATTGAAGGCGGTGTTGGCGAGCCGAATGAGCGCCCCGGCAATACGTTGCTGACGAGTCTGTTCAAGCCGGTTCCGGTCGAGGCTGCGCCTCGGGAGGTTGTGCCCAAGGCGATCCGCGTGTCGGTGATGGATCCCGGCATGCTGATCAGCCGCGTGGAACCACAGTATCCGCATGTGGCCAAGATCACCCGCACTCAGGGCGAAGTCGTCCTGGTGGCGGTGATCGGCCGCGATGGTCGCATCCAGAACCTGCGGACTCTGAGCGGTCATCCGTACCTGGTCGGTGCGGCAATGGACGCCGTCCGGCAGTGGCGATATCGACCAACCGTGCTGAACGGTCAGCCGGTCGAGGTCGAGACGCAGATCACCGTGCGGTTCACGCTGGCGGTTCACTGAGCACGGGACCGGAGTAGCACCTTCGAAGCGCGGGCGGAAACGCCCGCGTTTCCGTTTTGCGAAGCCTTCAACCTGTGGAAATCTGTGTGGAATTTCAGACCAGGAACACTGAAAACAGAGGGGTTTCAGCTACTTACCTCGATTGCTGCGAAACTGGGGCAGCTCGCAACCATTGTCTTTCTCATCACTTGCAACGGTGGTACCCTGACCCTCCCGCTCCGACCTGAAGCAGTTCACCGTAGCTATCGCTCGGCTGGTTTTGCACATTTTCGTGTTGAAGAAAATTAATAATCTCCGAGTCACTGCCGCACATCAACTCGTCCGTATGAGCACAACTTTGGCCAGTTTGCGCCTTTCGGTGCATGACACCTTCGCGCATTCTGGGCATATTGACAGGTGTTCCCCGCTGACGATCCCACCTGGCCGTTACCACTACTTCCACGCCCCGAGTGCCCGTCGGACAGTTACTAATTCGCCAAGGTGGTAAGCATTATGATCGGCCACCAGAAGTGCCTCACGCAGGTATGTCTGTCCGTCGCCCCAGGGGATTTTGGCCAAAGATCAGTTTTCGGGCTGCTCACAAGCCGTTCCAGTTTGTCCAGATCGAGCCGGAACTGCTCGATGCTGCGTTTCCACTCTTCATCGGTCGCAGGAGCATCGGCCTTTGGCCAGTAGTCGTCGGGAAAAGTCATCTCCTGGTAGTTCGGGTTGACACAGAAATCCAGAATGTCCCATTGGGCGAGCCTCATGTGTTCCAGCAAGCGCCACGCCGTATGAGGGATGTTAAGCGGTTTCGCGCCCCGTAGTTCGGGCGACAGGTCAGCGACCGCGGCGTCGAAGTCCAAGTGGGCGCCGCCACCCCTGAGCAAATAGAGCACGTGTTCTCGAAGAGACTGTTGCTGGTCTTTCGGCATAGACGAACCTCGGTAGTAGATACCCGGGTGGTTAGTTTCTATTCTCGACAGCTGAGTTTGAACGGACTTGCCCGCACCTCGATTCCATTCGTCTGGCGACCAATGAACGCACAAAAGTCACTTTCTAAGGCGGCCAGTAGCACGTATCATGCGCTGCGAGAATTCTTTGCACCTGAAAGTTGTCACCTGCTCTTCATTGGAACGGGAGAAGGTGCGCCAGTTCTCTGAACATTCAATGTTTTCGAGGTGCATTTGCGAACCCGTGCCGCAGGACTGATTGTCCTTCTATTCTTTGCCGTTGCCGGTCTGGCGCAGGAAAACAAGATCCCTGACCCAGTGCTCGCCACAATGAAGCAGGAACTGACCCGGTCATTCGAAGTGCTGAAGAAGTCCCCAGTTCCGCCATACTTCCTTTCTTACCAACTGACGGACAACCACGATATTTCGGTCAGTTCATCATTCGGAGCACTAGCTTCCAGCACCGACAACAAATCGCGTGTGGTTGATATCGACCTTCGTGTCGGCGATTACAACGTCGACAACACACATCCCGTGTCGCGCGCTTTTGCGACTTCGACGTTCGGCCAGACGCGTGGAACGCTACCGATCGAGGACGATCCCGCGGCACTTGCGGTGGCTCTTTGGCTGGAAACCGACCGGAACTATCGTAATGCTGTCCAGCAATTCGAAGGTGTGAAGACAGACCGGCAGATCAAGCCCGCCGATAGTGAGCGTTCGCCGGATTTCTCCGCCGCTCCTCCTCAGCATTACTCCGAGCCTGATGCGCCCTTTTCGTTCGACAGAAAGCTGTGGGAAGAGAAGGTGAGGCGGTTCGGTCAGGTCTTCCGTGGCAATCCCGACATACTGGGCGCAAACATCTCTGCGAGCGGCGAACTGGAAACTCGCCGATACGTGAACAGTGATGGCAGCGAGATCAAGATCTCGGCGCCTCTGTACCGGCTCACGATTTACGCTTCGGTGCGCGCGAGTGATGGCGAGGTACTTCCGCTACAGCGCAACTTCATGTCGTTCACGCCGGAAGGAATGCCCTCGGATGAAACGGTACTCAAGGCCGCGAACGAGATGCTGCAAATGTTGCTGGCCCTGCAAAAGGCGCCTGTCGCGGAACCCTATACCGGTCCGGCCATTCTTTCGGGACGTGCCAGCGCCGTGTTCTTTCACGAGATATTCGGTCACCGCATTGAAGGCGACCGAATGAACGACGACGACGATGCGCAGACGTTCAAGAACAAAATCAATCAGCTTGTTCTTCCGAAGTTTCTGTCAGTCTATGCCGATCCCACGCTGCGACAACTGTACGGCACCGACCTTGTCGGCCACTATCTCTACGACGATGAGGGCGTCAAGGCGAACCGCGTCACGGTAGTCGATAAGGGTATCTTCCGAAACTTCCTGCTTTCGCGATCCCCAGTAAAAGGCTTCGCCCAGTCAAACGGCCACGGCCGACGGCAGCAGGGATACGACGTAGAGGCACGGCAGTCCAACCTTCTAGTTGAAGCGTCGCAGACCGTGCCGCGAGCAGCACTGAAGAAAATGCTGATCGACCGACTGAAGAAGTCCAAGAAGCCTTATGGCCTGTTGTTCGCGGACATCGAGGGTGGCTTCACTACCACGTCGCGTTCGATCCCGAACGCCTTCAGCGTGTTACCAACCGTCGTTTACCGTATCTACGCTGATGGCCGCGAGGAACTCGTGCGGGGGCTCGACCTTATTGGCACGCCGCTGATTGCGTTCAGCAAGATCGCCGCTGCCGACGACAGCCCCGAGGTCTTCAATGGCGTCTGCGGTGCGCAATCCGGATGGGTTCCGGTCTCAGCCAGCGCTCCTGGGCTGCTGATTGAGCAAATCGAAGTCCAGCGCAAAGAAAAAGCGGAGAACCCGAAACCTATACTGCCGTCACCTTCAGGAGCCTCGAAGTGAGCCTTACAAACGGAAAAATGATGAGAACTAGACTCGCGAAATTGATGGTCGCGGTGCTTGCATTGGCTCCTGCCCTGTTCGCACAGGACGATGTCGTGATGAAAGCCATGAAAGACGAGATGGAACGATCCAAAACTCAGCTTCGTCTTGATGGCATGGAAAAGCCGTACTACATCGAGTACCGCGTTGACGAGGCGGACGTTACCAGCATTGAGGCCACCTTGGGTGTGCTGACCAGCAACACATCCAACCGTTCTCGCACATTGAATCTGCAGGTTCGCGCAGGAGACTACGCTTTCGACAACACGAATTTCCTGACAGTCGGTGGCTTCGGGCCACGATTTGGCAGGTCAGGTCAGGTGCGCGGACTTCCGTTGGATGACGACTACGACCAGATCCGCCGGGAGATATGGCTGGGCACTGACCAGGTTTACAAGCAGGCGAGCGGCGACGTGGCCTCGAAACGGTCAGTGCTGCAAACACGTAAGTACACGGCGAGTTTGCCAGACTTCACTCCGCAACCGCCGGTGTCCATGGTAGAGCCACGCAAGGCGTTCAGGTTTGATCGTACGGCAGCTGAGCGGCTGGCACGAGACGTCTCCGCGGTGTTTCGTGGCACGCCCGAGATACTCGACTCGGAAGTCAGCATCGTCGTGCGCGATCTCTACACGCGCTACCTGAACAGCGAAGGAACCGTGTTTACGCGCTCGGAGCCGATCTTCGCTCTTCATGTGCGCGCAGATGCCCGGGCTGATGACGGTCTGCCGGTGCAAGACTCATTCTCGGTGTTCAGCCGCTACATGGAGAACATCAAGTCCGAAGAAGTGATTGCGCGGGCTAAGAAGCTTGCTCGGGGCCTGGTAGCTCTTCGAGCTGCCGGCATCGTCGACAGATACAACGGACCAGTACTGTTTGAAGGTGAAGCGGCGGGTGCGGTGATGGCAGATGTGTTCGCGCCCGCTATCGGAGCAGCCCGGTTCCCGCTAACCGATGAACCCCGGTTCGAAACAGCCATGAACCAGCTTTTCGGCCAATCTGGGGGAACACCGCTGACAGATAAGCTGGGAGCCGGCGTAATGCCGGCATTTCTGGATGTCGTCGACAAACCGAGACTCGACTCGTTCGAGGGCGTGCCTCTCCTCGGTTGTCGCGTGATTGATGACGAGGGTGTCCCGACGAAAGAAGTGAACATCGTTGAGGCAGGCATTCTCAAGCAAGTGCTTGCTACGCGAACGCCAACAGACGAAGCCAAGGCCAGCACCGGCAGCAAATGGTTGTTCGGGGCTGTTCCTTCCAACCTGTTTCTCACAGCGAAGAAGAGCGAAACGAATGCGGCACTTCGCCAGCGTCTGCTCGAACTCGCAAAGGCGCGCGGTCTTGAATACGGAATCGTGGTGAAGCACGCGAGTGAAGGAGGGCTGAGTTGGGTCGCACGGTTCGCCGGGAGCATGGCGACTCCAGGCGCTCCAAACGCCTCCAGCGTGGAACTCTACAAGCTTTTCGCCGACGGCCGCGAAGAGCGCATACGTGGAGTGGAGTTCACCTCCCTGACGCCGACTTCGTTCAAAGAGATCGTCGCAGTTGGCGACAAACCGACCCTATATCAAGGGCCGCATGTGCCGATGATGAATGCCATCTTTTCGGGTTTTGGCGGAGCAGGCTTGAGCGGCGACATTCTCGCCCTGGGCTCGTTCATCACGCCGTCGATTCTTTTCGCCGACCTGTCGTTGAAGAAGGCGAATATCCCGGTGCCCAACCCGCCAGTTGTGCCTTCGCCGCTTCCTTCATTCACTCAAAAATGAGGAGAGTACGGCGGTAGCCCAAATCGTTCGGTTGTGGAGTGTGCCACTCGGACCTGCACACTGCGCGCAACGAGTGGCAGAATACGACCTACCCTTGTGTTCCTGGACAAGAGATTGTCGGCCAGGTGGTGAAGGCCGGTTCGCAGGTGAAGGGGGTTAGAGAAGGTGACGTTGCCGCCGTCGGATGCTTGGTGGGTTCATGCGGGACATGCACCAGTTGCAAAGCCGGCCTCGAACAGTACTGCGAAGTCGGCTTTGTTGGAACGTACAACAGTCCGGAACCGGGAACAGATTGTCCAACATTCGGCGGATGCTCGAACACGATCGTTGTGGACGAGCACTTCGTCTTCGAGATACCCAGGCATCTCGATCTGGCTGCGACTGCGCCCCTGCTCTGCGCCGGCATAACGACTTACTCCCCGTTTCGGCGCTGGAAAGTGGCAAAAGGGCAGAAAGTTGGGGTGGTGGGGCTGGGCGGACTCGGTCACATGGCACTCAAGTTTTTGAATGCGTTTGGCGCACACGCGGTGCTTTTCACGACTTCGCCGGGAAAGGCGGAAGACGGCAAGCGCCTCGGCGCGGACGATGTCATCATCACCAGGGATGTGCTGCAACTGGACAAGCACGTGGGCACGTTCGACTTCATCCTGGACACGGTGTCAGCCCAGCACGACGTTAACGTCTACCTCAACCTGCTCAAGCGCGATGGCACGCTCGTGCAGGTCGGAGCACCGCCACAACCGCTTGCGGTTGACGTAGTAGGCATGATTTTCAAGCGGCTTCAGCTAGCCGGGTCACTGATCGGCGGTATTCCAGAGACCCAGGAGATGCTCAATTTCTGCGGCGAACACGGCATTATGTCTGATATCGAGCTAATCCCGCTTCAGGCGATTAATGAAGCTTATGACAGGATGCTGAAGAGCGATGTGAAATATCGTTTTGTTATCGATATGACCTCAATCGCGTAGCTGATGGGCTCGAAGACCCCGAGAATACCTATCCACCGTCCGCCCTCCACCTTCTGTGCCTAAGTGTCTGCTGCGGGACTGGCAATCCCGCAAGTCAGGGCAACCCACCACGCGAGCTTCGCAACTATGTTTCGGCACCGCCGCACTTTTGTTTAGAAAGCGAGTTGATGTGCGCGTGCGCTTTCGCGGAGGAGCTCACATGAAACACAAATTTGCGGTCCTCACGTTGACCGTGATCGCGATGATCTGTGCTGCCAGACCTGCGCAGGCCATCACCGGCACCTATCAGCCAGACCCCTTCCACACCTACGTCGGATTGGCCGTTTTCTATGACCAGGACGGCGAGTTCTCTCACCGATGCTCCGGTAGCCTGATCTCACCCCGACTTTTCCTGACTGCCGGCCACTGCACCGATGATGAACTGAACCTTTCCTATGCAAGGATTTACTTTCAGCAGGAGGTAGGCGCTAACTTCGATCCGGTTACCGAGATTGATCCAACCACTGGT